>NZ_JBQCIJ010000051.1:0-113779 GCF_051953815.1 Pseudoxanthomonas sp. | reverse complement strand
GAGAAGCGCTTCTTTGCTTGTGCAAAGAAAGGAACCAAAGAAAGCACCCCCCGGTCCTCGCGCCCCAGCCGCTGCGCGGCCGGGGTCCGTGTCGCCGGCGGGAATTTTGGGACGGCACATCCCTGTGCCGACCCAAAACGCCGCGCGTCGTGCGCGGCGCCCTTCGGGTTTACCCACCGGCGCCACCGCTGCGGATGGGGCCCCATAGAGCAAAAGCCAAAGGCCAAAGCCAGTAGACCAGCTTCGGAAGGAGCGGCCTCCAGCCGCGAACTTTTGCCCTGCTGTTGTTGTGGCTTTTGCCTTTCGGGTCCCCGTTCAGGCGTGGCAAGCGGGCCGGGTAAAACCCGAAGGGCGGCGCACAAGGACGTGCGCCGTTTTCGACAGGGGCAGGATGCCCCTTCCGAAAATTCCCGGTCCGATTGCGGACCCTGCGCGCGCAGCGCGCAGGGCACGCCGCCAGGGGTGTGTTTCTTTGGTTCCTTTCTTTGCACAAGCAAAGAAGCGCTTCTCAACAGCAGGAGGCTGGTCAAGGGACGCCCCGCGGCGAGCGCGCCATCGGTGATACCGATAGGAATGACGCGCGTCAGCGCCTAACAGCGCAAGGGCAGGGGCAAAGCGCAATGGCAGCGGAGCAAGCTCCGCTCCACGTCATAGCTTGCTGAAAATCGTCGCCGCCACCAGCAACCCGAATCCCCCCACCACCAGCCAGAACGCATGCGGCGCCAGCACCGGGATATACCCGAATCGCGCGGCGATGCCGCCGGCGCCGAGCAGCAGCGCGATGAGCCAGACGCCGAAGGTGGGAGGAGTGAGTTTCATCCGGTTTCCTTGATTGTGCGGGGGGACTGCGGAACGCTCAGGATAGCCGCGGATCAGAAGCTCATGAAGAGGCCGCCGTTGACCGGCAGGTTGGCGCCGGTGATGTAACCGGAGGCTTCGTCGGCCAGGAACGCCACCGCGCGCGCGATGTCGTCGGGCGCGCCGATCCGTCCCACCGGCACCGAGGCGACGGTGCGATCGCGGACTTCGGGCGGCATCGCGCGGGTCATCGGCGTTTCGATGTAGCCGGGCGACACGCTGTTGACGGTGATGCCCTTGGCCGCGACCTCGCGCGCCAGCGACATGGTGAAGCCGTGCAGGCCGGCCTTGGCGGCGGCGTAGTTGGTCTGGCCGAAGTTGCCGGTCTGGCCACTGACCGAACTGATGTTGATGACCCGGCCGAAGCCACGCGCCTGCATGCCGTCGATGGCGTGGCGCGACAGATTGAATACGCTGCCCAGGTTGACGTCGATCACCGCTTCCCATTGCGACTCGTCCATCTTGCGCAGGGTGGCGTCGCGGGTGATGCCGGCGTTGTTGACCAGGATGTCCAGGGCGCCGTGCGCGTCCTGCACGTTGCGCACGAACGCGCCGCAGGCGGAGAAGTCGCTGACATCCAGCGGCATGAAATGCGCGTCCAGGCCCTGCGTGGCCTGGGCGAAGGCGGCCCGGCGCGTCTCGTCGGCGGGCAGATCGGCCGCGATCACGGTGTGGCCGGCGCCGGCCAGATGCTTGCAGATGGCGGTGCCCAGACCGCCGATGCCGCCGGTGACGACCGCGACGCGCTTGCTCATGGGATATTCCTGGAAAAAGGGGATGACATGAAAAAGCCCGCGCCATGGAGCGCGGGCTTCATCTCGGAAACAAGGATCAGCGGGCGCGGGTCTTCGGCGTCTCGCGGGGCGGATCCTTCGGCTTCGCGGTGGCCGGACGGCCCAGGCCGCCGCCGCTGAGATTGCGCTGGAATTCCTGCCAAAGTTCCAGGTTGCGCTCGGTCAGCTGGTTCATCATGGTCCAGGGCGTCTGCCCCAGCAGATTGCCCATCTGGCTGCGGAACTGCTGCTGCTGCTCCATGAAGATCTGCATGCTGCGCTCCAGGTAGTTGCCCATGAAGCCCTGCAGCGAATCGCCGTAGAAACGGATGATCTGGCTCAGCAACTGGGTGGAGAGCACCGGCTCGCCGTCCTGCTCCTGCTCGCTGATGATCTGCAGCAGGACGGTACGGGTCAGGTCATCGCCGGTCTTGGCGTCGCGGACCTCGAAGTCCTCGCCGTCGACAATCAGCTGGCGGACGTCCTCGATGGTGATGTAACTGGAAATCTCGGTGTCGTAGAGACGGCGGTTCGGGTACTTCTTGATGATGCGGATCGCAGCCATGAAGCAATCACTCTAAAACGCAGTGTGGCGCAGCATGACGCAGCGCAGCAGCCCTTGCAACAGGCCGCAGGTCAGGGGTGCCCTGTTCAGGAACGCGGGCCGGACAAAAAAATGCTGCGGGGCGAACCCGCAGCATTTTTCCATCCGCACCGGTGTGGAACGGACTACCAGCCCATGTGGTGGCCGCCGTTGATGTCCAGGTTGGAACCGGTGATCCAGCCCGCCTCGTCGGCCACCAGGAAGGCCACCGCGTAGGCGATTTCGTCCGGGTTGCCCAGGCGGCCGGTCGGGATGTCGGCGGCGATCTTGGCGCGCACTTCCTCCGGCACCGCCATCACCATGTCGGTGGCGACGTAGCCGGGCGACACCGTGTTGACGGTGATGCCGAGCTTGGCGTTCTCGCGCGCCAGCGAAATGGTGAAGCCGTGCATGCCGGCCTTGGCGGCGGCGTAGTTGGCCTGGCCGTACTGGCCCTTGAGGCCGTTGATCGAACTGATCTGGATGATGCGGCCCCATTTGCGGTCGCGCATGCCCTCGATCACCGGGCGGGTCATGTTGAACACCGAATTGAGGTTGGTGTTGATGACCTCGTTCCACTGCAACGCGCTCATGCGATGGAAGGTGGTGTCGCGGGTGATGCCGGCGTTGTTGATCAGGATCTCGATCGGGCCGAGTTCGGCCTCGACCTTGCGCACGAGGATTTCGGCTTCCTCGGCGGAAGTGACGTCGCCGGGGAAGATGGCGATGTCGTAGCCGGCGGCCTTCATCTGTTCCTGCCAGGCCCTGGCTTTTTCCTCGTTGCGGTAATTGGTGGCTACGCGATGGCCCATGTCGGCCAACTTCTTGCAGATGGCGGTTCCGATGCCGCCGGTGCCGCCGGTGACCAGCGCGACGCGAGAACTCATGTGGGGCTTCTCCTGTGGGGACCGCCCGCAAAAGGCGGTTCCCCCGGATTCTAGACAGCGTCCGCGGCGGGCGTGTTGTGCGCCGCAGCGAACGTCATCCGCGCCAGCCGGGGCAGCCGTTCCGGCGCGAAGCCCGCGGCCGCGGCGCGCAGCAATGCCGGCACCCCGCCAGCGTCCGGAAGACGGTCCGCGGACTGCCCGAGCGCTGCCCAGGCCGCTCGCAGCGGCGGCAGCGGATCATCGGCATCGACCGGCAGCGCAGCCATCGACTTGGACAGCTTGTGGCCTTCGGCGTCCACGATCAGGGGCAGATGCAGGTAGCGGGGCGTGGGCAGGCCCAGCGCGTGCTGCAGATGGATCTGCCGGGGCGTGGAATCCAGCAGGTCCGCGCCGCGGACGATGTCGGTGAAGCCCTGGGCGGCATCGTCGACCACCACCGCCAGCTGATAGGCCCAGTAACCGTCGGCCCGGCGCAGCACCACGTCGCCGGCCTCGGCGTGGACATCCTGCACGAACCGGCCCTGCAGGCCATCCTCGAAACCGATCACCGTGCCGGGGGCCACCCGCAGCCGGACCGCCGGATGCGCGCGCCTTTCGCTGGCGACGCAGCGGTGGTGGATGCCACCGGTGGCGGCGAGTTCGCTGCGGCTGCAATGGCAGAAGAATGCCTGGCCTCGTGCCAGCAGGTCGTCCAGCGCGGCCTGGTAGTGCCCGCCGCGTTCGCTCTGTCGCACCACGGGTCCGTCGGAGACCAGTCCGAACGCGGCCAGCGTGGCCAGTTGCCGGTCGGCGGCGCCGGCGATCTCGCGCGGCGGATCCAGATCTTCCACCCGGATCCACCATTCGCCGCCGGCGTGGCGCGCCAGCAGCCAGCTGCCGAACGCCGCCAGCAGCGATCCGAAATGCAGCGGACCGGTGGGCGAGGGCGCGAAGCGTCCCCGGTAGGCGGGTGCGGCGGCAGCGGTGGCGGAATCGGGGGCGGTGGACATGCGGAGGGAGGCGCCTGCAAAGCTGAATCGTCGGTCAGTTACGCGCTTGAATTCAACCCGGCACGACCGCAGATTCGCTCAACATTTCACATTGAATCCTTGCGGAGTTTCCCGTGTTCAGCCGTATCGCCCTGTTCCTCGCCACCAACCTGGCCGTGCTCGTCCTGGCGGGCATTGTCATGTCGATACTCGGGGTCAATCCGAACCAGATGTCCGGTCTGCTGGTGATGGCGGCCATCTTCGGTTTCGGTGGTTCGCTGATCTCGCTGCTGCTGTCCAAGACCATGGCATTGCGCGCGACCGGCGCGCAGGTGATCGAACAGCCGCGCAATGAAGCCGAGCGGTGGCTGCTGGCGACCGTCCAGCGCCAGGCGCAGGGCGCCGGCATCGGCATGCCGCAGGTGGCGATCTACGACGCGCCGGAAATCAACGCCTTCGCGACCGGCGCCAATCGCAACAACGCGCTGGTGGCGGTATCCACCGGCCTGTTGCGGGCGATGAACCGCGACGAGGCCGAAGCCGTGCTGGGCCACGAGGTCAGCCACGTCGCCAACGGCGACATGGTGACGATGGCGCTGCTGCAGGGTGTGCTGAACACCTTCGTGATCGTGCTGGCGCGCGTGGTCGGGGGCATCGTCGACAGCTTCCTGTCGGGCAATCGCGAAGGCGAGGGCCGCGGTTTTGGTTACTACATCATCGTGATGGTGCTGGAAGTGGTGTTCGGCCTGTTCGCCACGATGATCGCGATGTGGTTCTCGCGCCGCCGCGAGTTCCGCGCCGACGCGGGTGGCGCGAACCTGGTAGGCCGCAACAAGATGATCGCGGCGCTGGAGCGGCTGAACGCGCAGCATGCGCCGAGCACGCTGCCGGCGCAGGTGGAGGCGTTCGGTATCGCCGGTGGCATCGGTCAGGGCATGAAGCGGTTGTTCCTGAGCCATCCGCCGCTGGAGGAGCGGATTGCCGCGCTGCGGGCGGCGCAGGGGACGTTTGCCTGAAGCCCGCTCTGTCGATTTTGAGTCTGGAAACCCGCCGCGAGGCGGGTTTCTTTTTGGAGACACGCGTTGTGTCGGGGGCGGGACTCGCTCTTCTCTGCTTTGGGCGCTGGCGCGGTGGGTTGTTGTCGGTGCCCATCGATGGCGCGTTCGTCGCGGGGCCCTACTTGACCAGCCTCCGGCTGTTGAGGAGCGCCTCTTTGCTTGTGCAAAGAAAGAATCAAAGAAGCACACCCCGGTCCTCGCACCCCAACAGCTGTGCCGTTGGGGTTCGTGTCGCCGATGGGGATTTGGGGACGGCACATCCGTGTGCCGGCCCAAAACGCTGCACATCCCTGTGCAGCGCCCTTCGGGTTTGCCCACCGGCGACACCGCTGTGGGTGGAGGCTGGAAGCAAGAGCAAAGGCCATCGCCTTTTTCTGGCGCTGACGCGCGCTATTACTATCGGTTGTCGCTGATGGTGCGCTTGCCGCGGGGCGTCACTTTTCTTTGCTTGTGCAAAGAAAAGTAACCAAAAGAAACACACCCCGGTCCTCGCGCCCCAGCCGCGTTGCGGCTGGGGTCCGTGTCGCCGGCGGAAATTTTGGGACGGCACATCCGTGTGCCGACCCAAAACGCTGCACATCCCTGTGCAGCGCCCTTCGGGTTTGCCCACCGGCGCCACCGCTGCGGATGGGGCCCCAAGAGCAGAAGCCGACCTCCCGATTGCTGCCTTGGCCTTTGTTGTTGCTCTGGCTTCTCGGGCCCCCGTTAAGGCGTGGCAAGCGGGTCGGGTAAACCCGCAGGGCGGCGCACATGGACGTGCGCCGTTTTCGGCAGGGGCAGGATGCCCCTTCCGAAAATTCCCGGCTCGATTGCGGACCCGGAGCGAAGCGCAGGGCACGCCGCCAGGGGTGTGTTTCTTTGCCTATTTTCTTTGCACAAGCAAAGAAAGTAGGGCCCCGCGGCGAGCGCACCATCAGCGAGAACCGATAACAAACCCACGCGCTAGCGCCCAAGCAGAAACGCCACGGCGGCGGTAGAGTCACTCCCTTCGGCGCCGGCGGACCAGGCTGTCCCGTCCAGTTCAGAAGAAGGAAGAGTTCAGGCCCTTGGCTTCCCAGCCCTCGCTGGTCAGCTTGAGCGCGTGCCGGGATTCGTCTTTCCCGGCACCGTCCAGCGCGCGCTTGATCTGCGGGAAGGCGGCCTGGATTCCCGGAGCCTTGGCCCAGTCGGCGACGTCATTGATCTTGTACGTGTAGGTGACGCCGACTTCCTGGTAGTCGCCCAGTTTCATGGGACCTTCCCATTTGACCACCTTGTCCAACGCCTTCCTGCCCCAGCAAAGGTCAATCTTGGACGGGGACGCCGCCGTATCCGGAGAACTTGGCTTTTCAAACGGTTTGGCGCGCTCGGTGAGCATGTATTGCCTGCGGGCAGCCTTGCCGGCCGTTGGCTTGCCCATGATGTCGGCTTCGGCATGCTTGCTGGTTGCGAGCCCCGCGGCCTCCAGCGCCGCCATCTGCGGCGCGATGCCGTACGCAAGGCTTTCGCCGAGTTTGATGTCCATGTCCGATACCTCCACCGGCCAGCGCCGGGCACCGATACAGAGATCGCCCTTGGCGGCGAGATACTGATTCATCGCGGCGGCGAAATTGCGCCGGCTCGGATCGGTCTTGCCGCCGCAGGCAGTCAGGGAAAGTACGCCCAGCGAGGCGAGCAAGATCGCGGATTTGCGGATGGCCATGTCTGTTTCCAATGGTTGATGGCATCCGGTGGAGAAATCGGGATGTGTGATGTCGGATGCCGCTCGATTCTGGCGCGGCTCATCGACGTGATCGACTAACTTTGACAATCGCCCACGTGGGTGAGCGGAGTCATGGACGGATCAGCGCGTGATGGACGTGCATCGAGGACGGCAGCGCGGATCCAGGAAGGATCCGAATCGCGATGGGAGGAAGTGATGGGCCGATATGGAAACGGCAGATGGTCCGCGATGGGGACCGCGCGCGTGGGATGACAAGAGCAGCAAATGGCAGGGGGCCGTCGCCGCCTCGGCGGACTTCAATGAGCCGGCATGGCGAGGGAGCGAAGCTGCCTCGCCGGACTACGAGAAGTCGTAATTCATCTGCGGCCCCGGCGGCGCCAGGAACTCGCCCTCGACGTAATTCACCATCGCCGTGAACAGGAAACTCATCGTCGCCGCGTCGGCCACGTGATCGGCGATGGTCAGGATGCCCTGCGACTGCGCGCGCTCGGCAATCTCCCGGATCTTCAGCTGGTGCTCCGGTGTCTTCGCCAGGTCCTGGCTGAAGACGCGGTCGATCTTCAGGAATGCCGGCTGGAAATGGGCCAGCAGCTGGAACGAATCCAGGCCGGCGCCGAAATGTTCCAGGCCGACCTTGCAGCCCAGCTTCGACGCCCCGGCCTGGAAGGCCTGGGCCTGGCGCAGATGGGTGAAGACTTTGGCCTCGGAGGCTTCCAGCCACAGGCAGTCGCCCGGCACGTCGTGCGCGGCCAGTTGTTTGGCGATGAGCTGGAGCAGGCGTTCGTCGCCGAACGAGCTGGGGCTGACCTTGACCAGCAGCCGGGTCAGGTAGCCGTTGCGACGGCGTTCGCCCAGCACCTCGATGGCCCGGTTGACCACCCAGCGGTCGATGGCGTCGAGCAGGCCGTGTTCCTCGGCGATGCCCATGAAGGCCGGCGGCAGCACCGTTTCACCGTTGGAATCCAGCCGCAACAGGGCCTCGTAGACTTCGCCGGCCTCGCCTTGCAGGCTGACCACCGGCTGGTAATGCAGCAGGAAGTGATCGTTGGCCAGCGCATCCCGCAGGCGCGCGATCCAGTTCTGCACGCGCTCTTCCTCGGCGCGATCGACCGCGCCCGGATCGAAGATCTCGATGCGGTTGCCGCCCAGGCTGGTGGCGGTCTGCAGACTGTCGGTGGCGCGGGTGAGGACCAGGCCGATGCTGGCGATCTTCTCGCCGATCTGAACGCCGCCGACGCTGGCGGTGACCGAGGTGGAGCGCTCGCCGGCGTTGAACACGTGCGAGGCGAACGCCGCGCGCAGGGTTTCGGCCACGGCCGAGGTGCGCGCGTGGTTGCCCTTGAGCAGCACCGCGAAGGTGCGCTCGCCGAAGCGGGCGGCGGTGGCGCTGCTGTCCAGTTGTTCGGCCAGGCGCTTGGCCATCGCGGCGATCAGCGCGTCGGCGGAATCGATACCGATGTCCTGCAGCAGGCGCTGGTAGTGATCCGGTTCCAGCAGCAACAGCGAGTAATGCTCGCCGCGCGCGACCTGGCTGACCGCCTCCTCCAGCGCCTGCAGGAAGGTCGGGCGGTTGAGCAGGCTGGTGACCACGTCGCGCTGGCGCAGATCCTCGACCTCTCGCGCCAGTTCGGGATCGAACTCCTCGCGGCGGCGGAACACCACCTGCACGCAGGGCTCGCCCTCGTAGGTGGCGGTGGCGAATTCGAGCGTGGCCGGGAACTGATCACCGTCCAGGCTGCGCGCTTCCAGTTCGAAACGCGGCGGCGGCGCCTCGCCCTTGCTGAGGCTCTTGAGCAGTTGCTTGAAATCGTTGACGTACTGGGGCGCGACCAGATCCAGCAGCGACAGGCCTTCGACCTCGTCGAAGGATTCGAAGCCCAGCATCTCCAGGTACGCCTCGTTGGCGCGGATGTGCATGCCTTCGTGGATGTAGGCGATCGGATCGCGCGAGGACGAAATCAGCGCGTCGCAGCGGCGCTCGAACTCGCGCAGCTGCACGTCCAGGCGGCGGACCGCGCGGCGCGTCTCCAGATCCGACCATTCGCTGCGCAGGACGTGGAGCAGGTGTTCGGCGCGTCCGCGCAGGACCACGCCGCGCGCGCCGCTGGCCTGATCGCTCAGCCAGTCGGCCTCGGTGATGGCGTCGGCCAGCACGATGACCGGAATGTCCTTGCCGCTGGCGTCGACCGTGGACAGGACGCCCGACAGCGGAATGCCGCGCGCCGAGCGGGCGGCCAGGACCAAATCCATCGGCTGCGAGGCGACCATCTGCGCCAGTTCGTCGGCGTCCAGCGGCCGCAGCGGCCGCACGGCGATGCCTCCGTTCCGCAGCGTACTGACGATCGCCTCGGCGTCCTCGCCGCTGTCATCGACGATCATCAAACGAAGGGTGGAGTCTTTGCCGATCTGCATGCAGCGGTTCCGCCTTGGGAGGGCGTTTAATACACGAAGGGGCCGGAAGCGTCCAATGCGGGCGTCGCAAAAAGGCGCGCCGAGGCCGCGGCGGCGATGGATTTCAGAGGGGCCGCTTGCCGGTGTCGCCCGGGACCTCGCGGACCAGCCGGGGCACCAGGTAGCCGGACAGCCGCGCGCGCAGTTGGGCGTGCAGGGCCAGCGCCTGCTCGTCGGGCACCTCGAAATGGGCCACGCCGGCCACCCGGTCCAACTGGTGCAGGTAGTACGGCAGCACCCCGGCGGCGAAGCTGCGCTCGCCCAGCGCGGCCAGCGCCTCCACGCTGTCGTTGACGCCCCGCAGCAGCACCGCCTGGTTGAGCAGTTGCGCGCCGGCGCCGCGCAGGCGGCCCAGCGCGGCATCGACCTCGGCGTCGAACTCGTTGGCGTGGTTGGCGTGGATGACGAAGGCCACCGGCCAGGGCAGGCCGGCCAACCAGCGCACCAGTCCATCGTCGACCCGTTCCGGCAGGACCACCGGCAGGCGGCTGTGGATGCGCAGGCGCCGGACATGCGGAATGCCGGCGAGCGCGGCGGTCAGTTCGGCCAGCTTGGGCGTGGCCAGCGACAGCGGGTCGCCGCCGGAAAGCAGGACCTCCTCGACCCCGGCATCGGCCCGGATGGCCTCCAGCGCTTCCCGCCAGCCATCGCGGGCGGCGGTTTCCTCGGCGTAGGGAAAATGCCGGCGGAAGCAGTAGCGGCAGTGCACCGCGCAACTGCCGGTGGCCACCAGCAGGGCGCGGCCACGGTACTTCTGCAGCACGCCGGTGGCGGTGCGGGCGGCCGCGTCGCCGACCGCGTCCAGGCCGAAGCCCGGCACCGGCCGCATTTCATCGTCCAGCGGCAGCACCTGCCGCAGCAGGGGGTCGTCCGCATCGCCCGGGACCATGCGGGCGACGAAGCCGCGCGGGACCCGCAGCGGGAACTGCTCCGCCGCCGCGTCCGAAATCCGCGCCGCGAGGGTTTCCAGCCCGAGCATCGCCAGCAGCTCGCGCGGGTCGCGCACGGCGTCGCGCCAGGCCTCCTGCCAGCGCGGGCGGGCGAGGGGGGCGGGCTGCATGGGGGAGGGGGCTGCGGTTATCATAGGCGGGTCTGAAAACAAAACGCCCGCCGGTCCCGGCGGGTTCCCCATTCTATCCGGCCAGCCGTATCCAGCGGCGGGTTTGTCTTACCCCAAGGAGTACTCCATGGCCAGTTACGGCATGAACGACGTCAAGAACGGGATGAAGATCCTGGTCAACAACGAGCCTTCCATCATCACCGATACCGAGTACGTCAAGCCGGGCAAGGGCCAGGCGTTCACCCGCGTGAAGTACCGCCAGATCCGCACCGGCCGCGTGCAGGAAATCACCATGAAGAGCACCGACTCGGTCGAGGCCGCCGACGTGGTGGATACCGACATGCAGTACCTGTACTCGGATGGCGAGTACTGGCACTTCATGCAGCAGGAAACCTTCGAGCAGGTCCAGGCCGACAAGGCCGGCATGGCCGGCGCGGAGAAGTGGCTGAAGGGCGAGGAAGAGTGCGTGGTGACCCTGTTCAACGGCACCCCGATCCAGGTCACCCCGCCGAACTTCGTCGAACTGAAGATCGTCGAGACCGATCCGGGCGTCCGCGGCGACACCTCGGGCGGCGGCGGCAAGCCGGCCACCCTGGAAACCGGCGCGGTCGTACGCGTGCCGCTGTTCGTCGGCCAGGACGAAACCATCAAGGTCGACACCCGCACCGGCGACTACGTCAGCCGCGTGAAGTGACGCGACGGCGCGCCCGCGCGCGGGCGCCCCTGCCGTTGCATCATCCCGGCGAAGGCCGGGATCCATTTTGCTTTTGCGGTCGTGCCTGCTGTTGAAGCCCGGACCACCCGCAACGTCAAAACGGGTCCTGGCCTGGGCCAGGACGACGAGATACCCCGGCGGCGGCGAGGTGAGCGCACCACGCGAACCGAACCGCCTCCGACCGGAAACCCGAAGCCGGAACGTCCGGTCGGATTCCGGCTCCCAGCGGAATGACGGATACGAGGACGCATGACCCACGACACCCAGCCCGAAGCCTGCGATCTCCTCATCGAAGCCGGTTTCGTCATTCCGGTGGTGCCGCACGGCGTGGTGCTGGAAGACCATGCGGTCGCGGTGAAGGGCGGCGTGATTCTCGCGATCCTGCCGGTTGCCGAGGCCCGCCGGCGTTTCGCTCCCGCCAGGACGGTCGCCCGGCCCGACGCGGCGCTGCTGCCGGGCCTGGTCAACGCGCATACCCACAATCCGATGACGCTGCTGCGCGGCATCGCCGACGATCTGCCGCTGATGGAATGGCTGCAGAACCATATCTGGCCGGTGGAAGCGGCGGTGATCGGTCCGGAGTTCGTGGCCGACGGCACCACCCTGGCGATCGCCGAGATGCTGCGCGGCGGCACCACCTGCGCCAACGAGAACTATTTCTTCCCCGACGTGCAGGCCGCGGTGTACAAGCGCCACGGCTTCCGCGCGCGGGTGGGCCTGCCGGTGATCGACTTCCCGACCGCCTGGGCGAAAACCAGCGATGAGTACTTCGAGCGCGCCGGCGAGGTCCATGACCAGTGGCGCGGCGATCCGCTGGTGGACACCGCGTTCGCGCCGCATGCGCCGTATACGGTGAGCGACGCCAACTTCGAGCGGGTGCGCATGCTGTCGGATCAGCTCGACGTGCCGGTTCACCTGCACACCCACGAGACCGCGCAGGAAATCGCCGACTCGCTGAAGCAGTACGGGCAGCGTCCGCTGGCGCGCCTGGATCGCCTGGGCCTGGTCAACGATCGCCTGATCGCGGTGCACATGACCCAGCTGACCGAGGCGGAAATCCACCTGTGCGCCGAGCGCGGCGTGTCGGTGGTGCATTGCCCGGAATCCAATCTCAAGCTGGCGTCCGGATTCTGTCCGGCCTGCGCACTGCAGCGCGCCGGGGTAAACCTCGCCATCGGCACCGACGGCTGCGCCAGCAACAACGATCTGGACATGTTCAGCGAGACCCGCACCGCCGCGCAGCTGGCCAAGGCGGTGGCGAACGACGCGACCGCGCTGGATGCGGCGACCGCGCTGCATGCCGCCACCCTGGGCGGCGCGCGCGCGCTGGGTTATGGCGATCGCATCGGTTCGATCGAACCGGGCAAGCAGGCCGATCTGATCTGCGTGGACCTGGGCGCGCTGGAAACCCAGCCGCTGCACCACGTGGTCTCCCAGCTCATCTACGCCACCGGCCGCCACCAGGTCAGCGACGTCTGGATCGCCGGCCAGCCGCGGCTGGCGCAGCGTGAACTGGTCGACATGGACACGGCCGCCCTGATCGCCAACGCGCGCCAATGGCGCGAGCGCATCCGCACGCTGCATGGCGGATGATGATTGTTCTCCCGCCGGCGTCCGCATCCGATGCGGCCAACGGCACCTGCCGAGGTGACCCCATGACCTCCACCGCTTCCTCCGCGCCTTCCGGCGACAACTTCGATCAGGCCGAACTCGACAAGTTCGGCGCGCTCGCCAACCGCTGGTGGGACGAGCAGGGACCGCAGAAGGCGCTGCATGCGCTCAATCCGGTCCGCTTGGACTACGTGCGCCAGCGCGTATCGCTGGCCGGCGTGCAGGCGCTGGACGTCGGCTGCGGCGGCGGCCTGCTCAGCGAGGCGCTGGCGAAGGCCGGCGCGCAGGTCACCGCGATCGATCTGGCGCCGGAACTGATCAAGGTGGCGCGCCTGCACAGGCTCGAATCCGGGGCGCAGGTCGATTACCAGCTGCGTTCGGTCGAGTCGCTGGCCGAGGAACGTCCCGGCGGTTTCGATGTGATCACCTGCATGGAAATGCTGGAGCATGTGCCGGATCCCGCTGCGATCATCGAGGCCTGCGCGCGCCTGCTGAAACCCGGCGGCCGGCTGTTCCTGTCCACGCTCAACCGCACCCCGGCCGCGTTCGCGCTGGCGATCGTCGGCGCCGAGTACGTCGCCCGCCTGCTGCCCACCGGCACTCACCACTACCAGGACTTCATCAAGCCGTCCGAACTGGCCGCCTGGCTGCGCCAATCCCATCTCCAACTGGAGGACGTCAGCGGCCTGGCCTATGAGCCCTGGCGGCAGCGCGCCCGGCTGGCGCGCCGCACCGACGTCAACTACCTGGCCTGCGCGGTGAAGGCGGCATGAGCCTCATGAACCCGGATCTCCCCGCGACCGGAGGCGGCTTTCCGCGGGTGGCGCTGTTCGATCTCGACGGCACGCTGCTGGACAGCGCGCCGGATTTCGTCGCCACCGCCAATCGCATGCTCGCCGCGCGCGGGCGCGCGCCGGTGACCCTGGCCGATCTGCGTCCCCATGTGTCCAAGGGATCGCGGGCTATGGTGGGCGCGGCGTTTCCCGATCTGGATGTCGCCGCGCGCGACGCGCTGGTGCCGGAGTTCCTGGTGATCTACCAGGAGGAGCTGGGTCGCCACAGCCGTCCCTTCGACGGCGTGGAGGCGATGCTGGCCGCGCTGGAAGCCGCCGGCACGCGCTGGGGCATCGTCACCAACAAGCCCGAGTACCTGGCCCGCGATGTGCTGCCGGCCGAAGGCTGGCAGACGCGCTGCGCGGTGTTGATCGGGGGCGACACCCTGGCCGAACGCAAGCCGCATCCGCTGCCGTTGCAAGTGGCCGCCGAGCGCCTGGGCGTGAGCTGTGCCGAGTGCGTCTACGTCGGCGACGACGAACGCGACATCGTCGCCGCGCGCGCGGCCGGCATGCCGTCGATCGCCGCGCTGTGGGGCTATCGCCTCGACGGCGACGATCCGGAGAGCTGGCAGGCCGAGCGCATGTGCGACGAGCCCGGGGAACTGGCGACGCCCGACGCCTGGCCGCTGGCCGTCGACGCGGCCTGACCTGATCCGTCTCATCTGAACCGCCTTCCTGATTTCCGGTAGCCGCCCGCCGTGTCCGATTCCTCCGCGCTCGACAGTTTCCTGGACAAATGGCGCCAACGCTGGCCGGAATGGCAGGTGGCCGAGATCTTCGTCGCGCCGGAGCGGCGCGCGCTGGCCGAGGCCTGGTTCTCGCTGCTGCAGGAATTCGACGACATCCTCAACATCGCCGGCGATCCGTTGCCGGCCGACGCCAAGCTGGCGTGGTGGGGCGAGGAACTGCGCGGCTGGTCCCAACGCCGCTCGCGTCATCCGCTCGGTCGTCGATTGGAGCCGTTGCCGGCGCCGTGGGCCGCGCTGGCCGATGCCTTGCCGGAATTGAGCGCGGCCCGCGATGCGTCCGCCGACGGCGAGGCCGCGTTCGCCGGCCTGCGCGCTTACGGCGAGGCGGTCGCGGCGGTGGAAGCGGTCGTCCTGGGACGCGCGCCGGATGCGACGGCGGTGGTCGCGCAGACCCTGGCGACGCGGCTGGCCGAATCCGCGAGCGCGGCCGTGCCGCGCGACGTCCGTGGCGAGGACGACCGCAACCGCCTGCGCGGCTGGGCGCGGACGCTGGCACGGCGTTGGCCGCCGATGTCCGGCGCGGCGCGCGAGCGCCGCATCGTCGACGCGTTCGCCCGCGCGCGCCTGCGCCGGTTCGCCGGGGCGGGCGAGGCCACCGCGCTGCCGTCGCGGCTGCGCCTGCTGTTGACCGCCTGGAGCGCCGCGCGCGGCGGCTGAGCCAGGCCCGGGCGGAGGCGCCGATGGACATGCTCCATCGCTTCGATAGACGCTTCGATCCGCCGTAACGGACTGTTTCATCTGGCGATTCGGGGCAGGGGGTACAATGCCCGCCCGTTGTTTCCCCGTCTCGACTCCCCCGCATCGACATGGCTTCCGTCCCCCCCGTGGCGCCGCGCGCCGATCTCCCCGATGTCGCCCACCAGAGCGTGCCGCTGGCGCGCCCACTGGATTGGGTGGGCATGGAAGGCATCGCCCTGCCGGTGCGCATCACCGATGGCGAGGGCGGGCAACTGCAGGTGCCGGCCACCATCGACGTGTTCGTCAACCTGACCAACCCGGATGCGCGCGGCATCCACATGTCGCGCCTGTACCTGCACCTGCAGGATGGCCTGTCGCGCGAAGCCATCACCCCGGCCGGCCTGCGCCACCTGTTGCAGGAAGGCGTGGCGTCCCAGCAGGGACTGGCGGACCGCGCACGCATCCGCCTGCGCTATGACGCGTTGCTGCGCCGGCGCGCGCTGGAAAGCGAACATGCCGGCTGGAAGCGTTACCCGGTCGAAATCGACGCCACCCTGGTGGACGGTCATCTGCAACTGGCGCTGTCCTTCTCGGTGGAATATTCCAGTACCTGTCCGGCGTCGGCGGCGCTGTCGCGCCAGGCCAACGCGGAACGCTTCGCCGACGATTTCGCCGCCGCGCATCCGCTGTCGGTCGGCGTGGTCCGCGACTGGTTGGCTTCCGAACGCGGGCTGGCGGCCACGCCGCACGCCCAGCGCAGCCGGGCCAGCGTGCGGGTGGAACTGCGTCCGCAGTTCGACGAGCTGCCGCTGGTGGCGTTGATCGATGCGATCGAGGCGGCCCTGGGCACGCCGGTGCAGACCGCGGTCAAGCGCGTCGACGAACAGGCCTTCGCCCGCCTGAACGCGGAAAACCTGATGTTCTGCGAGGACGCCGCGCGCCGGGTCGCCGCCGCGCTGTCCCGGGACGCGCACGTGGCCCGTTTCGACGCCACCGTCGCCCATTTCGAGAGCCTGCATCCGCACGACGCGGTTGCGCGGGTCAGCGGCAGCAACGGCTGAACTCCCTCGGCTTCATCGCCGATTCCCGGGAAAAGCCCGCGACTCGCGTCGCTCTGCAGGTATCCGTCCCTGTCTTGTAGGAACGACGTCAGTCGCGACCGTGCGCCGCGTGGCAACCGTTCACTTCGCCCCGGCCGCCTGCGCGCGCTCCAGCACCAGCAGCGGATCGATGCGCACATCGAACCAGTTCATGCCCCAGTGCAGGTGCGGTCCGGTCGCGCGGCCGGTCGCGCCGACCGCGCCGACGACCTGGCCTTGTTCGACCCGGTCGCCGACCTTCACGTCGATTCGCGACAGGTGCAGGAAATTGGAGCTGACGCCGTAACCGTGATCCAGCAGCAGGGTGCCGCCGGTCAGGTACAGATCCGGCGCGGCGAAGGTCACCACGCCCGCCGCCGGCGCTTTCACCGGCGTGCCGTCGGGCGCGGCGATGTCCATGCCCGAATGGCCGGCGCCGGGCTGGCCGTTGTACACGCGCGCGTTGCCGAAGCGGCCGCTGATGCGGCCCTGCACCGGCCAGATGAACGCCTGCGCGAAGTCGGTGCGATCGTCGTCGCGCACGCGCGCGGCGGTCACCTGCGCCTGCTCGCGCCGGATCCGTTCGGCGATGGCCGGCGGTGGATTGACCGTCTTCGGCGGCACGCCGTTGATCCGTTCCAGCGGCCAGTCGCGCGGAGTCACGAGGATGCGCGCGGTTTCACTGCGTCCGGACGGCGTCGTCACCTCGACCGCCAGCGGCCCGGTCTCGTCGCGGCCCACGCCGAACACGACCGTGCCGTAGCCGCTGGTGCGCAGGACGCGGCCCGCGTAACGCACCTGGCTGCCGGCCGGCACCTTGCCGAACACCAGCGCGCCCTGCGGGACCTGCGCCGGAAACACCACGCGTTCGTCCGTGGTGACCGCGGGCGCGGGGGCGGGAGTGCCATAGGTCCCCTCGGCCAGCACTTGCTGCGCCGACAGCGACCGGGCGGTGGAGAGCAGCGCGAGCAGACCCAACGTGCCGGCCAGGCCGGCCCGCCGCATCACCGATCGAACTCCAGCCGCTGCCCGTTGGGCGTGCCGACCAGGTGTTCGCCGTTCCAGACCAGGCGGCCGTTGACCCAGGTCGCGCCGATGCGCGAACGGAAGGTGGTGCCCTCGAAGGGCGACCAGCCGCATTTGGACAGCACGTCCTCGCGGCGGACGGTGAATTCGGCGTCGTCCACCAACACCAGATCCGCCCAGTAACCCTCGCGCAGGAAGCCGCGTTCGCGCACGTCGAACAACTGCGCCGGCGCATGCGACACCTTCTGCACGATCTCGGTGATCGTGGCGCGGCCTTCGTGGACCAGTTCCAGCGCCGCGACCAGCGCGTACTGCACCAGCGGCAGGCCGGACGGCGCCTGCGCGTAGGGCTTGGACTTCTCTTCCAGCGTATGCGGGGCGTGATCGGTCGCCAGCACGTCGATGACGTCGTCGGCCAGCGCCTTGATCAGGGCCTCGCGATCGCTGGCGTCCTTGATCGACGGGTTGCACTTGATGAAATTGCCCAGGCGCGCGTAGTCGGCGCGATCGAAGCGCAGGAAGTGGATGCAGGTCTCGGCGGTGATGCGCTTGCGCTTGCCGGATGCGTCGATCAGCGGCCCCGGGGTGAACAGGGCCAGCTCGTCGGCGGTGGAGATGTGCAGCACGTGCAGGCGGGTATCGTGCCGGCGCGCCAGTTCCAGCGCCAGCCGGGTCGACTTGATGCACGCCTCGCGGCTGCGGATGTCCGGATGGTGTTCGGGGCCGAGCGCATCGCCGTAACGGGCCTGGAACGCTGCCATGTTCGCATCGATGGTCGGCGTGTCCTCGCAGTGGGTGATGATCGGCGTCGGTGCCTCGCGGAAGATCGCGTCCAGCGTTTCCGGATTGTCCACCAGCATGTTGCCGGTGGACGCGCCCATGAACACCTTGATGCCGGGCGCGGTCTTCGGATCCAGGGCGCGGATGGCTTCCAGGTTGTCGTTGCTGGCGCCCAGATAGAACCCGTAGTTGCCCCAGGCGCGTCCGGCCGCGCGCTGGTACTTGGCTTGCAGCGCGTCCGAATCGAGGGTGGGCGGCACCGTGTTGGGCATGTCCATGAACGAGGTCAGGCCACCGGCCACGGCGGCGGCCGACTCGGTGGCGATGTCGCCCTTGTGCGGCATGCCCGGTTCGCGGAAATGGACCTGATCGTCGATCATGCCCGGCAGCAGCCAGCGGCCGGCGGCGTCGACGACCTTTTCATCCGCGCCGGCGGACAGGCCGCTGCCGATGCGGGCGATACGGCCGTTCTCGATGCGCAGGTCGCCTTCGAATTCGCGGCCTTCGCTGGCCATCCGGGCATTGACGATGAGGGTAGAGGGCATCAGTGCTTTCCTGGACAAGAGGCGGAAGGGGAGGAGCCGGCGCGGGCGGGAGGCACCGGATCGTGGCCGCCGGGGTGGAGGGGATGGCAGCGGCCGATGCGCCGGGCGGCCAGCCAGCCGCCTTTCATCGGACCGAAACGGGCGATGGCTTCCATCGCGTATTCCGAACAGGACGGGACGAAACGGCAGCGCGGACCCAGCAGCGGGCTGATGAAGCGCTTGTACACCCGCAGGACAGCAATGAGTACCTGGCCGATCATGTCCGGATGATAACCGTGTTGGGTTGCCGCTGCCCGCCGGGTAGGCTATAAAGTCGCGCTTTCCCGATGCTCGGGAAGAACAAGGAAGCGCTGTTCGTGGCTGCTAAGAAACCTGCAAAGAAGGCCGCCAAGGCCGCCAAGAAAACCGCCAAGCCCGTCGCCAAGAAGCCTGTCGTGAAGAAGGCTGTCGCCAAGAAACCGGCCGCCAAGCCGGTGGCCAAGAAGGCGGCGCCCAAGCCCGTCGTCAAGAAAGCCGTGGCCAAGAAGCCGGTCGCCAAAACGGCGCCGAAGAAGGCCGCGCCCAAGCCTGCTGCCGCCAAGGCCAAGCCGGCCGTGGCCAAACCCGTCGCCAAGCCGGCGGCGAAGAAGGCCGTGGCCAAGAAGAGCGCTCCCGTCGCAGCACCGAAGACCAAATCCGCACCGAAGCCCGCTCCCAAGCCGGCTCCGGCCAAGACTGCTCCCCCGAAGGCCCCCGCACCGCGCCCGACCGCACCTGCCGCACCCCGGCAGGAGGCCAAGCCCGCGCCGGCTCCGGTGGCCAAGGCTCCATCCCCCGCAAAGCCAGTGCCCGCACCGAAATCGACCAGCAAGACCACCCATCCCGCCCCCGTGACCAGCAAGCCTGCCATCGCTCCCCGTTCCACCGGCAAGGTAGCCGTGGCCGTGGCCGCCAAGCCGCAGGCCCCCGTTGTCCGGGAAAAATTCAAGGTGGTGCCGTACAAGACCGACGACGCCACCGGTCGCCCGATCGTCCCCGAAGGCTACAAGCCGTCGGTGGACGAGGAATACATGAGCCCGCTCCAACTCGAATACTTCCGTCAGCGCCTGCTGCAGTGGCGCGCGGATCTGGTCGAGGAATCCAAGCAGACCATCGAGAACCTGAAGGACGAGGTCCGCGACATCGGCGACGAGGCCGAGCGCGCCACCCGTGAAACCGAGAACTCGCTGGAACTGCGCACCCGCGATCGCTACCGCAAGCTGATCGGCAAGATCGACAGCACCCTCAAGCGCCTGGACGCCGGCGACTACGGCTACTGCGTCGATACCGGCGAGGAAATCGGCCTGGAGCGCCTGGAAGCGCGCCTGACCGCCGAGCGCACCATCGACGCGCAGGAACGCTGGGAGCACATGCAGAAGCAGCAGGGCGACTGAACGGCGTCCGCTGTTGCAATCCAGGCAGACCCCGCCCAGGCGGGGTTTGCTTTTTGTGGAACCCGCACCGGGAGGCGGCATGGACCATGAACATTTCATGCGCGAGGCGCTGGCGCTGGCGCGCGCCAACATCGCCGAGGGCGGGCGCCCGTTCGGCGCCGTGCTGGTGCGCGATGGCGAAGTGATCGCCCGCGCCGGCAACGGCATCCATCGCGATCACGATCCCACCGCGCACGCCGAAATGCTGGCCATCCGCCAGGCCAGCCGGCAGCTGGGCAGTCCGCGTCTGGAGGGCTGCGTGGTCTATGCCAGCGGCCATCCGTGCCCGATGTGCCTGGCGGCCATGCACCTGTGCGGCATCCGCGAGGCCTGGTTCGCCTATTCGAACGAGGACGGCGAGCCCTACGGCCTGTCCACCGCCGCGATCTACCGTGAGATGGCGCTGCCGCCGACCGCGCACGCCAGCCTGCGCCTGGCCGCGCTGCGGCCCGAAGGCGAGGCGGGGTTGTATCGGGAATGGCGGCAGGCATAGCGACGGCGGCGGCCGGTTGAATCCACCCGCGCGACGCCGCACGCCGGCGCGCGGGCCGACGGGGACGGGGTTATTGCGTTGCAACGTGCACCCCCTGCCGGTGTACGCCTAGAGTCTGGCGCACGTACCCGACCGTATGCATGGTTCGCCCTGGTCCGAACGACCCCGGCGCCGGTCGGAATTTCCTTTCGTTGGACGATCGCCAGACAGGGGATTGCCGGTGTCCGATCCTTCGCCTTCGACCCACGGAGCCTCCCGCGCCGACCCGGGCAACGAGGGACGCGACGAACTGCTGAACGCCATCTCGGTGCGCTACCGCGCCCCGCTGAGGGGCTTCTTCGCCAAGCGGGTCCGGGATGCCAGCGAAGTCGACGACTTGACCCAGGAGGTGTTCCTGCACCTGTTGCGGCGCGCGCGCGGGGGCGCCATCGAGCACGTGGAGCAGTACGTGTTCCAGGTGGCGGCCAACGTCCTGCGCGACTGGGCCCGCCGGCGCAAGGTCCGGGCGATGGATGTCCAGGAGTCGTTCGATGAGGATCTTCACCAGCCCGCTACGGATATTTCGCCGGAGCGCGTCTTACTGGGGGAGGAGGCGGTCCGGGTGATGACCGCCGTCCTGCGGAGCCTGCCCGAGCGGACCCGCGACGTTTTCGTGCTGCGGACGATGGAAAAGCGCAAATACACTGAAATCTCGGTCATGCTGGGCATCTCCGTCCGGGCCGCCGAGAAGCACATGGCCAAGGCGCTGGCCCGTCTGGGCGGCGCGCTGGGTTGGGCCACGGAGGGCGAGTGATCTCGCCGGACAGGGAAACAGCAGAGGCTGACGAAACATATCCATGAACCCGCGGACCCCTCCAACGACCTGGGCGATGGACCTGGCGGCGGACAACGCCGACGAGGCGGCGGCGCGCTGGAGCGAAATCCTGCGCGATGCGCCGGAGCAGCCGCGCCTGCGCGAGGAGTTCGAGGCCTGGCAGGCGAGCGCGCCGGAGAACGCGGCGG
Source organism: Pseudoxanthomonas sp. (assembly GCF_051953815.1). Lineage (GTDB taxonomy): Bacteria > Pseudomonadota > Gammaproteobacteria > Xanthomonadales > Xanthomonadaceae > Pseudoxanthomonas_A. Next base: position 92,474 of record NZ_JBQCIJ010000051.1, on the reverse strand, counting down.
CCTGGCGGCGCATCCAGGCCGCCAATCACTGGGTGCGGGCATTGTCGGACTCGCCGGAAATGCAGTCGCTGCGACGGGAAACACTGGCGCGCGTGGCCGAGGGCAGGCTGCGCTCCTCGCGGCGCTGGCGGCGGCTGTCGATCGCCGCGTCGGTGTTGCTGCTGATCGGCGTCGGCTTCATCGCGCTGCGCCCCGAGGCCACCCGTCACCTGTTCTCCGGCGCGGGCGATGGCCTGGCGGGGAACGTCTACCAGACCGGCGTCGGCCAGCGCAGCGTGGTGACGATGGACGACGGTTCGGTGGTGACGCTCAACACCGACAGCCGGCTGTCGGTGCACTACCGCGACAACCTGCGCGCGGTGACGCTGGAACAGGGGCAGGCGCTGTTCAAGGTCGCCAAGGATCGGACGCGCCCGTTCGTGGTCACCGCGGGCGGAAGGCAGGTCACCGCGCTGGGTACCGAGTTCGACGTGCGGGTCGGTGAACGCCTGTTCGAAGTGACCCTGATCGAAGGACGGGTCGGCGTGGCGCCCGCGCGGAACGTCGTGCCTTCGCCCACCACCGCCGCGTCCCTGGCGGAACTGCGCCCCGGCCAGCAGTTCGTCGCCGCCGATGGCTCCCGGCCCTTGGTGCGGGTGGCCGATGTCGGCCGCGTGGTCAGTTGGCGCAACGGCCAGATCGTGTTCGAGAACGAGCGCCTGGACGCCGCGATCGCCGAGATGAATCGCTACTCGCGCAGGAAGGTCGTGCTGGGGGATCCGCAGCTCGCTTCGCTGAAGATCAGCGGCGCCTTCAACGCCGGCGACACCCATACGTTCGTCGAAGCGTTGACGAGCTATTTCCCGATCCAGCGCGACCCGCGCGACGACGAACGCGTGGTGCTTGAATCGCGCCTTCGCTGATCGTCCGCATGCGTTCCGGCGCCGTCGCGCGTGCCGGATGAGCTGCATCCGTTCGGGTTCGAACCGCCGTGATTCTTGCTGCGGCGCAAAACAGTCCTCGCGAGTCCAGTATCTCCGCTGATTTTTTTTCCGGATGTGGTTCGGGTTCTTCGAGCATGCGCGTCTGTATGGAAGCGCGTCGCCGTCACACCGGTGCCGCATCACGGAAAAATTCGGGGAGGAAGCATGGGAGTGGTCCGTTCGTCTCGATTCGCGAAGCACGTGCTGCGGCCCTGCGCGCTGGCGCTGGCCCTCTCGCCGATACTGGCGGTGCAGGCACGGGATGGCACGGATCCGCCCGCGCGGTTCGAGATACCGCAGCAGACCCTCAGCGCGGCGCTGTCCGACTACGCGCGGCAGAGCGGCAAGCAGTTGCTGTACTCGCCGGATCTGGCCACCGGCAGGACCGGGCGCGCGGTGGTCGGCAGCAAGGCGCCGACGCGGGCGCTGGAAGAACTGCTCGAAGGCACCGGACTGACCTATACCATCAGTCCTTCGGGCGCGATCCTCATCATGGATCCCGCGCAGGCCGGCCGCGATGCCGCGGCGAAGAAGGACAAGCCGGGCGGACCGCAGGGAAACGGACAGGAGGTCGCCGCCCTGCAGTCGGCGACGACCTCCGGGACCGTGGCCCAGCAGACTGCAAGCGAAGCCGCGACAAGAACTGCTGAGGGACGCCGCGAGACCACGCTGGATACCCTCGTGGTCACCGCGCAGAAGAAGGTGGAAAACATCCAGAAGGTGCCGATCGCCATCAGCGCCTTCAGCGGCGACGACCTGAATGATCGCAAGATCGAGACCGGCGGCGATCTGGTCACCGCCACGCCCAACGTCACCTTCTCCAAGACCAACTTCGCCAGCTACAACTTCCAGATCCGCGGCATCGGCACCCAGGCGCTGTCGGTGACGACCGATCCGGCAGTCGCGGTCAGCTTCAACAGCACGCCGATGATCCGCAACCGCCTGTTCGAGCAGGAGTACCTGGACGTGGAACGCGTCGAGGTGCTGCGCGGGCCGCAGGGCACGCTGTATGGCCGCAACGCCACCGCCGGCGTGGTCAACATGATCCCGAACCTGGCCGACCCGGAGGGCTTCGACGCCAGCGTGAAGGCCGAACTCGGCAACTACGAATCGCGCCGTGTCAATGCGATGGTCAACGTGCCGCTGAGCGAAACCTTCGCCTTCCGCGTGGCTGCGCAGTACACCCGGCGCGACGGTTACGACCACAACACGGTGACCGGCAAGGACGTCAACGATCGCGACCTGCTGACCACGCGGCTTTCGGCGACTTTCCGGCCGAGCGAGCGCTTGAACGCCAGTCTGGTCTGGGAACACTTCCGCGAAGACGACATGCGCGCGCGCACCGGCAAGCAGATCTGCCACAACGATCCCGGACCGGCCACCATCGAGGGTTACGTGCCGGAGTTCGGCAACGCGCGCAACTACCTGAGCCAGTCCTGCGCCGACGGTTCGCTTTATGGAAACGACGCCTTCGGCGTGCCGAACGCGGCGAGCCTGCCCTACATCCTCGGCGCATCGGCCGCGGGACTGGGCCTGCAGGTCGACGAGAACGGGTTTCCGGTGGCCGCGTTGCCGCTGCTGCCGCCGGGTGTCGATCCGTATGCCGGCCTGAAGCAGTCCACCGATCTGCGCAGCATCGCCACCACCTACGATCCGCGCTTCGAGGCGAAGAACGACATCGTCCAGCTGAATTTCGATTTCGACATCAGTGATCGGCTGAAGCTGGTATCGCAGACGCTGTACACCCGGGATCGCTATTACTCCACCCAGGACTACGGGCGCTTCCAGTCCAATCCCATCTTCAACGACAGCAACGACGCCATCCAGTTCCTGCCCGACGGCACCATCGCGCCGGCGTATCCGGCCACGCCGGGCGGGGTCTACTGCGACCCGCAGCTGGGATGCTCGGACCGGCTGTTGAACGTGGATCTCGTCGATTCCTACAGCACGCAGTGGTCGCAGGAGTTCCGCCTGCAATCGGCCTTCGACGGCATGTTCAATTTCAGCCTGGGCGCCAACTACCTCGAGTACGAGATCGACGAAAGCTACTACGTCTTCAACAACGTGTTCAGCGCGCTCTCCCAGTTCTTCTTCAACGGCAACGGCGCCGGCACCGCGCCCGGCGACTGCCCGGCCGGAACGGCGACCCGGATGGATCCCAACCAGGGCATCGAGGTGCCCTGTGTCTATGTCGACCCCAATCCGCTGCGCGCCATCGACGGCCAGGGCCACAACTACTTCCGCAGCCGCAACGTCGCCAAGACGCGTTCGGCGGCGCTGTTCGGCGAAGGCTACTGGCAACTTTCGGACACCCTGCGCCTGACCGCCGGCCTGCGGGTCACCCGGGATCGCAAGGTCACCACGCCGTATCCCAGCCAGACGATGCTGGCCGATTCGACCAACGGGGCGAATCCCCTGTTCGGTGGCTATGTCGGCTATGGCTATCCGGCCGGCGCGGATATCCGCCAGACCTGGACCGAACCGACCGGGCGGCTAGTGCTGGACTGGTCGCCGGATCTGTCGTTCACCGACAGCACGCTGATCTACGCCTCCGTCTCGCGCGGCTACAAGGCCGGCGGCACCAACTCGCCCGGCGTCGGCGCCAACCCGGAAGCGCTCAGCTTCGAGCAGCGCGACCCCCGCTTCCGGCCGGAGTACGTCAACGCCTTCGAGATCGGCACCAAGAACGTGATGGCCGGCGGGCAGCTGATGTTCAACGCCACCGCGTTCTACAACGACTACAAGGATTACCAGGTCTCGCAGATCCAGGACCGCGCCACCCTCAACGAGAACTTCGACGCGCGTACCTGGGGCGCGGAGTTCGAACTGGTGTGGCGGCCGACCGACGCGTTCCAGCTCAGCGGCAATGTCGGCCTGCTGCGCAGCCGCATCGGCTCCAATCAGTACTCCATCGACGTGATGGATCGCACCGCCGGCAATCCGGGCTGGACCACCATCCGTCCCTGGATGCAGCTGGCATCCAATTGCATCGCACCGACGGAACTGGTGGCGACCGCGCTGGAGAACTACTTCGCCGATCCGTTCAACCAGATGTTCAGCAACGCCGGCTTCCTCAACAGCTTCTGCACGCTCAACTACTACACCGCGACCGGTGGCTTCACCGCCGACAAGGGGTTTGGCGGCGGGCCGGGCACCTACGCCTATCTGTTGAACGGCGCGTACTACGACCCGACGACGGACGCACCCAACGGCGGCGCCGGCTTCGCCAAGAACGTCGGTGGCAACGAACTGCCGAACGCGCCGCACATCACGGTCAGCCTGAGTCCGCAGTACACGTTCATGCTGGCGGACAGCGAGCTGACCCTGCGCGCGGATCTCTATTACCAGGGCAAGAGCTGGGCGCGCATCTACCAGGACCGCATTGACCGGCTGCGGGAATGGGGCAACGTCAACCTGTCGCTCACCTGGTACAAGCCCGCCACCGATCTGACCGTGCAGTTGTACGTGAAGAACGCGCTGGACGAGGAAGCCATCACCGGCACCTTCCTCAACAGCGACGACACCGGCCTGACTTCCAACGTATTCATCCAGGACCCCCGGATCATCGGGTTGTCCATCCGCAAGGGATTTTTCTGAGTGACGAAATGGCGTGCGCGAAGCCACGCCTGGCCAGCCAACGGGAACGCATCGTGCACCGGCGAAATACATCGCGTGTGTCGGTGAAAGACGCACTTCGAACATGAAAGAGCCATTTGGGTGCAGCCGCATTCAAATACACCAGCAACCCTCCATCGGAGAAAGGCACCATGTCAAAGTTCAAGACGAGTCTGCTTGCAGCCATGTCCGCTGTTGCCATGTTCGGCGCCGCGTCGGCATCCGCCGCCACGTTCCAGGTCTGGAACGGGAGCACCTGGGGTGATGGCACCACCCACTTCGTGGGCACCACGACCGCTTCTTACTTCGGTAACTCGCTTCCGTGCTCGGTGGCCGACTTCACCGTGGTGGTGAGCGGCGGCGTCGCCAGCATCACCGCGGTCAGCTTCGGCGGCAGCGCCGCCTGTTCGGCGATCGTGCCGCGCGGCCTGCCGTGGAAGGTCAGCATCACCGCCACCAGCGGCAGCGGCGGCACCCTCACCATCGGCGATACCGCCAGCACGACGACGACGGCCGGTGGCGTGAATGTGTTCATTCCGGCACCGCTCAACGCGAACTGCCCGAGCCTCAGCGGACGCGCGCCGTTGCCCAACGTGGCGCTGACCAATGGTTCGTCGTCCAGCGATGCGGTGATCCAGTTCAGCGGAACCCTGGGCGCCTGCGCCGTGGCCTCGACCGCGCCTACCCATCTGCGCACGACCGGCTGGCCGTCGGCGCGGGTGATTCCGTGATCTGAGCCGCGACCGATCCGCTTGTTCCCCGCCAGGGGGCTGCCCAGGGGCGATGCCGTCCGTGGCGACCCCTCCCGCCTTGGTCCACGCATCGAGGCGGCCCCCTGGGCCTTTCCTTCGTTCCCTCGCCGATCCGGACGATCCGGATCACCCATGCCGGAGTTCGCCATGTCGAAAGCCTCGTTGTCCCTCGCGCTTGCCGCGATGCTGGCGGGCCTCGCCGCCGTTCCCGCCGCCCATGCCGGGACGCCCTCGGGCCCGTATGCGATGTTCAAGTACTGTCCGTACACCAATCCCGCGGTGGGATCCTGCGTGATCAACACCACCCACTCGGGCGTGTTCGTCATCGGCAACACCACCTTGCCGATCGACAAGCCCATCGTGCTGCAGGGCGGGGTGGAGAACCTGGGGCCGTCGCCGCTGTACCAGGCGGTCGGCGCGCCCACGCTTTCATCGCCACCGGCCAAGGTGCCGGGCGGTCTGCTCGGCATCATGAATCCCGCGCCGGACTGGCCTGGCCCGTTGTGGACCGCCTTCTGGGCGATCGTGGCCACCGTCAACGACGTGACCGCCACCATGGAGCCGGTGGCGCCGGCGCAGACCAACTTCGGCAACGCGCTGTTCCCGCCGACCGACGGCAGTGATCCCACCGCGGCGCAACTGGCGGTGCGCGTGCGCCTGCAGAATCCGTTCCTGGGCAACAACTGCTACATCGGTTCGCCGCAGAACCCGATCATCATCAAGCTGCAGACCGGCACGACCCAGCCGCCGCCGCCCAACCAGCCGATTGCGGGCAACCCGGGCACGGTCGAGACCATCATCACCGACGAAGAGAACTTCATCGGCTATCTGCAGGTGACCGACGCCACCTTCGTCGACAACGCGTTCGCGGTGCCGGCGGCCACGGGCTGCGGCAACATCGCGCTGGGTCTGCCGGTCCTCACCCCGCTTCTGCAATCGCTGGTCTCCGGCGCGGTCAACCTGAAGGTCGGCCTGCCGTCGGCCGCGGGCAAGAACACCGCGGTGCTCAACAGCGACGCGGCGATCGCCGCATCGGCGTTCGTGCTGGGGAGCGAGCAGTAAACGAATGCACGGCGAGAAACGCCGGCAGGGCAGGATGCCGATACCAGGGACCGGTGGCGGAGGGCGGCCAGGGAGGGCCGCTCTGCGCGTATCCTGCTGAACCATGCGCAAGCGCTATTTCATCGCTCCGTTGATACTGCTGGCGCTGGCGGGCGCCTACTGGCTGGGGCGCGTGCAGCCACGCGCCTCGGCGGATGGCATGGCCGCGGCCGCGCCGGCGGTCGCCGCGAACGCGGACACGGGGCAGGGACCGGCCTCGACGATGCCGTCGACCTCGCGTGCGCGGACGGGAAGCTACTTCGCCGGTTTGCGGGCCGGCGCGGATGCGGGCGACGTGACCGCGTCGACCCGCCTGTACCGTGGCCTGAGCCTGTGCCATCGCCTGCGCGCGATGGACTGGAGCAACGCGATGCTGGCCAGCGAACTGCTGGAAGCGCAGACCCGGGGCATGACGCCCACCCAACTGGAAGGCTATCGCATGCAGCTCGATGGCATCGAGTCACGCCGGCAGAACGCGGCGCGGATGAACGAGCGCTGCGCCGAAGCGGATGCCGCGATGATGGACGCGCTGGTGCCGAGCGTGCGCCGGGCGGCCCAGCTCGGCGAACCCCACGCGCGTGCCTGCTACCTGGCCATGGGACCGAACTTCGACATGCGCGCGCTGGCGCGGCATCCGGAATGGATCGATCAATATCGCGGCAGCGTTCCCGGCATGATCGAGGCCGGCATGGCGGCCGGCGACTGGGCGGTCGTGAACATCCTGCGCGGCGCCTATCAACCGGATGCGGACGGCCTGCTGGCCGGCGTGCTGGGCTCGGATCCCGCGCGTCACTTCCGCTACCTCAAGCTGTATCGCCTCGGCGCCGGACCCGGCGACATCGCCGTGCTGGATCAGCAACTGGCGGTCGCGGCGGCGCGCCTGTCGCCCGAGCAGCGGAACGAGGCCGAGACCTGGGCGGAAACCACGTTCCGCCGGGATTTCCACGGACGCTCCTCGGTCGGCGCGCCCGGCCTGGATCGCGACCCCTGCGTGTTTCCACCCGAATGACGGCGGCGTAGTCGACTTCAGCGAGGATCTGGCGATGGGATGCGGCAAACCATGAAGCGAAAGCACCTGATCATGGCGTTCACCGCGCTGGTGGCGATTGCCGGCGTCTACGCGCTCGGGCGCTGGAGCGCCATGCCGGCGTCGACCGCGGAAGCGAACGCATCGCGCGCCGCGTCGTCCGCAGCCCCGGCGTCCGGCACGGCGGTGGCTTCGACGGAACGGGTCAAAGGCGGCCCGCTGCCGACGCCCACGACGCCCCTGGGCACGAGCTTCGCCGATCTCCAGGCGCGCGCGAACGCGGGCGACGTCGACGCCGCCCGGCGCCTGGTCCACGACCTCGACCGCTGCAGCCGCCTGCGCGCCACCGAATGGAACAACGCCGGCACCACCCGCACGCTGCTCGATCACAAGACCGAGGGCATGAGCGCCGCGCAGCTTCGCACCTACCAGGTGCTGCTGGATGCGATGGACGTGCGGGAGCAGAGCGCCGGCCGCAATCGCGAACTGTGCGCGGGCGTGGACGACAAGATGCTCGATACGCTGGTCGCGAACATCGCTCAGGCCGCCCGGCTCGGCGACGCCGACGCGCGCGCCTGCTATCTCGGCCAGGGACCGCTGTACAACGTCCGCAGCCTGCTGGAGCACCCGGGCGTGCTGCAGAGCTATCGCCGCGATGCCACCGCGATGATCGAAAGCGGCGTCGCCAGCGGCGACTGGCGGGTGGTCGACCTGCTGCAACGGGCCTACGAACCCGGCGCGGAAGGTTTGCTGGCCGGCCTGCTGGGGCCCGATCCGGCGCAGCATTATCGTTATCTGAAGCTGTACCGGCTGGGCGCCGAACCCCATCGCGCCAGCCAGCTCGACCGGCAGATCGCCGCGGTCGCGGCCAACCTCCCGCCGGAGCAGATCTACGACGCCGACCGCTGGGCGCAGACGACCTTCAAGGAAAACTTCAGCGGCCCCTCGACCACCACGACGCCGCCGGGCTGGGACGCCTGCACCTTCTGAGCCGCGCGGAAGGTCTGGCGGTTCAGTGCAGGTCCTTGAGATCCAGGCGACGCAGGCGGGGCGCGCGCCAGGCGGTGGTGGCGACCACCGCGAGGATCGCGCAGCCGCCCAGCAGCACCGCCGGGATCAGTCCCAGCACGCGCGCCATGGTGCCGGCATAGAAAGCTCCCAGTTCGTTGGATGAACTGATGAAGATGCCGTTGATCGACGACACCCGCCCACGCATCTCGTCCGGCGTGGACAACTGCAGGATCGTCGAGCGCACGACCACCGACACACCGTCGCACATGCCATAGGCCAGCAGGATCAGCGCCGACAGCCAGAAGCTGCGCGACAAGCCGAACGCGATCACGCACAGGCCGAAGCCGGCCACCGCGAACAACAGCACGCGGCCGGCGTGTTTCTGCAGCGGATGACGGGCCAGCCACACGCCCACGCAGGCCGAACCCAGCGCCGGTGCGGCGCGCAGGATGCCCAGGGCCTTCGGACCGTAGTGGAGGATGTCGTGGATGAAGGCCGGCAACATCGCGACCACGCCGCCGAGCAGCACCGAGAACATGTCCAGCGCCATCGCGCCCAGCATGATCTGGTTGCTCCAGACGAAACGCGCGCCCTGCGCGATGCTGGCGAAGATCGGCAGGCTGGTTTCCGGTGGGCCGGGTTCCTGCACGCGCAGGCAGGCCAGCACGATACCGGCCAGCACCGCCAGCACCGCGGCGACGCCATAGGAGAGCGCGTTGCCGCCGAATCCCACCAGCAGGCCGCCGATGGCCGGGCCGGTGACCATCGCCGCCTGGAAGATCACCGTGCCCACGCCGGCCCCGCGCACGAAGTCCTCGCGGGCCAGCACCCTGGCGAACAGCGCGTTGTAGATCGGACTGAGGAACGAGCGCGCCATGCCGGTGAGCGCGATGGCGGCATAGATCGGCCAGAGCCGGGCGGTCGGCACCCAGCCGGCGGCCACCAGCACCAGGATCACCGCGGTCAGCGCCAGCACCGCGCAGGCCGCGATGCCCAGCTTGCGGCGCGGCAGGTGATCGACCAGGTAACCGGCGAACGGCGCCACGCAGAAGAACGGCAGCACTTCGGCCAGGCCGATCAGTCCCAGCGAGAACGGATTGCGGGTCAGCTGATAGATGTGCCAGCCGACCGTGACGCCGACGATCTGATACGACAGCAGGGCCAGAATGCGATAGGCCAGGACCGTGGCGAATCCACGGTTGCGCAGCAGCGCCAGGACAGGCGAAGAGGCCGGTTCGCTCACCGGGCCGCCGTGGCGGTCTCGCGGATGAAGGCCAGCAGGGAGGCCAGGCCGTTGCTGCGGGTGGGCGACAGATGCTTGGCCAGGCCGATGTCGGCGATGTAGTCCGCCTCGGTGGCGAGGATTTCCGCGGCCGACCGGCCCGAATACACCCGCAGGGCCAGGAAGATCAGCCCGGACACGATGGCCGAGTCGCTGATCGCGCGGAAATCCAGCCTGGCGGCGTCACCCTGCGGAACGATCCACACCAGCGACTGGCAGCCGAGCAGGCGGTGTTCCTCGGTTTTCCATTCTTCGGGGAACGGCGGCAGCTTGCGGCCCAGGTCGATGAGGTACTGATAGCGCTCGGCCCAGTCGCCGAAGAACGCGAATTCGTCCTTGATGGCCTGCTGGGCCTCGGCGGCGGTGGGTTCGAGCGGGAAGACGGTGTCGGTCATGGCGGTTCGGAATGTGCCCTTCCGGGGAAGAAGCAGGCGACGCGCATCGGCCGCCTGCCCGTGCCGGCGCGATCGCGCGCCGGGCGAGGATCGGGATCAGGCCCGCTTCCAGCGGACGCCCTGCGGGGTATCTTCCAGCAGGATGCCTTCGCTGGCGAGTTGATCGCGGATCGCGTCGGAACGGGCGAAATCGCGCGCCTGCTTGGCCGCGGCGCGTTCCTCGATCAGCGCCTGGATGCGGGCGTCGTCGTCGTCGGACGCGCCACGCGCGAACCACCCGGCGGGATCCTGCTGCAACAGGCCCAGCGCGAATCCCGCGCCGAGCAGTTCCGCCCGCAGCCGCGCACGCTCGTCGGGCGCGGTGGCCTTGCGCGCCTCGGTGGCGATGCGCGCGATTTCGGCCAGCGCCAGCGGCGTATTGAGATCGTCGTCGAGCGCGGCTTCGATCGTGGCCGGGATCACCGTGTTGGCGGGCATCCCGGCGTCCTGCAGATCGCGCAGGGTGCCGTACAGGCGATCCAGGGTGCGCACGGACTGCTCGATCAACGCGTCCGACCAGTCCAGCGGCTGGCGGTAGTGCGCCGACAGCAGGGCATAGCGCAGCGCCTCCGGCGGATGCTGCTCCAGCAGGTCGTGGACGCGTTCGATGTTGCCCAGCGATTTGCTCATCTTGGCGCCGCCGAAGTTGAGCATGCCGTTGTGCAGCCAGAACCGGGCGAAGGTCTGGCCCCCGTGCGCGCATTCGCTCTGCGCGATTTCGTTCTCGTGGTGCGGGAACTGCAGGTCCACGCCGCCGGCATGGATGTCGATGGTCTGGCCCAGGTGGGCGGCGGCCATCGCCGAGCATTCAATGTGCCATCCCGGACGGCCGCGGCCCCAGGGAGACTCCCACCCCGGCAACTCGTCGCTGGAGGGTTTCCACAGCACGAAGTCACCGGGATCCCGCTTGTAGGGCGCCACGTCGACGCGCGCGCCGGCCAGCATCTCCTCCGGATCCCGGCGCGAGAGCTTGCCGTAGCCCGGGAACGAGGCCACCGCGAACAGCACGTGCCCCTCCGCCGCGTAGGCGTGACCGCCGGTGATCAGATCCTGGATCATCGCGATGATCTGGGGAATGTGGGCAGTCGCCTCCGGCTCGATGTCCGGCGGGGCGACGCCCAGGCGGGCCATGTCCTGCCGGTAGGCGGCGGCGAAGCGGTCGGTGATGGCGCTGATCGGCACGCCCTGTTCCAGGGCGGCGGCGTTGATCTTGTCGTCCACGTCGGTGATGTTGCGGGCGTAGCGCAGCGCGCCGTAGCGCCGCCGCAGCAGGGCCGCCAGCACGCCGAACACGACCGGGCCGCGGGCGTTGCCGATGTGGACGTAGTTGTAGACGGTCGGCCCGCACACGTACAGGGTGGGGCAGGCGGGGTCGAGGGGGGCGAAATCCTCGACCCGGCGGGTGAGGTTGTTGTGGAGGCGCAGGCTCATCAGGCTGGGGCGTGGGGAAGCCGGATGATTCTACAGCCTGGCGGGACCCGGTCGGCCGCCGGCCGGGGGTCAGGGGGATGGTTCAGCCCCTCTCCAGCCTGGTCGCCTACACTAGCGGGCACAGATTTCCACCAACGGGTCGCATGGGTCGTTTCCGTCATTGCTTGCTGCCATTGCTGATGTTGCCGATCGCCATGGGCGCGATGGCGCAGGAGCGTGTGGTCCAGGCGGAGAACGTGCGGCTGGACTACGCGCAGGTGCTCAATGTCGAGCCGGTCTACCAGACCCTGCGGGCGAGCCGGACCGAGGAGGTCTGCGACGAACTGCCCACGCTGCCGACCACCACGGTCCACCCGAGCAAGGAACAGAGCCGCTGGGCGCGGTTTCTGGAATCCATCAAGGGCGTGTTCTCCGGCGACGACGAGGCCAGGGCCCAGGATGCCGAGGCGCAGGCCGGCCAGTCGACCGAGCCGGCCCGGCTCAACTGCCGCAGCGTGCCGGTCGAGCGCGAGTTCCGCCGCCCCATCGCCTACGACGTGGACTACGTCTACAAGGGCACCAAGTACCGTTCCCGCCTGGCCGAGGATCCCGGCAACCGTCTCCGGATCCGGATTTCGGTGATGCCCTACGTGCCGACCGTGCCCCCGGTCGAAGCGCCCGCGCCCTGAGCCTTGCGCTGCGCCGCAGCACATGCGACGATGCGCCCCCTATGAAGATGAACGCACACGCTCATGCTGACAGCGCGGCCCGCCAGGCCTCGGGCATGACCTCGCGTGCGCGTCGACCGGAATCCTGCTCCTAGCTGGGTCGCCCGGACGTTTTCGCCTGTCTTACCGGAACCCAGCCAGAGGCTGGGTTTTTTCGTTTCCGTCCCCCGAATTTCCGCAACATTCCCGAACCAGGATGCCTTGATGAAGCACTTCTTGAACACGCAGGACTGGAGCCGCGCCGAGCTGGATGCCTTGCTGGCGCAGGCGGCGCGATACAAGCAGGACAAGCTGGGCGATGCGCTGAAGGGCAAATCGATCGCGCTGGTGTTCTTCAATCCGTCCATGCGCACCCGCACCAGCTTCGAGCTGGGCGCCTTCCAGCTGGGGGGGCACGCGGTGGTCCTGCAACCGGGCAAGGACGCGTGGCCGATCGAGTTCAACCTGGGCACGGTGATGGACGGCGACACCGAGGAGCATATCGCCGAGGTGGCGAAGGTGCTGGGGCGCTATGTCGACCTGATCGGCGTGCGCGCGTTCCCGAAGTTCGTCGACTGGGCCTATGACCGCGAGGACATCGTGCTGAAGTCCTTCGCCAAGTACTCGCCGGTGCCGGTGATCAACATGGAGACGATCACCCATCCCTGCCAGGAACTGGCCCACGCGCTGGCGCTGCAGGAACATTTCGGCACCACCGACCTGCGCGGCAAGAAATACGTGCTGACCTGGACCTACCACCCCAAGCCGCTCAACACCGCGGTGGCCAATTCGGCGCTGACCATCGCCACCCGCCTGGGCATGGACGTGACCCTGCTGTGCCCGACGCCGGATTACGTGCTCGACGAACGCTACATGGGCTGGGCCGAGCAGAACGTGGCCGAGAGCGGCGGTTCGCTGGTGGTCAGCCATGACATCGAGAGCGCCTATCGCGGTGCCGACGTGGTCTACGCCAAGAGCTGGGGCGCGCTGCCGTTCTTCGGCAACTGGGAACCGGAAAAACCCATCCGCGACCAGTACAAGCACTTCATCGTCGACGAGGCCAAGATGGCCCTGACCAACAACGGCGTGTTCTCGCATTGTCTGCCGCTGCGCCGCAACGTCAAGGCCACCGACGCGGTGATGGATTCGCCGCGGTGCATCGCCATCGACGAGGCCGAGAACCGCCTGCACGTGCAGAAGGCGATCATGGCCGCCCTGGTTCGATAGACATCCACGAAACGCCCCTTCCCCCGCATGCGGGGGAAGGCCGGGATGGGGGCAGGCCGCCACCGTTCCGCGCCCCCACCCCATCCCTCCCCCGCAAGCAGGGGAGGGGGTACATCACGAGAGACTCCTGAAATGACCGCTTCGACCAGCAAAGACATCGTTCTCGCTTTCTCCGGTGGCCTCGACACCAGCTTCTGCATTCCCTACCTGCAGGAACGCGGCTGGGCCGTGCACACCGTGTTCGCCGACACCGGCGGCGTGGATGCCGAGGAGCGCGCCTACATCGAACAGCGCGCCGCCGAACTGGGTGCGGCCAGCCATGTCACCGTCGATGGCGGCCCGGCGATCTGGAACGGCTTCGTCAAACCGTTCGTGTGGGCGGGCGAGGGCTACCAGGGCCAGTACCCGCTGCTGGTGTCGGATCGCTACCTGATCGTCGACGCCGCCCTCAAGCGCGCCGCCGAACTCGGCACCAATGCCATCGCACACGGCTGCACCGGCATGGGCAACGATCAGGTCCGCTTCGATCTGGCGGTCAAGGCGTCGGGCGATTACCGCATCGTCGCGCCGATCCGCGAAATCCAGAAGGAACACACCCAGACCCGTGCCTACGAGCAGCAGTACCTGGAAGAGCGCGGCTTCGGCGTGCGCGCCAAGCAGAAGAGCTACACCATCAACGAGAACCTGCTGGGCGTGACCCTGTCCGGCGGCGAGATCGACAAGTGGGAAGCTCCCGGCGAAGGCGCGCGCGGCTGGTGCGCGCCGCGCAGCGAGTGGCCGGAACAGGCCCTGCGCGTGACCGTCGGTTTCAGGCAGGGCGAAGCGGTGAGCCTCGACGGCCAGGCGCTGGACGGCGCCCCGCTGCTGGCGAAGTTGAACGCGCTGTTCGCACCCTACGGCGTGGGCCGCGGCATGTACACCGGCGACACCACCATCGGCCTGAAGGGCCGCATCGTGTACGAAGCGCCGGGCCTGATCGCGCTGCTCGCCGCGCACCGCGCGCTGGAGGAGGCGGTGCTGACCAAGCAGCAGAACCGCTTCAAGCCGGAGGTGGCGCGCAAATGGGTGGAGGTGGTCTACGAAGGCTTCTTCCACGATCCGATCAAGACCGACCTGGAAGCCTTCCTGGCCTCCTCGCAGGCGACCGTCAATGGCGAAGTGGTGCTGGAAACCCGTGGCGCCCGCGTCGACGCGGTGGCGGTGAAGTCGCCGCACCTGCTCAACGCCAAGGGCGCGACCTACGCGCAGTCGGCCGACTGGGGCGTGGAGGAGGCGGAGGGTTTCATCAAGCTGTTCGGCATGAGCAGCACGCTGTGGGCGGAGATCAACCGCTGAGCCACCGACCACCGGAGCTCCCCAAACCGTCACGACGCTGCTGAAAATCCGTTCCGTCATTCCGGCGCAAGCTGGAATCCACCGGCTTCCCGCCGCCGGGCGAAGAAGCAACCGCGCATGGATCCCGGCTTTCGCCGGGATGACGATTGGGAACATCGGCGCGTCGGCGGGGGCGGGGATGTCCCACCCGAATCCAGAACCATGACCATGATCCGTTGCAGGGCGCTCTCCCATGCTTGACCAGGTTCTCCAACATCTCGAGCAGCTGGTGTCCCACGACACCCGCAATCCACCGCGCGCCATCACCACGGGGGGCATCTTCGACTACATCCGCGCGCAGCTGCCCGACTTCAACATCGAGGTGATCGATCACGGCGCCGGCGCGGTGTCGCTGTTCGCCGTGCGCGGGCAACCGAAGCGGGTGTTCAACGTCCACCTGGACACGGTGCCGTCGTCGCCGGCGTGGACCGCCGATCCGCTGAGGCTGCGGGTCGAGGGCGATCGCGCGATCGGCCTGGGCGCCTGCGACATCAAGGGCGCCGCGGCCGGCCTGCTCGCGGTGGCCCAGGTGACCTCCGGCGACGCCGCGTTCCTGTTCTCCAGCGACGAGGAAGCCAACGATCCGCGCTGCATCGCAGCGTTCCTCGCCCGTGACCACGGTTTCAACGAGGCCATCATCGCCGAGCCGACCCAGGGCCAGGCGGTGCTGGCGCACCGGGGCATCAGCGCGGTGCGGATGGCGTTCAAGGGCCAGGCCGGCCACGCCTCGGCCGAGAACGCGCTGTCGCTGAGCGCGCTGCACAACGCGATGCGCTGGGGCACCCGCGCGCTCGATCACGTGCAGGCCCAGCATCACCTGCGTTTTGGCGGCCTGACCGGCCTGCGCTTCAACATCGGTCGGGTCGAGGGCGGCATCAAGGCCAACATGATCGCGCCCAGCGCGGAAGTCCGCTTCGGTTTCCGGCCGTTGCCCTCGCAGGACATGGACGCGCTGCACGCGCAGTTCCGCGCGTTCGCCAATCCCGACGCGCTGGCCGAGTACGAGGAGACCTTCCGCGGTCCCTCGCTGCCGTCCGGCGACGTCGCCCGCGCCGAGGAACGCCGCCTCGCCGCGCGCGACCTGGCCGACGAACTCGGCCTGCCGGTCGGCAACGCGGTGGACTTCTGGACCGAAGCCTCGCTGTTCTCGCAGGCCGGGCTGACCGCGCTGGTGTACGGCCCGGGCGACATCGCCCAGGCGCACACCGCCGACGAGTGGGTCGCACTCGAACAACTCCAACACTACGCCGCCACCGTGCAGCGGATTTTCACCGCATAACCGAGACCCGCAGAACCGATGGAATCGAACAAGCAAACCCGGCAGACCATCATCCGGCTGCTGTCCAGCATGGCCAGCGCGAAGGAGATTTCGCAGTACGTCAAGCGATTCTCGCAGCTGGACGCCAAGCGCTTCGCCGTGGTCAAGGTGGGCGGCGCGGTGCTGCGCGACGATCTGGAGGCGCTGACGTCCTCGCTGACCTTCCTGCAGGAGGTCGGTCTGACGCCGATCGTCGTGCACGGCGCCGGTCCGCAGCTGGATGAGGAGATGAACGCCGCCGGCATCGTCAAGCAGACCGTCAATGGCCTGCGCGTGACCACGCCGGAAGTGCTGGCGATCGTGCGCAAGGTGTTCCTGCAGCAGAACCTGGCGCTGGTGGAAGCCCTTCAGCAGGGCGGCGCGAGGGCCACTTCGATCGTCTCGGGCGTGTTCGAGGCCGAGTACAAGGACCAGGCTACCTACGGCCTGGTCGGCGACGTCACCCGCATCAACCTGGCGCCGATCGAAGCCAGCCTGCATGCCGGCTCCATCCCGGTCATCGCCAGCATGGGCGAGACCATGGGCGGGCAGATCCTCAACATCAACGCCGATTTCGCCGCCAACGAGCTGGTGCAGGTGCTGCAGCCGTACAAGATCATCTTCCTGACTGGCACCGGTGGCCTGCTGGACGCCGATGGGCGGGTCATCGACTCGATCAACCTGTCCACCGAGTACGACGATCTGATGGCGCAGCCGTGGATCAACGGCGGCATGCGGGTGAAGATCGAGCAGATCAAGGATCTGCTGGACAGGTTGCCGCTGACCTCGTCGGTGTCGATCACCAAACCGGCGGAACTGGCCAAGGAATTGTTCACCCACCGGGGATCGGGCACGCTGGTGCGGCGCGGCGAACGGGTGCTGCGCTTCGATTCCTGGCAGGGCGTGGACCTGCCGCGCATGCGCGCGCTGATCGAATCGAGCTTCGGTCGCCGGCTGCTGCCGGATTATTTCGAACGGACCACGCCGCATCGGGTGTACGTCAGTGAAAACTACCGCACGGCGCTGATCCTGACCCACGAGGATGGCTTCGCCTACCTGGACAAGTTCGCGGTGCTGGACGAAGCGCAGGGCGAGGGCCTGGGGCGCGCGGTCTGGCACGTGATGCGGGAGGAGAACCCGCGGTTGTTCTGGCGTTCGCGCCACAACAATCCGGTCAACATCTTCTACTACGCCGAGTCCGACGGCTGCTACAAGCAGGAGAAGTGGAAGGTGTTCTGGTACGGCATCGAGAGTTTCGACGACATCGAGCGTTGCGTGGCCCATTGCCGCACGCGCCAGCCGACCCTGGTGGACTGAGATGGCGACCGAGCTTCCCCGGGACTGGCAATCGCCGCCGCGGCTGGAAGGGCGCCATGCCCGGCTGGAACCGCTGCTGCGCGAACATGCCGACGGCCTGCGCGCGGCGCTGGACGGCGACGCCCTGGCCGGCCTGTGGTACACCAACGTGCCGCGCGCGGCCGAGGTCGATGCCTATCTCGATGGCGTGTTCGCGAGCCAGGCGCAGGGCCGGATCCTGCCGTTCGCGATCCGCGATGCGGTCGGCGACATCGTCGGCAGCACCCGCTTCTACGACCTCGAACCGACCGTCCCGAGGGTCAGCATCGGCTACACCTGGTACGCACCGCGCGTGCAGCGCACCGGCGTCAACACCGAAACCAAGCTGATGCTGCTGACCCATGCCTTCGAGACCCTGGGTTGCATCAGCGTGGTGTTCGAGACCAGCTGGTTCAACCAGCGTTCGCGCGCGGCCATCGCCCGGCTGGGCGCGAAACAGGACGGCGTGCTGCGCAACCATCGGCGTCACGCCGACGGCAGCCCACGCGACACCGTCATCTTCTCCATCCTCGACAACGAATGGCCGGCGGTGAAGCGCAATCTGCTTTCCCGCCTGGCCCAGCATGAGTCTTCCCCATGAAAACCGTCGGCATCGTCGGCGCGCGCGGGCATACCGGCGCCGAACTGATCAAACTGATTGCCCGCCATCCGCGGCTGGAATTGGCGTTCGTATCCTCGCGCGAACTGGATGGGCAGAAGGTCAGCGACCACATCGCCGGCTTCAGCGGCGAGCTGCGCTACGAGAACCTCAGCCATGAACAGGTAGGTGCCAAGGGCGCCGACGCGGTGATCCTGGCGCTGCCCAACGGCAAGGCGGTCGAGCTGGTCGCGGCCATCGACGTGCAGGCGCCGGAGACCGTGGTGGTGGACCTGTCGGCCGACTACCGCTTCAACCAGGACTGGTACTACGGCCTGCCGGAATTGACCCGTGGCGACTACGCCGGGCAGAAGCGCATCAGCAACCCCGGCTGCTACGCCACCGCCATGCAACTGGTGATCGCGCCGCTGCTGGATCAACTGGCGGGACCGCCGCAGTGCTTCGGCGTCTCCGGTTACTCCGGCGCGGGCACCACCCCGTCGGACAAAAACAACGTCGGGCTGCTGCGCGACAATCTGATGCCGTACGCGCTCACCGATCACATGCACGAGCGCGAAGTCAGCCGGCACCTGGGCGTGCCGGTGGAGTTCATGCCGCATGTGGCCCCGCATTTCCGCGGCATCACCATGACCGTCAACCTGTACCTGCAGCAGGCGGTCGGGCTGGACGACATGCGCGCGCGCTACCGGCAGCGCTACGCCGGCGAACCACTGATCCGGGTGCGCGACGACGCGCCGTGGGTGAGCCGCATCGCCGGCCGGCATGGCGTGGAGATCGGCGGCTTCACCGTGGCGCCGGGCGGCAAGCGGCTGGTGGTGGTGGCGACCCTGGACAATCTGCTCAAGGGCGCAGCCACCCAAGCGATGCAGAACCTCAACACCGCCTTCGGTTTCGACGAACTGGAGAGCATTCCGATGGACGCGATTCACTCCGAGGAGAAACCGGCATGAGCGATCTGTTGTGGCAGAAACCCGGCGTCGCCGTCGATGCCGAAATCCAGCGGTTCCTGGCCGGCGACGACGTCGTGCTGGATCGCGAGTTCTTCCTGCACGACATCCAGGCCAGCGCCGCGCACGCCGAAGGTCTGGAGCGTATCGGCATCCTGTCGGCGGATGAACTGGCGGGCCTGAAGCGCGAGCTGGCGATGCTGGCGGAGGATTTCCGCGCCGGCCGCTTCGTGCTGGACGAGCGCTATGAAGATGGCCACTCCGCCATCGAGGCGCGCCTGACCGAGAGGCTGGGCGACGCCGGCCGCAAGATCCATACCGGCCGCAGCCGCAATGACCAGATCCTGGTCGCCACCCGGTTATGGCTGAAGGAGAAGCTGGCGCGCGTCGCCACCTTGTCGCACGAGACCGCCACGATCGCGCTGCAACGGGCGGAGGCCGAAAAGTCCCTGCCGTTGCCGGGCTATACCCACATCCAGCGGGCGGTGGTGTCGTCGGCGGGCATGTGGTGGGCCGGCTGGACCGAGGCGTTCATTGACAACGCCATCCGCGCGCGCGACACGCTCGCGCTGATCGACGCCAATCCGCTGGGCACTGCCGCCGGCTACGGCGTCAACCTGAAGCTGGACCGCGAACACACCACGGCCGCGCTGGGCTTCGCGCGGATGCAGGTCAGCCCGATCTACGCCCAGCTCTCGCGTGGCAAGTTCGAGATGGCCGCACTGGAAGCGTTGGGCGCGGCCACCCTGGACCTGCGCCGGATCGCCTGGGATCTGTCGCTGTTCACCAGCGCCGAGTTCGGTTTCGTCGCCCTGCCGGCGCAGTACACCACCGGCAGTTCGATCATGCCGAACAAGCGCAATCCCGACGTGATCGAACTGATGCGCGCCACCCACGCCAGCGTGGCGGCCGGACGCGCGGAGATCGAACACCTGCTGTCGCTGCCGTCCGGCTATCACCGGGATCTGCAGGCCAGCAAGGGCGCGATCTTCCACGGTTTCAGCCGTGGCTTGCCGGCGCTGGAACTGCTGCCGGCGCTGCTGGCCAACCTGGAATGGCGCGAGGATCGCCTGCGCGCCGCCATCGATTCGGGCATGTATGCGACCGACGTGGCGGTGGAAGCCGCGGTCGCAGGCATTCCATTCCGCGAAGCCTACAAGGCCGCCGCCGCCGCCGCCGATACGGCCGGGCAGGGGCGCACCCCCGAAGGCAGCCTGGCCGCGCGGGTGTCGCCGGGCGCCGGCGCGGACCTGCGGCTGGACGCGCTGCGCCAGCGTCTGCAGGCGCTGGAAGGCTGAGCCATGTCGCCGGTCAGTCGCGCCAATGCCGAACACTACGCGTGGGGCCAGGGCTGCGACGGCTGGCATCTGCTCAAGCACGACGGCCTGAGCGTGATCGAGGAGCGAATGCCATCGGGCACTGCGGAAGTGCGCCACTATCACCTCCAGGCACGCCAGTTCTTCTACGTGCTGGCCGGACAGGCCGAACTCGAGGTGGAAGGCGTCACGTCCGTGCTCGACGCGGGCGAGGGCCTGCATGTCGCGCCGGGCCAGGCGCACCGGATGCGCAACCATTCGAACACCGACACCCGCTTTCTGGTGATCTCCTCGCCGCGCGCGCATGGCGATCGCGTGCCTGCGCCGTTGACTGATCCGGAGACCGACCGATGAAGACGCGTTACCTGGTGATGGCGATGCGGACACCTCGATTCCACGATGATGTCATCGCCCCGCATCACGCCTTTCTTGAGGGGCTGCGCGAAGCCGGCCTGCTGGAAATGACCGGCGGTTTCAGCGATC
This sequence comes from Pseudoxanthomonas sp., assembly GCF_051953815.1. Lineage (GTDB taxonomy): Bacteria > Pseudomonadota > Gammaproteobacteria > Xanthomonadales > Xanthomonadaceae > Pseudoxanthomonas_A. The sequence continues at coordinate 71,575 of NZ_JBQCIJ010000051.1, read as the reverse complement.
GCACCGGCGGCGCTTATCTGCTGGCCGGCGTGGCGTCGCTGGAAGAGGCGCGCGGCATCGCCGCCCGCGACCCCTTGGCCGTCACCGGCAGTTCGATCCTCACCGTGCACGAATGGAACATCCGCTGAGTCCGCCATGAACCAGGCCACGTCCCCCTTCTCCGAACAGGTCCTGCCGGCGTGGAAGCGCGCGGTGCTCAAGGTGGGCAGCAGCCTGCTGGCCGCCGACGGAGAAGGACTGAGCCCGCGCCATGCGCTCAACCTGGCCCAGTTCGTTTCCTCCAGCCTGCAGGCCGGGCGCGAAGTGGTCATCGTCTCCTCCGGCGCGGTCGCGGCCGGGCGCGGGCTGCTGCATCGCAAGCCCGCGACGGGCGTGGCGATGGCCGAGCGGCAGGCGCTCGCCGCGCTCGGCCAGGCGCAGCTGATTGGCCTGTGGCAACGCTTCTTCGAGAGGCCGGTCGCGCAGGTACTGCTGACCCACGACGACCTGCGCAACCGGCGGCGCTATCTCAACGCGCGCGCCACCCTGCAGGAACTGCTGGCGCTGGGCGCCTTGCCGGTGGTCAACGAGAACGACACCGTCTCGGTGGACGAACTGAAACTGGGCGACAACGACAATCTCGCCGCGGTGGTCGCGGCGCTGGTCGATGCCGATGCGCTGTTCATCGCCACCGACATCGACGGCTTCTATTCGGCCAACCCGCGCATCCACCCCGAAGCGCGGCCCATCCTCGACGTGGAGGCGCTGACGCCGGCGTTCTTCGCCATGGCAGGCGGCGCCGGCAGCGGCGTCGGCACGGGCGGCATGCACACCAAGCTGGAAGCGGCGGCGAAGGCCGCGGCCGCCGGCATCGAGACCTTCCTGTTCAACGGCACCCGTGCCGCGACCCTGTCCGCGCTCGCGACCGGCCGCCTGCACGGAACCCGCTTCCGGCCGGCGCAGAACCGCCTGGCCGCGCGCAAGTACTGGCTGCGCAACGTGCCGGTGGATGCCGGCGCGATCCTGGTCGACGCCGGTGCCGCCGGCGCGGTGCGCGAGCGCGGCGCATCGCTGCTGCCGGGCGGGGTGGTGGGCGCCGAAGGCGACTTCAGGCGCGGCGACATGGTCGAGGTCCATCTGCGCGACGGTGGCGATCACTGCATCGCGCGCGGCGTGAGCCAGTATTCGGCGCTGGATATCCGCCGCATCGCCCGCCGGCACTCGCGCGAGATCGAAGGCATACTCGGCTACAGCTACGGCGAGAACATCGTGCACCGCGATGATCTGGTCGTGCTGTGAGGCGGACACAAGAACCCACGCGACGGAACCGGAACCGATGAGCGACATCCAGCAACAGGCCCTGCAATGCCGCGACGCCGCGCAGGCCATCGCCCAGCTTTCCACCACATCCAAGAACGCCCTGCTGCGGGCGATGGCCGATGCACTGGAAGCGGGGCGCGGGACGATCCTGGCCGCCAACGCGCGCGACATGGAGGCGGCGGCCGCCAAGGGCATCACCGGTGCGATGCTGGACCGGCTGAAGCTGGATGAAAAACGCCTGGCCGGGATCGCCGCGGCGGTGCGCGAGGTCGCCGAGCTGCCGGATCCCGTCGGTCTGGTCACACGTGAGGAGACCCGACCCAACGGCATCCACATCCAGCGCGTGCGGGTGCCGCTGGGCGTGGTGGCGATGATCTACGAGGCGCGGCCCAACGTCACCGCCGATGCCGCCGCGCTGTGCCTGAAGGCCGGCAACGGCGTGATCCTGCGCGGGGGCTCCGAGGCCATCCACTCCAACACCGCCATCGCCGGCGCGCTCCGCGGCGCCCTGCGCGCACAGGGCTTGCCGGAAGCGGCGCTGACCCTGGTCGAGGATCTACGCCGGGAAACCATGGTGGAACTGCTGCAACTCAGCGACATCATCGATCTGGCGATTCCGCGCGGCGGGGAAGGCCTGATCCGGTTCGTCGCCGAGCATGCGCGGGTGCCGGTGATCAAGCACTACAAGGGCGTGTGCCACCTGTTCGTCGACGCCAGCGCGGATCCGCAACTGGCCCTGCGCCTGCTGCTCGACGGCAAGGCCTCGCGCCCCGGCGTTTGCAACGCGCTGGAGACGTTGCTGGTGCATCGCGACATCGCGCCGGGCTTCCTGCCGCTGGCAGCGCAGGCATTGCGCGCGCGCGGCGTGCAGCTGCGCGCGGACGAAGCGGCGCGCGTGTCGGTGCCGGACGCCGCGCCGGCCACCGAAGACGATTACGCCGCCGAATTCCTGGATCTGATCCTCGCGGTGAAGGTGGTGGACGACCTGGAGCAGGCGATCGCGCACATCCGCCGTTTCGGTTCCGATCACACCGAGGTCATCGCGACCCGCGATGCCGGCCACGCGGAGCGCTTCGTGCAGGCGCTGCGCTCGGCGGTGGTGATGGTCAACGCGTCATCGCGTTTCAGCGATGGCGGCGAACTGGGCCTGGGCGCGGAAATCGGCATCTCCACCACGCGCCTGCATGCCTATGGCCCGATGGGCGCCGAGTCATTGACCGTCGAACGCTTCGTCGTCCGGGGCGAAGGCCAGGTCCGCCATCCGGATCTGCTCGGGTAACTGCGGGAAGGCCTCGGTCCCGAAGGACGGCGCCCCAATCTCCATTTGCTACCAGGTGTCTTCCAGGAAGCGCGGCTTGCAGGCCAGATAGCCGCCGACCAGCAGCACGCCGATGCACAGCACTAGGAAGCCGAACGGCCAGGTCCAGCCGTGGGTGTGTTCGTGCAGCAGGCCGAACATCAGCGGTCCCAGACAGGACAGCGAATAACCCACGCCCTGCATGAAGCCCGACAGCGAGGCCGAGCCGGCCGGTGTGCGCGTGCGCAGGTTGATCATCGTCAGCGCCAGCGGAAACGTGCTCGGTCCCATGCCCAGCAGCGCGACCCACAGGGCAGGCGCGGCCATCGGCGCCCACAGCAGGCCGGCGAAGGCCACCGCGTAGAACGCCGCGCAGGCCAGCACCACCGAATACGGATTGCGCATGCGCACCGCCAGCGCGGGCATGGTCAACGACGCGACCAGCCCGAGCGCGGAGAACAGGCCGACCATGGTGCCGCCCAGCGCCGCGCTGCCGCCGGCCTCGATCAGCAGCTTGGGCAGCCAGGTGAACATCGAGTACGTCACCAGCGAGGTCATGCCGAACATCAGCGCCATGCCCCAGGCCACCGGCGAACGCCAGACCCGGCCACGCGCCGGCGGCGAGGACAGCTCCGGCGCCTCGTCGGCGGAAGTGACCGCCTGATCGTGGGCCTGCGCCATCGGCGTATCGTGGCGCCGCTCGATCCACAGCACGCCGATCCACGGCACCGCCGCGGCGACCGCGAACAGCGACCACAGGCCTAGCGACACCTGCCAGTTGCTGGCCGCCATCACCGGCACCGCCAGCAGCGCCGGCAGGATGGTGCCGGCCTGCAACACGGTGATGTAGAGGGTGCTGACGGTGCCGACCCGATCGGCGAAGTAGCGCTTCACCAGCGGAGGCAGCACGATGTTGCCGATGCCCATGCCGGCCAGTGCGACGGCCGATGCCATCAGCAATGCGCCGCTGCCGCCGGCCAGGCTGCGCAGCAGCAGGCCGATCGCGGCCAGCGACATCGCCAGCAGCGCGGTGCGTTCCAGGCCGATGCGGTGGGCGATGCCGGGGGTGAGCACGCCGAACAGGGCGAAGGCGGCGGTCGGCAGCATGCCGAACACACCGGTCATGGTGGCGCCGAATCCAAATACCTGACCCAGCTGATCCAGCAGGGGCGTCAGCGAGGTCACCGCCGTGCGCAGGTTGAACGCCGACAGCACGATGCCGGCCAGGATCAGGCCGCGGCCGGACCAGAGCGAAGCGGGAGAAGCCGGGGAGACGGAACGGGGGAGGGGGTGTTGCGGGGATTTCATCGCGCGCATTATCGCCGATCGCGCGGGCGGGGCGGCATGCCGCCGTGGCGACACACCGTCCTGAAACGTGCCTTCGCGCGCGGAATCAGCGTTCGGCGGCCAGCGCCGGGCTGCTCATCGATTCCGGAATCGCGTCCTCGTTCATGTGCAGCAGGGTGATTTTCGACTGTCCGAGCTGCTGCGCCAGCGTCTGGCTCGCGCCCAGCCGCCGGGCCACCTCGTCCACGTCGACATCTTCCTGCGGGCTGCGGCGATCCTGCCTGGCGAAACGCCAGCGGTTGTATTCGGCCCAGCCGATCAGGGCCAGCGCGCACAGCACGGCCATGGTGGGAATGGCGACGAGCAGGAACGGCTCGACCTGGTGCTTGCGCGTGTACAGCTCGAAGAACGCCGTGCGCACGCCCAGCAGCCACAGGACCAGGGTGACCAGCGGCAGCCACAGGTAGATGTAGAGGCCCCAGAAGGCGGCGGTGACGAAGCCCCAGGCCGCGCGCTTCAGGCGCGGCTGGGCGTACGGTTTGCGGATCAGGCGGGAATCGTATTTCATCGGATACCTCGATCAGGACTGACCCACGTGGCGCGCTTGCCGCGCCGTTTCAACAGGGTCTTGGGGAGTGCGACCACGGTGGTGAACAGGCTCAGCAGCCAGTACGCCATCGGGTACCAGATCATCCAGAAGTAGTTGCGGCCGACCTGGGTTTCATAGCGGCGGTCGATGATGATGCTGCTGGCGAACTGCGCCATGCAGACCATCGCCAGGATCACGCCGTGCCACGAGGGCAGGATGGTGTGCACGTACAGCGCCGGCGGCAGGGCGATGAACTTGCCCAGCGCCCACAGCACGATGATCAACAGCATGGTGTAGGCCCACAGCACGCTGAGCAGGTACTCGAGCAGCACGCCCCACATGCGACGCTTGCGCCAGCTGAGGAAGTCGCGGCCATGGCGCAGCAGCACTTCCACGCCGCCCTGCGCCCAGCGCAGGCGTTGCCGCCACAGGCCCCGCAGGGTTTCCGGCATCAGGATGAAGCACAGCGCGTTGGGCTCGTAGCGGATGTCCCAATGATCCAGCTGCAGGCGCCAGCTGATGTCGATGTCCTCGGTCACCATGTCGTCGGCCCAATAGCCGATGCGATGCAGGGCGGTGCGGCGGAACGCGCTGATCACGCCCGACACGGTGAAGATGCGCCCGTACACGCGCTGGGCGCGCTTGATCATGCCGATGATCGAGGAGAACTCGCCGACCTGCAGGCGGCCCAGCAGAGTGGACCGGTTGCGGATGCGCGGATTGCCGGTCACCGCGCCCACGCGCGGGCCGGAAGTCAGGTGCCAGACCATCCAGTGCGCGGCGTATTCGTCCAGCAGCGCGTCGCCGTCGATGCAGACCAGGTACTCCGACTGGGCGGCGAGAGCGCCCATGCGCAGCGCGTTAGCCTTGCCCAGGTTGCGATCCAGGTGGATCACCCGCAGCTTGTCATGGCGCGCGGCCATGGCGTTGAGCACCTCGGCGGTGTTGTCGCGGCTGCCGTCGTTGATGGCGATGACTTCGAAGTCCGGGTACTTCTGCAGCAGTGCGCTGCCAATGGTCTCCTCCGCGTTGTCGCCCTCGTTGTGGCAGGGGATGAGGATCGAGACCTTCGGATAGCTGGCCAGCGGCGGCGGGTCCGTGCGCTGGCGTTCATGGCGTTCGCGCCGGAAGTAGTAGTACAGCCCGCCCGACATCCAGAAGAACGACATGATGATCGGGTACAGGAAGGCGAATTCGAACAGGACGGCGAGGATCTTTTCCATGATCAGCGCTCCTCGTAGGGGAAGCCGCGGGCGGAGATGCCGGCGCGGGCCTCGGGCATGCGCGGCAGGTCGGCGATGAAATCGTCCGGATACCAGCCCAGGTGGCGCACGCCCTGCGCCTGCAGGCGCCGGATCAGCGCATTGATGCGCTGGCCGGGAATGGGCTTGCGGGTGTTCCAGTCGACCGTCTGCAGTTCGAACAGCGTCTGCGACAGCTGCGGGTCCTGCTTGCGCACCGCGCTCACCAGTTGATCCAGCCATTTCTCCGGATGACGGCTGCCTTCCATCCACGGCATCGCCATCAACGCGGTGTGATCGTAGGCGCGGTTGAACAGATCCAGCCGCTGCGCGAACCAGGCCTGGCTCTGCGGTTCAAGCACCGGGCGCGCATACAGGTTGCGCACGGTGCGCAGCTTGGGACGCCAGCGCTCGGCGGCGTTCTTCAGTTCCAGGGTGAAGTCGATCAGCGCCTGGGTGCGCGCCTCGGTGTTGCCCGGAGCGAGCGAGGTCAGTTCGGTGTCGCGCAGGTAGGCGTCGTCATGGAACAGCAGGCCCTCCATGTAGGAGGCGACCGCCAGGTCTTCGTAGATGCCGGCGATGATCCGGCGCACGTCCGGACGGGTGAAGTCCAGGCGCGGGATGCCGTCGGCCTCGCGGCTGGCGATGGCCATGTCCGGCGTCTGCTGCGGGAGCTTGTAGGCCATCACCGGCAGCCACGCGAATACCTTGACGTGGGCGCGGGTGTACAGCTGCCAGGCGACCCGGTTGTACAGATCCGCGCGCACCGGCATGAAGCGGTTGGGGAAGTACAGCGCATCCGCGGCGCCGTCGCCATCGGGATCGGCGAACGCCTGCAGGAACACATGGCTGGGGCGGATGCGATTGACCCGCTCGATCAGCAGATCCAGGTTGCGCGCCTGCTGCTGCGGATCCGCGTCGTACACGGCGTCCAGATCGATCTGCAGGGCGCGCATGCCTTCGGCTTCGGGATCGTGGCGAAGCTCGTAGGCGAGCTCGGTCACGGTCGGATTGTCCATCACCAGCAGGCGCGCCAGGCCGTGCAGATCACGGGTCACCGGCGTGCTTGGGCCTTCCAGGTCGAACGACACCGGCATGCCCAGCGCTTCGGCGATGTCGTTGCTCACGCTACTGTAGGCGGCGTAGGGCCAGACGATGGCGCGCGGCGACTTGCCCAGGTGCCGGCGGATCAGATCGCTGCTGGTGGCCAGATCCGAACGCACGCGTTCGCGGTAGCCGGCTTCGGTTTCATACTGGCCGGCGGCCGGGTCGTAGATGCGGGTGATCGCCGCCGGGGTCTGGTTGCCCTGCGGATTGGACTGCACGCCCTTGTGCATGGCGTTGGTATGGCTGGCGACTTCGACCAGGCCGCTGGCCTGCATCTCGCGCAGCTGATCCCAGGTGACGAAGTCGTCCCGGTTGAACATGCGCGGACCGTAGTCGATCTGCTGGCCGGCCGGCATGTCGACCCAGCCGGTGATGACGGCGGCCAGGGCCGGATAGTTGTAGGCGCGCAGCAACGGGAACGCATGCGTGTAGAGGCTGCGCAGGCCGTCGTCGAAAGTCAGCAGCACCGGCTTGGCCGGCAGCGGCGTGCCGCCGCGCGAGGCTTCCACCACCTGCGACAGCGAGACCGGGTGATAGCCATGGCCGGCCAGCCAGTCCAGATGCGCGGCGAAGTTCTGGGTGCTGACCGCATAGGCATCGGCATCGCCTTTGCGGGCGACATCGTCGCGGATGTCGTGATAGCTCAGGACCAGCAGCGGCTCGGCCGCGCGGGCGGGCAACAGCGGCGCCAGCAGCGCCAGCGCGAACAGGCCCAGCAGCAGCCAGGTCGGACGTAAGGACTTCATCATCATTCTCCCCACCGCAGTTCGGCATCGAAGCCGAAGCGTTCTTCACGGACGCCGTCATAGACCGGACGCGACCAGTTGATGCCATAGGTCAGGACCCGGCCCAGGCCGAACTGCCATTCGTGCTCGTAGCGCAGCGACGGTACCCAGGCGGTGCCGAAGCCTTCCTGCCAGTAGCGTCCGGCGGTCGCGGTGAAGCGGTGGCGGAAATGGCGCTCGTATTCGCGCCACACCAGTTGGTCCGCGCGCAGGCCCAGTTCCAGCGTGCCGTCGCGCGAGGGATTGAAGTAGGGCGTGTTCTCGCGGCTGGCGCGGCTGGCGGACAGGCCGGCCAGGCCATCGAGCAGGAAATGCGGGCGGGTGAACAGGCGTTGCTGTGCGTCCAGGTTCAGCGCGGTGCGGCGGTTGCCGTCCTCGTAGCGCCAATGGGTCAGTCCGCCGTGGAACCGGGTGCGCTCGTTGCGCGCGTAGGTCAGGCTGATCGCCGCGCTGTCGGCGGTGATGCCGGCGTCACGCGCCTGCAGCGACGCGTCTGCGTCCTTGCGGCGCAGCGACAGGCGTCCGTCCAGGGTATCGCTGAAGCGCCAGCCCACGTCCAGGCCGATGCCGGTCCCGCCGACGCGATCGCTGGAGTGATAGACGCCCAGATGGGTATCCAGGCGGTCGTAGGCGTAACGCACGCCCACGCCCTGGCGGCGCTGGTGGATGCGATCGCGGTCGAAGTCGGCCCAGCGATCATCGACCGCGGCGGTCAGGCGCCAACGATCGTCAATCAACGGCGACTGCACTTCGACGCCGTATTCGCCGTCGCGGTTGCCGAACGGCGTGTTGCCGGTGCCGCCGCGGCTGCGCGCGCCGGCCACGTAGGCGCGCCACTGCCAGCCCCGATGGTTGCGCCAGAGTTCGTCCATGCGCTGTACGTTCGGCTGGTCGCCGTACTCCTTCACCAGCTGATCGTGCAGATCGCGGGCCTCGTCGTCGCGGCGCAGGGTGACCAGCGCCTCGACCTGGCCGACGCGCGCGTTGACGTCGCGTTCGTCCAGCGTGGAGGCCATGCGGAAGCGTTCCAGGGCGCGTTCGGGCCAGCCGCGCATCATGTAGATCTGCCCGAGCGAGGTCTGCAGGCCGGCGTTGTTGGGGCCGATGCCGAGCATGCCGGTGATCTCGCGTTCGGCGGTCGGCAGGTCCTCGGAAAAGGCGCGCAGCATCGCCAGGGTGCTGTCGGCATCGGCGCGACGCCAGTTCTGGCTGCCCTGGCGGGCGCCGGGCGCGTACAGCCAGGCCGGCTGGGTTTCGCGGTAGGCCTCGAGCTGGCGGATCGCGGTGGTCGGCTGTTCGGCCTCCAGATGGGCGTAGGCCAACTGCATGCGCACGTCGCTGTTCTCGGGGTCGGCCTTCAATGCGGCCTCCAGCACCGGCGCGGCTTCCACCGGGCGCTTTAGCGCCATCAGCGAGTCGCCGACCGCGGGGAGGGCATAGGCCGGAACCGTGTCGCCGAGGGCGCGGTACTCGTCGACGACCTGCTGATGGCGTCCCATCTTCGACAACAGCAGCAGGCGGTCGAAACGAATGCGCGTCGGCAGTGCCGGATCGTTGGCGGGCGACAGGCGCAGGTATTCCTCGATGGCCGCATCGGCCACGCGTGCTTCGGCGAGGCGATTGCGCTCGTTCTCCGGATACGCCTGCGACCACAGGATCAGGCGCGCCAGGTAGTTGGCTTCGAACCGTTCGCGCTGGGCGGCGTCGAACAGGTCCGGCCGGGCGCGGTACATCGCCCACGCCTGGTAGCTGTTGCCGATATCGCCCAGGGTCAGGGCGCGCAGGCGATACAGGTTGGCGTCGTCGGGACGCTGCGCCTGCAGGCGTTCGAAAATGGCCAACGCGTCCAGCCAGCGCGACTCGTCGCGCAGGCGGGCGGCCTGTGCGAGCGAGGCGTCATGGTCGGGAAGGCTGGATGACGAATCAGGAGTTCCGGTGGGTGCCGCTGCCAGTGCCGGCAGACCGGTCGCACCCATGGCGCATGCAAGCGCCCAAGACAAAGTGGTTCTTTTCAAAGCGTTCCGCCCCTGTAGCTAACAGAAAGGCCTCCGGGGGAGACCTGCTGGTGGTCCATGGTTTGTGATGAGAAGCACAAATCCTGCCAAGTTTAGAAAGGGGTCCTGGAAGGGAGCCCAAATGAGGGGATTTCGTTAATAATCCATAAATTTATGTGATGTAAATCTCAGAAAATCACCCAATCTGGGGCGGCGGCGTTCGCTGCCAACAGGGAAGAACGCCAGTACGGGCCTTCGCTGAAGCGTCTGGCCGCAGCCATCCGTGAAGGGCCCATCCTGGCGGCGGAGCGAGGGTGGCCCCCCCTTCCCGGTCAGGAAACGTCGCGTGCGAAGGACAGGGGGCGGGGCCAAAAGTGACCTTTTGTGTCACAAAAAAGTGATTTTCATCACGAAATTTTGACGAAGGCTGGGAGAGCCACCGAGAGACGGGGCTTGCCGGCCGCGGCGGTTGGCACGCGAATTGCTGCATCCGGGGCACATTCCGAGCTTGCGTGCCGCCGCCATGTATGACGCCCATTCGCCTTCCAACGCCCCGCCATGGGATGGCGCGCGCGCGCTGCCGCCGGAACCTCCCGCGCCCGCGCCGGTCCCCGCGCCGGGGTACCGGCGTTTCTATGTGTCGGTGCGGATCAAGTACGTCCTGGTACTGACCATCGCCCTGGCCTGGGCGGCGCTGAGCGTCCAGCTCTCGCAGCCGTGGCTGCATGAACTTTCCACCCATGTGGGATTCGCGCTGGCGTTGCTGATCATCACCTTCATCGCCTACGTGCCGGGCTTCATGAATGCGTTCCTGATCGGCTCCATCCTGGCCGACCGTCGTCCGCGCCTGCGCAGGTTCGAGCGCCTGCCGGACGTATGCGTGCTGGTGGCCTGCTACAACGAAGCCGACAACATCGCCGACACGCTCGCCAGCCTGGCGCGCCAGGACTACCCGGGCACCATCGAAGTGGTGGTGATCGACGACGGCTCCACCGACGACAGCCTGGCCATCGCCCGCGCGGCGGCGATCGAACAGGCCCGGCCGGGCCTGCAGGTGCGGGTGCTGGCGCAGCCGAAGAATGGCGGCAAATCCAAGGCGCTGAATCGCGGGCTGGCGGAAACCCGGCAGGATCTGGTCGTCACCGTCGATGGCGACTCGTACCTGCGCCCGGATGCGCTGCGCAAACTGGTCGAGCGTTTCCTGTGCGATCCCGCCGGCACCGTGGCGGTGGCCGGCGCGGTGCTGGTGCGCAACTCCCGCGAGAACTGGCTGACCCGCAGCCAGGAGTGGGATTACTTCCACGGCATCGCCGCGGTCAAGCGCATGCAGAGCATGTATCACGGCACCCTGGTCGCCCAGGGCGCGTTCTCGCTGTATACCCGCGAAGCGCTCGAACAGGCCGGCGGCTGGCCAGAGTGCGTCGGCGAGGACATCGTCTTGTCCTGGGCGCTGCTCAAGACCGGCGCGCGCATCGGCTATTGCGAGGAAGCCTGCCTGTTCACCCGCGTGCCGGAAAAGCTGGGCCAGTTCTCCAAGCAGCGCCAACGCTGGTCGCGTGGACTGATGGAAGCGTTCGCGCGCCACGGCAGCCTGCTGTTCAAGCCCCGCATGACCACGCTCTTCATCTGGTGGAACCTGCTGTTCCTGCCGCTGGATCTGGTCTACACGCTGGCCTTCATCCCCGGCCTGATCCTGGCGCTGTTCGGCTATTACTGGATCGCCGGTATCATGACGCTGCTGGTGTTGCCGCTGGCGGCGCTATGGAACCTGATCATCTTCCGCGTGCAGTCGAAGATGTTCAAAAGCCAGGACCTGCGCGTGCGCCGCAACGTCAGCGGATTCCTGTTCTACACGCTGGCCTACACCATGATCCTGCAGCCGGTCTGCGTCATGGGATACGCCGCCGAAATCCTGCGCCTGCGCAAGACCTGGGGGACCAAATGAGCAAGTGTGTCATCGCCGCCGCCCTCGGATGGGCGCTGGCGGTACCCGCGATTCCGGCCTTTGCCGCCGAAGACGCGCCCGCCGCGCGTCCGGCGATACGGACCGACGTCTGGATCGGTTCGGATGCCGACGACAACGAGACCCGCAAGGTCGCGTTGGGTTGGGACATCCAGCATCGCGACATCGAACATTGGTGGGGCGTGAAGGTCGAGCGCGCGCGCTTCGCCGGACGCGGCTGGTCCGAGTCCGAGAACCGCGCCTACCTGAGCGGCGCCGGCAGCCTGGGCAAGGCCTGGCGCTGGGACGGCGACATCGGCAGCAACGGCGACGATCTGCTGGGCCGCGCTTCGATCCACAGCACCGATCCCTGGCGCAAGGAGCTCTTCATCGAGCGCGAAGTGCTGGAAACCCGGCGCGGCGCGCGCGAAGGCTGGGTGCAGACTTTCGCCGGCGCGGCGATCGACATGCCGTTCAGCGATCGCTGGTCCGCCAGCGTGGTCGCCGGCGTGCAGGACTTCGGCACCGGCGACAACCTGCGCACGCACCTGCGCGGCAACCTGGTCTACGCATTCGCGCCGGAGCAGGGCCTGAGCGCCCAGCTGCGCGCCCGCTACTACCGCAACAGCGAAGCCTTCGAGGCCGATTACTACTCGCCGCCGTGGTACGGCGAAGCGCTCGGCGTGCTCGCCTGGCGCCGCCACATCGGCGGTTACCAGTGGAGCGCTCGCGCCGGCTGGGGCCGCCAGCGCAGCTCCGAGGAAGGCTGGAAGCGCGCGCGCCTGGCCGAATTCGGCGTCGAGACCCCGCGCTGGAAGGATGCCTGGCTGCGCCTGGACGCCGGTTACACCGACACCCCGGTGCTGACCGACACCGGCACCGGCAGCTATGCCTTCCGCTACGTGCGCCTGCAGGCGTTCGTGGTGTTCTGAGCCGGGGGCCGGCGGGACCGCGAGTCACCGGGATGTAGACGCGGGCAACCACTGCGGGGCCGCGGCCGTAAACAATGGTCCTGCGAAACAGGTGATCGGATGGCTGACCGATTGCCTGGAATCGCCCGCTGATCGGCCGGGGACGGACAGGTGCGATGGAGGAGCGGGGCGCCGCATGGGGCCGCCGCCGGGCACAAAAAAACCCGAGAAACTTCGTTTCCCAGGCTTGCTTGTGACCATTTCCCAATTGGTCGGGGAGACAGGATTCGAACCTGCGACCTCTACGTCCCGAACGTAGCGCTCTACCAGACTGAGCTACACCCCGTGTGAGCCGGCTATTCTATTCAGAGAGCCGGCGGTCGGCAACACTTTTTTGTGCGCCTGCCGGGTCGGGCCGTTCAGTCTTAGAATGACGGGCCTTCGTTTTCGCGTCCCCCCGGAGTTTTCAGCTTGATCAAGCCACGCACCCCGCCCGGAGTCATGGAACTGCTGCCGCGGGAGCAGATCGCCTTCCAGCGCATGCTGGACACCATCCGCCGCAACTACGAGCGCTTCGGCTTCCTGCCGGTGGAAACGCCGGTGTTCGAGTTGTCGGAAACCCTGCTGACCAAATCCGGTGGCGAGACCGAACGCCAGGTCTATTTCGTGCAGTCCACCGGCGCGCTGGCCAAGACCGAGGCGGGCTCCGCGGAAGGCTTGCCGGAACTGGCTTTGCGCTTCGACCTGACCGTGCCGCTGGCCCGCTACGTGGCCGAGCACGAGCACGAACTGACCTTCCCGTTCCGGCGTTACCAGATCCAGCGGGTCTATCGCGGCGAGCGGGCCCAGCGCGGCCGTTTCCGCGAGTTCTACCAGTGCGACATCGACGTGATCGGCAAGGATGCGCTGAGCATCCGCTTCGATGCCGAGATCCTGGCGGTGATCCACGCGGTCTTCAGCGACCTGGGTATCGGCAAGTTCACCATCCAGCTCAACAACCGCAAGCTGATGCGCGGCTTCTTCGAGGCGCAGGGCATCGCCGACGGCGAACGGCAGGCGCTGGTGCTGCGCGAAGTCGACAAGCTCGACAAGCGCGGCGCGGACTATGTCCGCGAGACGCTGGAAGGTCCGGAGTTCAACGTCCCGGCCGACGCGGTGGCGCGGATCCTGGACTTCGTCGCCATGCGTTCGACCAGCCACGCGGACGCGCTGGCCAAACTGGGAGCGCTGGGGCAGGGCAACGAGACGCTGGCCCAGGGCGTGGCCGAACTGCGCGAAGTACTGGAACTGGTGCATGCGCTGGGCGTTCCCGAAGCCGATTACTGCCTTAACTTCTCCATCGCCCGCGGCCTGGACTACTACACCGGCACCGTCTACGAGACCCAACTGGACGACTATCCGCAGATCGGCTCGATCTGCTCGGGTGGCCGCTACGAGGATCTGGCCAGCCACTACACCAAGTCCAAGCTCCCCGGCGTGGGCATCTCCATCGGCCTGACCCGTCTGTTCTGGCAGTTGCGCGAGGCCGGCCTGATCGCCGGCAGCGACGAGAGCAGCGTGCAGGCGATGGTGGCCCTGATGGATGACGGCGCGCTGGCCGATTCACTCGACATCGCCCGCCGCCTGCGGGCCGCCGGCATCAACACCGAAGTGCAGATGGAAGCGCGCAAACTGGCCAAGCAGTTCCAGTACGCCTCGCGTGCCGGCATCCGTTTCGTGGTGCTGGCGGGCGAGGACGAGCGCGCGCGCGGCGCGGTAACCGTGAAGGATCTGGTCCGCGAACAGCAGTTCGAGGTCAAGCGCGAGGAACTGGCCAGCAGCCTGAAAGTGGAGCTGGAACAGGCCCGCGCGCTGGCCGGGCGATAAAGCCGGCAGAGCGGAGCCTGCTCCGCCGCTTGGCCGGAATGTGGCAGGCTCCGGGCCGGGCAAGCTCGGCCCTGCCCCGTGCAGGTGGGCCTGCCGTGATGTTTGCCGGAAGGCGTGGGTAGCGGAAGCCAAGGGGCTTGCCCCGCGATTCGTTTCCCATCATCACTTGCCGTCATCCCGGCGAAAGCCGGGATCCACTTCCGCCGAAGAATGAACCCGCCGATTCGCCTCGCGCCTGGGTGGCGGGCAAGTCCGTGTGACGGTGCGAAAAGCGTCCCCATCCACCCTTTGGGCAGCTTCCCCCGCATCGGGGGAAGGTTCTGGCTTACAGCGTGCGGACGCAGTCGCGTCCTTCCGCCTTGGCGGTGTAGAGCGCCTGATCGGCGACCTGCAGCGCGGAGTCGATGCTGTTCTTGTGCGTGTCCACGCAATGGACGCCGATGCTGGCCGAGATCGGGATGTCCAGTTCGCCGCTGCGGCAGGGACGCTGGCGCAGGCGCTGGCGCAGTTCCTCCGCCACCGCGCTGGCTTCTTCCAGATTCATGTCGGGCAGGGCGGCGATGAATTCCTCGCCGCCGAAGCGCGCGACCAGCGCGCCATAGGGGCGCAGCGTCTCCGCCATCGTGTTCGAGGTCCAGCGCAGGCAATCATCGCCGACCAGGTGGCCGTAGGTGTCGTTGATGCGCTTGAAGTGATCCAGATCGATCATCAGCAGCGAGATCGGCTGCGCCGCGTTGCGCGCCTGCGAAAGCAGGTGTTCGAAGGCCTCGCGGAAATGGGCGCGGTTGTACAGCTCGGTGAGGCCGTCCAGCCGGCTGAACTCGCGCAGTCGCAGGTGCGCGGCCTCCAGCTGGTCAAGCGCGCTGCGCAGTTCGCCGGTGCGCTGTTCGACCTTGATTTCCAGCTGGTCGCGCGATTCGCGCACGATTCGTTCGTTTTCGTTGCGCAACGAGGCGTAGCGATAACCCAGCGCGACCGACAGCAGCAGCATTTCCAGGGCCGATCCGATCTGCACGCTGTACTCGGTGACGAAATTCTTGGGCAACGCGCCGAAGGCGACCATCGCCACCATCGCGATGCCGGCCAGGAACATCGACCAGGCCAGCAGGAACAGTTTGGCCGGCTTGTAGCCGCTGCGCATCGCCACCACCGCCTCGACCGCAATCCAGGCCACGCTCAGGATCACCGCGATCACCGCCAGCTGGGTGGACAGCCGGATCGGAATCCAGGTGGTGGCGATTCCCAGGATCACGAACAGCCCGATCATGGCCAGGCCGATGCGATCACCCAGCGGCCAGCGCCGGCTCAGGCCCAGGAAATTGCGCGCGAACTGCTGCATGCCGATCTGCGCGAGGCAGATGGACAGCGGCACGGATTTGTCCGCCAGCCATGGTGAATGCGGCCACAGGTATTCGAAGCCCAGCCCGTACAGGGTGAACAGCACCAGGCCGAACGCGCTGATGTGGAACAGATACCAGAAGTAGCTGGCATCACGCAGGGTCAGCCAGAGCACCAGGTTGTAGGTGAACAGCGCCAGCAGGATGCCGTAGTAGATGCCCATCGCGAACTGCGCATCGCGCGAGAGCTCGGCGAACGCGGTGGGCGAATACAGCGCCAGCGGCACCTGCATCGAACTCTGGCTCTCCACCCGCACGAACAGATCGGCGGGCTGCCCGGGTGGCAGGTCCAGTTGGAAATTCGGATGGCGATAGCGGACGCTGCGCCGCTCGAACGGCTGATGATCGCCTCCTACCTGATGGAACAGCCGACCATCGGGATGGCGCACATACACATCCAGCCGGTCGCTCAGCGCGTACTGTTGGACCAGCAGCCAGCGCGGCTCCTGCAGGTTGCGGTTGAGCAGGCGCACATGGAACCAGTAGGCGCCGGGCTGGAAACCGAACGAGGCATCGTCGCCGGGCAAGGGGCGGAAGCGGCCCGTCCGCTGGCTTGTCTCGATGGCAGCGAGCGTGGCCTGGCCGTCGACGTCGTGGAAATAGGTCGTATGCGCGGCGAGAGGGTAGGTGGCCGTATCGCC
Source organism: Pseudoxanthomonas sp. (assembly GCF_051953815.1). Lineage (GTDB taxonomy): Bacteria > Pseudomonadota > Gammaproteobacteria > Xanthomonadales > Xanthomonadaceae > Pseudoxanthomonas_A. The sequence goes on along the minus strand of NZ_JBQCIJ010000051.1, from coordinate 55,219 downwards.
GGACATCACCAGCGGGTCCCGTGTCTGCGCCTGTGCGAACGCGCACAGCAGCCACAGCCCCGTCAGCAGCCAGCGAAACCCGCGAATGGCCTCCCTCATCCGGTTCCCTTCCCCGATTCTCGACACCCGCCCAGGCCGGCGGACCCGTCGCCAGTTTAACCATGCGACCCCGTCCGGCAGGGAGGGGCGGCGCTGGACTTGACGACCGCCGAGGGCTTCATTAATGTATTAACGCATTAATGCATTGATTGGCCGGCAACCGGCCTCAGACCCTGCCGGATTCCCGATGAAACGCCGCCCTGCCGCCTCCGACGACCCGAGTGAGAGCACCTCCCTGCAGGCGCTTTCCCAAGCCCTGGCCAGCCTGGGCGAGGCGGGACAGGTGCGGGCGTTCCTGGAAGACCTGTGCACGCCGGCCGAACTGGAAGCCATGGCGGATCGCTGGCGGGTGGTGCCGCTGCTGCTCAAGGGCGTCCCCTATCGCGAAATCCACGATCTGACCCAGGTCAGCGTCACCACCATCGGGCGAGTCGCCCGCACCCTGGAGCGGGGCACCGGCGGCTACGCCACCGCGTTCCAGCAGCAGCAACCGCGCGCCAACGGCGCCTCCCACTGAGTTTTCTCCCATGAGTCCCAGGGTTGTTCCCGCGACGCGCGATCGCCTGCGCATCGCCATCCAGAAAAGTGGCCGCCTGGCCGAGCCCGCGCGCGCGCTGCTGGCAGCCTGCGGCCTGAGCTGGCGCGAGAGCCGCGACAAGTTGTTCTGCTACGGCGAGTCGCTGCCGATCGATCTGCTGCTGGTGCGCGACGACGACATCCCCGGCCTGATCGCCGACGGCGTGTGCGACTTCGGCGTGGTCGGCCGCAACGAGCTCGACGAGCAGGCCGGCGAACGCGCGCGCATCGGCCTGGCGCCGGCCTACCAGGAATTGCGTCCGCTCGGTTTCGGCCAATGCCGGCTGATGCTGGCGGTGCCCGATACCTGGGAATGGCAGGGCCCGGCGCAACTGCAGGGGCTGCGCATCGCCACCAGCTATCCGGCAATCCTGTCGGCGTGGCTGCAGCGGCAGGGCGTGGAGGCCGGCGTGGTGGAACTGTCCGGTTCGGTCGAAATCGCGCCCCGCCTGGGTACCGCCGATCTGATCTGCGATCTGGTCTCCAGCGGCGCGACCCTCGCGGCCAACCAGCTCAAGCCGGTGGAAACGCTGCTGGACAGCGAGGCGGTGCTGGCCGGTCCGGTCCGCGAGTTCGAGGACGAACGCGCGGGCCTGGCGGCGATGCTGCTGCGCCGTGTCGATGGCGTGCTCAAACTCAAGGACAGCAAGCTGCTGATGTTCCGCGCCCACCGCGATACCGTGGCCGAGCTGTCGCGCCTGCTGCCGGACGCGGAGCCGCTGGTGCAGCTGCCCGCATCCGGCGATGGCCCGCTGTCGCTGCAGACCATGTGCCACGGCGCCATCACCTGGCAGCGGCTGGAGGAACTGGAACGCGCCGGCGCGCAGGGCTTGATGGTGCTGTCGGTCGAGAGGTCGCTGGCATGAATCGCCTGATCTGGTCACGGTTGGATCTTGAACAACGTGGCGCCGCGCTGCGCCGTCCGGTGCAGGCAGTCGCCCAGCGCACCCGCGACGCGGTCGCCGCGGTGCTGGCGGAAGTCCGTCAGCTCGGCGACGCGGCGCTGCGGGAGTTCACCAGCCGCTTCGACGGCGTGGCGCTGGATGATTTCGAAGTGGGGACGGCGGAATTCGCCGCCGCCGAGTCGGTGGTGGCGCCGGCGTTGAAGCAGGCGATGCAGGAAGCCGCCGCGCGCATCGAGGCGTTTCACCGCGCCGGCATGGCGCAGCCGTACGCGGTGGAAACCGCGCCCGGCGTGGTCTGCGAACGGATGATCCGGCCGATTCCCCGGGTCGGCCTGTACGTACCGGCCGGCAGCGCGCCGCTGCCCTCCACCGCCCTGATGCTGGGCGTGCCGGCACGGCTGGCCGGATGCCGCGAAGTGATCCTGTGCACGCCGCCGCGCGCGGATGGAAGCGCCGATCCCGCCGTGCTGGTGGCGGCGCGTCTCACCGGCGTGACCCGGGTGTTCAAGCTGGGCGGCGCGCAGGCGATTGCCGCGATGGCTTTCGGCACCGGCAGCGTGCCCCGTTGCGACAAGCTGTTCGGTCCCGGCAACAGCTACGTGACCGAGGCCAAGCAGCAGGTCGCGCAGGCGGGCGTAGCTGCCATCGACATGCCGGCCGGCCCGTCGGAAGTGCTGGTGATCGCCGACGCGGGCGCGGATCCCGCGTTCGTCGCCGCCGACCTGCTGTCGCAGGCCGAACACGGCCCGGATTCGCAGGTATTGCTGCTGTCGGATGCGCCCGCGCTGCTCGACCGCGTCGCCCGCGAACTGGATCGCCAGTTGGCCGCGCTGCCGCGCGCGGCGATTGCCCGCCAGGCACTGTCGGCATCGCGACTGATCGAGGTGGAGCGGCTGGACGACGCTTTCACCATCAGCAACGAATACGCGCCGGAGCACCTGATCCTGGCACTGCGCGAACCGCGCGCCTGGCTGGAACGGGTGGAGGCGGCGGGTTCGGTGTTCCTGGGCGACTACACGCCGGAAGCGCTGGGTGACTATTGCAGCGGCACCAACCACGTACTGCCGACGAGTGGCGCCGCGCGCGCCTACAGCGGGGTGAGCGTGGCCAGTTTCCAGAATTTCGTCAGCGTGCAGGCGGCCAGTCGCGCCGGCATCGGCCGCATCGGCGAATGCGCGTTGACCCTGGCGCGCGCCGAAGGCCTGGACGCGCACGCCAACGCGGTCGCGCTGCGACTGGAGGCGGCATGAACGGCTCGGCTCCGAATGTCGCGGATGCCGGCGTGCTTGCGTTGATCAGGCCGGATCTGCGCGGTTTTGGCGGCTACAAGTCCGCGCGGACCGAGGCGCTGCGGGGCGATGTGTGGCTCAACGCCAATGAATCGGCCTGGGCCAATCCCGCCGATGCGGATGCGGCCTGCCGGCGTTATCCGGACCCGCAGCCGGCCGCGCTGCGCGCGGCGCTGGCCGGCCTGTATGGCTGCGCGCCGGAGCAGTTGCTGATCGGACGGGGCAGCGACGAGGCAATCGATCTGCTGGTGCGCGCGCTGTGCGTGCCGGGGCGTGACGGCGTGGTGATCAGCTCGCCGGTGTTCGGCATGTATGCCGTTTCCGCGCGGCTCCAGGACGCTCCCCTGATCGATGTCCCGCTGCACGACACGGCTCAGGGGTTCCTGCCGGATCTCGATGCGCTCGCCCACGCGGCGCTGGCGGGTTCAGCGAAGCTGGTGTTCCTGTGCTCGCCGACCAATCCCACCGGCCACGCCTGCACGCTGGACGAAATCGCCGGCCTGGCCGGACGCCTGGCCGGTCGCGCCCTGCTGGTGGTGGACGAGGCTTACGTGGAATTCTCCGACGTGCCATCGGCGACGACGCTGCTGGCGCGCTGCCCGAACCTGGTGGTGCTGCGCACCCTGTCCAAGGCGCATGCGCTGGCGGCGGCGCGGATCGGCGTGGCGATCGCGGCGCCGGAACTGATCGCGGTGCTGCGCGCCTGCCAGGCGCCGTATCCGATTCCCGCGCCCTGCGCCGAACTGGCGCTGGCTGGCCTGGCCCCCGCGGCGCTGGCGCAGACCCGGCAGCGGGTGGCGCTGGTGCGCGGCGAACGCGAACGGATGCGCGAGGCACTGGCGATGCTGCCCGGCGTGCGTCGCGTCTATCCCTCGCAGGGCAACTACCTGCTGGTGCGGTTCGACGACGCCGATCGCGCATTCGCGGCGTTGCTGGCCACCGGCGTGGTGGTGCGCGACCAGCGTGCGGCGCCACAACTGGATGATGCGCTGCGGATCAGCATCGGCAGTCCGGAACAGAACGACCGGGTGCTGTCGGCGCTGGCGGTGCGGGAGGCGGCGGCATGACCCCGATTCTGTTCATCGACCGCGATGGCACGCTCATCGAGGAGCCGGCCGATTTCCAGATCGACGCCTACGAGAAGATCCGCTTCGTGCGCGACTGCATTCCGGCCCTGCTGAAACTGCGCGATGCGGGCTATCAGTTCGTCATCGTCAGCAACCAGGATGGACTGGGCGGCGAGGGCTATCCGCAGGCGTCCTTCGATGGCCCGAACGACCTGATGCTGCAGATCTTCGAGAGCCAGGGCATCCGCTTCCGCGAAGTGCTGATCGATCCGAGCTGGCCGGAAGAGAACCGGCCGACCCGCAAGCCCGGCATCGGTCTGGTCCTGCACTACCTGCAGGACCGCGACATTGACTGGGCGCGCTCGGGCATGGTCGGCGACCGGCCGACCGACCTGCAGTTCGCCGACAACCTGCGCATCCGTGGGTTCCAGTTGAAGACGCCGCAGTTCGGCGGCGAGTGGGACTGGCCATCGATTGCGCACGAACTGGCCGACGCACCGCGCCGGGCCAGCGTCCAGCGCAATACGAAGGAAACCCGGATCCGGGTGGACGTGGATCTGGATCGGGTGGCCGAGCCGGCCGTCCGCACGGGACTGCCGTTCTTCGACCACATGCTGGAGCAGATCGGAAAACACGGCGGTTTCGCGTTGGCGATCGATACTCAGGGCGATCTGCACATCGACGAGCACCACACGGTGGAGGACACCGGGCTGGCGCTGGGCCAGGCGTTGAAGCAGGCGCTGGGCGACAAGCGCGGCATCGGCCGCTACGGGTTCACCCTGCCGATGGACGAAACCCTGGCCAGCGCCGCGCTGGATTTCAGTGGCCGGCCGTATTTCGTGTTCGAGGGTGAATTCCGCCGCGAGCGCGTGGGCGATCTGCCGACCGAACTGGTGCCGCACTTCTTCCGTTCACTGTGCGACGCGGCCGGGCTCAACCTCAACCTGAGCGTGCGTGGCGACAACGACCATCACAAGGTGGAAGCCTGTTTCAAGGCGCTGGCGCGCGCACTGCGACAGGCGATCCGCCGCGAAGGCGCGGAACTGCCCTCGACCAAGGGAGCCCTGTGATGCGCGTGGCCCTGGTCGATGCCGGCGGCGCCAACATCGGTTCCGTCCGCTACGCGCTGGAGCGGCTCGGCGTGGACGCCATGTTGACCGCGGACGCGGCCGACATCCGCGCGGCGGATCGCGTGATCCTGCCCGGTGTCAGCACCGCCGCCACGGTGATGGGGCGGCTGCGCGAGCAGGGGCTGGTGGAGGTGCTGCGGCAACTGGAACAGCCGCTGCTGGGCGTCTGCGTGGGCATGCAGCTGCTGTTCGAGCATTCGGAGGAAGACGACACGCCCTGCCTGGGATTGCTGCCGGGGCGGGTGACGCGGCTGTCTCCCGCGCCGGGCATCCGGGTGCCGCACATGGGCTGGAACACGCTGGGCGAGCAACGCGCCTCCAGCCTGACCGCCGGTCTGGACGGTGGCCATGCCTACTTCGTGCACAGCTATGCGGCGCCGGTGGGCGCGGATTGCCTGATGAGCTGTGAACACGGCCAGTCGTTCGCCGCGGTCGTGCAGCGCGGCCACGTGGCCGGCGCGCAGTTCCATCCGGAACGCTCCGCCGATATCGGCGCGCGCTTGATCCGGAACTTCATCGAAACAGGATTGCAGTAATGGTCGCGGTATCGAAAGACACGCAGGCGCGGGATTTCCTGGCCTATCCGGCCATCGACATCCGCGATGGCCGGGTGGTGCGGCTGGCCCAGGGCGACTATGCGCGCGAGACCCGCTACGGCGACGACCCGCTGGCGATCATCCGTGGCTACGCGGAGCAGGGCGCGCAGTGGCTGCATCTGGTGGACCTGGATGCCGCGCGCGCCGGCGGCTACACCCTGGCGCCACTGCTGCGCGATATTTCCGCCACCACCGGCCTGCGGATCCAGACCGGCGGCGGCGTGCGCTCGCGCGACGATGTGGCCCGCCTGCTGGAGGCGGGCGCGGAGCGGGTGGTGATCGGATCGCTGGCGGTGCGCGAACCGGAGGCGGTGCTGGCTTGGCTGGCGGAGTTCGGCGCGGCGCGGATCACCGTGGCCCTGGACACGCGGCAGGACGCCGCCGGCGTGTGGCGCCTGCCCGTGCATGGCTGGACCGAGGACGCCGGCGCAACCCTGGATGAGCTGGCCGGCCGGTTCGAGCGCGCCGGGCTGGTTCACCTGCTCAGCACCGACATCGCCCGCGACGGCATGCTGTCCGGTCCCAATCTGGATCTCTACCGTCACCTGCGCGCCATCGCGCCGGGGCTGCGGGTGCAGGCGTCCGGCGGCGTGCGCGCGCTGGACGATATCGCCGCCGCGCGTGCGCAGGGCTGTGCGGGCATCGTGCTGGGGCGCGCGTTGCTGGAAGGCCGCTTCAGCGTGGCGGAGGCATTGGCATGCTGAGCCGGCGGATCATTCCGTGCCTGGACGTCCGCGACGGGCGCGTGGTCAAGGGCGTGCGCTTCCGCGACCACGTCGACATGGGCGACATCACCGAACTGGCGCTGCGCTATCGCGACGCCGGCGCGGATGAACTGGTGTTCTACGACATCGGCGCCAGCCCGGAAGGACGCTCGGTCGATTACACCTGGGTGGAACGGGTCTCGCGGCTGCTGGACATTCCGTTCTGCGTGGCCGGCGGCATCCGCGACGTCGATACCGCGCGACGGGTGCTGCATGCCGGCGCCGACAAGATTTCGATCAACACGCCGGCACTGGAACGTCCCGCGCTGATTGGCGAATTGGCCCGGGCGTTCGGCGTGCAATGCGTGGTGGTCGGCATCGACTCGGTGCGCGAGGACGACGGCGAATGGCGGGTGCGCCAGTACACCGGCGATCCTTCGCGCACGCGCGCGCTGTCGATCCGCACGCTGGACTGGGTGGCGCAGGCACAGCGCCTCGGCGCGGGCGAGATCGTGCTCAACTGCATGGACAGCGACGGCGTGCGGCGCGGCTACGACATCGAACAGCTGTCCGCCGTGCGCGCGATCTGCGAAGTGCCGCTGGTGGCCTCCGGCGGCGCCGGCGAGCCGGCGCATTTCGCCGATGTGTTCCAGCGCGCCGATGTCGATGGGGCGTTGGCCGCCAGCGTGTTCCACAGCGGCCGGATCGCCATTCCGGAACTGAAGCGTTTCCTGCGCGCGCAGGATATCGAGGTGCGTGATGCCGCTTGAACCGGATCAACTGGATTGGAACAAGGGCGATGGCCTGCTGCCGGCGATTGTCCAGGACGCGGCGACGTTGCGGGTGCTGATGCTGGGCTACATGAACCGCGCGGCGCTGGTCGAGACCCTGGCCAGCGGGAAGGTGACGTTCTACAGCCGCAGCAAGCAGCGCCTGTGGACGAAGGGCGAAAGCTCCGGCCACGTGCTGGAACTGCGTTCCATCGAGACAGACTGCGACAACGATACGCTGTTGATCCACGCGGTCCCCCACGGCCCGACCTGCCACCTGCAGCGCGCCAGCTGTTTCGCCGATGCGCCGGGATCGTTCCTGGCGGAACTGGACGCGCTGGTCGCGCGTCGCGAGCGCGAACGTCCCGCCGGCAGCTATACCACCCGGCTGTTCGAGGAAGGGGTGCGGCGGATCGCGCAGAAGGTGGGCGAGGAAGGGGTGGAGACGGCGCTGGCCGCGGTGGCGCAGGACGAGGCGGCCCTGCTGGGCGAAAGCGCCGATCTGCTCTACCACCTGCTGGTGCTGCTGCGCAGCCGCGGACTGGGCCTGGCCGAAGTGGAAGCCCTGCTGGCCGCGCGCCACGCCGGTTGAGGGCCGGGCTTCGACCCCGGGCAATCCCGGCTACCCCGTTGGGTCTCGGCGACCGATAATCGGCGGATTCGCCTGAAAGGCGCTGACGGGAATCCGCTGCCCATGTCGATGCGCGCATTGTGCCTGCCGCTGCTTGCCCTGTTGCTGTCCACCGGTGCGAACGCGCCGCTCCGCGCGCAGGCGACCGCGGCTAACGGCTCGCAGTCCCCTGCATCGTCCGCGGAACAGCAGCCCGCGACGGTGACGGGCATCGTCTACCTGGACCGCAACGGCAATGGTCGGCGCGACAGGACCGAACCCGGGCTGGCGGGCGTGAAGGTATCCAACGGCCGCGACGTCGTGGCCAGCGACGCGCAGGGGCGCTACGTGCTGTCGAATGACGCACGGATGACCGTATTCGTGATCAAGCCGGCCGGATACGCGGCGCCGACCGGCGCCAATGGCCTGCCGCGATTCTGGGAACAGATATTTCCCAAGGGATCACCTGCGTTGAAGTACGGCGGCATCCCCGCCGGCCCGGTTCCGGCTTCGCTGGACTTCGGCCTGCTGCCCGCGCCACGCCCGGCCCGCGATGCCGCGCTGAAGATGCTGGTGTTCGGCGATCCGCAACCGAAGAGCCGCACCGACGTGGACTACTACGACCGCGATATCGTGGCGCCATTGGTCGGCCGCCACGATGCGAAGCTGGGCCTGAGCGTGGGCGACATCGTCAGCGACGATCTGAGCCTGTATCCGGACATGAACCGGGTCACCGCGAAGCTGGGCGTCCCCTGGCTGCACGTCGCGGGGAACCATGATCTGGATTTCGACGCGGCGACCGACGAGGACTCGCTGCTGAGTTTCCGCAACGTCTATGGACCGGACTCCTACGCGTGGGAGGAACCGCAGGCCAGCTTCATCGTGCTGGACGACGTGGTCTATCGACCGGGCCAGAAGCCGGCCTATGTCGGTGGCCTGCGCGAGGAACAGTTCGAATTCCTGCGTGGCTATCTGGCGACGCTGCCGAAGGAACGGCGCGTGGTGATCGCCGCGCACATCCCGTTCTTCGATCCGGTGCCGGGCGTGGAGAGCTTCCGCCGCGCGGATCGCGAGCGGCTGTTCACCCTGCTGCGGGAACACACCCAGGTGCTGCTGATCAGCGCGCACACCCACAACCAGCGTCACTACCGGCACGGCGCGGCCGACGGTTGGCACGGAGCGCAACCGCTGCACGAATACAACGTGGGCGCGACCTGCGGGGCGTTCTGGTCGGGCACGAAGGATGCGCAGGGCATTCCCGACACCACGATGAGCGACGGCACGCCGAATGGTTACGCGTGGCTGACGATCGCGGCGGATGGCCGGTACGCGCTGCGCTATCGGGTCGCGCGCGCGAAAGACGATCCGGCCATCGGTCTGCATGCACCGAAGGTATTGCGCCAGGGCGCGTATCCGGCCTACGGCGTGTACGCCAATGTCTACATGGGCGACACCGATACCCGGGTGGAATACCGCGTCGACGGCGGCGAGTGGAAACCGATGCGGCGCGTGTTGCAGCCGGATCCGCGCCTGCTGGTGGAAAACATTGCCGACGATGCCGCCGACGCGCTGCGTGGCTACGACCGCTCGCCCGAAGCCGACATTTCCACCCACCTGTGGCGTGGCGCGCTGCCCACCGACCTGGCGATGGGCGAGCACCGGGTCGAGGTGCGGGCGCTCGATCGTTGGCAGGGCGAGCAGCGCGCGGCCACGACCTACCGGCTCGATGAGGCGCAGCCATAGCGAAGGGGAAGCGGGTTCCGCCCGCCCGTCTGCCGCCAGATCCTCCGGTCAGAATTTTCCGGAAAGAAGATACCCGGCATCCGGTACCTGCGCGGGCAGCCGCAGGGTCTTGAGAATCTGATGGACGGTGGCGACGGCGGCCGAGAGCACCGGCTTTCCCAATGCGTCTTCGACGCGCTGGATGGCTGGCAGCGAAGGCATCTGCACGCAGGCCGACAGGACCACTGCGTCCGCTTCGCGGGTGTCGAGTCGTTTGACGTGTTCAAGCAAGCTCATCGGGTCGATTCGCCCGACTGCTAGATTGTCGGAAACCTCCAGGCTGACGGCGTCCGTCACGCGGATGGATTCACTTTCGATGTATGTCGCGACCTGTTGCGTCAATGGCTTCATGTACGGTGTCAGGATCGCCACCTTGCCGAACCCCATGGCCTTGATGCCGTCGCACAACGCGCCGGCGGAACTGATGACCGGCGCGGGCGCCTGATTGTCGCCGGTGATCCTGGCGAGGCGCCGTTCGGATTGGCGATGGTAGCCCGGTCCCTGGCACATGATCGCCACCAGGCAGGCGTAGGCCAGCACATCACAGCGCGCGTCGCTCAATTCCCGCGCGCATCGGTCGCTTTGCTGATCCATCGCCGTCAGTTCGTCGCGGGTAACGTGCATCATGCGCATGCGCGCGGCATGGAACGTGAAGCGCTCTTCCGGGAGCAAGCGTTGTCTTGCATTCAACATGGCCGGGATTTCAGTTTCCATGGTGGTGTTGGAACTCGGCACGATCTGGCCGATGCGATAGGTTTTCATGGTGTCGTCCAAGGTGAGAGGGCATGGAGGCACTTGCGGCCAGCACAGGGGCCGAAAGCAGCGTCGCGCTTGTCGCGCCGTGCTGGAATCTATCGCCGGTTGAGCTGAAGACAATCCATATGCAGTCAGATTGAACGTATTTGGAATAAAATTGATTGGATTTGGTAATTTTGTGTCCCGGGGTGCTCCTAGAATTCCCAACGTGGCGCGGGCTTGCGTCGCGTCGCCTTTCTTCAACACACAGGACAACACCCCACATGAAACTCTTCAGCCACAGCTTCCAGGACGGGCAGGTCATTCCCGGCGAATTCGCTTTCGCGGTGCCCGACGCTGCCGCGCACATTGCGCTGTCGTCGAACCGGAATCCCCACCTTGCGTGGTCCGATGTTCCCGCGGATACCCGGTCATTCGTCATCGTCTGCCATGACCCCGATGTGCCGAGCCGGGGCGACGATGTGAACCAGAAAGGTCGCGAAGTGCCCGCCGAACTGCCCCGCGTCGATTTCTTCCACTGGCTGCTGCTCGATGTTCCCGCGAGCACCACACAGATCGCCGCCGGTTCGCATTCGAACGGCGTGACGCCGCGTGGAAAGCCCGGCCCCGCCACCGTCGATGGTGGGCGCCACGGGCTCAATGACTACACCGGCTGGTTCGCGGACGATGCCCAGATGAAGGGGGAATACCATGGCTATGACGGCCCGTGCCCGCCCTGGAACGACACGCTGGTTCACCGCTATGTCTTCACGATCTACGCACTGGCCACGCCCGAACTCGTCGTTGACGGACCGCTGACCGGTACCAACGTATGTGCCGCGCTGGCCGCCGCACCGGTGCTGGCGCAGGCGAGCCTGACCGGCCTCTATGGCCTCAATCCGTCCGTGCCTCTCGGTTGACCCGTGAGCAGGCGCAACATCGCCGCACCGCGATCACGCCCCGCTTCCCTGTCCATGGAAGCGGGGCGTGGCGCGCAATGGTCATTGCCCTCCGGCGCACCGGTGCTGCGGCGCGGCCTGTGCAGTCTTGCGCAACCCTCTCTGACGCAGGTCCAGCACACACCGCGATTCCTGTTCCATGAGGCGACCATGCTCCTGGTGGCCTCCGGACGGCTCGATCTGGACGACGGGACAAATCCGGTATCGGTGGGACCAGGCACGTCGCTGCTGCTGGTCGAGCCGGAGACATGCGCCGATCTGCTCAAGACGCCGGATGGTCCGGAGCAGCGTTTCCGCTCGCTCTTCCTGACGCTTTCGGCAACGCTTCTGGAAGCGTTTCATCGCGCTCATCCCTCCAGTCCACCGGGCAACGGCGATCCGGCGCCATATCGGCAGGTGCCGCTGGACGAGGACCTGGAATCGACATTTCGATGGGTGCTGGAGAGTGTGGAAGCCAGACCGGCGAGCGACGAACGGCTCCAGTACCGGTTGATGGATCTTCTTCTGGCCCTGGCCGAGCGTGGGCATGCCTTCAGGAATGCGGGGCAGGGCGGAACCGCCGGGCGCCTGCGCACGTTGTTGGGCGAAGCGCCGGACCGGCATTGGACGGCGAACGAGGCGGGGCGCGCGCTGGCGATGAGCGAAGCCACGTTGCGTCGCCGCCTGGCCGGAGAAAACGTGCGCTTCGAGGACCTGTTGGCCGGCATCCGGATGAACCACGCCATGATGCTGCTCCAGACAACGTCGTGGAGCATCCCGCGTATTGCGTTGGCTTGCGGATACCAGTCGCGCGCGCGATTCGCCGATCGGTTCCGCGCACGCTTCGGCTATCTGCCATCCGCCGTTCGCTGACGGCGACTGGCGGCGGATCCATCCGGCAAGGCCCGCGACGGGCGCCGCGCTGAAACGAAAAACGCCCCGGAGAGGGGCGTCATCGGATCCCGGCTGGCTGGCGGAAGCGGGCTGGCGGGATGTGCTGGCGAGCGCAGGCTGGCTGGCAACGGCGCGCAGTCTACCGGCTGCCGTCAGTGAACGAGGAAATGCGAATCGCTCGCAACAAAACTCAGTGCGGCAGTTCGATGGCGTCGAACGCGACCGCGCGGGGATGTCCGTGCGCGGCGTCGTCCCGCCGCGGCTGCGGGTAGTCCTGTGGCCGATCAATCAGCTGCGTGCGCATGCCGGCTTCGCGCGCGGCGTCCAGTTCCTCGACGATGTCGGACAGGAACAGGATTTCGCCGGCGGGCGCGCCGATCTGTTCGGCGATGCGGCGATAGCTGTCGGCCTCGCGCTTGCCGCCGACCTCGGTGTCGAACCAGCCGGAGAACAGCGGGGTCAGGTCGCCCGCGTCGCTGTGGCCGAAGAACAGCTTCTGCGCCGGCACCGAACCGGAGGAATAGACGTACAGCGAGTAGCCCTGTTCGTACCACTGCTTCAGGGCGGGCGCCGCATCCGGGTAGATGTGCGCGGTGAAGTCCGCGTCGCGGTAGCCGGCGTCCCAGATCATGCCCTGCAGGGCCTTCAGCGCGGTGTGCTTGCGATCCTGATCGATCCAGCCCTGCAGTGTCTCGACGATGACGTCGTCACTGCAGACCGCGCCATGTTCGGTGGCGACCACGTCCAGCCAGCGGCGCACTTCCGGTTCCTGGCCGTGCTCGCGGACGAAGCCGGGCAGGGCGCGGCGGGCATAGGGGAACAACACGTCCTTGACGAACGAGATGCTGCTGGTGGTGCCTTCGATATCGGTCAGGATGGCGCGGAGCATGGGGAATGGCGGGTTCGGGAAGACGGGGAACGAATGAAGAACGGCACCGGATCGCGCATGGCGCCCGGTGCCGCGCGGCGGTGCCGCTTACTCGGGCCGGGTCGGGCCGTGGTAGCGCGGGAACTGCTGCGCGATGGTGGTGCCGGTGAAATGACCGACCCAGCCATCCGGCTCGGTGAAGAAGCGGATGGCGACGAAATGCGGTTCCGGTCCCATGTCGAACCAGTGCAGGGTGCTGTCCGGCACGGCGATCAGATCGTCCTGGACGCACTCCACCTCGTAGACCTTGTCGTCCACGTGCAGGGTGAACAGGCCGGAGCCGGCGACGAAGAAACGCACTTCGTCTTCCTTGTGATAGTGCTCGTCGAGGAACTTGGCGCGCATTTCCTCGCGCTTGGGGTTGTCCGGCGCGATGCTGACCACGTCCACGGTCTTGAAGCCGCGCTCGGCGACCAGCCGGTCGATGTCGGCGCGATAGGCGTCCATCACGGCCTCCGGTGCCGCGCCGGGCTGGATTGGCTGGTTGGCCTTCCAGCGCTCGAAGGTCACGCCGATCTTCTGCAGTTCGGTGGCGATGAAGTCGGGGTCGTAGCTGGCGAACTCCGGGGTGACCGGATCGCTTTCATGGAAGATGCGGAGGCGGCTCATGGCTATATGGCTCGACGCGTGGGGAAGGCAAGGTTAGCAGGCGTCCGGTTCCGGTCCAGTTACCTGGCCGGAGCGCGGACGCGGGCCGGGTTATCAGCGCTCAGCGCCGGCAACCCAGCTTGCGCAATTCCAGTTCGCAGTGGAACAGGAACTCGAAGGCTTCCAGGTGGCGGCGCGCCTCGGCCATGTCGCGGCCCCAGGCGTACAGGCCGTGGCCGTCGATCAGGTAGCCCCACAGCGGCTGCTGGTCCAGCAGCGCGTCCACCTGCGCGGCCAGGGTCGGCATGTCCTGGGTGTTGCTGAACACCGGCACCTGGATTTCGGTCTCGTGGGTGGTGTTGCCATGGAAGGCCTTGAGCAGTTCGTAGCCTTCCAGCCGGATGTGGCCGACGCCCGCGTACAGCCGCGAAGCGATGGTCTGGACCGGGGAATGGGTATGCAGCACGCAGCCGATGTCCGGGAAGCGGCGGTACAACTGGGTGTGCAGCAGGGTTTCGGCGGAGGGACGGTGGTCGCTGCCGACCGCCTTGCCGTCGAAGTCGACGACCATGATGTCGCCTTCCACCAGCCGGCCCTTGTCGCGCCCGGAGACGGTGATCGCGGCATGGCGATCGTCCAGGCGGTGCGAGAAGTTGCTGCTGGTGGCGGGGGTCCAGCCGGCCTGCGAAAGCTCGCGGATGTTGTCGATCAGCAGGCGGGCGAGTTCGCCCAGGCGGGCGGCGTCATAGGGCAGGGGGGCGTTCATGGCCCCATTTTAACGCCTGCCGCCGCCGTCGGGCGGGCAGGCGCGGGTTTCCGCGGCGCGCCTCAGCGGCGTAGTTTGCTGTGGCGGTGGCCGTACAGGAAGTAGATCACGAAGCCGACCACCGTCCAGACCGCCATGAGGAACCAGTTGTGCGCGGTCATGGTGGACAGCAGCGCCAGGCAGCAGAAGATGCCCAGGGTGCAGATCAGCCAGGCGGCCGGAATCCGGAACGGGCGCGGCAGGTCGGGCTGGGTACGGCGCAGGATCAGCACGCCGGCGCAGACGGCGGCGAAGGCGATCAGGGTGCCCATCGAGGTCAGCTCGCCCAGCACGTCGAGCGGGAACAGCGCCGCCAGCAGGGCGATGCCGATACCGGTGATGACGGTATTGATGTGCGGGGTGCGGTACTCGGGATGGATCTTGGTGAACACCGGCGGCAGCAGGCCGTCGCGGGCCATGATCATGAAGATGCGCGGCTGGCCGATGATCATCACCAGCACCACCGACGACAGGCCGACCAGCGCGCCGATTTCCACCACCACGCGCAGCCAGCCCAGTTGCGGATGCGCCGCCACCGCGGTGACCACCGGTTCGTCGGTGCCCAGCAGGGTATAGGGCACCAGGCCGGTCATGACCGCGGCCATCGCGATGTAGAGCACGGTGCAGATGGCCAGCGACAGCAGCATGCCGATGGGCATGTCGCGCTGCGGGCGATGCGATTCCTGCGCGGCCACCGAGACCGCCTCGAAACCGATGTAGGCGAAGAACACCATCGAGGCGCCGCGCAGCACGCCTTCCCAACCGAACTTGCCCGGGCCCTCGTTGGCCGGGATGAAGGGCTGCCAGTTGGCCGGATCCACGTATTTCCAGCCCACCGCGATGACCAGCACGATCAGGCCGCTCTTGAGCAGCACCATCGCCATGTTCATCGCCGAGGACTTGCGGATGCCGATGTAGCAGACCCAGGTCAGCAGCAGCACGATGGCGGCGGCGGGCAGGTTGGCGATGGCGCCGGTGGGTTGCAGTTTCGCGTCCAGCGGCGCGCTCACCAGCGCCGCCGGCAGATGGATGTTGAAATGATCCAGCAGGCTCAGGAAGTACCCGGTCCAGCTGACCGCCACCGCCGAGGCGGAGACGCCGTATTCCAGCACCAGCATCCAGCCGATGAACCAGGCCGACAGTTCGCCCAGGGTGGCGTAGGTATAGGTGTAGGCGCTGCCCGACACCGGCACCATCGCCGCGAACTCGGCATAGGCCAGCGCGCAGAAGGTGCAGCAGATGGCCGCCAGCACGAAGCTCAGCATGATCGCCGGGCCGGCGTGATTGGCCGCGGCCTGTCCGGTGATGACGAAGATGCCGCCGCCGATCACCGCACCGATGCCCAGGGCGGTCAGGCCCCATGGGCCGAGGGTGCGGTGCAGGCTCAGCCCTTCGGCGTCGCTGTGGCTGGCATGGGGGTGCTTGGTGGCCCAGAGTTGTCCGAACATCAATCCACTTCCAATCGTCGTTCTTCATCAAGACGTACGGGCAGGCGATTTCCCGGCCATCGTCTCGATGCGTGCATAAAAAAGGCCGGCGCCGTGCGCCGGCCCGTTCGGGCCCTCAGGCCTTCTGCCGCAGTTTGCTGTGGTGGTAGCCGTAGCTGAAATAGATCAGCAGGCCGAACACCGTCCAGCCGACGAAGATCGGCCAGTGCTCCATGAAGGGCTGCCAGAACAGGTAGAGGCAGGCGGCCGCGCCCACCGGGCAGATCACGATCGCCAGCGGAACGCGGAACGGCCGCGGCAGTTCGGGGCGGGTGAAGCGCAGCACCAGCACGCCGATGCAGACGGTGGCGAAGGCGAGCAGGGTTCCCATCGACACCAGTTCGCCCAGCACGTTGAGCGGCATGAGGCCGGCCAGCACGGCGGCGAGCACGCCGACGATGATGGTGCCGACGTAGGGGGTGCGGAACTTCGGATGGACCTTGCCGAACAGCTTCGGCATCAGGCCGTCCTTGGACATGCTGTAGAAGATGCGCGGCTGCGCCATCAGCATGACCAGGATCACCGAGGACAGGCCGGCGATGGCGCCGATTTCCACGGCGGTCTTCAGCCAGGACAGCGCCGGATAGGCCTCCAGCGCGGTCGCCACCGGCTTGGGCGTGCCCAGCAGGCTGTAGTGGGTCATGCCGGTGAGCACCGCGCAGACCACGATGTAGATGATCGTGCAGATGGCCAGCGAACCGAGGATGCCGATCGGCATGTCGCGCTGCGGATTCTTGGCCTCGCCGGCGGCGGTGGAGACCGCGTCGAAACCGATGTAGGCGAAGAACACGATCGCCGCCGCGCGGGTCACGCCTTCGAAACCGAACTTGCCGGGGCCTTCGTTCGGCGGAATGAACGGCGTCCAGTTGGCCGGATCGATGTGCTGCAGACCGAAGCCGACGAACAGGCAGATGACGGTGACCTTGATCGCCACCACGATCGCGTTGACGAACGCGGACTGGGTGATGCCGACGTAGCACAGGCCGCTGATGGCGGCGACGATCAGGATGGCCGGCAGGTTGAACAGGCTGCCGGTGGAGACGAAGTCGGTGCCGTTCCAGTCGATCGGCGCCTGGGTGAGCTGCATCGGGAACGGCAGGTGCAGCGTGGTGGTGAGGAAGCTGACCAGATAACCCGACCAGCCCACCGCGACGGTGGAGGAGGCGAACAGGTACTCCAGTACCAGGCACCAGCCGATGAACCAGGCGACGAACTCGCCCAGGGTGGCGTATGAATACGAATAGGCGCTGCCCGATACTGGCATCAGCGCGGCGAACTCGGCGTAGCACAGGCCGGCCAGGGCACAGGCGAAACCGGCCAGCACGAAGCTCAGCATGATCGCGGGGCCGGCGTGGTTGGCGGCCGCCTGGCCGGTGAGCACGAAGATGCCGGCGCCGATGACCGCGCCGACGCCCAGCATGGTCAGGTGCTTCGCTGTCAGGGTCCGTTTGAGGGTGGCCTCGCCATCGAGGCTGCCTTCGAAGGGTTCACCGGCATCCACATGGCCGGCCGGTTCGACCGGCTTGACCCTGAACAGAGATTTGAGCATTCGCGACTTCCCCGGAGTTGGCGACCGGTCTTGGCCGGTGCCTGTCATTTGGCGGTCACGGGTGTGTGGGTCACCCGCACGGAAGCGCCGTACCTTGCCAAACCGGGCGGGGGATCACAAGCGCGGATGCAGCACGGGGAGGGATAATGCGAGCGAGCATCATTCCCCGCATAACTGAACAGGGCGACCGCGTGTTTGAATCACCGTTGATGGAACAATTGCAGGCCTATCGGGCGCGCTGGCCGGAGGAGGCCGCGACCGTGGATGACTTCCTGGAACTGCTGGCAGACTCGCGAAACCCGTTCCTGCGCGAACGGCTGGAAGGGCATTTCACCGGCGGCGCCTGGCTGGTCAGCGCCGACGGCCGGCGCATCCTGCTGACCCATCACCGCAAGCTGGCGCGCTGGCTGCAACTGGGCGGCCACGCCGATGGCGACACCGACATGGGCCAGGTGGCGCTGAAGGAAGCCGAGGAGGAATCCGGGCTGCCGGACCTGCGGCTGGAGGAGCCGGCGATCTTCGATCTGGACCGGCACTGGATTCCGGAACGCAAGGACGTGCCCGGACACTGGCACTACGACGTCCGCTACGTGATCCGCGCCGGCGCGGACGAACGCTACGTGGTCAGCGAGGAGTCGCTGGATCTGGCCTGGCGCGAGATCGCCCCCATCGCCGAGGAGGACGACGAGTCCCTGGGCCGCATGGCGCGCAAATGGCTGGCCAGGCAGCCGTAGGGTGAATCCGGGAGCCCGAGGCGGCGGCGCACCGAAACGCGCCGGCCAATGATGCCGACACGCCCGACGCGCGCCGCGCGTCAACTGCGGGCGACCACTTCGTCGATGTGGCGCAGCAGATCGGCCGGATCCTCGTACACCCGGAACGCGCCCGAGCGCTCCAGTTCCTCCTGGCCGTAACCACCTGACAGCAGGCCGATGCCGAGCGCCCGCGCGCGCTGCGCGGCCAGCATGTCCCAGATGCTGTCGCCGATCACCAGCGAGCGGGTGATGTCCACGCCCAGCCGGTCGGCGGCGGCGATGAACAGATCCGGATCCGGCTTGGCGTGGCGCACCAGGTCGCGGGTGATCACCGGCACCTGCGCCGGGTCCACGCCGAGCGCGTGCAGGTTGTGCGCGGCGGTCTCCATCCGGCCGCTGGTGGCGATGCCCCAGGGAATGCCCTGCTCGGTCAGGAACGCCAGCAATTCGCGCGCGCCCGGCAAGGGCTGCACCGCGCGCTGCTCCGACTGCCGCGAGTAGGCCTGGGCGTGCCAGCGGCGCAGGCGATCCAGCCGTTCCTCGGTGATGTCCATCCCGGTCTCGCGCAGCAGGATGTGGGTGAACAGCCCGCCGCTCATGCCTATCTTGCGATGGATGCGCCATACCGACAGGTTCACGCCTTCGCGGTCGAGGGCTTCCTTCCAGGCCAGCACGTGCTGGTAGACGCTGTCCACCAGCGTGCCGTCGAGGTCGAACAGGAATGCGGTATCGGCGCGGGGCATGGTTTTCTCCTCCGGAAAGAACGATATGGGCGGCCAGCGGCCGCTTCAGAGACGCTGCGGGCGGCCGGTGGCCGCTTCAAAAATGTTGCGGGCGGCCAGTGGCCGCCCGTGGAGTGAACTCAGTACAGGATGCGCGTCCGCAAGGTGCCGGGAATCGCCGACAGCGCATCCTTCAGCTCTTCGCTCTGCGCCTCGTTCGCGGTTACGTCGATCACCACGTAGCCGACCTTGGGATCGGTGCGCAGGAACTGGCCGTCGATGTTGACGTTGTGCTTGCTGAAGATCTCGTTGATCTGCGACAGCACGCCGGGCACGTTGCGATGGATGTGCAGGATGCGGCGGCTGCCGTCGTGGCCGGGCAGGGTGACCTCGGGAAAGTTCACCGCCGACAGGGTGGAGCCGTTGTCGCTGTAGCGGACCAGCTTGGCCGCCACTTCCACGCCGATGTTGTCCTGCGCCTCCAGCGTGCTGCCGCCGACATGCGGGGTCAGGATCACGTTGTCGATGCCGCGCAGCGGCGATTCGAAGGCCTCGGCATTGCCCTTGGGCTCGACCGGGAAGACGTCCACCGCCGCGCCGCCCACGGCGCCGGACTTCAGCGCGGCGGTCAGCGCGTCGATGTCGACCACGGTGCCGCGCGAGGCGTTGATCAGGTGCGCGCCGCGCTTCATCTTCGCGATCTGGGCGGCGCCGAACATGCCCTGGGTGGAAACCGTCTCCGGCACGTGCAGGGTCACCACGTCGCTGCGTTCCAGGAGATCGTTGAGGCTGCCGGCCGAACGCGCGTTGCCCAGCGACAGCTTGGTTTCGATGTCGTGGAAGATCACGTTCATGCCGATTGCCTCGGCCAGCACGCCGACCTGGGTGCCGATGTGGCCGTAGCCGATGATGCCCAGGGTCTTGCCGCGCGCCTCGTGGCTGCCGGCGGCCGACTTGGACCAACCGCCGCGATGGCATTCGGCGTTCTTCTGCGGGATGCCGCGCATCAGCATGATCGCCTGCGCGATGACCAGTTCGGCCACGCTGCGGGTGTTGGAGTACGGCGCGTTGAAGACCGGGATGCCGGCCAGTTCCGCCGCTTCCAGATCCACCTGGTTGGTGCCGATGCAGAAGCAGCCGACCGCGATCAGCCGGCGCGCCTGCGCCAGCACGTCCGCGGTCAGATGGGTGCGCGAGCGGATGCCGATGATGTGCGCTTCGGCGATGCGGCGCTTGAGTTCCTCTTCCGGCAGCGACTTGTCATGGAAATCGATCTGGGTGTAACCGGCGGCGCGGAAGGTTTCCACCGCGGTCTGGCTCACTCCCTCCAGCAACAGCACGCGGATGTCCTGCTTCGGATAGGAGGTCTTCTTGGTCGACATTGCGGGCGCGGCGGAATGAGGAGGGAAGGGCTTTCCACTATGCCAGAAGCGGGCTTCGTTTGCTGCATTGCCACATGCCGCGGGAGGCTGGACCGCAAATGGTTTCGAGTGCAACCAGGCCGCTGTCTGGACGCGCCGCAGCATCGCTGGCACGCTGGCGCTCCCCCGAGCCGTCCATTCCTCCCGACCGATGACCGATCCGCGTTTGCAGGCGCTGCAGCAGGCCGTGCCGGAGTTGCGCCTGACCACCGAAGCCGCCGAGCTGGAACACTACGGGCGTGACTGGACGCGCCGCTGGACCCCGGCGCCGCTGGCGGTCGCGCTGCCGGCCACGGTGGAAGAGGTGCAGGCGATCGTGCGTTGGGCCAACCAGCACGGCGTGGCGGTGGTGCCTTCCGGCGGCCGCACCGGCCTGTCCGGCGGCGCGGTCGCGGCCAACGGCGAACTGGTGCTGAGCCTGGCGCGGATGAACAAGGTGCTGGCCTTCGACGCGGTCGACCGGACCCTCACCGTGCAGCCGGGCATCGCCCTGGAGGCCGCGCACAACGAAGCACGCGAGCATGGACTGGTCTATCCGGTGGATTTCGCCGCCCGTGGCTCCTGTTCGATCGGCGGCAACATCGCCACCAACGCCGGCGGCATCCGGGTGATCCGCTACGGCAACACCCGCGAGTGGATCGCCGGCCTGAAGCTGGTGACCGGCAGCGGCGACCTGCTGGACCTCAACCGCGGGCTGATCAAGAACTCCAGCGGTTACGACCTGCGGCAACTGGTGATCGGTTCGGAAGGCACCCTGGGCATCGTGGTGGAAGCCACCCTGCGCCTGACCGATCCGCCGCCGCCGACCAACGTCATGCTGTTGGCGCTGCCGTCGTTCGAAGTGCTGATGCGGGTGTTCGCCGAATTCCGCGCACGCCTGCAACTGGAGGCGTTCGAGTTCTTCACCGATCTCGCGCTCAGGCACGTGCTGGCGCATGGCGCGCAGGCGCCGTTCGCGGACGTCCATCCGTACTACGTGGTCACCGAGTTCGCGGTGGGGGACGAGGCCAGGGAAGCGGCCGCGATGGCCGCGTTCGAGGCCTGCCTGGAGCAGGGCTGGGTCAGCGACGGCGTGATCAGCCAGAGCGATGCCCAGGCCGCCCAGCTGTGGCGGTTGCGGGAAGGCATCACCGAGGCGCTGGCGCGCTACAAGCCGTACAAGAACGACGTGTCGGTGCGGATTTCGGCGATGCCGGCGTTCCTGGCCGAGACCCAGGCGCTGCTGGGCGAGGCGTATCCGGATTTCGAGGTGGTGTGGTTCGGCCATATCGGCGACGGCAATCTGCACATCAACGTGCTCACGCCCGAAGGCCTGGACGATGCGGAGTTCGTCCGCCAGTGCGAACACGTCACCAAGCTGCTGTCGGCCTCGCTGCAGCGGCATGGCGGCAGCATCTCCGCTGAACACGGCATCGGCCTGGTCAAGAAACCCTATCTGGACAGCACCCGTTCGGCGGCGGAGATCGCGGTGATGCGCGGCATCAAGCGGGTACTGGACCCGAACGGACTGATGAATCCGGGCAAGCTGCTGGACGCCTGACCGGCGGCTTACGCGGGCGGCAGGCCTTAAGCCGGCCGCGGGCGATTGCGGTTAGTCTTGGCGCGCCGTGCGAGTCACGGCGCCCTGTCATCCAGTCCACCCGAGAGACGGAATGTCCATGTCCCGATTGCTTGTCGCCAGCGCGCTGCTGGTCCTTTCGATTCCCGCTTTCGCCGGCAGTTTCGCCGGCACCTCCGCGGGTGCTTCCTCGGCCGGTTCCTCCGCCTCCTCCGGCAGTTCCTCCGGCGACGACAAGGTGGTGCTGCAGGCCCGCGACGACGCGGCCAGCTTCGTCGCCAGCGAAGGCCGCATCCGCGGCGCGCGCCTGGAGGCCGCGCTGCGCCATCTGCGCGAACGCGACGCCGACGCGCGCGAGGCCAGCGACATGGCCCTGGCGCGAGCCATCCTGGCGCTGTGAACCCCGACCGCCGGAACCCGCGCCGCGCCGGCGCGGGAGTCCGGGTGATGGCCGCGCTGGCGCTGTTCGCGGGCGTGACCGGCGCAGCGGCGGCCGCACCGCGCCTGCGACTGGACGAGGCCGGTCTGGCGGCGAAGGAAATCGCCGCATCCCATGAATTTTTCAGCGCCGCCGAGGCGCGCCTGACGCCGGCCATGCGTCAACGACTCGCCGGCGACATCACCGTGCGCTGGAGCGCGACGCTTGACGAACGGGTGCACGGAAGGGCGCGGCGCGACGGCGTGCTGCTGCTCAATCGCCGCCTGCTGCCGGACCTGCTGGCGGCGCCCGATGCCGCCGGGCGCACGACGGCGTTGACCGCCTTGCTTCACGAACTCGCGCATCTGCTGGATCGCGCGACGGCCGGTGGACCGATGTCGCGGGATCCGCGCCTGCTGGATCTGGCGGGCTGGCAGGTCCGCGCCACGCCGGGCCTGACCCTGCTGATGGGACGCGTGCGCGGGAACCGTTTCCGCGAGCGCGGACCGGATCCCTACGAACTGCACAACCCGCGCGAGTACGTGGCGGTCAACCTGGAGCGCTACCTGCTGGATGCGGACTACGCCTGCCGGCGACCGGCGCTGTACCGCTACTTCGCGCAGCGCTGGGGCCCCTCGCCGGTGGCGGACGCGTCCGGATGCGCCGTCGGTTTCGCCTATGTGGACGCCGGCGACGTCGGTGTCGGCGCGGACGCGGCGATGGCGACGGGAGGGCGCCTGGGCACGCTGGATCCGGAACGGATCTACCAGGTGGACTATCTGCTGGCCGAAGGCAACGACGCGATGATGAGCCGCTGGGGCCACAGCATGCTGCGGCTGGTGATCTGCGCTCCCGGCCGGCCGCTAGGCCCGGATTGCCGGCTGGATCTGGAATACCACCGGGTGCTGTCGTTCCGCGCGTTCGTCGGCGATCTTCAGATTTCCAGCTGGCGCGGACTGACCGGCCGCTATCCCTCGCGCCTGTTCGTGCTGCCGCTGGACCAGGTGATCGACGAATACACCAAGGTCGAACTGCGTGGACTGCGGTCGTTGCCGCTGCGCCTGGAGCGCGCGGAGATCGCGTCGCTGGTGGAGCGGGCGGCGCAGCTGCACTGGAGCTACGACGGCCGCTATTTCTTCCTGGGCAACAACTGCGCGGTGGAGACCTACAAGCTGCTGCGCGACGGCGTGCCGCGGTTGCGCGCGGTGGATCTGGGAGGCATTACCCCGACCGGACTGTCGCGTCGCCTGCAACGCGCCGGCATCGCCGATGGCGGGGTGCTGGCCGATCCGGTGCGCGCGCTCCGCGAGGGCTATCGCTTCGATTCGCTGCGCGAGCGTTTCCAGACCCTGTTCGAGGTCGCCCGCGCGCAGACGGGATTGCCGCAGCGCAGGGTCGAGGATTGGCTGGACGCCTCGCCGCAACAGCGACGGCCCTGGCTGGAGCGCGCGGACCTGAAGGCCGCGGCGGCGCTGCTGGTGCTGGAACAGGCGGCGCGCCGCCAGCAGCAACTGCGCGTGCGCGATGCGTTCAAGCGCCGTTACCTGCGATCGGATGATCCGGCCGGCGACCTGCACGAAGCCGCCGGCACGCTCCAGACACTGTTGCGGGAGACCTCGTGGATGAGTCGTCCGGCGGACCTGCTGGCCGGCACCGGTTATGGCCTGCCGCAGGCGGATGAAAGGAAGGCACTGGAGGCGGGCGGCGACGCGCGCCGGGAACGGCTGCGGGCGCTGGAACAGCGTCTGGATCACCAGGTCCGCGCGCTGCTCAGCCCGGCGCAGGCGCGGGATCTGGAGGCCGTGGACGCCAACATCGCGTGGCTGGGCGCGCACCTGCGCGCGCTCCATCGCGACGAGGGCGGCCTGCGGTTGAACTGACGCTCAGGCGTTTTCGTCGAGCCGGCGGATCATCAGCCGGCGCGGACGCGCGTCATGGACGCCGCGCGGCGGGGCGTAGGCGGGGCGCAGGCGGGGGAGGGGCACTTCCGGAAAAACAAAAAGGGCGGACCCGCGCGGGCCCGCCCTCCGTGGAAACGCCGTCGAATCAGTCGGCGCGGCCGCCGAACTCGCCGGTGGTGGTGTTCACCAGGATGCGTTCGCCGTTGACGATGTACTCGGGCACCATGATTTCGATGCCGGTGTTCAGCTTGGCCGGCTTCGGACGCTTGGTGGCGGTGCCGCCCTTCAGTTCGGGTGGGGTGTCGATCACTTCTAGGGTCACGTGTTGCGGCAGCTGCAGCGCAACCGGCAGTTCGTCGATCACCTGCACATAGCAGCCGCTCAGGCCTTCGGTGATGTAGCCGGCATCGTCGCCCAGCACATCGGCGTCGAGGGTGTACGGGGTGTAGTCCTCGTCGTCGAGGAACACGAAGGCCTCGCCGTCCTTGTACGAGAACGTCGCCTGGCGGCGCAGCAGCTCCACTTCGGTCAGGTTGTCGTCGGCGTCGAAGCTGGCGTCCAGCTTGTTGCCGCCCGGCACGCTGTACATGGTGAAGCGGAAGCGCACGTTGCCGCCGCGGCCCTGCGGCGAGCTGCGGTCGATGTCGCGGATCTGGTACACGCCGCCGTTGTGTTCTACGACGTTTCCTTTCTTGATGTCGAAAGCTTTCATGGGATTGTGGATTCGGGATTGGGAATTCGGGAAAAGGCGGAAGGGGTTTCGGGGGACTGACGCTGCGGATCTCCAGTCCTGAATCCGGTCTCCGCTTACTTGGGCGCCAGCCGGACGGCGCCGTCCAGGCGGATGGTTTCGCCGTTGAGGTAGGTGTTGCCCAGGATGTAGGCGACCAGGTCGGCGAACTCGTCGGGCTTGCCCAGGCGCGAGGGGAACGGGATCGAGGCGCTCAGCGACTGCTGCACCGCCTCGGGCATGCCGTCGACCATCGGCGTCCAGAAGATGCCCGGCGCGATGGTCATCACCCGGATGCCGAAGCGCGAGAGTTCGCGCGCCATCGGCAGGGTCATGCCGACCACGCCGCCCTTGGAGGCGGAGTAGGCGGCCTGGCCGATCTGGCCTTCGTAGGCGGCCACGCTGGCGGTATTGATGATCACGCCGCGCTCGCCGTCGGTGCCGGCATCGTTGTGCTGCATCAGGTTGGCGGCGGCCTTGGCGACGTTGAAGCTGCCGACCAGGTTGACCATCACCGTGGTCTGGAAGGTCGACAGCGGCATCGGCGCTTCCTTGCCCAGCACGCGGCCGGCGCCGAGGATGCCGGCGCAGTTGATGGCGGCGTTCAGCCCGCCGAGGAAATCGCGGGCGGCGGCGATGTTCGCGGCCACGCCGGCTTCGTCGGTGACGTCGGTGCGGAAGTAGCGGGCGTTGGCTTCGCCCAGCGTCGCCACCGCGGCCGCGCCCTTGTCGTCGTTGACGTCGAACAGCGCGACCTTGCCGCCCTGGGCGACCAGATGCTGGGCCACGGCGAAGCCGAGGCCGGAAACACCGCCAGTGATGACGGCGCGGGTAGCGGACAGTTGCATGCAGGAAACCCGGAACGGAAAGGGCCGCATTTTACGCGAACGGCCCGCCGCCCCGGCAGCCGGGCGCGCTCAGCCGTTGGAAGCGCGCTCCAGCGGCAGGTCCAGGCGGCGGGCGAACTCGTCCGGCGACAGCCCCGGGGCGAACAGGAAACCCTGGCCCACCGGCACGCCCAGTTGCAGCAGGAACTGGCGCTGGGCCTCGGATTCCACGCCCTCGGCGACCAGCCCCAGCCCCAGGCTGCGGGCGATGGCGGAGACCGCCTGGCATACCGCCACGTCGGAACGGTTCTGCGGCACGCCTTCGGTGAACAGCTGGCTGAGTTTCAGGCCGTGGATGGGCAGGCGGCGCAGGTAGTTGAGCGCGCTGTAGCCCTCGCCGAAATCGTCGATGGTCAGGACCACGCCCAAGGCCTTCAGTCCGGCGAAGGTGCGCAGGGTGGAAGGCGCATCCTCGATCAGCACGCGCTCGGTGAATTCCAGTTCCAGCGCCGAGCCCGGCAACTGGTAGTCCTCCAGCAGCCGGCGCACCTTCTCGGCCAGGTCCTCGCCGACGAACTGGCGATAGGAGACATTGACCGCCACCCGCACGATGCCCAGTCCCTGGTCGCGCCATTCGGCGACCTGGCGGCAGGCCTCGCGCAGCACCCAGCTGCCGATGTTGACGATGTCGCCGGTGGTCTCGGCGTGGCTGATGAACAGGTCCGGACGCAGTTCGCCGAGCTGGTGGTTCTGCCAGCGGATCAGCGCCTCGGCGGCGACGATGCGGCCCTGGCGCAGATCCACCTGCGGCTGGTAGACCAGCCGGAATTCCTGGTTGTCCACCGCGCGCCGCAGCTGGGTCTCGATCTGCAGGCGATCCTGCTGGCGCTGCGCCAGTTCCGGCGAGAACACCTGCCAGCCGTTGCGGGCGCGGTGCTTGCTGTCGTACATCGCGATGTCGGCGTTCTGGATCAGCTGCTGCGGACGCTGGCCGTCGCCGGGCGCGCGGGCGATGCCGATGCTGGCGGTGATGGAGAACTCGTCCTGGTCGAAACGGAAGGCTTCGGCGAAGGCGCCCAGGATCGCATCGGCCAGGCGTTCCGGGCGCGCCGGTTCCCCGCTGGCGTCGCATACCACCAGGAATTCGTCGCCGCCGAAACGCGCGATCATGCCGTCCTCGCCGACCGCGTCGCGGATGCGGTTGGCCGCCTGCACCAGCAGTTCGTCGCCGGCGTTGTGGCCGAGCACATCGTTGATCATCTTGAAGCGATCCAGATCGATGTACAGCACCGCCGCCTGCGGATGCGCGGGATCGGCCAGGCGTTCGGCGATCTCGGTCAGCACGGCGTCGCGGTTCATCAGTCCGGTCAGCGGATCGGTGCGGGCCTGGATGCGCAGGGTCTCCTCGGCCTGCTTGTCGGTGGAGATGTCCTGCAGGGTGCCGGTGATGCGCGAATTGCCGGGATCGCCGGGCTCGGCGTCGCCGATCACCCGGATCCAGAACGGCTGGCCGTCCTGGCGCCGGCCCTGCAGTTCCAGATCGAAGCCGGCGCCGCCGGTGGACACCCGTTCCACCGCGCAACGCAGTCGCCGCCGATCCGGTTCGCGCAGGCAGGCCAGCAGCGCGTCGAGCGTGTCGGGCGGCAGGGCGGCGCCGAGGATGCGGATGGCTTCCTCGGTCAGGTACATGCGATCGCGGGCGATGTCCCATTCCCAGCCGCCGATATGGGCGAGCGACTGGGCGCGATCGAACAGCGCGCTGTCGCGCTTGAGTTCGGTCACGTCGCTGAAGAGCGAGGTGACCTGGGCGGGACGGTTGCCGCCGGGCAGGAACTGCGGCACCGAGGTGACCGTCAGCCAGATCATCTGCCGGCGCTGGCGGTGGTACATCCCCAGCAGCGCGCTCTCCACCACGTGCCCGGAATCCAGTGCGCGCTGCGCGGGCAGTTCGTCGCGGCGCAGCTCGCGCCCGTCCGCGCCGACCACGCGCCAGTGCTCCATCCGCATCTCGTCGCCGGCGCGCTGATCCTCGCGGATGCCGAAGATCCGCATGGCCGCGCCGTTGCAGTAGTGGATGTCGAGGTCGTGGCCCTGCACCACGATGCCCTTGTCGATGGTTTCCATCAGCTCGCGGTAGCGCATTTCCGCTTCCCGGCGGGTGCTGATGTCGCGCGCCACCGCCACGATGCACTTGCGTCCGTCGAAGGTGATGTTGGCCGAATGCACCTCGACCGGGAAGCGGCTGCCGTCGCCGCGCATGTTGGTGACCTCGATGACGTAGGTGTCACCGCGGTTGAGCGTCTCCCACACCGGGACCAGATGATCGCGCGGCAGATCCGGGTTGAGGACGTTGATGTTCTTGCCGACGATCTGCTCGCGCGGGCGGCGGTAGGCCCGCATGCCGGCGCGGTTGAGATCCATCACCGTGCCGTCCTCGGCGATGATGCTGACCGGATCCGGCACGGCGTCGAACAGGTTGCGGTAGCGCTGGCGCTCGGCTTCGGCCTGGGCCCGGGCGGCCAGCAGCGCCTCGTGGGCACGCGCCAGCAGGTCGCGGATGTCCGCCGGCAGCGCCGGATCGGCGGCGGCCCGCTGCAGGGACGGGAGGGAGTCGTCGGTATCCGACGCGCCGGGGACGACCGCCGCGCTGGCGGAATCGCCCGGATCCGGTGCGCCGGGGGTATTCATGTCGCCGCCATCGCCTTGCCGGCCTTGCTGCCGGTTTCGCGACCGAGCAGGGCGGCCAGCCAGCGGCCGGTTTCGCTAAGGCGTTCCAGATCGACGCCGGTGGCGATGCCCATGCCATGCAGCATGTAGACCACGTCCTCGCTGGCGACATTGCCGCTGGCGCCCTTGGCGTAGGGGCAGCCGCCGGTGCCGGAGACCGCCGCGTCGACCACCCGCACGCCTTCCTCCAGGCAGGCCAGGATGTTGGCCAGCGCCTGCCCGTAGGTGTCGTGGAAATGCACCGCGAGGGAAGACAGCGGGACCACGCTGGCCACCGCCTGCAGCATCGCGCGGGCCTTCAGCGGCGTGCCGACGCCGATGGTGTCGCCCAGCGAAATCTCGTAGCAGCCCAGCTCGTACAGGCGGCCGGCGACCTTGACCACGTCGGCCACCGGCACGTCGCCCTGGTACGGGCATCCCAGCACGGTGGAAACGTAACCCCGCACCCGCACGCCGTCGGCGGTGGCGCGGGCCAGCACCGGGCGGAAGCGCTCGATCGATTCGTCGATGCCGGCGTTGATGTTCTTGCGATTGAACGCCTCGGAGGCGGCGGTGAACACCGCGATTTCCTCCACGCCGACCGCACGCGCGCGGTCGTAGCCGGTCTCGTTGGGCACCAGCACCGGATAGGCGACGCCGGGTTCGCGATGGATGCCGGTGAACACCTCGGCCGCGTCGGCCAGCTGCGGCACCCAGCGCGGGCTGACGAAACTGGTGGCCTCGATGGTGCGCAGGCCGGTGCGCGACAGGCGATCGATCAGGGCGATCTTGTCGGCGGTGGCGATCACCGCCTTCTCGTTCTGCAGGCCGTCGCGCGGACCGACCTCGACGATGCGGACGAAATCGGTCATGGCGTCGCCTCCGTGCCGGCACGGCGCAGGCGCGGATTGCGCGACGCCGGATCGAACGGGTCGAACAGGCCGGGATCGGTGGCGAGCCGCCTGCGCAACGCCTCGGCGTCGCCTTCCACCACATAGACCATGGTGTCGGCTTCGCGCACGCTGCGATCTCCCTGCTGGATGCTTTCCAGCGCGCGGCTGGCCTTGGGCAGGGCGACTTCCAGCACGTCGTCGGCGATGCGGTACTTGAGCAGGAGCACGCTGGTGGCGGGCAGCTTGCCCGGAGTGGCGGGTTTGGTGTCTTCGAACAGGTCGCGCATGTCGTCCTGGCTCAGGGCCAGGTAGCGCTGTCCGTCGAGTTCGAAGCCCAGGGCGCGGAACTTCGAGCGTGGCGGCTTGCCGTGTTCGACCAGCGACACCTGGCATTGCGCGTCGATCTCGGCGTAGTCGCCGGCGCCCAGCGGCATCTTCTCGGTGTCGGCGCCGGGCAGCGGCAGCCAGCGGCCGACCAGCGCCGGGTCGCAGGCCAGTTCCGCTGGCGGACGTTCGAACATCACGCACCCGGACACGACTGGCAGCAGCAGCGCCAGCAGCCAGGGCCGGAACGAACGGCGCCCCCTCATTCCAGCGTCACCAGGACGGCGTCGGCCTCGACGAAGTCGCCGGCGCTGGCGCGCAGTTCGCCAACCACGCCATCGCGCGGGGCTTTCAACGCCAGCTCCATCTTCATCGCTTCCATCACCAGCAATTCCTGGCCCGTGGTCACCGTGTCGCCGGCCTTGGCGCGGACCACCACCACGCGGCCCGGCATCGGCGCGCGCACGCGGTGGTCTCCCCCGGCATCGGCGGTCGCGGTCCTGCGATAGGCGGGCACCTGTTCCAGCACGGCCCGCTGCTGGCCGTCGTGGACGGTGATGCGCTCGCCCTCCCGCAGGATGCGGAAACGCCGTGCTTCGTTATCAATACGCAAACCGAGCAGGTCGCCGGTCAGGCGCGCGCCCTCGATCAGGTGGGTCTCGCCGTCCCGTTCAATCCGGTAACGCCCGTCCGCGCCCTGCGCCTTCAGGGCGAAGGTCTGCTCGCGGTGGATGAAACTTAACGGGCGGTGGCCGGCGTGGCCCAGCCGCCAGCCATCGGCGACGGCCCAGGGCGAGCCGGGATCGGTGGAGGCGCGCGCGTCGGCGGCGGCCTGCGCTTCCTGCGCCAGCAGGGTGGCGGTGGCCGCGGCCAGCAGGGTTGCGGGCGCGGGCGCGCCGCTGGCGACGAACTCGTCCAGGTGCCGGTCCAGGTAGCCGGTGTCGATGCGCCCCTCCAGCACCGCGGGATGCCGGGCCAGCCGTTCCAGGAACGCGATGTTCGATTTCGGCCCGATCACGTCGCACTGTTCGAGGGCGTCGCGCAGGCGCGCCAGCGCGGCGGGCCGGTCGCGGTCGTGGACGATCAGCTTGGCGATCATCGGATCGTAGAAGATGGTCACCGTGTCGCCCTCGACGACGCCCGAGTCCAGGCGCACGTGTTCGTCGCCGGCGGGCAGGCGCAGGCGCTCCAGCCGGCCCGAGCCCGGCAGGAAACCGGCTTCCGGGTCCTCCGCGTACAGGCGCACCTCGATGGCATGGCCGCGCTGCGGGATGGCGTCCTGCGCCAGCGGCAGCGGTTCGCCCGCGGCCACCCGCAGCTGCCATTCGACCAGGTCCAGGCCGGTGGTCATCTCGGTGACCGGATGCTCGACCTGCAGGCGGGTGTTGATCTCCATGAAGAAGAATTCGCCGTCCGGAGCGACGATGAACTCGACCGTGCCCGCGTTGACATAGTCGATCGCCTGCGCGGCCTGGATCGCGGCCTGGCCCATCGCCGCGCGCTGTGCCGGGGTCAGGAACGGGGAGGGCGCTTCCTCCAGCACCTTCTGGTAGCGGCGCTGCGCCGAACATTCGCGTTCGTTGAGGTGCACGGTGTGACCGTGGCGATCGGCGAACACCTGGATCTCGATGTGGCGCGGCGTGGACACGTAGCGCTCCAGCAGCACGCGGTCGCGGCCGAAGGCGTTGGCGGCCTCGCGCTGGCAGCTTTCCAGTTGGGCGATGAAATCGTCCAGCCGATGCACGATGCGCATGCCCTTGCCGCCACCGCCGTGCGCGGCCTTGATCATCAGCGGGAAACCGATGCGCGCGGCCTCGCGCGACAGCGTGTTGGGCGACTGATCCGCGCCGGTGTAGCCCGGCACCACCGGCACGCCGGCCGCGGCCATCAGTTCCTTGGCGCCGGCCTTGCTGCCCATCTTGCGCATCGACGCCGCGCCGGGGCCGATGAACACCAGTCCGGCCGCTTCCACCGCGTCGGCGAAATCGGCGTTTTCCGACAGGAAGCCGTAGCCGGGATGGATCGCCTGCGCACCGCTGCGGCGCGCGACCTCCAGGATGGCGTCGCCGCGCAGGTAGCTGTCGGCCGGGCGCGGTCCGCCGATCGGCCAGGCTTCGTCGGCCTGGCGCACGTGCTGGGCATCGGCGTCGGCTTCCGAATACACCGCGACGGTGCGGATGCCGAGGCGACGGCAGGTGCGGATCACGCGGCAGGCGATTTCGCCGCGGTTGGCGATGAGGACTTTGTCGAACATTGCGGTCGGGATTTCCGTGTCGGCGCGGAGGGAGGCGGCGGGGCGTGGCCGGTCAGGCCGGTGCGTGGCAGACCGCTTCGACGTTGTTGCCGTCGGGATCGATCACGAACGCCGCGTAGTAGTCGGGATGGTAGTGCGGGCGCAGCCCCGGCGAGCCGTTGTCGGTCGCGCCCGCCGCCAGCGCGGCGGCATGGAACGCATCGACGGCGGCGCGGTCGGGAGCCACGAAGGCGATATGGGTGCCCGTGCCCGGACGCGCGCCGGTGCCCACCCAGAACGCGGGGTGGCGCGGCGGGCCGAATCCGCAGCCCTGGTAGCCGCCCGGTCCGGTTTCCCGCTCGGTCACTTCCATGACCACCGCGTAACCCAGCGGCGCCAGCACCTGCGTGTAGAAGGCGCGGCTGCGCGGATAGTCGGCGACCGCAAAACCCGCATGGTCAATCATGTCGGTACTCCCTGTTGGTGGAACGGAGCGTCGGCGCATCCCCTGCGCCGGGTCGCGTGATGGTGCTCAGCGCGCGGGGGCCCAGGCCGGTGCGCGCTTTTCGAGGAAGGCGGAGAGTCCTTCCTGGCCTTCGGCCGATACCCGCAGGCGCGCGATCAGGGCCGCGTTGTCCGCATCCATCGCATCGCGGTCGCCGCCGGCGGCCACCCGCGTGACCAGTTGCTTGGCGGCGGCGGCGGCATGCGGACCGGCCTTCAGCAGCAGATCGATCTGGCGCTGCACCGCCGCGTCCAGCGCATCGGCCTCGACCACCTGGTGCAGCAGGCCGATGGCCAACGCGGCGCCGGCGTCGAAAATCTCGGCGGTGGCGAACCAGCGCCGAGCCTGGCGCGGTCCGATCGCGCCGATGACATAGGGCGAGATCACCGCCGGCAGCAGCCCCAGCTTGCTCTCGGTCAGGCCGAACTTCGCCTCCGGCACGCCGATGGCGATGTCGCAGCAGGCCACCAGGCCCACGCCGCCACCGAAGGCCGCGCCGTGCACGCGCGCAAGGGTGGGGCGCGGGAGTTCGTCCAGAACCCGCATCAACCGGGCCAGCGCCAGCGCGTCCTCGCGGTTTTCCGCCTCGCTGGCGGCGGCCATGCCACGCATCCAGTTGAGGTCCGCGCCGGCGGAGAAGGAAGCGCCCGCGCCTTCCAGCACCACCACCCGGACCCTGGAGTCGGTTCCGGCTTCTTCCAGTGCGTCGGTCAGTTGCGCGATCAGGCCGGCGTCGAACGCGTTGTGCAGTTCCGGACGGTTCAGCCGCAGCCGCAGCACGCCATCGGCCAGATGGCGGGTAAGCGCCTGCGCGTGCGGTTCCGTCATGTCTGCTCCTCCCGAAAGCGGCAAATGATAGCCCCTGCGTCCGGTTTGGCCTTCGTGCGCTGCGGCGATGCTACAATGAGAATAGTTCGCATTTGAGAGTCGCCGCGTGATGCTGACCGAATTGGCCCCCCGGACCCCGGCAATCGTCGAATCGGTCGACGATCGCCACCCCAACGACAACATCGCCCGCCGCCTGCGCGAGCTGGGGTTTGTCGACGGCGAGGAGGTGCAGATTGTCGCCAAGGGACCGCTGGGCGCGGAACCGCTGCTGGTGCAGGTCGGCTTCACCCGTTTCGCCCTGCGCCGCAGCGAGGCCGCGCGGATCCGGGTGCGCCCGGCCGGGGCGGCGGCATGAGCGCGCAGCCCTTGCGCCTGGCCCTGGTCGGCAATCCGAACTGCGGCAAGACCGCGCTGTTCAACCAGTTGACCGGCAGCCGCCAGAAGGTCGCCAACTACGCGGGCGTCACCGTCGAGCGCAAGGAAGGGCGCCTACATACCGCGTCCGGCCGCAGTTACGCGGTGCTGGATCTGCCGGGCGCGTACAGCCTGCACGCCGCCAGTCTCGACGAGGCGGTCACCCGTGATTTCTGCCGCGGCTTCCTGCCCGGCGAGACGCCGCCGGACGTGCTGGTCTGCGTGGTTGATGCCACCAACCTGCGCCTGCACTTGCGCTTCGCGCTGGAAGTGCGCGAACTCGACAAGCCGATGATCCTCGCGGTCAACATGATGGATGCCGCGCGCCGTCGCGGCATCCGCATCGATCTGGAGGCGCTGTCGCGCGAACTGGGCGTGCCGGTGGTGGAAACCGTCGCGGTCAAGCACAACGGCGCGCGCGCGCTGGTCGCGCAGATCGAGCGCATGGCCGAGGCCCCGCATCCGCCGAAGTTCCGGCTGGGCGGCGACGCGGACCTGCACGCGGAGACGCGCCGGCTGCTCTCGCTGGCGGTGGACATGCCGCAGCGCACCGCGCGGGTGGACGATGCGCTGGATCGCTGGCTGCTGCACCCGGTGATCGGTTTCATTGTACTTATCGTGGTGATGTTCCTTATCTTCCAGGCGGTTTTCGCCTGGGCCACACCCGTGATGGATCTGATCGACGCCGGTACCGGCGCGCTGGGCGACTGGGTGGGGGCGATGCTGCCGGAAGGGCCGCTCAACAGCCTGCTGGTGAAGGGCATCATTGCCGGCGTCGGCGGGGTCGTCGTGTTCCTGCCGCAGATCCTGATCCTGTTCGCCTTCATTCTGGCGTTGGAAGAGAGCGGCTATCTTCCGCGTGCCGCTTTCCTGCTCGATCGAATGATGAGCACGGCCGGCCTGTCGGGACGCTCGTTCATTCCGTTGTTGTCGAGCATTGCCTGTGCGGTGCCCGGCATCATGGCGACTCGCAGTATCCAAGATCCACGCGATCGCCTGGCTACGATCCTGGTCGCACCACTGATGACCTGTTCCGCGCGCGTTCCGGTATATACGTTGCTGATCGCCGCATTCGTGCCGCAGAAGCAGATTGGGATCTTCAATCAGCAGGGGCTGGTGATGTTTGGCCTCTATGTGGCCGGCATCCTCAGCGCACTGCTGGTGTCCTGGGTGATGAAGAAGTGGCGCCGCGACAAGAGCGAGCATCCGTTGATGCTGGAGCTGCCGTCCTACCGCATCCCGCATCCCCGCGATCTGCTGATCGGCCTTTGGGAGCGGGCGATGATCTTCCTCAAGCGGGTCGGCGGCATCATCCTTGCCCTGACCATCCTGCTGTGGGTCCTGCTGACGTTCCCGGCGGCGCCGGCCGACGCGGTGGGGCCGGCCATCGACTACAGCTTCGCCGGCCGCATCGGCCACGCGATGGCGGTGTTCTTCTCGCCGCTGGGCTTCAACTGGCAGATCTGCATCGCGCTGATTCCCGGCATTTGCGCGCGCGAGGTCGCGGTGTCGTCGCTGGCGACGGTCTATGCCCTGTCGGCGGCGGACGATGACGCGGCGGCCCAGGCGCTGACGCCGCTGATCAGCGATGGCTGGTCGCTGGCCACCGCGCTGTCGCTGCTGGTCTGGTACATCTACGCGCCGATGTGCATCTCCACGCTGGCGACGATCAAGCGCGAGACCAATTCCTGGAAGCAGATGTCCTACGCGATGTTCTACCTGTTCGCGTTGGCCTACCTGGCCTCGCTGCTGACCTACCAGATCGCCAAGGCGCTGGGAGCCGGCTGATGGACGGATCGCTGCTCGTGCAGTACGCGATCATCGGCCTGCTGGTGGTGATCAGCGCCTGGGTGGTGCTGAAGAAGCAGTTCCCGGGAACAGTCCGCAAGGCGCGGGTGGCATTGGCGCTGCCGCTGCTGCGCGAGGGCCGTCCAGGCTGGTTGCGCGCGCTGGGCCGGTGGATCGCGCCCGAACCGAGGGGGGCGGGCGGCGCTGACGGCTGCGGCGGTTGCAGCAGTTGCGGGCCGTCGTCGAAGGTATAGCTACACCAGCCGCGCCAGTACCCAGCCAACGAAGAAACCGTACGAGGCCAGCGTGGTCCAGCCATTGCCGGCGGCGGCGGACAGCGGAATCCGCTGGCTACGCGCATACAGTCCGTCGAACAGCGACAGCCCAAGCGGGACCATGGCGAAGCCGACGGCCCCCGCCGAAAGCAGTTCGGGGAGAGTACCCGGCAGCAGCGGCTGCATGGCGATGCCGCCCAGCAGGAAGCGCAACGCATCGAAGCTGCGTCGCCAGTGCACCAGCGCAGCGGGGATGACCAACGGATAGGCCAGCCACTCCACGCCCCAGGCCGCCGCCATGACAAGGCCACCCAGCGCCAGCCATACCGGTATCAGCGCGCGCCGGTTCTCTTTGGAGGATCCGCTGTCGCCCAGACTGATCGCGTGCAGCCAGATCATCACGCGCCACCCGATCTGGATCGCCAGCGCGCTCCCGCCGATCACCAGCGCGGTCTGCAGGGCGGGGCGCGACTGTGCGAACACAAGCGGCGCGAGCAGGTAACCCAGGATGGCCAAACCGATCGCGCGCGCCAGCATCGGCAGCCAACGCCAGATGCCGAGGTAGTCCTTGCGAGCAAGCTGCTGGAAGAACTGATCCTGGCGGGGGTCGATCCTTTCCGGCAGATCGCCGTAGTCGTCGCTCAGGCGTTGCGACAAGCGGGCGATACGGGCGGACAAGCCCGGCACGCAGCTGACCGCCAGGGCCTGCGGCCATCGGAATGGACGCTTCAGCTGGCGAATCGCCAGCGGACGCGGCTCGTCGTAGCGCGCGGTCTGTTCCTGCTCGATCGCCCATCGCACCGCCATCCGCTGCGCCAGCCAGTAATCCTGCAGGCCAAAGAAGGTCTCCAGTACCGACAGGTTCGCGGGTGGAATGGCGATGCCGTCGTCATAGCCCAGGCGCTGGAACAGCGCTTCGCCCACCGACTGTTTGAGCTCCAGGTGATAGAGGTCGTCGCGCGCCGCGAGCCAGGCGGAAAAGGCCGGGTGCGGCGTATCGCGGGCGCGCTCCATGGTTTCCGCGAAGAAACCGTCGAAATCGAAGCGCCGCGTTTCCACGTCCGCGATGGCGGAGGCTGCCGCCGCCGCGGCCGGCGAGGGCAGGCGGGTGGTGCGCCCGGCGATCAACGCTTCCAGTTGTTCCGCGTCGAGCAGCACGGTATGGGCGGCATCCGCATCCGCGGGGATGCCGGCTTCCTCCGGATTCCGTTCCCGTCCCGTTTCCCGATCCTGCGCATGCACGGCGTGGACGACCGCGCTGTCCCCGTCCCCGGCATCCTCTTCCCCGTCTTCCCACGCCGCCGCCATCGCCCGTTGCCGGCAATGTTGCAGGGCCTGCTGGTAGGCCTCGTGCAGGCGCTGGAAACCTTCCGGGTCGTCGTCCGGACGGGTGACCTTCAGGCGCCGCGCGTAGGCGCGCTTGATGGTGGCCTCGTCCGCGTCGCCGGGAACGCCGAGCAGATCGAACGGCGCCATCTCAGGCCTGCGATTCGATGTGCTGGAGCATGGCGGCGAAATGCGTGCGGTGTTCGCGGATCAGATCCGGATCCTGGCTGTCCAGCGCGCCGCGGAAGCGCACCAGCGCGTCCTGCAGGTCGCCGCGCGCCCACAGCAGTTCCTCGTACAGGCGCTCGGCGCGGGCGATCAGGCTGAGGTTCTCCTGCTGATCGCGCGGATGGATCTTCAGTGTCGCCAGCGCGGCCAGGCGCTCGCGGATTTCACCGGGTGACAGGATGCCGGGGTTCTGCTCCAGGATGACTTCGCGGGTTTCGCCGGTGGCGACCACGGTGGCCTCGACCTGCAGCAGGCCGTTGACGTCGTAGGTGAAGCGGATGTCCACCGGATTCTCGTGCGACGCCTTGGCCGGCACCGCCACGCTGATCTTGCCCAGGCGCACATTGTGCTCCACGCGCGGGCTTTCGCCCTGGAAGATCTCGAACTCCACCTGCCGCTGCCAGTCCTGCAGCGGCTGATAGCGTTCCACCCGGCTGACCGGCACCGTGCTGTTGCGGTGGATGATCGGCGAGAAGATGCCGCTGGTGACCTGGCCGTTGGCGCCCTGCTGGCTGGTGCCCACGCCGAGGGTGTGCGGGCAGACGTCGGTGAGGATCACTTCCTCCAGCTTCTCGTCGCGGGCCTTCATGCCCGCGGCGATGGCCGCGCCCACGGCGACGGCTTCGTCGGGATTGATGTGGCGCAGCGGCAGGCGGCCGAACATGCGCGACACCAGCCGCGCGGTCAGCGGCATGCGCGAGGCGCCGCCGACCAGCACGATGTCGTCCAGCTGCGCGGGGGTGAGCCGGGCGTCGCGCATCGCGCGCTCCAGCGGCGCGCGCAGGCGCTGCACCAGCGGCTCGCAGATGCGGGCGAAGCGGGTTTCGTCCAGCTGCCAGCGGCGGGGCTGTCCGGCCAGGGTCAGTTCGATGCCGTGTTCCGTCGTGGAGGCGTGGGACAGCTCGCGCTTGAGCGTTTCCAGCCGGCGCAGCAACTGCGCGGATTCGGCCGGTTGCAGGGTGCCGGCGGCGATGCCGAGGTCCTGCAGGCAGGCGTCGCGCAGGGCGTGCAGGAAATCCTCGCCGCCGAGGAAGTTGTCGCCGGCGCTGGCGTGCACTTCCATCACGCCCTCGAACATTTCCAGGATCGAGACGTCGAAGGTGCCGCCGCCCAGATCGAACACCAGGAAACGGCCGCCACCCTCGCGTTGCTGCAGGCCGTAGGCCAGCGCCGCCGCGGTGGGTTCGTTGATCAACCGCTCGACCTTGATGCCGGCCAGCTCGCCGGCGATGCGGGTCGCCTTGCGCTGGGCGTCGCCGAAATAGGCGGGCACGCTGATGACCGCCTCGGCGACCTTGCGGCCCAGGTGCGCTTCGGCGTCGGCGATCAGCGAACGCAGCACCAGCGCGGACAGTTCTTCGGGCCGGAAGGCATGCTTGCCCAGCCGGGTGACCCGGTCGGTGCCCATCCAGCGCTTGAAGTGGGCCACGCTGCGCTGCGGATGGGTGATCAGGCGCTCGCGCGCGGCCTGGCCGACCAGGACCGCATCCTGGTCGTCGACGCTGACGACCGAGGGCGTCAGGTAGCTGCCCAGCGCATTCGGAATCAGCTGTGGACCCTGTTCGCCGTAAACGCCCACCAGCGAATGGGTGGTCCCCAGATCAATGCCGACAATCATTCAATCCCCTGGATCCGTCCCTGCATCGACGATCAGTGTAAGGGCAGGGACGGGGGCGGTGCCAAGCGCGCTCAGCGGCGCGGTCCGCGGCCGCCCGGCCGCGGGAACATCTCCACGCTGAGGGTGAAGGTGCGTTGCTCGCCGGGTTGCATCGCGCCCACTCCGACCACCTGGCGGGTGACTTCCTCGCCGCGATCATTGCGGATGCTCATCACCACCGAATACTCCCAGGGGCCGCCGTCGGCGGGATGGCGGACGCTGCCTTCCACCTTCAGCGGGACCACGGTCTGCGCCGTGCGCGCGGCCGCCAGCGACGCTTCGTCGAAGCGCAGGTGGTGGCGGCACGCCGGGCAGACCGCGGCGCTTTCCAGGATGGTGGCCTTGCAGTGCGGGCAGGTGCGGGTCGCTCCGGCCATCCCCGGGCGCGGGCTGCTCATGCGTCAGCCGGCGTCGGTACCGTTGGCCGCCTTGGCGGTGCGCGAAGCGCCCTTGTCTTCTTCCCAGCCGAAGTCGGCCTGGCCGCGCATGCGCGAACCGGCGGCCACCGTCAGCGAGCCGGCCTTGACGTCGCCGACCAGCACGCCGGAGGCCAGCAGCTCCACCCGCGAGGCGGATTCGATATTGCCTTCCAGCTCGCCGGCGATGATGACCTTCTTGGCGCGGACGCCGCCGTTCAACTTGGCGCCGTTCTCGATGGTCAGATCGCCCTGCACGTTGACGTCGCCCTTGAACTTGCCGGCGATGCGGATGTGGCCGGCGCCTTCGATCTTGCCCTCGATGGTCAGATCGGCGGCGATCAGCGATTCCTTGGCTTCGCGTTCCGGGGCCGGCGCGGCGCGCATGCCCGGCGGGTTGTTGACGGTCGGGGAAAAATCCGCGGCCGCCGTCACTTCGCGCGCAGGCGCGGGCGAGGATTCCGGCGGCGGCGGAACGGCATCCTTCTTGGCGGGGCCTTGGTCTTTCCAGATGGACATAAAACGGCAACTCCGGGCGATGTGAACGCCCGACTATCGCGCCTCGCCGGCGCCAAGGTTGTGACCGCCTTTGCCCATTGTTCGGTTCGTCCGTGCGGGTTCACGCGCGGGTTGGTGATGTGGAGATCTTCCTCACGCAGCTGAAGAGGGCGGCTCAGCGTCCGCCGGCGACATCCACAATCGCGCCGCTGCAGTAGCCGGCTTCCGCCGACAGCAGCCACAGGATGGCGTTGGCCACTTCCCCGGGTTGTCCGCCGCGCTTCATCGGCACGAACGCCTTGACCCGTTCCACCCGATCCGGCTCGCCGCCACTGGCATGCATGTCCGTGTGGATGAAACCGGGACGCACCGCGTTGACCCGGATGCCATCGGCGGCGACCTCCTGGGCCAGGCCGATGGTGAGCGTGTCGACCGCGCCCTTCGACGCGGCGTAGTCGACGTACTCGCCGGGTGACCCGGTGCGCGCCGCCACCGAGGAGACGTTGACGATCGCGCCGCCCTGGCCGCCGTGGCGGGTCGACATGCGCCGGATCGCTTCGCGGCAGCACAGCAGGGGGCCGACGACGTTCGTCGCCAGGATGCGCCGCATGCGCGCGGCGTCCATCGCCTCGACCCGCATCTGGGTTTCCAGCACGCCGGCGTTGTTGACCAGCGCGGCCAGCGGCCCGAGCGTGCGCTCCACCGCCTGGAACAACCCCACGACCTCCGCCTCGTCGCCGACGTCGGCGGCGAACGCGGCGGCGTTCCCGCCCTCGGCGCGGATCTGGTCGACCAGCGTGCTGGCGGCGGTGGCATCGCTGCGATAGTTGATCGCCACCGCATAGCCGCGCGCGGCGGCCAGGCGGGCGGTGGCGGCGCCGATGCCGCGGCCGCCGCCGGTGATCAGCAGGACGGGGGCGCCCACCGGATTACATCCGGAACACGCCGAAGCGCGCCAGCTCGATCGGTGCGTTGAGCGAGGCCGACAGGCCCAGCCCCAGCACGCGGCGGGTGTCGGCCGGATCGATGATGCCGTCGTCCCACAGGCGCGCGGTGGCGTACCAGGGGCTGCCCTGGGTTTCGTACTGCTCGCGGATCGGCGCCTTGAAGGCTTCTTCCTCTTCGGCGGCCCACTGGCCGCCGCCGGCCTCGATGCCGTCGCGCCGGACCGTGGCCAGCACGCTGGCGGCCTGTTCGCCGCCCATCACGCTGATGCGCGCGTTCGGCCACATCCACAGGAAGCGCGCGCCATAGGCGCGTCCGCACATGGCGTAGTTGCCGGCGCCGAAGCTGCCGCCGATCACCACGGTGAACTTGGGCACCGACGAACAGGCCACCGCGGTCACCATCTTGGCGCCGTCCTTGGCGATGCCGGCGTTCTCGTACTTGCGGCCGACCATGAAGCCGGTGATGTTCTGCAGGAACACCAGCGGGATGCCGCGCTGGTTGCACAGCTCGATGAAGTGCGCGCCCTTGAGCGCGCTCTCGGAAAACAGGATGCCGTTGTTGGCGATGATGCCGACCGGATAACCGTGCAGATGGGCGAAGCCGGTGACCAGGGTCTTGCCGTAGCGCGCCTTGAACTCGTCCAGTTCGCTGCCGTCGGTGATGCGTGCGATGACCTCGCGGATGTCGAACGGACGGCGGGTGTCCTTCGGCACGATGCCGTACAGCTCGTCGGCCGGATACAGCGGAGCGCGCGCCTCGCGCGCCGCGACGGGAACGTCCTTGCGACGGTTGAGATTGCCGACCAGGCGACGGGCGATCTGCAGCGCGTCGCGGTCGTCCTCGGCGAAATGATCGGCCACGCCGGACACGCTGGTATGCACGTCCGCGCCGCCCAGCGCTTCGGCATCGACTACCTCGCCGGTGGCCGCCTTCACCAGCGGCGGGCCGCCGAGGAAGATGGTGCCCTGTTCCTTGACGATGATGGACTCGTCGCTCATCGCCGGCACGTAGGCGCCACCGGCGGTGCAACTGCCCATCACCACCGCGATCTGCGGGATGTTGTCCGCGCTCAGCCGCGCCTGGTTGTAGAAGATGCGGCCGAAGTGCTCGCGGTCCGGGAACACCTCGTCCTGCAGTGGCAGGAACGCGCCGCCGGAGTCGACCAGATAGATGCAGGGCAGGCGGTTCTCGCGTGCGATTTCCTGCGCGCGCAGGTGCTTCTTCACCGTCATCGGGAAATAGGTGCCGCCCTTGACCGTGGCGTCGTTGGCGACCACCACCACTTCCTGGCCCATCACCCGGCCGATGCCGCAGACCATGCCGGCCGCGGGCGCGGCGCCGTCGTACATCTCCTCCGCCGCCAGCGGCGCGATTTCCAGGAACGGCGAACCGGGATCGAGCAGGGCGGTGATGCGATCGCGCGGCAGCAGCTTGCCGCGCTCGGTGTGGCGCTGGCGCGCCTTGTCGCCGCCACCATCGGCGGCGCGCGCAAGGCGGCGATCGAGCTCGGCGACCAGCGCCCGATGGTAGTCGGCGTTGTCCAGGAATTCCTGCGAACGCGGATCGAGTTGCGAAGTAATGGCGGACATGCGGCGACCGGAACGGGAAAGGCGGCATGTAAACACAAAGCCGCAGGTCCGCCAAACTTTCCGCGCCGCAAAAACAAGGCCCGCTTGCGCGGGCCTTGTCGTGTTCGGCGTTGGCCGGACGATTACTTCTTGGCTTCTTCGGCCTTGGCGTCAGCCTTGTCGGCCACTTCGGCAGCCTTGTCGGCGGTCGCCTGGGCAGCGTCGGCCACGGCGCCAGCAGCGGTGGCGGCAGCGTCGGTGGTGGCAGCGGCAGCGGCGTCGCCAGCCTGGGCGGCGGCGTCGGCGGTGGCGGCAGCAGCGTCGGTGGCGGCAGCAGCGGCGGCGTCGCCAGCGGCGGCAGCGGCGTCACCGGCAGCAGCGGCGGCGTCGCCGGCGGCGGTGGCAGCCTGGTCGGCGGCGGCAGCGGCGTCGGTCGCGGCGGCGTCGGTGGTTTCGCTCTTGTTGCAGGCGCTCAGGGCCAGAACGGCGGCGGCCAGCAGGATGTAGAACTTGGTCTTCATTTGGATCCCCAGTGAGGTTTCGGTTGAGAGCAAAACGGGTGAGCGTCCTTGCCCGCTGGGAACAGCGGCGCCAGTGCCCGGGCCCGGGTACAGAAAAAGCCGCCAATCAACCGGCGGCTTTTTCAATTTTAACGCTATGAAGCTAAGAAGTGATTACTTCTTTTCTTCGGCCGGAGCGGCAGCGTCCTTGGCAGCGTCGGCAGCCTGGCCGGCGGCGTCGGAAGCCTGAGCAGCGGTGTCGGCAGCAGCGTCGGCAGCGGCGGCGGTGCCAGCGGCAGCGGCGTCGGTGGCGGCGGTGGCGGCAGCGTCAGCAGCGGTGGCAGCGGCGTCGGCCGACTGCTGGGCGGCGTCGGCGGTCGCGGTGCCGGCCTGGGCGGCGGCGTCGGCGGCAGCCTGGGCTTCGGTCGCAGCGGCGTTGGCGTCGGCAGCGGCGTCAGCAGCCTGTTCCTGGTTCGAGCACGCAGCCAGGGCGAAACCCAGAGCCAGCGCGATCAGAGCCTTGTTCATGGTCATGTTGCATTTCCTCGTCGTTAGTTAGGCAACGCGCTATTGCGCGCCTGCAACATGATGACAAGCCAGTTACGCCTGTCAAGCGGTCCGCTGGTTATTTTTGTCAAACCTTCGTTAAAGCGACCATCGAACCGCCAAAACGGCATGCGGTCGGGCATCCACGGGGAATGCCGCGACCGCTCGGGCCGGGGTGGGACTCAGACGATTTCCACCGCGATGGCGGTCGCTTCGCCACCGCCGATGCACAGCGAAGCCACGCCACGCTTGCCGCCACGCTGGCGCAGGGCGTTGATCAAGGTCACCACCAGGCGCGCGCCGGAGGCGCCGATGGGATGGCCGAGTGCGCAGGCGCCGCCATTGACGTTGAGCTTGGCGTGCGGGATGCCGAGGTCCTTGATCGGGGCCATGGCGACCACGGCGAAGGCTTCGTTGACCTCGAACAGATCCACCTGGTCCACCGTCCAGCCGACCTGCTTGAGCA
This sequence comes from Pseudoxanthomonas sp., assembly GCF_051953815.1. Lineage (GTDB taxonomy): Bacteria > Pseudomonadota > Gammaproteobacteria > Xanthomonadales > Xanthomonadaceae > Pseudoxanthomonas_A. The sequence continues at coordinate 11,316 of NZ_JBQCIJ010000051.1, read as the reverse complement.
GCTTGTCGATCGCGCTGACCGGCGAGGTGGTGAACCACTCCGGCTCCTGCGAGAAGGTCGCGTGACCGACGATCTTCGCCAGCGGCTGCAGGCCGCGCCTGGCCGCTTCCTCGGCGGTTAGCAGCACGGTGGCGGCGGCGCCGTCGGAAATGCTCGACGAACTGGCCGCGGTGACGGTGCCGTCCTTCTTGAACGCCGGCTTGAGGGTCGGGATCTTGGCGAGATCGGACTTGCCCGGCTGCTCGTCGGTGCTGACCTCGACCTCGCCCTTGCGGGTGGCGACCTTGACCGGAACGATTTCGCCGTCGAAGGCGCCGGACTGCTGGGCGGCCTGGGCGCGCTTGACCGACTCGGTCGAGTAGGCGTCCTGCTCCTCGCGGGTAAAGCCGTACTTGGCGGCGGTGGCTTCGGCGAACACGCCCATGGCCTGGCCGTCATACGGATTGGTCAGGCCGTCCCACGCCATGTGGTCGACCGCCTGGAAGTTGCCGAAGCGGTTGCCGGTGCGCGAGTTCGGAATCATGTGCGGGGCATTGGTCATCGACTCCATGCCGCCGGCGACGACGATGCTGGCCGAGCCGGCCTTGATCAGATCGTGGCCCAGCATGATGGCCTTCATGCCCGAGCCGCAGACCTTGTTTATGGTGGTGCAGCCGACCGCGGTCGGCAGGCCGGCGGCCAGTGAGGCCTGGCGGGCCGGCGCCTGGCCCAGGTTGGCGGGCAGGACGCAGCCCATGATGACTTCGGAGACGTCGGCGGCGGGAACGCCGGCCTGTTCCAGCGCCGCGCGGATGGTCGCCGCGCCCAGGGTCGGGGTCGGCACGCCGGTGAACTGGCCCATGAAGGAACCGATGGCGGTGCGCTTGGCGGCGGCGATGACGATATCGGACATGAAACGGAACCTCGTGTAGGGGTGGCCGGATTATCCCGCTCGCGGTGCGGTGCAGCAATCGGCCATTCGGACAGGGGAGAGCCGCCCGGCGGGCCGGGCGGCGGCGGGATGCCTGTTCAGCTCAGGCGCGGCCGTCGAACAGTTCGCGGCCGATCAGCATGCGGCGGATTTCGTTGGTGCCGGCGCCGATGGCGTACAGCTTGGCGTCGCGCAGCAACCGGCCGGTGTCGAACTCGTTGATGTAGCCATTGCCGCCCAGGGCCTGGATGGCTTCCAGGGTGACCTGCACCGCGGCTTCCGAGGCATGCAGCAGGCAGCCGGCCGCGGCGGCGCGCGAGCCGTGGCCCGCGTCGTAGTCGCGGGCGACCTGGTAGGCGAAGGCGCGGCTGGACTGCAGCGCGGTGTACATGTCGGCGAGCTTGCCCTGCATCAGCCCGAAGGTGCCGATCGGCGAATCGAACTGGCGGCGTTCGCGCACGTAGGGCAGGGTGATGTCCATCGCCGCCTGCATCAGGCCGATCGGGCCGCCGGTCAGCACCAGCCGCTCGGTGTTGAGGCCGCTCATCAGCACGCGCACGCCCTGGTGCACTTCGCCCAGCACGTTATCGGCGGGAATCTCGCAGTTCTCGAACACCAGTTCGCAGGTGTTGCTGCCGCGCATGCCCAGCTTGTCGAGCTTCTGCGCGGTGGAGAAACCCTTCATGCCGCGTTCGACGATGAAGGCGGTCATGCACTTGCTGCCTGCTTCCTTGCCGGCGGTGCGCATGTAGACCAGCAGCACGTCGGCTTCCGGCCCGTTGGTGATCCACATCTTGTTGCCGTTGGCGACCCAGACGCCGTCGCGCAGTTCGGCGCGGCAACCCATCGAGCCGACCACGTCGGAACCGGCGCCGGGCTCGCTCATCGCCAGCGCGCCCTTCCACTCACCGGTGCACAGCTTCGGCAGGTACCTGCGGCGCTGGGCGTCGCTGCCGTTGAGGAACAGGTTGGACACGCACAGGTTCGAATGCGCGCCGTAGCTCAGGCCCACCGAACCGGAGGCGCGCGAGATTTCCTCCATCGCCACCAGGTGCGCGAGGTAGCTCATGCCGCTGCCGCCGAAAGCCTCGTCCACGGTCATGCCCAGCAGGCCCATTTCGCCCAGCTTGGGCCACAGGTCCTGCGGGAACACGTTGTCGTGGTCGATCTGCGCGGCGCGCGGGGCTATCTCGGCATCCGCGAAACGGCGCACGGCGTCGCGCAGCGCGTCGATTTCCTCGCCAAGTGGAAAAGCAGCGATTGAAACGGGTCGCATTCGGTCCTCCCTCCTATTGCGGCCTGTGGATGCCGGCGATCAACGCTCTCCGCGCAGATGCCCCATGAAGCGTGGTGCGGTCCGGCCCAGCGGCAGCTTGAGCTTGCCGATGGCGGCGATGCGCGCCTCGGCGATGCGGTCGGCGGCGTATTGGGGCGCGATGTTCTCGCGTTCGGCCAGGTCGAAGATCTTGCCGACCGTGTGGTAGATGGTGCGCATCATCCGCATCGCCCGCTCGCGGTTGTAGCCGTCGATTTCCAGCGACACGTTGATCACGCCGCCCGCGTTCACCGCGTAGTCCGGCGCATACAGGATGCCGCGCTTGGCGGCCTCGACGCCGGTGACGTGCGACATCTGGTTGTTGGCGGTGCCGCAGATGACCTTGGCCTTCAGGCGTGGCAGGGTCTCGGCGTTGACCGCGTACTCCAGGGCGCAGGGCGAGAACACGTCGACCGGCAGATCGTAGATTTCATCCGGCTTGACCGCCTCGGCGCCGTATTCCTCCACCGCGTACTCCACCAGCTTGGGGTTGAGATCGGTGACGAACAGCTTGGCGCCGCGTTCCTTCAGCAGTTTGACGAACTCCATGCCGATGTGGCCCAGGCCCTGCACGGCGAAGCTGTACTTGCCGATTTCCTCGTTGCCGAACTTGCGGTTGAGGGTGGCCATCAGGCCCTGCAGCGCGCCGTAGGCGGTGAACGGCGCCGGATCGCCCGAACCGCCGTGGACCTGGTGCACGCCGACCACGTATTCGGTCTCGCGGTAGACGTTCTCCATGTCGTTGACGTCGGTGCCGACGTCCTCGGCGGTGATGTAGCGGCCGCCCAGCGAATCGACGTAACGGCCGAACGAGCGGAACAGCACCTCGGTCTTGTCGGCGGTGCTGTCGCCGATGATCACCGCCTTGCCGCCGCCGACGTTGAGGCCGGCGAGGGCGTTCTTGTAGGTCATCGTGCGGCTGAGCCGGAGCGCGTCGGTCAGCGCCGCCTGGCTGTCGGCGTAGGGCCGCATCCGCACGCCCCCGAGGGCCGGACCCAGGACCGTGCTGTGGACCGCGATGATGGCCTTCAGGCCGGCGTCGGGGTTGTGGCAGAAGACGACCTGCTCGTGGCCGGACGTATCGAGGGTTTCGAAGATCATCTGGGGCTCCGTGCGGCGTGGGGCCGCTGGCTACGCCGAGTGGCTTTGGCTAACCGCTTGTTCACAAAACAAAAAAGCGACGTTTCCGGCTCGCCGTGGTCGTCGCAGGCGGGCATTCTAATCCATACGGGCGATGGGGGGCAGTTTGTGGACCGGATCCCGTTTTCGTGCCCCTCCCGGGCGGGCTGACTTATGCGAACGACCGTGCTATTTTTCCGCCCATGAACCTGTGCGCCGCCACCAGCAAGGGCACCGCCACCCGCGAGATGATTGTCGAGCGGGCCTACGCCATCGCCTGCCGGCAGGGGTTGGAAGGGCTGTCGATCGGCGAACTGGCGCAGGCCGCGGGCATGTCCAAGAGCGGCGTGTTCGCCCATTTCGGGTCCCGCGAGGATCTGCAGATCACCGTGCTGGACTGGACCGCGCGCCGTTTCGGCGAGGCGGTGATGGCGCCGGCCCTGCGCCAGCCGCGCGGACTGGCGCGGCTGCGCGCGATCATGGACGGCTGGTTCGACTGGGTCCGGGCCAATCCCGATGGCTGCGTGATCCTCGGCGCGGCCAACGAGTACGACGCCCGTCCCGGGATGATGCGCGAGCGCGTGGTCGCCTGGTTGACCGAATGGCGCGGCGTGGTCGCCAGGGCCGCGCAGATGTGCATCGACAGCGGCGAGCTGGCCGCCGACACCGATCCGGTGCTGGTGTCGTTCCAGTTGTTCGCCATCACCGAAGGGCTGCACAACGCCCGCCTGTATGACCCCGCCCAGGCCGAAGCCCTGGCCCGGCGGGCGCTCGACCATCTGTTCGCCTCCTACGCCGCCTGATCCGGAGAGACCCCCCATGGCCGCCGTCGTTTCGCCACAAAAAAGCACGACCGTTCGTAAAAATGCCCGCCTGCTGCCGCTGCGCTCCGCATTCGCCGTCGGCAGCTGGCTGATGCCGGAGGCCACACTCCAGCGCGCCTTCCGTCTGTTCGGCACGCCGATGCCGGGCGGGCGCGAGAAGGCGCGCCGCAGCGAGACCTGGGGCGCCCGCGTGCAATCCTTCGTGCATGGCCGCGAACGACTGGCCTGGTATGCCTGGGGCGATCCCGAACGCCAGCCGGTCGCGCTGCTGGCGCATGGCTGGTCGGGCTACGCGTTGCAACTGCTGCCGTGGGTGGAGCCGCTGCGTCGCGCGGGTTACGCGGTGGTCGCGCTGGATCAGATCGCGCATGGCCGCAGCAGCGGTTATCGGGCGACGCTGCCGATGTTCGCCGACGTTCTTCACCGTTTTGGCGAACGTTTCGGCACGGTGCAGGCACTGGTGGCGCATTCGCTCGGCGGCGCGGCCGCGATGATCGCGCTCGCGCGTGGCCTGAAGGCCGAACGCGCGATCCTGATCGCGCCGGCGGCCGACCCGATTGCGGCGGCGCAGCGCTTTGGCGGTTTCGTCGGTCTGGCGACGCACCTGTCGGCGCGGTTGTTCGACGAATTCGAATCGTTGACCGGCATGGCCGTCGATGGCTTCCAGGCCCATCTCAACGCGCCGCGCATCGCCAGCCCCGCCTTGATCGTGCACGACCTGGAGGATCGCGAAGTGCCCTGGTCCGAAGGCGAGCGCTATGCGCGCTACTGGCCCGAGGCGCGCCTGCTGAGCACCACCGGGCTGGGACACCACCGCATCCTCACCGATCCCGGCGTCATCGCCGCGGCGATGTCCTACCTGGATGGCCGCGCGGTGGGGCAGCGCGTGGTGTCCACGCCGAACCTGCCATACGGCTTCGCCTGAACAGGCGTTTGATCGCGACTGCGCCGCCGCGCCAGACGGCGGCGTAGGGTCCTTCCGCCCTGGGCGTCATGGGGCGGAACTCCGCCGCGCGCTACAATTCCGCCTCTAATGCATGCAATACGCGAGTGAGGGCGCGAATGAGCACACCGGCTTCCCAGCTTCCAGCAGCACGCGCGGATGTTTCGCCGCTGCGTTTCGTCACTGCGGCCAGCCTGTTCGATGGCCATGACGCAGCGATCAACATCATGCGCCGCCTGATCCAGGGGCAGGGCGCCGAAGTGATCCATCTGGGCCACAACCGCAGCGTCGAGGACGTGGTGCGCGCCGCGCTGCAGGAGGATGCCGACGGCATCGCCCTGTCCAGCTACCAGGGCGGCCACGTCGAGTACTTCAAGTACATGGTCGACATGCTCAAGGAACGTGGCGCCAGCCATATCCGCGTGTTCGGCGGCGGTGGCGGCACCATCACCCCCGAGGAGATCGCCGAGCTGCAGGCCTATGGCGTCGAGCGCATCTACCACCCCAACGACGGCATGAAGATGGGGCTGGTGGAGATGATCGAGGACGTGGTGGGGCGCGCGGGCGCGGCCCGGGATTCGGGAACGGGGACCGGGGACCCGCAGGATGCGCCTGCCTCCGCCGGCGACGAAGCGGCCATCGGGCGCATGCTCAGCCGCATCGAGGACGGCGATTTCAGCGAAGCCGAACTCGCCGGCTTGCGACGCCAGTGGGCCAACCCGCGTTCCACCGAATCCCGGCTTTCAACAGCCGCGGGGCCGGTCATCACCAATCTCGAATCCCGCACGGGCACGCCGGTGATCGGCATCACCGGTACCGGCGGCGCCGGCAAATCGTCGGTGACCGACGAGTTGATGAACCGCTTCCTGTCGAGTTTCCCGCACATGCGGATGGCGGTGATTTCGGTGGACCCGACCCGCCGCCGCACCGGCGGCGCGCTGCTCGGCGATCGCATCCGCATGAATTCGCTGCGCAGCGAGCGCATCTACATGCGTTCGATGGCCACCCGCCGCCAGAACGTGGCGACCAACGCGGTGCTGAAGGACTGCATCGCCTACCTGAAGTCGCTCGGTTTCGATCTGATCATCGTCGAGACCGCCGGCATCGGCCAGAGCGATTCGGAGATTGTCGACCTGGTCGACTTCCCGATGTACGTGATGACCAGCGATTACGGTGCGGCCAGCCAGCTGGAGAAGATCGACATGCTCGACTTCGCCGAACTGGTGGTGCTGAACAAGTACGACAAGCGTGGCGCCGAGGACGCGCTGCGCGACGTGCGCAAGCAGTGGAAGCGCAACCGGGTGGCGTTCCAGACCCCGGACGCCGACGTGCCGGTCTATCCGACCATCGCCAGCCAGTTCAACGATCCCGGCATCAGCTGGATGTTCGCCAACCTGTGCCGGCTGCTGCGCGAAAAGCTGCACCTGCCGGCGGAGAAGTGGACGCCGGACATCGACACCGAACTGAAGGAGCCGCGCGCGACCGTGCTGATTCCCGGTGCGCGCGTGCGCTACCTGGCCGAGATCGCCGAACAGGGACGTGGCATCAACCGACGCATCGAGACCGAGGCGGAGACCGCCAGCCGCGCGCAATCGTACTGGCAGTCGCTGCGTGATCTGGACGATCCGGCCCTTCCCAAGGCCCTCGATCTCTACGCCGCCGAAGATCTCCTTCCCCCGCCTGCGGGGGAGGGAGCGATTCCCGTGGATCGCTCCCTGCTGACATTGCGCCAGCGCTACCAGGACGCCGTGCAGTCGCTGTCCAGCGAGGCGCTGAAGCTGCTGCGCGAGTGGCCGGCGCGGTTGAAGGCGGCGACCGACGAGGTCAACGAGTACGAAGTGCGCGGCAAGACCATCCGCATCGAGAACTACCGCGAATCGCTCAGCCACCAGAAGATTCCCAAGATCGCCGCGCCGAAGTACCACAGCTGGGGCGAACTGCTAACCTTCCTGCAGAAGGAGAACCTGCCGGGCAGCTATCCGTACACCGGCGGCGTGTATCCGTACCGCCGCACCGGCGAGGATCCGATCCGCATGTTCGCAGGCGAAGGCACGCCGGAGCGGACCAACCGCCGCTTCCACTACCTGAGCCTGGGCCAGCCGGCCGCGCGACTGTCCACCGCTTTCGACAGCGTCACGCTGTACGGCGAGGATCCGGCGCCGCGTCCGGACATCTACGGCAAGATCGGCAATTCCGGCGTCAACATCCCCACGCTGGACGACATGAAGAAGCTGTACTCGGGCTTCGACCTGTGCGCGCCGACCACTTCGGTGTCGATGACCATCAACGGGCCGGCGCCGATCATCCTGGCGATGTTCATGAACACAGCCGTCGACCAGCAGGTGGAGAAGTACCTGAAGGCCGACCCCGTCCGCTGGGCCGAGGCGCAGGAGAAGCTGGACGCGCTGTTCGCCGGTCGCGAGCGCCCGCGCTACTCCGGCGATCTGCCGGCCGGCAACGACGGCCTGGGCCTGGGGCTGCTGGGCGTGACCGGTGATCAGCTGGTCGACGCGGAAACCTACGCGCGGATCAAGGCCGAGACCCTGAAGACCGTGCGCGGCACCGTGCAGGCCGACATCCTGAAGGAAGACCAGGCGCAGAACACCTGCATCTTCAGCACCGAGTTCGCCCTGCGCATGATGGGCGACATCCAGCAGTACTTCGTCGACAACGGCGTGCGCAATTTCTACTCGGTGTCGATTTCGGGCTATCACATCGCCGAGGCGGGCGCGAACCCGATCTCGCAGCTGGCGTTCACCCTGTCCAACGGCTTCACCATCGTCGAGTACTACCTGGCGCGTGGAATGAAGATCGACGACTTCGCGCCCAACCTGTCGTTCTTCTTCAGCAACGGCATGGATCCCGAGTACACCGTGATCGGCCGGGTGGCCCGTCGCATCTGGGCGCGCGCGATGCGCGAGCGCTATGGCGCCAACGAGCGCAGCCAGATGATGAAGTACCACATCCAGACCTCGGGCCGTTCGCTGCATGCCCAGGAAATCCAGTTCAACGACATCCGCACGACGTTGCAGGCGCTGTACGCGCTGTTCGACAACTGCAACAGCCTGCACACCAACGCCTACGACGAGGCGATCACCACGCCGACCGAGGAAAGCGTGCGCCGGGCGGTGGCGATCCAGATGATCATCAACAAGGAACTGGGCCTCAACTTCAACGAGAACCCCTGGCAGGGCAGTTTCGCGGTCGAGTACCTGACCGACATCGTCGAGGAGGCCGTCTACAAGGAGTTCGAGGCGATCAGCGAGCGCGGCGGCGTGCTCGGCGCGATGGACACCATGTACCAGCGCGGCAAGATCCAGGAAGAGTCGCTGTACTACGAGCACAAGAAGCACGACGGCAGCCTGCCGCTGGTGGGCGTGAACACCTTCCTGCCCAAGGAGCACGGCGGCGAGATCGCCACCGAGATCGAACTGATCCGTTCGACCGAGGAGGAGAAGGGACAGCAGATCACCAACGTGCGCGCCTGGCAGGCCTCGCGCAACGGGCTGGCCCCGGAAGGCGAAACCGACCACGCGCATTCCACCGCGCTGGAAGAGCATGCCGAGGCCGAGCCGCACGACGGCCATGGCCTGGCCTACCTGCAGAAGGCCGCGCGGGATCGCCGCAATGTGTTCGTGGCGCTGGTGGAAGCGGTCAAGACCCACAGCCTGGGCCAGATCAGCCACGCCCTGTACGACGTGGGCGGGGAGTACCGGCGCAATATGTGAACGGCGCGGCACCGCCGGGCGCACGCGGAATGAAATCCGATGACGCCCGGCGGCCGGGTTTGCCGGTAGAGGAAATGCAGGCCGGTGGTGGCCTGCATCAACCCTTACCGAGGAGATACCCGAATGCGCAAGTTCATCGTCAGCTCCACCTCCCTGGCCGGCCTGCTGCTGGCCGGCGCCGCCCTGGCCGGTGGTCCCGTCAATCCGCCGCCGGCGTCCTGCGCCGTGGACGAGGTCTACAAGTGCCAGAACATCGGTGGCCAGACCTACTGCAAATGCGCCAAGCGCGATCTCAGCGCCGCCCCGCAGCGCAATGACGATCCGCGCCGCCTGAAGGGCAAGCCCCAGCATCTGGTCAACCACGGTGCGGGTGCGACCGGGCAGACGCCGTCCGCGCCGCAGCCGGAACCGCGCAAGTCCGACCAGCGCTGAGGCGACGCGGGGAGAGGGCGCCCGCGCCCTCGTTCCCGCGACCGGCGGACCTACATCAAAAGACAGTCCAGTCCGTCGAGCGTGATATGGATGAGCAGGCCGATGCCGAACCAGCGGGTCCGGCGCGGGATCGCCAGCGCGCCATAGACGGCGACGGCGGGCCAGGTGTGCAGCGGATGGAAGCCGAGACTGCAGCGCCCCGGCGCATAGATCGGATCCGCGAGCAGATGATCCAGATCGATCAACCAGCCGGCCAGCATCCACGCGGCGGCGCGCTTCCATTCCTTCGGCCAGAACACGCGGGCGACGGCAAGCGGCACCGCGACGTGCAGCAGGAGGTGGACGAGCGGCCGGAGTTCGAAGTCGGGCAAGGCAGGCATCCGCGCGGGTTCAGCGTCGCGCCGCCAGCCAGCGATCCAGCTGGTTGGCGAAGGCCTGGCGATCGCGGGCATTGAAAGCGGCGGGGCCGCCGGTCTGCACACCGGCGCCGCGCAGTTCGTCCATGAAATTGCGCATCGACAGCCGCTCGGCGATGTTGTCCGGCGTATACCGGTCGCCGCGTGGATTGATCGCCTGCGCGCCGTTGGCCAGGACCCGGGCGGCGAGCGGGATGTCCTGGGTGACCACCAGGTCGCCGGCGCGCGCGCGTTCGGCGATGGCGTCGTCGGCCACATCGAAGCCGCCCTGCACCTGCAGGGCGCGGATGTAACGCGAAGGCGGCGTGCGCAGCCACTGGTTGGCGACCAGGGTGACCTGCACCCGCGCGCGTTCGGCCGCGCGGAACAGGATTTCCTTGACCGGCCCCGGGCATGCGTCGGCATCCACCCAGATACCCGGCGGCACCGGAACGGTGTCGTCGTTATCGTCGTTCATGGGCTTGGTTCCGGGACATGATTGCCTTGGCTGCGCGAGGGGCGTGCGTGCCCGGAGGCCGCGGGCGCTCATCTTCGCACACCGTCCAGGCCGGTTCCGGCGGCGAAGCGGGCGCGACCGCACAGGGCGGAACGGCGCAGGGGACGGTGGCTTTACATGCGATGCGGGAGCATGTCGATTTCCGGCATCCCGGTTCGTCGAACAGGAAAACCCCCCTTCCGCAGGAGAATGTCCGCATGTCCCTGGTCAAGCCCATCACCCCGCATCTCTGGTTCGACGCCCAGGCCCGCGAAGTCGCGCAATTCTACTGTTCGCTGTTTCCGGATTCGAAGGTCGATTCCATCGTCCGCCTGCGCGACACGCCCTCCGGCGATTGCGACGTCGTGTCGTTCACGCTCGCTGGCCAGCCATTCATGGCGATCAGCGCCGGCCCGGTATTCACCTTCAATCCCTCGATTTCCTTTCTGGTCCATTTCGATCCCGCCCGCGACGAACGCGCGCGCGCGCATCTGGATGCGGCCTGGGCCAGCCTCATCGACGGCGGCGAAGCGCTCATGCCGCTCGATGCCTATCCCTTCAGCGAGCGCTACGGCTGGGTGCGGGACCGCTATGGCCTGTCGTGGCAGCTGATGCTCAGTCCGCCGGGCACGCCGGCCCGTCCGCGCATCATGCCGGCGTTGATGTTCACCGGCGAGGTGTACGGCAAGGCCGAGGAGGCGATGACGTTCTACTGCTCGGTGTTCGACGACTCGGGCGTCGGCCAGGTCGCCCGCTACACGGAGGACACCGCCAACGATCGCGCCGGCACGGTGATGTTCGCGGATTTCCACCTCGGCGATACCTGGTTCGCGGTGATGGACAGCGGCTATTCGCACGGTTTCGCCTTCAACGAGGCGATTTCGCTGCTGGTGACCTGCCGCGACCAGGCCGAAATCGATCGCTACTGGGCGAAACTGTCGACGGTGCCGGAAGCCGAGCAATGCGGCTGGTGCAAGGATCGTTTCGGACTGTCCTGGCAGATTTCGCCGCAGGTGCTCGACCAACTGATGACGTCGGGCGACCAGGCCCTGGTGGATCGGTTGACGCGCTCTTTCCTGGACATGCACAAGCTGGACGTCGCGAAGATCGAAGCGGCGGCGCGTGGCTGAAGACCCGCGGGGGGGGGGGGGGGG
>NZ_JBQCIJ010000050.1:0-62675 GCF_051953815.1 Pseudoxanthomonas sp. | reverse complement strand
GTTGCCGCCGCCGTCCACGCCGATCTTGTAGGCCCAGTGCGCGGCCACGCCGCGCTCGGCGATCAGGTCCATCTCGCGGGTGCGGATCTGCACCTCGATGGGCGAGCCGTATGGCCCGAACAGCACCGTGTGCAGCGACTGGTAGCCGTTTGCCTTGGGAATCGCGATGAAATCGCGGAAGCGGCCGTCCAGCGGCTTGTACACCGCATGCACCACGCCCAGCGCGTGGTAGCAGTCGGCCACCCTGTCCACCACCACCCGGAAGCCGAACACGTCCATCACCTGGTCGAAGCTGCGGCGCTGCGCGCGCATCTTGGTGTAGACGCTCCACGGCGTCTTCACCCGCCCGACCAGCCGGTGTTCCAGTTTTTCCAGCGCCAGCCGCTGCGCCAGCCGCGCCTCGATCTGCCCCAACGCCTCGCGCCGCACCAGCGGCTGGCTGCGGATGCGCTTGGCGATCACCGCGTGCCGCCACGGATGCAGCGCCTTGAAGCCGAGGTCCTGCAGCTCGGCCTTGATCAGGTTCATGCCCAGCCGCTGCGCGATCGGCGCGTAGATCTCCAGCGTCTCGATGGCGATGCGGCGGCGCGCCTCGGCGGACTGCGCGCCCAGCGTGCGCATGTTGTGCAGGCGGTCGGCCAGCTTGATCAGGATGACGCGCAGGTCGCGCGACATCGCCAGCAGCATCTTGCGGAAGCTTTCGGCCGCCGCTTCCTGGCGGTCCCGGAACTTCAGCTTGTCCAGCTTGGTGACGCCGTCGACCAGTTCGGCCACCGACTCGCCGAATTCCCCGGCGATCTCGTCGCGGGTCAGCGGGGTGTCCTCGATGGTGTCGTGCAGGATCGCGGCGATCAACGTCTCCGCATCCATGCCCAGTTCGGCCAGCACGCCGGCCACCGCCACCGGATGGGTGATGTAGGGCTCGCCGGATTTGCGGGTCTGCCCGGCATGCGCGGCGGCGCCGACTTCCCAGGCGCGGCGCAGCAGCGGCAATTGTTCCTTGGGCAGGTAACGGGCGGTCTTTTCGAATTGGGCGAGATAGTCCGGCACGCCGTCGCTGCGCGACGAAGCGGGGGTACGGAGTGCCTTGGCGGTACGGCCTGGGTTCATGACGCCAGCCTAGTGCAGACGTGGCGGGACGGCAAACCCGGAAAACGCGAAAAGCCCGCTCGCGCGGGCCTTTCCGATGAAAGCGGCAATGGCGGCGTCGCGGGATTTCCCGCGCCGGCGGCTTGCCTCAGTCGTCGCCCTTGGACATGTCTTCGTCGGCGACCACTTCGGCGGCGGCCCATTCCAGCGCTTCGCGCTCGGCGCGCTCGCGCTCGGCCTTCTCGACGCGGTCGATCAGATCGTTGTCGATCTTGCGGGCGGCGATTTCACGCAGCGCCAGCACGGTCGGCTTGTCGGCGGTTTCGCTGTTGTCGATGGTCGACTCGACGCCGTTGGCGAGCTGGCGGGCGCGCTTGGCGGCCATCGTGACCAGTTCGAAACGGTTGTTGACGACTTCCAGGCAATCTTCGACGGTGATGCGGGCCATGCGGGCTCCCGGCGACCCAGGGGCCGCGCGATGAATAGGGAAAGGGGCGGCGATTGTACGGCCTCGGCCGGCCCCAGGCAACCGTTTCTTTATAAATCAGTCAGTTAAGCGCCACGACTGGCCTGTTCCGGCCCCTACTCGGCCAGCAGGGCCCCGATCAGCCCCCCGTGTCGCTGCTGCTGGGCCTCCCGGCGCAGGCGGCTGGCGGTGAAGATGGCGTGCATCTGATCGCAGGCGGTTTCGAACACGTCGTTGACGATCACGTAGTCGAACTCGTCGTAGTGCGACATCTCCTCGCGGGCGGCGGCCAGCCGGCGCTGGATGACCTCCTCGCTGTCCTGCCCGCGCGCGCGCATGCGCTGTTCCAGGGCGTCGCGCGAGGGCGGCAGGATGAACACGCTGACCGCGTCGGGCACCTTCTCGCGCACCTGGCGCGCGCCCTGCCAGTCGATTTCCAGCAGCACGTCCTTGCCATCACACAGCTGCGGCTCGACCGACTGCCGCGCGGTGCCCTTCCAGTCGCCATGCACCAGCGCGTATTCGAAGAAATCGCCGGCGCGGATCATCGACTGGAACTCGTCCGCGCTGATGAAGTGGTAGTGCTGGGCATGCCGCTCGCCGGGACGCGGCGCGCGCGAGGTGAAGGAAATCGACAGCGCGATTTCCGGATCCCGGGCCAGCACGGCGTTGACGATGCTGCTCTTGCCCGCGCCCGAAGGCGCGGCAACGATGTAGAGGGTGCCGCGGCGGCTCATTCGATGTTCTGCACTTGTTCGCGGATCTGGTCGATCAGGACTTTCAGTTCGACCGCCAGGTTGGTGGTGCGGGTGTCCACCGACTTGGAGCCCAGGGTGTTGGCTTCGCGGTTGAATTCCTGCAGCAGGAAATCCAGCCGCCGCCCCACCGGCTCGGCCTGCTTGAGGACGCGGCGGATTTCCTTGATGTGGCTGTCGAGCCGATCCAGTTCCTCGTCCACGTCCAGCTTCTGCAGCCACAGCACCAGTTCCTGCTCCAGCCGGCCGGGATCGGCGGGCTGGGTGAGGTCGGCCAGGCGGGCTTCCAGCTTCTGGCGCTGGCCGGCGCGGATGACGGGCAGCAGTTCGCGCACTTCGGCGGCGCGGGCGGCGATGGCGTCCACGCGCTCCAGGATGGCGGCCACCAGCTTCTGTCCCTCGCGCTCGCGCGCGGTGACGAACTGATCGACCACCGCGTCCACCAGCGCGAGCGCCTCGGCCTGCAGGGTCGCCTGGTCCACCGCCTTGCCCTGGAGCACCCCGGGGAACTGCAGCAGGTCGGTGAACCCGGTGCGCAGGGCCGGGAACCGCGCATGCAGATCCAGCGCCAGTTCCGACAGCTGACCGACCAGCGCGGGATTGATCTGCAGCGTGCCCTCGCCCTCCGGCGCGCGCAGGCGCAGGGTAAAATCGAGCTTGCCGCGCGAGACCCGCGCGGAAACACGCTCGCGCAGGGCCGGCTCCAGCGCGCGCAGCTCTTCGGGCAGGCGGGTGCCCAGTTCCAGGAAACGATGATTGACCGCGCGCAGTTCGCCGGTCAGCGTGCCACCGGAGGTGGCGCGTTCGACGGCGGCGAAGGCGGTCATGCTGCGAATCATGGGAAACCCGGTCGGATCGAAAGCGCGAATGGTACCCTAGCGCGCCCCGGTCGACCGAATCCGCGGGCCCTGCGGCCCACGCGGTCTTCCGCTCCTCCCTCCTGCCGAGTTCCCTGCATGTCCGTCCCTCGTCCCAGCGGCCGCCTCCCCGATCAGATGCGCGAGGTCCGCATCGAGCGCGGCTACACGCGCCATGCCGAAGGCTCGGTGCTGATCCGCTTCGGCGAAACCCGGGTGCTGTGCACCGCCAGCGTCGAGAACAAGGTGCCTTCGTTCCTGCGCGGCAAGGGCGAGGGCTGGGTGACCGCCGAGTACGGCATGCTGCCGCGCGCCACCCACACCCGCGGCGATCGCGAAGCCTCGCGCGGCAAGCAGGGCGGACGCACGCTGGAAATCCAGCGCCTGATCGGCCGCGCCCTGCGCGCCTGCGTGGACCGTTCCGCCCTCGGCGAACGCACCATCACCCTGGACTGCGACGTGATCCAGGCCGACGGCGGCACCCGCACCGCCGCCATCACCGGCGCCTACGTGGCGCTGGCCGATGCGATCGGCTGGCTGCGCCAGCGCAACGAGATCAAGCGCGACGTGCTGCTGGGCGCGGTCGCCGCGGTGTCGGTGGGCATCTACCGCGGCGCGCCGGTCCTCGACCTGGATTACGCCGAGGACAGCGACTGCGACACGGACATGAACATCGTCATGAACGATGGCGGCGGTTTCATCGAGCTGCAGGGGACCGCCGAAGGGCATGCGTTCCGTCGCGACGAACTCGACGCGCTGCTGGCGCTGGGCCAGAAGGGCACCGCCGAACTGTTCGCCGCGCAGCAGGCCGCGCTGGCCGGCTGACCGCGGCGGTTCGCCTTCCCACGCCAACCGGTTCCTCTCCGATGCGCCAGACGCTCAGCCTGATCACCGTGGTGGTGGACGACTACGACCGCGCCATCGCCCACTACACCGGCGCGCTCGGCTTCGAACTGCGCGAGGACACCGACCAGGGCGGCGGCCGGCGCTGGGTGCGGGTGGCGCCGCCGGGTTCGCGGGAAACCTGCCTGCTGCTGGCGGTGGCCGGCAACGACGCCCAGCGCGCGCGCATCGGCGATCAGACCGGCGGCCGGGTCGGCTTCTTCCTGGAGACCGACGACTTCCATCGCGATCATGCGCGGATGCTCGCGCGGGGCGTGGAGTTCCTGGAAACCCCGCGCGAGGAAAGCTACGGCACGGTCGCGGTGTTCCGCGACGCCTACGGCAACCGCTGGGACCTGCTGCAGCTCAACGCCTGAGTTTGTTTCCCGAATCCTCCCTGACGGATCCCCACCCGTGAAACTGGTACTCGCCTCCTCCAACGCCGGCAAGCTCGAGGAACTCCGCCACCTGCTCGCCGACACCGACATCGAGCTGATCGCCCAGTCCGATCTCGGCGTCACCGACGCGGACGAAACCGCCACCACCTTCGTCGAGAACGCGCTGATCAAGGCGCGCCACGCCTCGCGCGTGACCGGTCTGCCGGCGCTGGCCGACGATTCCGGCATCTGCGTCGACGCCCTCAACGGCGCGCCCGGCCTGTACTCGGCGCGCTACGCCGGCGAACACGGCAACGCCAGCCGCAACATCGACAAGCTGCTGGACGCGCTCGAGGACGTGCCCGACGAGCAGCGTGGCGCGCACTTCTACTGCGTGCTGGTGCTGCTCCACCACGCCGACGATCCGCAGCCGCTGATCGTGGAAGGCGAATGGCGCGGGCGCATCCTGCGCGAGCGCCGCGGCAGCGGCGGGCATGGCTACGACCCGGTGTTCCTGGATCCGGAACTGGGCCGTTCGGCCGCGGAGCTGGAAGCGTCGCTGAAGAACCGCATCAGCCACCGTGGCCGCGCCCTGGCCGCGCTGCGCGAACGCCTGACCTGGTCGTGAGCCGGGCCCGGGGCGCCTGCTCCCCCCATCCGCCGGAATGCGGGAAAATGAGCCCGCCATGCTGATCCCGCCGCCGCTGTCGCTGTACGTGCACCTGCCTTGGTGCGTCCGCAAATGCCCCTACTGCGACTTCAATTCGCACCAGGGCAAGGGGCCGCTGCCGTTCGACGACTATGTCGACGCGCTGATCCGGGATCTGGATTTCGACCTGCCGCTGGTCTGGGGGCGCACCGTCCACTCGGTGTTCTTCGGCGGCGGCACGCCGAGCCTGTTCCCGCCGGAGGCCATCGACCGCTTCCTGCAGGCCGCGGCGGCGCGGCTGCGGTTCGCCCCCGGCCTGGAGATCACCCTGGAAACCAATCCGGGCACGGCCGAGCATGGGCGCTTCGACCGCTACCGGACCGCCGGGGTCAACCGCATCAGTTTCGGCATCCAGAGTTTCGACGACGGCTGCCTGCGACGGCTGGGCCGGATCCACGACAGCAACGAAGCGGAAGCGGCGGTGAAACTGGCGCAGGACGCCGGCTTCGACAACTTCAACCTGGATCTGATGTACGCCCTGCCCGAGCAGACCCTGGCGATGGCCGAGCACGATCTGGAGCGCGCGTTCGCGCTGCAGCCCGCGCACATCTCCCACTACCAGCTAACCCTGGAACCGAACACGGTCTTCTTCGCCCGCCCGCCGCAGGGCATTCCCGACGACGACGGCGCCTGGGACATGCAGGCGCACTGCCAGGCATTGCTGGCCGAGGCCGGCTTCGGCCACTACGAGATCAGCGCCTACGCCCGCGAAGGCCGGCGGTGCGCGCACAACCTCAACTACTGGCGCTTTGGCGACTACCTGGGCATCGGCGCGGGCGCGCACGGCAAGATCACCCTCGGCGCCGAACAGACCGTGCTGCGACGCTGGAAGATCAAGCATCCCACCGCCTACCTGGCCGCGGCCGGCGGCGCGCAGGCGCTGGGCGGCGACGATCGCATTCCGCCAGAGCAGCGCCCCTTTGAGTTCATGCTCAACGCGCTGCGCCTGCACGAGGGCTTCCGCGTCGCCGACTTCGAGCACCGCACCGGCCTGCCGCTGGCGGCGATGGACGCGCCGCTGGGACGGGCGCTGGCCGCGGGATGGCTGCGGCGGGAGGACGACCGGGTCATCCCGACCGACCTGGGACGACGGTTCACCAACGACGTGGTGGCCGCCTTCCTGGCCGATTGATGCCGGCCATCACCCCGCCCCCACGCCGGTCGGTTCAGCATCCCGGAAATGTGATAATTGTGGCCTCAGGGGAGATCCACCACACGTGACCGCAATCCCACCGCCACCGCCAAGCACCGCCGCGGGCAGCCTGACCAGCGCTGCGCTGCCGCCCCGCGTGCGCAAGCTGCTTCGCGGTTTCTTCGAGCACATCTCCAGCGACATCATCCAGTCGCTCAACGCGATGCTGCCGGAATACGAGCAGGCCTTGTTCAAGCAGGCCGAGCAGGCCCGCAGCGACAACCGCCAGGCCGAGTTCTTCAGCAACCTGCGCGCCCTCCAGCGCAACCGCGGCGAGTTCGTCCCGCACTTCATGTTCGCCCTGGAAGCGGAACTGGCCGCCGTGCGCACGTCGCCCGAGCGCACCCGCGCGCAGGCGCCGACGACGATCGAGTTCCGCACGCTGACGCTGGTGGAAGACGCGGCGATGGACGAGGAAATCGTCCTCAGCGACATCGCCCGCCGCCACGAGGCCCGCGCCGCGCAGGCGCTGCTGCTGCTCGGCCAGCGCTTCGGCGCGCTGGGCGGCGCGCCCGCGTTCGACAACGAACGCCTGCCGATAGGACCGCAGGGCCTGTGCCGGATGCTCAGGCTGGCCGCGCGCACCCTGGAACTGGATCTGGAGGAGCGCCTGCTGCTGTATCGCACGTTCGACCACAAGGTGATGGGCAACTATCACGAGTGGGCCGACACGCTGAACCAGTACCTGTCGCAGGCCGGCATCCTGCCCGGCTTGATCTACCTGCCGCGCCGCACCCGCGCGATCGATACGCCGACACCGGCGCGCCCCGGCGCCGAAGCGTCCGGCGGCAAGCCCGGGCGCGCGGACGCCAATCGCCCGCTGACCGGCTGGCACGGCCCCTCCACGCCCTCGGCCTGGACCATCCCCAGCGCCGGGCCCGGTACGCCGCCGCCGCTGCCGGACGGATCCGGCGGCGCGCAGCGGACCGACGGCGCCCCCAGTTTCGAACTCCTGCAGCAACTGCTGGCCGCGCGGCGGCAGGCGACCGCGCGTTTCAGCGAACCGGCCGCCACCCGCTTCGCCGGCATGGAGAGCGGCGCCGGTCCATTCGCGGCGCCGCCCGCGCCCACCGCCCCGGCGGCCGCCGCCGCCGCCGAGGGTGTGCGCCGGCTGGTGCCGACTCCGGACGTGCTGTCCGCGCTGCAGTCGCTGCAGGGCGTCGCCACGCCGCGCATCGAGGGCCAGGCCCGCCGCAGCCTGAAGGACATCCAGCAGGCGCTGCTGGCGCGCGCGCGCCAGCAGCACGGCGCCCAGGCCACGCTGGCGGCGCCGGACGCGGATACCTTCGAATTGCTGGGGTTGCTGTACAACGAAGTCGAACGCGAGGTGCGTCCCGAATCGCCGGCCAGCGATCTGCTCACCCGCCTGCAGGTCCCGCTGGCGCAGGTCGCGCTGCGCGATCGCGAGTTCTTCCTGCGGCCCGAGCATCCGGCCCGCGAACTGCTCAATGCGGTGGCCGAGTCCGGCGCCACCTGGCAGACCGACGACGATCTGGATCCGCGCCTGCTGCACCAGTTGCACCAGTCGGTCGATTTCGTGATCAAGCACTACCAGGGCGACGAGGCGGTGTTCGCCCAGGCCAACCAGGAAGTGCAGCGGCACCTGGAAGCCGCCGCGCGCAAGGCCGAGCTGACCGAACGCCGGCACATCGAGGCCGCGCGCGGCAAGGAACGCCTGGAAATCGCCAAGCAGCGCGCCGCCGAGACCATCGAGGCCGCGTTCAACGACCATCAGCCGCCGCGTTTCGTGCAGGCGCTGGTCAACCAGGCCTGGGCCGACGTGCTGACCCTGACCCAGCTTCGCCAGGGCGAGCATTCGGACGAATGGACCGAGCAATTGCAGACCACCCTGCAGATCGTCGCGGCCACCACCGCGCCGGCCGAAGCGCCCAAGGATCCGCAGTTGCCGGCGCGCATCGAGAAAGCGCTGCTGCAGGTGGGATATCACGAGGAAGAGGCGCAGGCGATCGCCCGCCGCCTCTCCAGCGCCGGTGGCGAGGATGACGGCAGCTCGCGCACCGAGCTGACCGCCAAGCTCAAGGCGCGCGCGCGCCTGGGCGAGCAGAACATGGTCCAGCGCCAGCCGGTGCAGGCGCGCTCGCCGAAGGAACAGGAGTGTTTCGAACACCTGCGGGCGCTGCCGTTCGGCACCTGGTTCGAGTTCACCCTCAACCAGCAGGGCGACGTGCAGCGCCAGCGGTTGTCCTGGTTCAGCCCGGTCACCGGCCATGCGCTGTTCGTGAACCAGCGCGGACAGCGCACCGGCGAGCATTCGCTGGACAGCCTGGCCCGGCTGATGGCGCAGGGCCAGGTGCAGGTGGTCACCGAAGACAAGGGCCGGTTGATCGACCGTGCCTGGAACGCCACGCTGCGCGCGCTTCGCAGCCTGACCGGCATGGGCAAGACCGCGGAGATCGGAGGAGACGGCGCATGATCCAGGAATTCCGCCGCGCCCGCCGCCGCAACGTGCCCGAACCGGTGGCGGTCATGGACACGCTCGCCGAGCAGTTGATCGGCCGGCTGGGCAACGTCTCCGAATCGGGCATGCTGCTGATTGCCAGCGCGCCGATCGAGGAGGACGCGATCTACCAGCTGCGTTTCCACCTGCGCACGGCCGCCGGCCGCGAAGTGCCGATCGATGTCGGCGCCCATGTGCTGTGGATGGCCGCGGCCAACACGCCGGGGCAGAGTTTCGCCGGCCTGCGCTTCCTGACCATCGAGCCCGCCCAGTTGGACACGCTGCGCGCCTGGGTGAACGCGCCCGGCGCCGGCTGAGCGCCGGTCACGGGAAAGCCCGGCGCGGATGCGGCAAAATGCGGGTTTCGCCCGCAAGAGCCGCCGTCATGAACGCTTCCGCCCCGTTGGCCACCGAACTCGCCCCGCTCTACGCCGAACACCTGGCGTTGATGAAGCGGCGCGCCGAGGAAGCGCTGGCGCGCGGCGGTTTCGATCACCTGGTCGTGCCCAGCGGCAGCCTGCACTACCAGGTGTTCGACGACCGCGACTATCCCTATGCGGCCAATCCGCAGTTCAAGGCGTGGCTGCCGCTGACCCGGGTGCCCGACAGCTGGCTGGTATATACCCCCGGCCAGCGACCCAAGGTCATCTACCACCAGCCGTTCGACTACTGGCACGTGGTCCCGGCCGCGCCCAGCGGCTGGTGGGTGGATCACTTCGACATCCACGTGATCCGTAAGCCCGAGGAAGCGCGGGCGCTGCTGCCCGATCCCGCCGGACGCTGCGCCATCCTCGGCGAACCGCGGAGCGCGCTGGGCGATCACGTGCCCAACAATCCGGAAGCGGTGATCAATTACCTGGAGTACCAGCGTTCCTACAAGTCCGCCTATGAAATCGCGCTGATGCGCGAGGCGCAGCGGCTGGCGGTGCGCGGGCACCGCGCGGCGGAGGCCGCGTTCCGCGAAGGCCGCAGCGAGTTCGCCATCCACATGGCCTATTGCGCCGCAGTCGGCCAGGATCCCGCCGAGCTGCCGTACGGCAACATCGTGGCCCTGAACGAACACGGCGCCGTGCTCCACTACATGGAGCTGGATCGCAACGCGCCGGCCGAGCACCGCAGCTTCCTGATCGATGCCGGCGCCAGCTTCCACGGCTACGCCAGCGACATCACCCGCACGTATGCCACCGACGCCGCCAGCGAATTCCAGGCGCTGATCAACGCGGTGGATCAGGCGCAGATCGCGATGGGCCGGTCGGTGCGCGCGGGCGTCGACTACCGGCAACTGCACCTGGACGCGCACCTGGGCCTGATGGGCATCCTCAAGGAGTTCGGCGTACTGAAGGTATCGCCGGAAGCCGCGGTCGCCAGCGGGGTCAGCTTCGCGTTCTTCCCGCATGGCCTGGGCCATCCGATCGGCCTGCAGGTGCATGACGTGGCCGGCTTCGCCGAAAGCGATCGCGGTGGCCGCATCCCGCGTCCAGAGGGACATCCCTATCTGCGCATGACCCGGGTGCTGGAACCCGGGATGGTGGTGACCATCGAGCCAGGCCTCTACTTCATCGACATGCTGCTGGAGGAAGTGAGGAAGAACGGCCACGCCGACAGCATCGACTGGGCGCGGGTGGACGCGTTCCGTCCCTATGGCGGCATCCGCATCGAGGACGAAGTGCTGTGCACCGACGGCGATGCGGTCAACCTGACCCGGCCGGCGTTCGCGGCGGGTTGATCTTCTTTCCATGCGGGAGCGACGTCAGTCGCGACCGTGCTCCATCGAGGGAAAAGCGTCGCGACTGACGTCGCTCCTGCGGGTTACGGGGCCTTTCAGCCCGCCATCGCCGCTTCGATTTCCTCGGCGCTGCGCGCCAGCCCCTCGGTCAGCACGCGATGGCCCTGCTCGGTGATGACCACGTCATCCTCCGTGCGGATGCCGATGCCCCGCCATTTCTCGGCGACGCTGGTGTCGTCCGGCGAGACATACAGGCCGGGCTCGATGGTGAAGGCCATGCCCGGCTCCAGCAGGCGCGATTCGCCCTCGATGCGGTAGTCGCCGACGTCGTGCACGTCCAGGCCCAGCCAATGGCCGGTCTTGTGCCGGTAGAAACGGCGATAGTGGCCTTCGGCGATGTTGCGCTCCAGCGATCCCTTCAGCAGCCCAAGCCGCAGCAGGCCTTCGGCCAGCACTTCCACCGCCGCCAGGTGGCCGGCCTCGTAGGGCTGTCCGGGCAGGGCCTGCGCCAGCGCCGCCTGCTGCGCCTGGCCCACCAGATCGTGCAGCGCGCGCTGCGCCGGACTGAAGCGGCCGTTGACCGGGAAGGTGCGGGTGATGTCGCTGGCGTAGTTGCGGAACTCCGCGCCGGCGTCGACCAGCACCAGATCGCCCTCCTTCGCGACACCGTTGTTGGCCCGGTAGTGCAGCACGCAGGCATTGGCGCCGGCGCCGACGATGCTGCCGTACGCGGGCCAGGCGTCGTTGGCGCGGAACACCCGCTCCACTTCCGCCTGCAACTCGTACTCGTGGACGCCGGGACGGGCCGCGCGCATCGCCGCGCGGTGCGCTTCGATGCTGATGTCGGCGGCCCGCTGCATCAGCTTTATTTCGTCCTTCGACTTGAACAACCGCAGGTCGTGCAGCAGATGGCCCAGTTCCAGGAACTCATGCGGCGGCTGTGCGCCTTGGCGCACCTGCGCGCGTACGTGGCGGACCCAGCCGATCAGCTTGAGATCGAAGTCGGCGTCGCGGCCGAAGTGGTAGTAGACGCGCGAGCGTCCTTCCAGCAGTCCCGGCAGGATCTCGTCCAGGTCCTCGATCGGATAGGCATCGTCCATGCCGTAATCCTCGACCGCGCCTTCCTGTCCCGCGCGCGGGCCGTCCCAGCTTTCGCGCTCGGGATCGCGTTCGCGGCAGAACAGCAGCACTTCGCCGTGGCGGCGGCCGGGCACCAGCACCAGCACCGCTTCCGGTTCGGGGAAGCCGCACAGGTACCAGAAATCCGAATCCTGGCGATAGGGATAGTGGGTGTCATGGCTGCGCACGCGCTCGGGCGCGGCCGGCAGCACCAGGATGGCGTCGTTGCCGGCCATCCGCATCAACTGCTTGCGCCGACGCGCGAACTCCGCGGCGGCCAGGCCGGTGTGTGCCTTCATCAGTTCAGCCGCTTGCGGTGACGCGGCCCCATCACGCAGTCGCCATGCAGCAGCAGGACCGCGATCCGGACGTATTCCTCGATCTCCGAGAGCGCGTCCTCGTCTTCCTGCTCGTCGCCGCCCTCCGGGCTGGCCTGGGCCAAGCGGCCCAGGTCCTGGAGCGCTTCGGCGCCTTCCTCCGACAACGGCGGATGGGCGCCCGCGGCCAGGCCGAAACTGCCCAGGAATCCCCGGCACCAGGCGAACAGCGCGTCGGCGCGGTCCACCGTGCTGGTTTCACCGTCGGGCAGCAGCAGTTCGAAGGCGAAACTGCGGTCTTCCAGTTGGGCCACGCTGGCCGTACGCAGGCGATCCAGCGCGCTGCCCGGCTGCGGCGTCGGCAATTGCGGATCCGCCAGCGCGCGCGCCGGCCAATCGGCCACGTCCGCCCCACCGCCGGCCAGCCAGCCGCAGAGCACGCCGTGGAGTTCGGCCGGGTCGGTCGCCAGGTGCTGCTGGCGCGAGGCTTCGCCGATTTCGGCGTAGGAAGGGAGATCGGACGGCTGATGAGACATGGACTAACGCAATCCGCGAACGGGTTCGGACAGACGCGAAGTGTAGCAACGAAAAGCCTCCGGGCCGCTTGTTGTGCCCGTTCGCCCGCCCCTACACTGCCCCATCTCCAGGCTCCGGACGGCCCCGCGTCTTCATGCTCTCCGCATTCGCCGCCGTGACCCATCCCAGCTGGCCGCTGTCGGCGCGGCTGCCACTGCTGGCGGTCGCGCTGCTGGTCCTGGGTGGTGTGGTGCTGGTGGCCACCCGGCGCTACTGGCGCCCCTGGCTGGACGCCCGGCGCATGCCGGCCGAGCCGGTGCGCGCCGAATCCACCCGCACCCGCGACGAACGGCTGAAACTGGCCCTGTGGGCGTCCGGCGAGCATTTCTGGGACTACGACCTGGTCCAGCGCAAGCTCTACCGGATGCGCGCGGACGAAACCGCGCTGCATTCCTCCGACATCACCGTGTTTACCCGACACGGCGAAGTGCCGCCAATCCACGCCGACGACATGCCGCTGGTGATGGAACGCCTGCGCCTGCACCTGCAGGGCAAGGCGCCGTTGTTCATGTCCGAACACCGCATGGACATGAACCAGAACGGCAACTGGATCTGGGTGCGCGCGCGCGGCCGGGTGGTCGAGCGCGATCCGGAAGGCCGCCCGGTCCGCATCGCCGGCACCGCCCGCGACATCACCCTGAGCCGCAACGCCGAGTACGAGCACCGCATCGCCGGCGAGGTCATGCGCAGCATGAATGAAGCGGTGGCCGTGCTGGACTGGGCCCACCACTTCATCACCATCAATCCCGCCTTCACCCGCATCACCGGCTACAACGAGGACGAGGTGATCGGCCAGCCGGCGCGGATGCTGGACAGCGACCAGCACGACGAAGCCTTCTTCGATCGCATGAACGCCGAGCTGCTGCACACCGGGCACTGGTCCGGCGAGGTCTGGAAGGTGCGCAAGGACGGCGAGGAAATCCTGTGCCGGATCGAGACCAACGTGGTTCCCGACGCGTCCGGCGAGCGCCAGTTGTACGTGCAGGTGCTGACCGACATCACCGAACAGAAGCGCGCCGAGCAGGAACTGCGCTACCTGGCCAACTACGACACCCTGACCAGCCTGCCCAACCGATCGCTGCTGTCCGAACGCCTCTCCCGCGCCATCGTCCGCGCCCGCCGCGAGCAGGGCCACGTGGCGGTGCTGTTCATCGACCTGGACCGCTTCAAGGACATCAACGACTCGCTCGGCCATGCCACCGGCGACCGGATCCTGCGCGCGGCCGCCTCGCGGGTGCAACAGACCGTCGGCGCCCAGCACACGGTGGCGCGCCTGAGCGGCGACGAGTTCACCGTGGTGCTGGAGGACATCGACTCGCTGGCGGACGCGGAGCGGATCGCGCAGCAGATCATCGATGCCTTCCGCACACCGCTGAACTTCGGCGAGCGCCTGGAGATGTCGGTGTCGCCCTCGATCGGCATCAGCCTGTATCCGCAGCACGCGCAGGTGCCGACCGAACTGCTGAAGCACGCCGACACCGCGATGTACCAGGCCAAGGCGATGGGCCGCCACACCTATCAGGTGTACTCCGAATCGATGGACGAGAAGACCCGCCATCGTGCCATCCTGGCCAGCGCGCTGCGGCGGGCGCTGGAGCGCAACGAGCTGTCGCTGGTGTTCCAGCCGCGGCTGGCGATCAAGCCGCAGCGGATTACCGCGGTCGAGGCGCTGATGCGCTGGGACAGCCCGGAATTCGGCATGGTGTCGCCGGCGCAGTTCATCCCGCTGGCGGAGGAGTCGGGCCTGATCCTGGAGATCGGCGCCTGGGCGCTGCGCGAGGCCTGCCGGATCATGCGCAGCTGGCACGACCGCGGACTGGAGGAACTGACCGTGGCGGTCAACGTGTCCGCCATGCAGTTGCAGCGCGGCGACCTGCCGGCGGTGCTGGCGCGGATCCTGGCCGAGACCGGCATCCCCGCCGACCGGCTGGAACTGGAACTCACCGAAAGCGTGGTGATGGCCAACCCCGAGCAGAACGCCGACACCCTGCGCGCCTGCCGGCGCCTGGGCATCTCCCTGGCCATCGACGACTTCGGCACCGGCTACTCCTCGCTGGCCTACCTGAAGCGGCTGCCGCTGACCACCCTGAAGATCGATCGCGAGTTCATCGGCGATCTCCCCAACGACGGCGACGACGCGGCCATCACCAGCACCATCATCACCATGGGCCGCTCGCTGGCGTTGAAGGTCATCGCCGAGGGCGTGGAAACCTACGATCAGTTCGAGTTCCTGCGCGACCACGGTTGCGACGAGGTGCAGGGGCACTGGGTGGCGCGCGCGCTGGAACCGGAGCAATGCCTGCAGTTCATCCAGGAGTACTACCCCGGTTCGGGCATGCGTGCGGTCTCCTGAACGGGGGTCACGGAAAACGCCCTTGACCGGCCTCCGGCCCCGCCCCTATCGTGCCGCCCATGGACAACGCCGACCCGCTGGAACAGATCCGACGCCTCTCCGCGCGCATCCAGGCGCTGGCCGATCGTTGCCAGCAACTGGCCGACGAGAACCGCAGCCTGCGCCACCAGCAGGAACAACTGGTCGGCGAACGTTCGCAACTGCTGGCCAAGAACGAACAGGCCCGTTCGCGCGTGGAAGCGATGATCAGCCGCCTGAAGTCCCTGGAGCAGCACACGTGAGCGCCAACGAGCCGGTCAGCATCCACATCCTCGACCGCGAGTACACCGTCGGCGTGGAGCCGGAGGAGCGCAGCAGCCTGATGGCGGCGGCCAAGCTGCTGGACAGCAAGATGCGCGAAGTGCGCGGCAGCAACCGGATGGCCGCGGTGGATCGGGTGGCGGTGCTGGCCGCGCTGAACCTGGCACACGAATTGCAGCAGCTGCGCGACGAGCGCGGTTCGCGCGATCGCGAACTGTCGCGCGCGCTCGACGATCTGCACCGCAGGCTGGACGAAGTGCTCGACGCACCGCGTTAGTGCATTGATCGCGCACGGTCGCGAACCGCGACTGAATTCGACCGACGAACGGACTAGGCAATTTCGGACGGGCCGCTATACTGGCGCTGCGTCCTCTGCTGTGAACGACAGCGCGCGCAAACATTCGCCTTGTCCCTTAATGACGACCACGGGATGGCAACGGTAGCCGGGAGTGCAGGTCCGCCTTCGCAGCGGGAAGCCCGATGGATATCCAGCCTTCCCACTTGAACCCCGGGTTCAAGGTCGTTTCGCGAGCATCGCCATGGCGGAGGACGTATTTTTCCCGCGCAGCAGCGCCGTCAGTCGCGACCCGGCCGGTCTTGCCATCCACCTTCTGCCGGATTGCTTCACGACGAAGCCGTCGTAACCCGGACCGTACTCCCGCGGCCGCGACTGACGGCGCTGCTGCCTTCCGCGGATTTCCCCGGGTTGTTTTTTCCGCTCGTTCCGCGCCGGAACGAGGCCGGATGGCGCTCCCGCGTCCGGACGAGCCGGGCCGTGGCGGCTTGGCTTAAAATTCCCGCCATGGATTCGCCCCGCCTGCCCTCATGAGTTCAGAACGCGACGCGCTCAGGCGCGAACTGCGCCAGCGCCGCCGCGCGATTCCCGCCGCCCAGCGCATCGCCGCCGCCGATGCATTGGCCGAACGACTGCGCGCGCTGCCGTTCCTGCCCGCCTCCGGCTATGCCGCCGGCTACTGGGCCATGGACGGCGAAATCGGCCTGCACAACTGGCAACTGCGACTGCCCGCGGGCCTGGTCTACTGCCTGCCTGTACTGCGCGCGGACAACACCCTGGGCTTCGCTCCCTGGCGTCCCGGCGATGCGCTGGTCACCAACCGCTTCGGCATCCCCGAACCGGACGTCGAGCCCGCCTCCGCGCTGGGACCGGAACAGATGGCGCTCGTGCTGATGCCATTGGTGGGTTTCGACGGCGAGGGCCATCGCCTGGGCATGGGAGGCGGCTGGTACGATCGCAGCTTCGGCTTCCGCCAGCGTTCGGCCGCGCCGCCATGGCTGGTTGGCGTCGGGTTCGCCACCCAGCAGGTCGACGCGCTGGCACCCGCGGCCTGGGACGTGCCAGTGGATGCCATCTGCACCGAGAGCCAGACCCTGTTCCCATCCCGCAGCCCCCACGGAATGCCCGCATGACCGCACGCAAGCGCTATTGGCTGATGAAATCCGAGCCGGATGCCTTCTCCATCGACGATCTGCGGAAGGTCGGCGTGGAACCGTGGAACGGCGTGCGCAACTACCAGGCGCGCAATTTCATGCGCGACGGCATGCAGGTCGGCGACGGCGTGCTGTTCTACCACTCCAACTGCCCGGTGCCGGGCATCGTCGGCATCGCCAAGGTGGCCAGCGCGGCCTATCCGGATCCGACCCAGTTCGACAAGAAGAGCGACTACTACGATCCCAAGAGCAAGCCCGAGGAACCGCGCTGGGTGCTGGTCGACGTCGCCTTCGAACGCAAGCTCAAGCGCACCATCCCGCTGGACGAAATCAAGCAGCAGGCCGATGCCCTGGGCGACGGCTTCGCGCTGATCGCCCGCGGCAACCGCCTGTCCGTGCTGCCGGTCACCGCCGCGCAGTGGAAACACCTCCTTTCCATGGAATGACCATCGTGTCGCAGAACGAACACAAGCGCCTGGCCGGCGAGAAGGCCATCGATTTCGTCGAGGACGGCATGATCGTCGGCGTCGGCACCGGTTCCACCGTGGCCTACTTCATCGACGCGCTGGCGCGGGTCAAGGATCGCATCGCCGGAGCGGTGTCCAGTTCCGAGCAGAGCACCCAGCGCCTGCGCGCGCACGGCATCGAGGTGATGGATCTGAACGCCAGCGGCACCCTGTCCCTGTACGTGGACGGCGCCGACGAGTGCGACCCGCACAAGCGCCTGATCAAGGGCGGTGGCGCGGCGCTGACCCGCGAGAAAATCATCGCCGAGGCGAGCCGCAAGTTCGTCTGCATCATCGATCCGGTCAAGCAGGTGCCGGTGCTGGGCAAGTTCCCGCTGCCGGTGGAAGTCATCCCGATGGCGCGCAGCCTGGTCGCACGCGAGATCCTGGCGATGACCGGCGGCCAGCCGGTCTGGCGCGACGGCGTCACCACCGACAATGGCAACTGGATCCTGGATGTGCACAACCTGTCGATCGTCGATCCGGTCGGGCTGGAACGCGAACTCAACCAGATCCCCGGCGTGGTCAGCGTCGGCCTGTTCGCGCGTCGGCCGGCCGACGTCGTGATCATCGGCGGCGAACCGCCGCAGGTGCTGTAATCCCCTTTTTGTCCGCAGCTCCCGCAGGAGGCCGCATGTTCTACCGAATTCTCGTTACCGGACTGCTGGCATTGGGCGGCTCGCTGTCGCTGAGCGGATGCGCCAGCGCGGATGGCCGCTGGGTGGAAATCGGCGGCCAGCGCTACCAGGTGGAAATCGCCGACGACGACGCCGAACGCGCGCGCGGGCTGATGTTCCGCGACGTCCTGGCCGACGGGAACGGCATGCTGTTCATCCATGACCGCGAGGAACCGCAGGCCTACTGGATGAAGAACACCCGGATCCCGCTGGACATCCTGTACTTCGACGACGAACGCAAGCTGGTCGCCCAGCGCCGCAACACCCCGCCCTGCTCGGCCGGTGACGCCTGCCCGTCCTATCCGAGCGACGTGCCGGCCCGCTACGTGCTGGAACTGAACGCCGGCGAGGCCGATCGCCTGAAGCTGCAGGACGGGGCTGAACTGCTTCTGGGCAAGGGCATCACCCCGGCCCGCTAGGGCTTGATCGCGGCGCGGAATGGCCCCAGTCTGGCGGCATGCCGGATCGCCTGACATTGCCGGATTGGAACAGCCTGGCGACCCGCGCCGACGAGTCGTTGCCGCTGCTGGAAACCGCGCTGCTGATCGCACGCGACGAGTACCCCGATCTCGATGCCGATCTCTACGACACGCTGGTGCGGAGCCATGTCGCGCATCTGCGCCACGAGATAGACGCGATCGCGTCGTGGCCGCTGAAGATGGCGGCGATCAACCGCCACCTGTTCGAGGAACTGGGCTACAGCGGCGATCACGAGGAGTACTACGATCCCCGCAACAGCTACCTCAACCAGGTGTTCGAGCGCCGGCTCGGCAATCCGATCTCGCTGGCGATGGTGCAGATGGAAGTCGCGCGCCGGCTCGGGGTGCCGCTGGACGGCGTGTCCTTCCCCGGCCATTTCCTGGTCCGCCTGCCGGTGGACGACGGCCTGCTGGTGATGGATCCGTTCAATGGCGGGCGGCCGCTGGGCGCCGACGAACTGCGCGAGCGCGCGCGTCCGCACCTCGGCGGCGACATTCCCGATGACAACGCGCTGCTGCGGATTCTCGATCCCGCCAGCCATCGCGCCATCCTGGTGCGCGTGCTGCGCAATCTGCATGGCGTATACGCCGAGCGCGACGAATGGGACCGCGCCGCGCGCAGCGCCGATCGCGTGCTCAAGCTGATTCCCGACCAGGCCGAGGCCCTGCGCGATCGCGGCATGGCGTACCTGAAAATGGAGCATCTCGGCGGCGCCCGCCAGGATCTGGCGCGCTACCTGCAACTGGTCCCGGAAGCCAAGGACGCCGTCGAACTGCGCGAGCGCCTGGTGGAGCTAAACGCCACGCCGCCGTCGCGGATGCATTGAGAGCGGGTTCGGGAAAGGCTCCGCCTCCCTTCGTCCTTGCACAAGCGCGGACGGGAACGCCTCTTCCGGCGAAAAGCCGTTTTCGCCCGTCCAGGCACGCCGGTCGGGTTTACGGCACTTCGACCATCTCGAAATCGTCCTTGGTCACCCCGCAGTCCGGGCAGGTCCAGGTGTCCGGAATGTCCTCCCAGCGCGTGCCGGGCGCGATGCCTTCTTCCGGCAAGCCGGCGGCTTCGTCATAGAGGAAGCCGCAGACCACGCACATCCAGGTGCGGTAGGTGGTGGCGGTGGCGTCGGTCATCGGATAATGCGGGCTGGTGGGCCGTTGATTGTCCCACTCCCGCCCCTGCACCGGAAGTTTCGCCGATGAATTCCCGCTGGCCGGCCGAAGGCCCCGCACGCGGCCACGCCCCGCGCGGCCTTTACCTCATCACGCCCGAAGAACCGGATACCGCGCGCCTGCTGGCACGGATCGCGCCGCTGCTCGCCGAGGGCGTCACCTGGCTGCAGTACCGGCACAAGGGGCCGGATGCGGCCCTGCGCCTGGAACAGGCCCGCGCCCTGCAGGCGCTGTGCGCGCCCGCGGGCGTGCCGCTGATCATCAACGACGATGTCGAACTGGCCGCCACGGTGGGCGCGGCGGGCGTGCATCTGGGCGAGGACGACGGCGACCTGGTCGCCGCGCGCGCGCGTCTGGGCGCCGCCGCCATCCTCGGCGCCTCCTGCTATGACGAGCTGGCCCGCGCACGGCGCGCGGTCGCCGCCGGCGCCAGCTACGTGGCGTTCGGCGCGTTCTTTGCCACCCGCAGCAAGGTCACCACGCGGCGGGCATCGCCGGCGCTGCTGGCCGAGGCCGCCGGACTGGGCGTGCCCCGGGTGGCGATAGGCGGCATAACCCCGGACAATACGCCTGCGCTGGCCGCCGCCGGCGCCGATCTGGTGGCGGTCATCGGGGGCGTGTTCGACGCCGCCGATCCGGTCGCGGCGGTTCGCGCCTACGTGCGCGGCTTTGCCGGCTAGCCGTCGCGCGGCTGTGGGAGCGACGCCCGTCGCGATGAAGCTTCCCCGGCGTTCCCTCGCGGCCCAGGCCGCTCCCACCGGACGCCCTCCTGCCTGTTTGGAATCCAGATGAACCACGATCATTCCCACGCCCTGTTCACCCGCGCCCAGCAACTGCTTCCCGGCGGCGTCAATTCGCCGGTGCGCGCGTTCAAGTCGGTCGGCGGCGAGCCCTTCTTCGTGCAGCGCGCCGACGGCGCCTTCCTGTACGACGTGGATGGCAACCGCTACATCGACTACGTGGGTTCATGGGGACCGATGATCGTCGGCCACAACCATCCGGCGGTGCGCGAAGCGGTGCAGGCCGCCATCCAGAACGGCCTGTCGTTCGGCGCGCCCTGCCCGGCCGAGGTCACCATGGCCGAAACCATCACCCGGCTGGTGCCGTCGTGCGAGATGGTGCGCATGGTCAACTCCGGCACCGAGGCCACGCTGTCGGCGATCCGGCTGGCGCGCGGCGCCACCGGCCGCAACCGGATCGTCAAGTTCGAAGGTTGCTACCACGGCCACGGCGACTCGTTCCTGGTCAAGGCCGGCAGCGGCATGCTGACCCTGGGCGTGCCCACCTCGCCGGGCGTTCCGGCGGGCCTGAGCGAGCTGACCCTGACCCTGAGTTACAACGACTTCGAAGGCGCGACCGCGCTGTTCGAGCAGTATGGCCAGGAAATCGCCTGCCTCATCATCGAGCCGGTGGTCGGCAACGCCAACTGCCTGCCGCCGCGCGAAGGCTACCTGCGGCATCTGCGCGAACTGTGCACGCGGCACGGCGCGCTCCTGATCTTCGACGAAGTGATGACCGGGTTCCGCGTCGCCCTCGGTGGCGCGCAGGCGCATTACGGCATCACGCCCGACCTGACCACCTTCGGCAAGGTCATCGGCGGCGGCATGCCGGTCGGCGCCTACGGTGGCCGCCGCGAACTGCTGTCGCAGATTGCTCCGGCCGGCCCGATTTACCAGGCCGGCACCCTCAGCGGCAATCCGGTGGCGATGGCCGCCGGCCTGGCGATGCTGGAACTGATCCAGGCGCCGGGCTTCCACGCCGGTCTGACGGACGCGACGAACGCGCTGTGCGACGGCCTGGAAGAAGCCGCGCGCGAAGCCGGCGTGCCGTTCTCGACCACCCGCGTCGGCGCCATGTTCGGCATGTTCTTCACCGACCAGTACGTGGATACCTATGCGCAGGCGGTGGCCTGCGACATCGGCGCGTTCAACCGCTTCTTCCACGCGATGCTGGATCGCGGCGTGTTCCTGGCGCCTTCGGCGTTCGAGGCCGGCTTCATGTCCAGCGCTCACGATCCGGCGATCATCGAGCAGACCATCGCCGCCGCGCGCGAGGCGTTCAAGGTGGTGGCGGCCGGATGAGGGTCCCGCCGCGCATCGAACGGATCCTGTTCGACTTCGACGGGGTCCTGGCGCATTACCACCACGAACAGCGCATCGCCCACCTCGCCGGTTACGCCGGCGCCGAGCACGAACGCGTGCGCGAGGTGCTGTTCACCTCCGGACTGGAAACCGAATACGACGGTGGCCGGATCAGCACGGCGCTGTACCTGTCACGCCTGGGCGAAGGCATTGCCCGGGCGATCGACGAGGACACCTGGATCGCCTCGCGAATGGCCGGCAGCCACGCCGACCCAGCGGTCATGGAACAGATCCTCGCTCTGGACGCCGGCCTCGAACTGGGCGTGCTCACCAACAACGGGCTGCTGATGGCGCAGGCGATTCCGCGCATCGTCGCGCCCATTCATCCGCGCCTGGAAGGCCGCGTGCTCTGCAGCGGTGCGTTGCAGCTGCGCAAGCCCGAACCGCGCATCTACACGCTGGCGCTGGAACACCTGGGCTGGGACGCGGCGCGCACGCTGTTCGTGGATGACGTGTTCGCCAACGTCCAGGGCGCGCGCAGCGTGGGCCTGCACGCGGACACCGTCACCGATGCGGCCAGCCTGCGCCAGGTGTTCAAACGCTACCGGCTGGCCTGACACCTGCCGGATTGCGGCAGGAGCGACGTCAGTCGCGACCGCGACATACACGGCATCCGGACAGCTTCCATCACGTCAATACCCGCCGGCGGGACGGCCCGCCGGCGCACCACCCGTGCCTGCACATGTCCAGGCCCGTTCAAGGCACGCGCCAGGGACGTTCCGGTCGGCGGTCGCGACCGACGTCGCTCCCGCATCTGCCGCTATTTCCCCGCGAACCGACGCAACGCCGCGTGCAGGCGCCGGCAGCCCTCGGCCAGTTCCTCGTCGCTGATGTTCAGCGCCGGCACGAAGCGCAGCACGTCCGGACCGGCCTGCAACAGCAGCACGCCCTGGGCGGCGGCGTGATCGAGGATCTCGCCGGCACGCCCCGCATGGGCGGGCTTGAGCACCGCGCCGAGCATCAGGCCACGGCCCCGCACCAGCGAGAACAGGCCCAGTTCGGCATCGATCTCGGTGAGCGCCTTGCGCAGCGCGGCCGACTGGCGCGCCACGTTGTTGGCGATGGCCGGCGCGGACAGCTTGCGCAGCGCCACCCGCGCGACCGCCGCCGCCAGTGGATTGCCACCGAAGGTGGTGCCGTGCGCGCCGAACTGCATCGCCTCGGCCACCTTCGGCCCGGCCAGCATCGCGCCAATCGGGAAA
Organism: Pseudoxanthomonas sp.; assembly: GCF_051953815.1. GTDB lineage: Bacteria > Pseudomonadota > Gammaproteobacteria > Xanthomonadales > Xanthomonadaceae > Pseudoxanthomonas_A. Next base: position 39,878 of record NZ_JBQCIJ010000050.1, on the reverse strand, counting down.
CCGCCGCCCAGCGCCTTGGCAAGGGTGACGATGTCCGGCGTGACGCCGTCCTGCCAGTGCGCGAACAAGGTGCCGGTGCGGCCCATGCCGGACTGGATTTCGTCCAGCACCAGCAGCGCGCCGTGGTGATCGCACAGCTCGCGCACCGCGCTCAGGAATCCGGGCGCCGCCGGCATCACTCCGCCTTCGCCCTGCACCGGCTCCAGCATCACCGCGGCCACGTCGCCGGCGGCCATCGCGATTTCCAGCTGGGTCAGATCGTTGAAGTCCACATAGCGGAAGCCGCCGGGCAGCGGTTCGTAGCCTTCCTGGTACTTCGGCTGCGCGGTCGCGGTCACCGTCGCCAGGGTCCGGCCGTGGAAGCTGCCGCGGAACGTGATGATGACGCGCTTGTCCGGTGTCCGTCCCTGGCCGGCGGCCCACTTGCGGACCAGCTTGATCGCGGCCTCGTTGGCCTCGGCGCCGGAATTGCACAGGAATACCCGGCTGGCAAAGCGCGAGGAGGCCACCAGTTCCTCGGCCAGCCGCAGCGGCGGCTCGCTGTGGAAAACGTTGCTGGTGTGCCACAGCTTGCCGGCCTGCTCGACCAGCGCCGCCACCAGATCCGGATCGTTGTGGCCCAGGCCGCAGACGGCGATGCCGGCGGACAGGTCGATGTACTCGCGGCCCTCGCTGTCCCAGATGCGCGCGCCCTGGCCGCGCTCGAGCACGAGCTCGCGCTGGCGGTAGATGGGCAGGTAGTACTGCTTACCCTTGGCGAGCAGTTCGGACGCGGAGCTGGCGGTCATGGCGGCGACGGATCGGAGGAACGAGTCCGCCATTGTCGCTGATTTATGCGGCCGGAGGGCCTGTTGGCATGGCCCCGGACGGGAGCCGGGACGCCGGTTTCAGGCGAACAGGATCTGATCGGCCGGCAACGCCTGGATCCGGCGGCCGAAGCTGGTGATGTCCGGCAGGGTCGCGTTGTGGTGCGTGCGGATCTGCGCCGCGCTGGCGTGCGGCTTGTCGTGGGTGGTGTGGGCGTCGGCGGCCAGCGTCACCGCGTAGCCGTGCGCGGCCGCGCTGCGGGCGGTGGTGTCCACGCAGAACTCGGTGGCGTAGCCGCACAGCACCAGTTCCTCCACGCCCAGGAACGCCAGCACTTCGTCCAGGCCGGTGCGCAGGAACGAATCCGGCGTGCTCTTGCGGATCCGGCGATCCGAGGCCTCCACTTCCAGCCTCGGATCCAGTTGCCAGGCCGAAGACTCCGCTTCCATGCCGCTGGCGCGCTCGTGCTGGATGTAGATCACCGGCACGCCCTTCGCGCGTGCCCGCGCGGCCAGGCCATTGATGCGGGTGACGACATGCGCGGCGTCCGCGGGCGGCGGATCCGTCTCGAACAGACCACGTTGCACATCAATCACCAGCAGCGCCAGGCTCATCGGGGATCCGTCATGTCATCGCGGGATCACAGCTTCCCCGATCTCGATGACGAATCCAAGTGCGCTCCCCGCGTCGCGGCGACCGCCACCGTTGCGGCGTTCACCATGCGCCGACGTTCGCCATCGAAGTCCACGGCTCCTGCAGCGGCAACGCCGCGCCCTTCTGCAACAGTTCGATGGAGATCAGATCCGGCGTGCGCACGAAGGCCATGCGGCCGTCGCGCGGCGGGCGGTTGATGGTGATGCCCAGCGACTGCAGGTGCGCGCAGGTGGCGTAGATGTCGTCGACCTCGAAGGCCAGATGGCCGAAATTGCGGGCGCTGCCGTAGTCCTCGTCCGAACCCCAGTTGTAGGTGAGCTCGATTTCCGACTCCGGGTTGGCCGGCGCGCCGAAATAGACCAGGGTGAACTTGCCGGCCTCGTTGTCCATGCGCCGGATTTCTTTCAGGCCCAGGCCCTCGGTGAAGAATTTGCTGGTCGCGTCCAGGTCGTGGACGCGGATCATCGCGTGCAGATATTTCATGTCGTTCTCTTGAATCGTTGAACTTGAATCGTTGAAACGGATCCGTGCGGAACCGTCAGTGGAAAGCGGGGGAACGCCGGGGCCGGTAGGCCCACGCCAGCCCGAGCAGGCAGGCCAGGATCAACACGCTGTACTCCATGCCGTTGCGGCCCAGTCCCACCACGAACCAGCCTTCCTGCGCGTGCACCAACCAGATGCCGCACGCGTAGATGGCGCCGAACACCAGTGCCAGCGGGGTGACCCAGCGGCCCCACGCCAGCAACAGGGTAGCGGACAGTTCGAACACGGTGATGAACCAGGCGATGCCCGCGCCGAACGGAAACCCCTGCGCCTCCAGGAACTGGCCGAATGGCACCACGCCGCCCGCGCCCAGGCGGGCCGCGCCATGGATGAACAGCAATGCCGACAGGACGCAGCGGATCAGGGTCAGGCCTTGCCGGATGGAGGAAGCGTCAGCGGTCATCGGAATGCTCCGGTGGAAAAGACATTCTGGAAAATCGGCCTGGCACTTCAGGAGGTGATGTCGCAATGCGGGCGCAGGCGCGCGGCCAGCGCATCCAGCGTGGCGCGCGCGGCGGGCACGGGCAGGCCCTGCGGATACATCCGGAACAGGCCATCGCGATGCTGGCGCGGCTGCACGTGCAGATGCACGTGCGGCACTTCCTGACCGCCGGCGTGGCCGTTGGACTGCCACAGGTTCAGGCCCGGCGGATCGAACTCCGCGCGCAAGGCCCGCGCAATCCGCACCGCCATCCGCATCAGCGCGGCGGCGGTGTCCGGCGCCAGTTCGTAGATCGTCTCCACATGCGTGCGCGGCACCACCAGCACGTGCCCCGGGACCGCCTGGCGCAGATCCAGGAACGCGACCACGTCGGCATCCTCGGCCACCCGGCTGGCCGCCGCACGACCTTCGAGGATGGCGCAGAAGATGCAGTCCATCAGGGATCCAGGAACAGATCCGGCAGCAGCGGCTGCGAAGGATCGACCGCGTAGCCGGAGAAGTCCTCCACGCCGGCTTCGCGCAGGACCGCTTCATCGATCAGGAAATTCCCATGGAATCCGGCCGCGGGCCGGGTCAGCACCGCATGCACGGCATCGGCGACGATGGCCGGGGTGCGGCAGCGCGCGATCTCGACGCCGGGAATCATGTTCAACGCGTCGGTGGCGATGATGGTGCGCGGCCACAGTGCGTTGACCGCCACGCCCTGCGGACCGAACTCGCCGGCCAGGCCCAGGGTGACGAAGCTCATCCCCATCTTGGCCAGGGTGTAGCCGGTATGTGGCGCCCACCAGCGCGGATCCAGCGAGGGCGGCGGCGCCAGGGTCAGGATGTGCGGGTTGGCGGCCTGGCGCAGGTACGGTAGGCAGGCCTGCGCGCACAGGAAACTGCCGCGGGCGTTGACCTGGTTCATCAGGTCGAAGCGCTTCATCGGCGTGTCGAGTGCCCCGGCCAGCCAGATCGCGCTGGCGTTGTTGACCAGGATGTCGATGCCGCCGAATGCGTCCACGGTCGCCGCCACCGCCGCGCGCACGTCGTCCTCCTCGCGGATGTCGCATTTCAGCGCCAGCCCCTGCCCGCCCGCTTCGGTGACCGCCTGGGCAGCGCTGTGGATGGTGCCGGGCAATTTGGGATTGGGCACCGAGGACTTGGCCGCGATCGCCACGTTGGCGCCGTCGCGCGCCGCCCGCAGGGCGATGGCCAGGCCGATGCCGCGCGACGCGCCGGTGATGAAGAGAGTCTTGCCCTGCAGGCTGGCCATGGAAGTTCCGTGTCGGACGATGGAAAAGTGATGCCTTTCAGGATACCCGGCTGGACGCCGGCCCGGCGATGGCGCGGGGACGAACCGCCGGATACCGGTGTCGGGACCACGCCGCCAGCCACTTTTCACGTTGAAAGTCCACGCCCATCAGACGGGATGCCAGTCATGATCCGCCCCCTATAATCCAGCCGATGAATCCGTCCTGGTTCGACTCGCTGCTGGCCTGGATCAGCGCACATCCGGTGGCCGCGGGCGCGGTGATCTTCGCGATCGCCTTCTGCGACGCGGTGATCATCCTGGGGGCCATCGTGCCGGCGCTGCCGCTGCTGTTCGCGGTCGGCGTGCTGATCGGACTGGGCGAAATCTCCGGCCCTTATGCGCTGATCTGCGCCGCGCTCGGCGCCCTGGCCGGCGACGGCACCAGCTTCTGGGTCGGGCACCGCTGGGGACCCCAACTGCGCCGGCACTGGCCGTTCAGCCGTTATCCGCAATTGCTGGACAGGGGCGAAATCCTGTTCCGCCGCAACGCCATCAAGAGCATCCTGGTGGCCCGCTACGTCGGCCCCATCCGTCCGTTCGTGCCGGCGGTGGCCGGCATGCTGCGGATGCCGATGAAGCGCTATCTGCCGGCCAGCCTGCTGGCGGCGGTCTCGTGGGCCGCGCTGTTCCTGCTGCCGGGCTGGGTGTTCGGCCACGCCTACGACGCGGTGGCCGCGGTCGCCGGCCGGCTGGGCCTGGTGCTGGGCCTGCTCCTGGTGGTGCTGGCCCTGGCCTGGGCGCTGGTGCTGTACAGCTACCGCTGGTTCGCCGCCCACGCCGACGCCCTGCTGGCGCGCGCGCTGGCGTGGTCGCATGCGCACCCGGTGCTGGGCCGCTACTCGGCCGCGGTGTTCGATCCCAAGCGCCGCGAATCGGTGCCGCTGGCCCTGCTGGCGATCCTGCTGCTGGCGATCGTCTGGGTGTGGTTCGCCTTCCTGATCATCGTCATCGGCCACGGCGAACCGCTGGGCATCGATCTGGCGGTGCACGAACTGATGCAGGCGCTGCGCAATCCGCTCGCCGATCAGCCGCTGGCGGCGATCGCCTCGCTCGGCGACGAGCAGGTGCTGGCGCCGGCCTCGCTGCTGGTGCTGGTCTACCTGTGCTGGCGCCGGCGCTGGATGGCCGCCGCGCACTGGCTGGCCGCGCTGGCGTTCGGACTCGCCCTCACCGCGTGGCTGGGCGCCTCGGTCGACATTCCCAAGCCGCCGTCGGTCAGCAGCGGTTTCGGCTTCCCGTCCATCGCGGTGACGATGGCGACGATCACCTTCGGCTTCTTCGCCGTGCTGATCGCCCGCGAGCTGCCCGGCCGGCAGCGCGTCTGGCCCTATCTGGTCTCCGGCATCGTGGTGGCGCTGATCGGCTTCGCCCGCATCTACCTGGGCGCGCACTGGCTCAGCGACATCATCGGCGGCATGTTGTTCGGCATCGTCTGGCTGCTGGTGCTGGGCATCGCCTATCGCCGGCGCATGCTGCGCTCGTTCTGGATCACCCCGCTGGGCTGGCTGTTCTACGGGGCGTTCGCGGTCGCGGCGCTGTGGCACGCGCCGCGCAACGTGGATCGCATGCTGGCGCAGTTCGAGACGCCGGTGATGGTGCAGACGGTGGCGATGGACGACTGGTGGCAGCAGGGCTGGCAGCGCCTGCCCGCGCGCCGCAACGAGTTCGACGACGAGCAGCGCTGGCCGCTGGACATCCAGGTCGCCGGGCCCCTGGCGCCGTTGCAGGCGCGGCTGGAAGCCGCCGGCTGGCGGGTGCAGCCGCAGGCCGGCTGGCAGGACGCGCTCAACCTGCTGGACACCGATCTCTCCCCCGCCGAGCAGCCGGTGCTGCCGGCAACCCTGGATACCCGCGCCGAAAGCCTGCTGATGGTGCGCGACGGCGCCCAGCCCGGCCTGCGTTTCGTGCTGCGGCTGTGGCCGGCGAACACCCTGCTGCAACCCGGCGATACGCCGTTGTGGATCGGCAGCGCGCAGGTGCTGAAGCACCAGCAGGCGTTCCGCCTGGTGGGGGTGTGGCGTCCGCTGCGCGAAGCCGATGCCGCGCTGCTCGCGGTCAGCGCCGCCACCGCGCCGATGCAGCACCGGATCGAGCCGCATCCGCAATCGCGCCTGCCGGTGCTGCGCATACGCACCGATGGAGCGCCCGTGGCATCTGCCTCTGCCAGGCCTCCCGCCGGGCGCTGACGCGCCCGCTCAGGCAATCGCCGCGAGCAGCCGATCCAGACGTGCGTGCGGACTGTCCTCCTGCAGCAGCATCGCCCGCTGCTGCACGCTGAGCGGCAGCAGCTCGGCGAGCCGCCATCCCACCCAGGCGGCGTTGTCCATCTGCGCCGGCGTGATCCGGTTCAAGTCAGCGCCGGCCTGTTCGAGCAGGCTCTGCAGCAAAGTGGCCAGCAGGCCGTGCTGCGGCTGGAGTTCGTCATCGGGGTCGGCCTCGCACCACTGCACGTCACCCACCACCAGGCCGTTGTCGCGCACCCGCGTGCGCATCACCCGGAACCGGCGCGCGCCGCGCACGCGCAGGGCGAGCAGGCCATCGGGACCGGTGTCGAAATCCTCGATCACCGCTTCGGTGCCGTAGGCGGCCGGCACCGCGGGCTGCCCGGCTTCCTCGCCTTCCAGGATCAGGCAGATGCCGAAGCCGCGGCCAGCGCGGCCACAGTCGCGCACCAGATCCAGGTAGCGGCGTTCGAACACCCGCAGGCCCAGGCCGGCGCCGGGCAGCAATACCGCATGCAGCGGAAACAGCGGCAACGTTTCGGTCATCGGATCTCCGTCAGCCACGGCCCACGGCGGCGTGCCGGCATCCAGCCGTGATCCGGTCATCGAAGCAGCACGGCGGTGGGCCGAAGCCCACCCTACGCGGTTTCGCGCAACGCGGCCAGGAAGCGGCGCGGCGCGCCGTCGAACCCGCCATTGGACATGAACACCACGTGGTCGCCCGGACGCACGATGGCGCGCAGCGCGGCGATCAACGCATCCACGTCCGCGACGGTGCGCACATCGCCACGGACCGCCTCGATCACCTTGCCGGCATCCCACGGCAGCTCCGGCCGATGCAGGAACACCACCGCGTCGGCCAGCGCGAGCGAGGGCGCAAGCGCGTCGGCATGCGCGCCCAGCCGCATCGAATTGCTGCGCGGTTCCATCGCCACCACGATGCGCGCCTCGCCCACCTTGGCGCGCAGGCCTTGCAGGGTGGTGTGGATGGCGGTCGGGTGATGGGCGAAATCGTCGTACAGGGTGACGCCGTCGGCCTCGCCGATGACTTCCAGCCGCCGCTTGACGCTGCGGAAGCGCGCCAGCGCCGGCATCACCGTCGCCGGATCCACGCCGACCGCGTTCGCGGCGGCCAGCGCGGCCAGTCCGTTGAGCACGTTGTGGCGCCCCAGCAGTGGCCAATGCACTTCGCCCAGTTCGCGTCCCCGGTGCGATACCGCGAAGACGCTGCCATCCTCGCGGATCAGCCGCGCGCTCCACTCCAGCGCCGGGTCGAAGCCGAACCGCTCCACCGGCGTCCAGCAGCCCATCGCCAGCACTTCGGCCAGGCGCGCGTCCTCGCCGTTGACGATCAGGCGGCCACGGCGCGGTACCGTGCGGACCAGGTGATGGAACTGGCGCTGGATGGCGGCCACGTCGGGAAAGATGTCCGCGTGGTCGTATTCCAGGTTGTTGAGGATCGCCACCAGCGGACGGTAGTGGACGAACTTGCTGCGCTTGTCGAAGAACGCGGTGTCGTATTCGTCCGCCTCCACCACGAACTCGCGGCCCCGGCCGACCCGCGCGGAGACGCCGAAATCCTCGGCCACGCCACCAATCAGGAAGCCCGGCGCACGCCCGGCCGCTTCCAGCAGGTAGGTCAGGATGGTGGTGGTGGTGGTCTTGCCGTGGGTGCCGGCGACGGCGAGCGTGTCACGGCCAGGCAGCACCCGCTCGGACAACCACTGCGCGCCGGAGGTGTAGCGGCGTCCCTCGTCCAGCACCGCCTCGACCGCGTCGTTGCCGCGCGAGAGCGCGTTGCCGATCACAATCTCCTCGCAATCCGGCGAAATGTTGCGCGGAAGATAGCCCTGCGCCAGGGTGATGCCGAGCGTCTCCAACTGCGTGGACATCGGCGGATAGATGGCCTGGTCGCTGCCCTCGACCTCATGCCCGAGCTCGCGCGCGAGCGCGGCCACGCCGCCCATGAAGGTACCGGCGATTCCCAGAATGTGGATCTTCAAGACGACGCTTCCGTGGTGAACGACGAGACTGTAGCCCAGCGCCCGGATTTCGGCACGCGGGCGGGTCGGAGCGAAGGTGGCGCGCCGGCCCGGCGGCGCGGCGGATCACGAGCGGGCCGGCCGCCGCGGCGTGCGCGACGGCCCGGTCCCGCGGAAGCCGGCCTCAGCCGACTTCCTTGGCCGGCGACAGCGCCTCGATCAGGCGGCTGAACACATCGTCCAGCGAGCCCACGCCGTCGACGACGGTCAGCTGGCCGTGCTGGCGGTAGTACTCGATGACCGGCGCGGTCTGGCTGGTGTACTTGTCCAGGCGGTTGCGCACCACTTCCGGGGAATCGTCGTCACGGCCCTCGGCCTTGGCGCGGCCGGCGATGCGCTCCACCAGCAGATCGGTGGGTACTTCCAGTTGCACCGCGAAGTCCATCGGCTGGCGGATCCGGTCCAGCAGCGCGCCCAGCGCGTCGGCCTGGGCCAGGTTGCGCGGATAGCCGTCGAGGATGAAGCCGTTGGCCGTGTCCGGACGCGCGAAGCGATCCTCCAGCATGCCCAGCAGGATTTCGTCGCTGACGAAATCGCCGCGCGCCATGATTTCCTTGGCCTGCACGCCCAGCGGGCTGCCCGCCGCGACTTCGGCGCGGAGCAGATCACCGGTGGAAATGTGGGGAACCTGCAGATATTCCTTCAGACGCGCCGCCTGAGTGCCCTTGCCCGACCCGGGGGGGCCCAGTAGAACCAATCGCATTGTGTAACTCCCGAACTAGAATCCTGCTGGCGGTGCCGGGCGGCGGGATCCCCCGCGCCTCGCTGCACCGCGTCATCTGTGTGAAGCTTACCGCATCAAGACAACCCGGAACGAATCCCCCATGAGCCAGGGCACCCTACTTTATGCGCAGTCGGGCGGCGTCACCGCCGTCATCAACGCCACCGCCGCGGCCGTCATCGGCGAGGCACGTGCCCGTAAAATCAAGGTCTTGGCGGCCCGGAACGGCATCCTGGGCGCCCTGCGTGAGGAATTGATCGACACCAGCAAGGAGTCGGCGGCCGCCATCCGCGCGCTCGCCCAGACCCCGGGCGGCGCGTTCGGCTCGTGCCGGGTCAAGCTGAAATCGCTGGAAGCCGACCGCGCCCGCTACGAGCGGCTGCTGGCGGTGTTCAAGGCCCACGACGTGCGCTGGTTCCTCTACAACGGCGGCAACGATTCGGCCGACACCGCGCTCAAGGTGTCCCAGCTGGCCAAAGCGTTCGACTACCCGCTGACCTGCATCGGCGTACCCAAGACGGTGGACAACGATCTGGCCGTCACCGACACCTGCCCCGGCTTCGGCTCGGCGGCCAAGTACACCGCGGTGTCCGTGCGCGAGGCCGCGCTGGACGTGGCGGCGATGGCGGAAACCTCGACCAAGGTGTTCGTCTACGAAGCCATGGGCCGGCACGCCGGCTGGCTGGCGGCGTCGGCCGGTCTCGCCGGGCAGTCGCCGGACGATGCCCCGCAGATCATCCTGTTCCCGGAGCGCGCCTATGACGAAGCGGCGTTCCTCGCCCAGGTGAAGAAGGTGGTCGGGAAGGTCGGCTGGTGCGTGGTCGTGGCCAGCGAGGGCATCCAGCACGCCGATGGGCGTTTCGTCGCCGATGCCGGCGGCGGCAAGGATTCGTTCGGGCACACCCAGCTCGGCGGCGTGGCGTCCTATCTGGCCGGCCGGGTCAAGGATCAGCTGGGCCTCAAGGTCCACTGGACCCTGCCCGACTATCTGCAGCGCTCCGCCCGCCACATCGCCTCGAAGACCGACTGGGAACAGGCGCAGGCGGTGGGCAAGGCCGCGGTGCAGTACGCGCTGAAGGGCCGGAACGCGGTGATGCCGGTGATCGTGCGCGGTTCGGACGCGCCGTATCGCTGGAAGATCGAGGCCGCGCCGCTGGAGAAGGTCGCCAACCACGAGAAGAAGATGCCCGCGGGCTTCATCCGCAAGGATGGTTACGGCATCACCGCGGCCGCCCGCAAATATCTGGAGCCGTTGATCCGCGGCGAGGCGTATCCGGAATTCGGCCGCGACGGCCTGCCGAAATATGTCGCGCTGAAGAACGTGGCGGTGAAGCAGAAACTGCCGAAATGGGAAGGGTGAGGCGGACGCGCGGTCTCGCTCTCTCGCTGCTTCCCCTTCTGCCGCTGTCAGGCGATCTGCAGCGTGATGTGCGGGAGGGAATTCATTGCGCTTCGCGCGCTGATTGCCGGTACCGGCGGGCCATCGATCGACCATCACGTCAACGAGTACTACGTTGGATACAGGAGTCCGACGTGCTCAACATGGAAGTCGAGGCGGGCGAAACCTACTACGTGATCGGCGGCATCACCATGGGTTTCCTGGCCGGCCGGCCCAACCTGTCGCCGTCGGATCAGGCCGCGTTCGACGGCATGTCGGCGAAGCTCAAGCCGTCCAAGCCGCTGAAGAAGTAAACGCATCCACGACCGCGGCGGAGGATGTCCGATCCGCCGCCATCGTCAGCGCGGTCCGGAGCAACCGCGATCCTGCCTGATCGGCAGGGTCGCTTTTTCTTGCGCGATGGGGTTTCTCGTGCGGCTGTCTACGGGCACTTGCCCTCGACCTTCATTTCCGCCGCGAACAGCGGAATCTTCGCCTGCGCGATCTTGCCCGCCGCGAGGTCCTGCCTGGCGTCTTCCAGATAGATGCGGGCCTGGCCCTGGCCGTCCTTGTCCGGCGTGCTGACCGCGACCGGCTTGCGCCAGACCCGCACGATCGCCTGCTGCGAGGCGCAGGCAGCGCTGGGAATCCGGATCACGTCATTGAGCAGCCAGCCCGACGCCGCGTCCGGCTTGGCCTTGGCGGCATCCAGCAGGCGCGCGCGCGGCTGGCACTGCGCGCTGGTGCGGACCACGCTGAAGCGGTAGGGCTGCGCGGCATCGCCGGTGAACATGCCCTCGAAGCGGGCGCAGGCCTCCGGAATCTGGCGGATGGTATGGACCGCGCCCACCGCCTGCGCGGCGGCGGCGGCGGGCCGCTTGATCTCCGGTTGCGGCTCGGCCGCAAACGCAGGCAGGACGGCCGTGACGGCCAGGACGGCGGTCATGGCGAGGGGGGAAATCGGACGCATCGGGCAACCTCGGAAACTCGACCGCGCAAGGCTGGCACGGCCCGCCTGAACCCCGGCTCGTGGTTGGCGGGCGGGGCGGGCTCGGGTCATACTCGGGGCGCTCCAGGGATTGTCTGAACACGTCGGTATCCGCGCGGCTCCACCGCAGTGGCTGTATCCCATCGTTCGACAGGCTCCATCGGGATCACCGCCCCACCCGGATTTCGACCGTCACGCACTCGCCGGACGTCATCCATCAACCTTGGGAGGGGTCATGCTGGAACAACACGGTTTGACGCTGTCGCTGGTCTGCGCCGCGGTGGCAATTCTTTACGGAATATTCTCGGCACGCTGGATTCTGTCCCGGCCTGCCGGCAATCCGCGCATGCAGGAAATCGCGGCGGCGGTGCAGGAAGGCGCAAGCGCCTATTTGCGCCGGCAGTACACCACCATCGCGATCGTCGGCGTCATCCTGTTCCTGATCATCGGCCTGGTCCCCGCGCTGGGCTGGCCCACCGCCATCGGTTTCGCCATCGGCGCGCTGCTGTCGGGCGTGGCCGGCTTCATCGGCATGTTCGTCTCGGTGCGCGCCAACGTGCGCACGGCCGAGGCCGCCACCCATGGACTCAACCAGGCGCTGAAGATCAGCTTCACCGGCGGCGCGGTCACCGGCCTACTGGTGGTCGGACTGGGCCTGCTGGGCGTGGCCGGCTACTTCATCGTGGTCTGGAACGGCCAGCCCACCGAAGCGGCGATCAAAGCCGCCTTGCAGCCGATGGTCGGCCTGGCCTTCGGCGCGTCGCTGATTTCGATCTTCGCGCGACTGGGCGGCGGCATCTTCACCAAGGGCGCCGACGTCGGCGCGGATCTGGTCGGCAAGGTGGAAGCCGGCATTCCCGAGGACGACCCGCGCAACCCGGCGGTGATCGCCGACAACGTGGGCGACAACGTCGGCGACTGCGCCGGCATGGCCGCCGACCTGTTCGAGACCTACGCGGTGACGGTGATCGCGGCGATGCTGATCGCCGGCATCTCCTTCGCCACCTACGGCTGGGCCGGCGTGGTCTATCCGCTGGTACTGGGTTCGGTGTCCATCGTCGCCTCGGTCATCGGCACCTTCTTCGTCAAGGCGCGCGAAGGCGGCAAGATCATGAACGCGCTGTATCGCGGCCTGGCGGTCTCCGGCGTGCTGGCGGCCATCGCGTTCTTCTTCGTCACCAAATCGATGTTCGCGGCGGAACTGCTGATGCCGCTGTTCGGCTGCGCGCTGATCGGCCTTGTGCTGACCGCGGCGATGGTGGTGATCACCGAGTACTACACCGCCACCGAATACGCGCCCGTGCAGCAGGTCGCCAAGGCCTCGGAAACCGGCCACGCCACCAACATCATCGCCGGCCTGGCGGTGTCGATGAAGTCGACCGCGCTGCCGGTGATCGCGGTCGCCATCGCCATCCTCGCCAGTTTCTGGATCGGTGGCCTGTATGGCGTGGCGGTCGCCGCCACCGCGATGCTGTCGATGGCCGGCATGGTGGTCGCGCTCGATGCCTACGGCCCGATCACCGACAACGCCGGCGGCATCGCCGAGATGAGCGAACTGGGCCCGGACATCCGCCGGATCACCGACGCCCTGGACGCGGTCGGCAACACCACCAAGGCGGTGACCAAGGGCTACGCCATCGGCTCGGCCGCGCTGGCGGCGCTGGTGCTGTTCGCCGACTACGCGCACAAGCTGGGCGAGAAGTTCGGCGAGGGCGCGGTGAGTTTCGCGATCAACGATCCCAAGGTGGTGGTCGGCCTGCTGATCGGCGGCCTGATTCCCTATCTGTTCGGCGCGTTCGCGATGCAGGCGGTGGGCCGTTCGGCCGGCGCGGTGGTGGAGGAGGTGCGCCGCCAGTTCCGCGAGATCAAGGGCATCATGGAAGGCACCGGCAAGCCGGAATACGACAAGGCGGTGGACCTGCTGACCCGATCCGCCATCCGCGAAATGATCGTGCCCTCGCTGCTGCCGCTGATCATCCCGATCATCGTCGGCCTGCTGCTGGGGCCGGCCGCGCTGGGCGGCCTGCTGATGGGCACGATCGTCACCGGCCTGTTCGTCGCCATCTCGATGTGCACCGGCGGCGGCGCCTGGGACAATGCCAAGAAGTACATCGAGGAAGGCCATCACGGCGGCAAGGGTTCCGACGCGCACAAGGCCGCGGTCACCGGCGATACCGTCGGCGATCCCTACAAGGACACCGCCGGCCCGGCCATCAATCCGCTGATCAAGATCATCAACATCGTCGCCCTGCTGCTGGTGCCGCTGCTGCCGGTGGACGGCTGGTTCAAGGGCGGCGCGGGCGCGGCGCCGGCCGCCTCGCATTCGGCCGAATCGATGCACGTCGCCGAGTTGACCAACGATCACCTGGCCAAGGTGTACTTCGATGTCGGTTCGGCGGTGGTGCCGGCCGATACCAGCGCGCGTCTGGCCAGCGTGCTGGGCAGCCTGCACGCCAATCCCGACAGCAAGGCGCGGGTGTCCGGCTTCCACGATGCAAGCGGCGATCTGGCGACCAACCAGGAACTGGCCAAGCAGCGCGCCCAGGCCATCCAGCAGTGGCTGGTGGTGAACGGCATCCCCGCCGAGCGCATCGCGCTGGACAAGCCGATGCAGACCGAGGGCAACGGCAACGCCGACGAGGCGCGGCGGGTCGAGGTGAAGGTGGAGTAACGCGACCGGGATTCACCCGTGCGACGAAACAGGGCGGCCATGGCCGCCCTGTCTTGTTCCGGATGCCGCCTTGCAGGAGCGACGTGAGTCGCGACCACATGCCAGGCAGGAGAATCGCAAAGGTCGCGACTTACGTCGCTCCTACGTCAGGACTACCGGGTCGGCTGCAATGCCACCACCCGCACGTTGAACGAGTTGCACGCCTTGTCCACGCACATGCCGTTGAGCCAGGCCTCGCCACTGCCGAACATCACGCCCTTGTAGTTGACGAACAGTTCCGAATAGCGCTGCCGCACGATCACGTCGGCCATCTCCGGGGTGACGATGCGGCCGTATTGGGCAATGAACTCGGGTGCGTCCCTGACGGTGGCCGGTTTGCCGCCGACAGTGGTCTTGAAGGGGAAATCGATCATCGCCGCCACGGTGGCGGCATCCTTCTGCGCGACGGCCTGCTGGAACGCCAGGATCGCGGTTTCAAAGCGGGCGGCGTCGCCCAGCATCTGGCCGATGCGCTGATTGACCTCGGTGTGATCGTCGGCTTCGCCGGCGGCCGCAGGCGTCGGCGCCGCGGCGCCGCCATGGGTCTGCGCGATCGGCTCCGGCGCGGCGTTCGCCGCGGGCGCCGCCGGCTCTGCGGGAGCGGCAGCATCAACGGGTTCGGCGGCGGGCTTGCAGGCGGCCAGCAACAGCGCCGCGATCACGGGCATCCACGTCTTCATCGTTCGCCTCCGGCAAGGCGCGCGCATCGCGCCACGGCCGGCATGTTAGCCGGTCCCGTGACAACGACGCGGGAAGCGGGGTTCAGTCCACCACTTCCGCCAGGACGCGGCGGCCGGCGGCGATCTCGGCCGCCTCCTCCGCCTCGGTCTCGCGGCGAACCGATTCGGCCAGCGCGCTCGCGCACGCCTCGGCCTGCTGCTTCAGGTACACCGGGCAGTGCTCCATCATGTAGTCCATGTCGAACTTCAACCGCTCGACCAGGAAGTCGACGAACGCGCGCACCTTCGGCGACATCATCCGGCCACGCGGGAACACCGCGTTGAACTCGAACTCCGGCCCGGTCCAGCCGGCCAGCACGCGCTGCACGTAGCCCTGTTCCAGATAGGGTTTGACCATCACGTCGGCCGCCACCATCAGGCCCTCGCCGCACAACAGCGCGCCTTTCAGCGCGGCCGGATCGTTGGCGATCAGGATCGGGTTGATCGCGAAATCCTTGTCCTGGTTGCCGTCGTTGAGGGTCCAGCAGAAGCTGCCGCCGCCACGCCGGTGCTTGGGCATCGCCAGCGCGCGATGGTGCTGGAGGTCATCCGGGCCCAGCGGTTCGCCGTAGCGGGCCAGGTAGTTCTTGCTTGCATAGACCTGGGTGCGCAGCACGCCCAGCCGGCGTGCGACCAGATTGGAGTCGGGCAGGTTGCCCAGGCGCAGGGCGACGTCGATCTCGCCGCCGATCAGATCCAGCGGCTCGTTGCTCAGCAGCATCTCCACCCGGATCTCCGGATATTGCGCGTGGAATTCGCCCAGCAGCGGCGCGATCTTGTCGATGCCGATCGAATACGGCGTGGTGAAGCGCAGCCAGCCGCGCGGACCGCCCTGCAACTGGTTGACCGCGCTTTCGGCCTCGCTGAGTTCGCGCGCGATGCGCTGGCAATGCTCGTAGTAGATGTTGCCCGCTTCGGTGAGGCCGAGTTTGCGGGTGGTCCGGTGCAGCAGTTGCGCGCCCAGGCGCGTTTCCAGTTCCTGCACCTTGCGGCTGACCGTGGTCTTGGGCAGGCCAAGCGTCTTGGCGGCGGCGATGAAACTGCCCTGCTCGACCACCTTGACGAAGATCAGCGTGTCGTTCAGATCGTGGCTCATGGGGGTGACTCCGGGGAGGCGGATCCGGATTGGACCGCCAGCGGGATGATTATTCCCCTAAATCTGGACTAATCAAGTCCCCTTTGTGGGCATAAGGTAGCCGCCTGCTCCAATCGCCGTGACTACCCCATGTCCTTGTCCGCCCCGACCCGCCTTCCCGTCGCCGCCCGCAGCCTGGCCGAAACGCCAGTCATGCGGGGCTTTGAGCGCGGCCAGCGCGCGCCGGGCGTGGAAATCCGGCTGCGCCCCCGCCGCCACCGGAATATGGGTGACGCAGGTCATGATTTTGTCCCGTCGGTGGTTTCCACCTGGCTGGCTCCGCTGATTGTCCCGCAAACGGGAGAAAACATCCCATGAGCGGGATACTCCCCCTTTCCGGGCCCCGCCCGGCGCCCGCGGCTTTCCGCCCGTTGCGGCTGAACCTGGCCACTCCTGTCCCGTCCCGCGTCACCGCACAGGATTGGGCAATCACGTCGCAGGATCCGGATATCGGTCTCCCGCCCCCTCGTTCCACACTTTCCCCCACGTCGGAATCCTCCCCCGCCGACGCGGAGAAGGCCGCCCGCCCGGACGACACCGCCGCTCCTTCCCTCCCCACGCGCGGCGGCGTGTTCGGTGCGTTGGCCGGCTGGTGGCGCCGCTGGTCCCGGGGACAGTCCGCCGACACGCAGACCGAAGCGTCGCGTTCGCGCCTGTCCCCGCGGCCACCGGTGGCGGGTTTCCGGGAGTTCACCGTGCCGCGCCGGATGCAGGCCGGCGCCGCGACCGTGGTGCGCGCCCGCGCGTTCGGTCAGAGCGCGCTGCTGACCGGTCCCCGCCGGAGCCGGCCGTGAAAGCCGTCGCGCATCCGCAGGCACTGGTCCTGGGCGCCGCCGGCACCGTCGGCGCCGGCGTGGTCGGCGCGTTGCTGGAAGTCGGCAGTCCGGTGCTGGCGGTCGGCCGCGAAGGACCGCGCATGCGGGCGCTGGTCGAACGTTTCGCCGACGAGCCGGCGCTGGAAGTGATGCACAGCGGCTGCATCTTCAGCGATGACGATGCGGCGCGGCTGGCCCGGGACATCCGCGCGCGCGGCCGACCGCTGCGCGCGGTGTTCGCCAGCCTGACCAGTCCGCTGGAAGCGGGGCGCCTGCTGGACAAGTCCAGCGACGTGCTGCGGCACAAGCTGGAGATGGACGTGATCCCGCACCTGGCCGCGGCCCGGCACCTGTTGCCGCTGCTGGCCGAGTCGGGTGGCACCACGCACTACATCCTGGTCGGCGGACCATTCGCCGAACGCGGCTGGTCCGGTTACGGACACGCTTCGGTCACCGGCGCGACGATGCGGATGATGGCGCAGGTGCTGCATGAGGAAGCGCACGCGATGGGCGTGCGGGTGCAGCTACTGTCGGTGGACAAACCGATCTGCACCCCCGCCAACGCCGTCAACGCATGCGCCGAATGGCCGAACGCGCTCGCGGTCGGACGCAACGCGGTGTCGCTGCTGAGCCGTCACGGCAAGCCGCTCCCGATCGTCTCCTATTCGAAGGAGCTGGCGGAAGCGCCGACCCGGACCCTGTTTTCCGATTTTCCCGCTTCCCGCTGGGGCGATGCCGCCCCCGCTTGACCTCAACTTAAGTTCAGGTCTTAGGCTTCCCGCCCGTTGTTCCCTCCCCACCACCCACGAGACTTCCATGAACAATTACATCGACATCGCTCCGCGTACGCGACGATTCCTTGCCCTGGGCGCGGCCAGCGTGCTGTCGCTGGCGATCCTGGCCGGCTGCAGCGGCGGCCAGGCCAGCGAAGCCGGCGCCCCGCCGCCGCCCTCGGTCAGCGTCGCCCCGGTCCTGATCAAGCCGGTCAGCCAATGGGACGAATTCAGTGGCCGCATCGAAGCGATCGAGAACGTCGATCTGCGTCCGCGCGTGTCCGGCTACATCGATCGCGTCAACTACACCGAAGGCCAGGAAGTGAAGAAGGGCGATGTCCTCTTCACCATCGACGCACGCAGCTACCGCGCCGACCTGGCGCGCGCGCAGGCCGAATTGGCCCGCGCCCGCACCCAGGCCGAACTCGGCCGCAGCGAAGCCGAACGCGCGCGCAAGCTGTCCGAACTGCAGGCCATCTCCACCGAAGAGTACGAGCAGCGTCGCGCCGCCGCCGCCCAGGCGCAGGCGAATGTCGCCGCCGCGCAGGCCGCGGTGGACTCGGCCCGCCTCAACCTGGAATGGACCCAGGTGCGCGCGCCGATCGACGGCCGCGCCGGACGCGCGCTGGTGACCGCCGGCAACCTGGTGACCGCCGGCGACAGCGCCAGCGTGCTGACCACGCTGGTCTCGCTGGACAAGGTGCACGTGCACTTCGACGCCGACGAGCGCGCGTTCCTGCGCTACGCCGAGATGGCCCGCAAGGGCGAGCGTCCGAGCGAGCGTGACGGCAAGGTGCCGGTGCAGGTCGCGCTGGCCGATGACCAGGGCTTCCCCTACAGCGGTACGGTCGACTTCCTGGACAACCAGGTCGATCGCAGCACCGGCACCATCCGCGCCCGCGCGGTGCTGGACAACAAGGACCGCCTGTTCACGCCCGGCCTGTATGCGCGCGTGCGCCTGCTGGGCAGCGGCGAGTTCAAGGCCGCGCTGGTCGACGACAAGGCCGTGCTCACCGACCAGGATCGCCGCTACGTCTACGTTGTCGACAAGGAAGGCAAGGCGCAGCGCCGCGACGTCAAGCTGGGCCGGATGGTAGAGGGCCTGCGCATCGTCGAACAGGGCCTGGTCGCCGGTGACCGCGTGATCATCAGTGGCGTGCAGAAGGTGTTCTTCCCGGGCATGCCGGTCAACGCCAAGGTCGTCGCGATGGATGCCAAGCCGGAAGACAAGGCACCCAAGCCCGATGCCGTCGCCATGAAGTAATCCCCGCCGCGCCCGCCGGAGGCGGGCTAGGCAACGCCTGAGCCGTCCCTCCCCACCTCCCCCACGTCGGGGGAGGGGCGAGTCCTCTGCTTTCCCATTTTCCAGGAAATCCACCCATGGACTTCTCCAAGTTCTTCATCGACCGGCCGATCTTCGCCGCGGTGTTGTCGATCGTGATCTTCGCCGCCGGCCTGATCTCGATCCCGATGCTGCCGATCGGCGAATACCCCGAAGTGGTGCCGCCCTCGGTGGTCGTGCGCACGGTCTATCCGGGCGCCAACCCCAAGGTCATTGCCGAAACCGTCGCCACTCCGCTGGAGGAAGCGATCAACGGCGTCGAGGACATGATGTACATCAAGTCCGTCGCCGGTTCCGACGGCGTGCTGCAGTTGACCGTGACCTTCCGCCCGGGCACCGATCCGGACGAAGCCGCGGTGCGCGTGCAGAACCGCGTCGCCCAGGCGCAGGCACGCCTGCCCGAGGACGTGCGGCGCCAGGGCGTGACCACGCAGAAGCAGTCGCCCGTGTTCCTGATGGTCGTCCACCTCGTGTCCAAGGACGGCAAGTACGACTCGCTGTACCTGCGCAACTACATGCGCCTGCACGTGAAGGACGAGATGGCGCGCATCACCGGCGTCGGCGACGCCCAGGCCTTCGGCGGCGGCGATTACGCCATGCGCATCTGGCTGGACCCGGACAAGGTCGCCGCGCGCGGCCTGACCGCCAGCGACGTGCTGCGTTCGGTGCGCGAGCAGAACGTGCAGGTCTCGGCCGGCCAGCTCGGCGCCGAGCCGATGCCCAACGGCAGCGACTTCCTGCTGCCGATCAACGCCAAGGGCCGGCTGGAAAGCGCCGAGGAGTTCGGCGACATCGTGCTCAAGAGCGGCAATGAAGGCGAAATCGTGCGTCTGTCGGACGTGGCCCGGATCGAACTGGCCGCCGGCGACTACACCCTGCGCGCGCGCCTGAACGGCATGAACGCCGCCGCGCTGGGCATCTTCCAGGCGCCCGGCGCCAACGCGCTCGACATCCGCGACGCGGTCGTCGAGAAGATGGCCGAGATCCGCAAGAAGCTGCCGCCGGGCGTGGAGATCACCTCGGTGTACGACACCACGGTGTTCGTGCGCGATTCAATCAAGTCGGTGATCACGACCCTGCTGGAAGCCACCCTGCTGGTGGTGCTGGTGGTGATCCTGTTCCTGCAGACCTGGCGCGCCTCGATCATCCCGCTGCTGGCGGTGCCGGTGTCGGTGGTCGGCACCTTCGCGGTGCTCTACCTGCTCGGCTACTCGATCAATACCCTGACCCTGTTCGGCCTGGTGCTGGCGATCGGCATCGTGGTCGACGACGCCATCGTGGTGGTGGAGAACGTCGAGCGCCACATCGAGGAAGGCGCGACGCCGCTGCAGGCCGCGCACCTGGCGATGAAGGAAGTGTCCGGCCCGATCATCGCGATCGCGCTGGTGTTGTGTGCGGTGTTCGTGCCGATGGCGTTCCTGACCGGCGTGACCGGCCAGTTCTACAAGCAGTTCGCGGTCACCATCGCCATCTCCACCGTGATCTCGGCGATCAACTCGCTGACCCTGTCGCCGGCGCTGGCCGCCAAGCTGCTGAAGCCGCACGGCGCGCCCAAGGACGCCCCGGCGCGGATCATCGATCGCCTGTTCGGCTGGCTGTTCCGTCCGTTCAACCGTTTCTTCAAGCGCAGTTCCGAGCGTTATGAAGGCGCGGTCTCGCGCGCGCTGGGCCGTCGTGGCGCGGTGTTCGCGGTGTACGCGCTGCTGCTGCTGGGCGCGGGCGTGATGTTCAAGGCGGTGCCGGCGGGCTTCATCCCGCTGCAGGACAAGCTGTACATCATCGCCGGCGTGAAGATGCCGGAAGGCGCGTCCATCGAGCGCACCGACGCGGTGCTGAAGAAGATGGCCAAGATGGCGATGGAAGTGGAAGGCGTGCAGGACGAAATCGCGTTCCCCGGCCTGAACCCGCTGCAGTTCACCAACACCCCCAACAGCGGCGTGGTGTTCTTCAACCTCAAGCCGTTCGGTGAACGCAAGAACAGCGCCGAGCAGATCACCGCCGAGCTGAACCAGAAGTTCTCCAACATCCAGGAAGGCTTCACCTTCGCGCTGATGCCGCCGCCCATCCAGGGCCTGGGCAACGGTTCGGGCTGGTCGCTGTTCGTCGAGGATCGCACCCGCCTGGGCTACGGCGAACTGCAGAACGCGGTGCAGGCGTTCCAGGGCGCGGCGGCGCAGACGCCGGGCATGGGCTTCCCGATCAGCAGCTACCAGGCCAACGTGCCGCAGCTGGACGCCGAGGTCGACCGCGTGAAGGCCAAGGCACAGGGCGTGCCGCTGACCGAGCTGTTCGACACCCTGCAGACCTACCTGGGTTCGGCCTACGTCAACGACTTCAACATGTTCGGCCGCACCTGGCAGGTGATCGCCCAGGCCGACGGCCAGTTCCGCGACAACGTCGAGGACATCGCCAACCTGCGCACCCGCAACGCCAACGGCGAGATGGTGCCGGTCGGCAGCATGGTCAACATCAAGCAGACCTACGGCCCCGACCCGGTGATCCGCTTCAACGGCTATCCGGCCGCCGACCTGCTGGGTGATGCCGATCCGCGCGTGCTGTCGTCCGGCGAGGCGATGGCCAAGGTCACCGAACTGGCCGAGAAGGTCCTGCCGACCGGCATGGGCATCGACTGGAGCGACCTGAGCTACCAGCAGGCGACCCAGGGCAAGGCCGCGCTGGTGGTGTTCCCGCTGGCGGTGATGCTGGCCTTCCTGGTGCTGGCGGCGCTGTACGAAAGCTGGACCCTGCCGCTGGCGGTGATCCTGATCGTGCCGATGACGCTGCTGTCGGCGCTGCTGGGCGTGTGGCTGACCAACGGCGACAACAACGTGTTCGTGCAGGTGGGCCTGGTGGTGCTGATGGGCCTGGCGTGCAAGAACGCGATCCTGATCGTCGAGTTCGCCCGCGAGCTGGAACTGCAGGGCAAGAGCATCGTCGAGTCGGCGCTGGAAGCCTGCCGCCTGCGCCTGCGCCCGATCGTCATGACCTCGGTGGCGTTCATCGCCGGCACCGTGCCGCTGGTGCTGTCGACCGGCGCGGGCGCGGAAGTCCGCTCGGTCACCGGCATCACCGTGTTCGCCGGCATGCTGGGCGTGACCCTGTTCGGCCTGTTCCTGACGCCGGTGTTCTACGTGGCGCTGCGCAAGCTCGCGCATCGCCCGCTGGTCTCGCACGCCCCGGCGCACGCGACCGGTGAAGCGCACCCGTAAGCACTCCCTTTCGTCCTCTGGTTCGTTTCTCCCTCCCCCATTTCCCTGGAGAATCCCATGCAAGACACTTCCCGCATCGCCCTCGTCACCGGCGCCACCCGCGGCATCGGCCTGCACACCGTGCGCCAGCTGGCCGAGGCCGGCGTGCACACGCTGCTGGCCGGCCGCGACCGCACCAAGGCGGTCGAGGCCGCGCTCAAGCTGCAGGCCGAAGGCCTGCCGGTGGAAGCGATCACGCTCGACGTCACCGATGACGCGAGCATCGCCGAGGCCGTCGGCACCGTCGAGGCGCGCCACGGCCGTCTCGACATCCTGGTCAACAATGCCGGCATCCTGGTCGACGAAATCGGCAAGAAGGTCTCCGAGCAGACCGCCGCGACCTGGCGCAAGACCTTCGACACCAACGTGTTCGGCCTGATCGCGGTGACCCAGGCGTTCCTGCCATTGCTGCACAGGTCCTCGTCCGGTCGCATCGTCAACGTATCCAGCATCCTCGGTTCGGTGGCGCTGAACGCGGATCCGTCCTCGCCCATCTACGACTTCAAGGTGCCGGCCTACAACGTATCCAAGAGCGCGGTGAACGCGTGGACCGTGCAGTTGGCCTACGAACTGCGCGACAGCCGGATCAAGGTCAACACCATCCATCCCGGCTACGTGAAGACCGACATGAACGCCGGCGAGGGCGAACTGGAAATCGCCGATGGCGCCCGCACCAGCGTCGCCCTGGCGCTGATTGACGACAACGGCCCGCAGGGCGGCTTCTTCTATCAGGGACAGGTGCTGCCATGGTGATCCGTACCCTTGTCGTCGGCATCGCCTCGGCGCTGCTCGCCGCCTGCGCGACCGTCGGCCCGGACTACCGCGCGCCGGAACTGGCGCCGGCCACGCTGCCCAGCGCCAGCGAAGCCGCGTTCACCGACGTCCGTCCGGTCGCCAACTGGTGGTCGCAGTTCGAGGACGCCACCCTTGACCAGTTGATCGCCGACGCGCTCGCGGCCAACCCCGATCTGTGGATCGCCGCGGCCCGGGTGCAGGAGGCGCGCGCGGTGTTCAGCGAGCGCCGGCTGGATCTCGCTCCGCACGTGCAGCTCGGCGCCGAACAGACCCGCAGCAAGCAGCCTGTCGCCGATCAGGGCCGGGTGGAAACCGAGACCGACAGCGTCGGTTTCGATGCCGCGTGGGAACTGGATCTGTTCGGTCGCCTGCGCCGCTCCGCCGAAGCCGCGCACGCGGATCTGCAGGCGCAGCGCAACGACATGACCGCCATGCAGGTCAGCGTCGCCGCGGAAGTGGCCCGCAACTACTTCGAACTGCGCGGCGCGCAGAAGCGCCTGGACGTGGCCCGCAAGACCCTGGGCAACCTGGGCGAGACCCAGCGCCTGACCGAGTCGCGCTGGCAACTCGGCGCCGGCACCGAACTGGAAGTGCAGAGCAGCCTGGCGCGGATGAAGGCGATCGAGGCCACCCTGCCGGTGCTGGAAACCGCCGAAGCGCAATCGCGCCATCGCATCGAAGTGCTGACCGGTCGCCGGCCCGGCACCCTCGACGCCGCGCTGGCCCCGCGCGAAACGCCGGCGTTGGTGAAAGTGCTGCCGATCGGCGACACCAGCACCCTGCTGCGCCAGCGTCCGGACGTGCGCGCGGCCGAACGCCGGCTGGCCTCGGCCACCGCGCGCGTCGGCGTGGCCACCGCGGATCTGTTTCCGCGGGTCAGCATCCGCGGTTTCGTCGGCTTCCTCGCCGGCGATTTCAGCGGCCTGATCAACGGCGACAACAAGGCCTGGTCGGTCACCCCGTCGATCAGCTGGGCGGCGTTCGATCTCGGCAGCGTGCGCGCTCGCCTGCGTGCGGTGCAGGCGCAGAACGACGGCGCGGTGGCGGAGTACGAGAAGGCCGTGCTCGGCGCACTGGAAGACACCGAGAACGCCCTGCTGGGCTACGCCAAGCGGCAGACCCAGTTGCTGCGCGTGAACGAGCAGGCCACCGCCGCGCGGCGCGCCGCCGAACTGGCGGAGGCCCGCTATCGGGCCGGCGCGTCGGACTTCCTCACCCTGCTCGATGCGCAGCGTACGCAACTGGCGGCCGACGACGCGCTCGCCCAGGCGGAAGCCGGCGTCAACGTGGGCGTGGTGGCGGTGTACAAGTCGCTGGGCGGCTGGGGCGAACCGGATGTGGATCCGGCGCTGGCCACGGTCAAGCGCGAGATCGGTGATCCCGCGCCGCGGGCGGAAAGCAACACCACGCTCGTGCAGCGCTGAATGCACAGGGAAAAGCCATCGGCGGAGCCGGTGATGTCAGGGACGGCGTGGGGCCGGGTCGGGTGGACCCGGCCCCGCTTATTTCAACCCCGCCAGCGCACGGCGCCGAGCGCGTCGGTCATTTCGCGCGCGAGCTGACGGAAGCAGTGCGCCAGCGCGGAAGGTTGCAGGCACAAAGCATCGCGCGCGTCATCGCGACGCTGCCCCGGCATCACCATCGCCGCCATCATTTCGAGCTGGTCACGCACCTGCTGCAATTGCAGTTGCGCGTCTTCCGGAAGGTGATAGCCGGCATCGCCGTCCTGTTCGTCACCTGGCCGCATCATCGTTCCCCTCGATCTTCCCTGCATCGCGAGCGCGCATTCAAAGTGAAAAAGCACACGATAAAATCCCGTATCGCGCTCGTTAGAGAGCCTTGCATATGCGCGATTGATAGACAAGCCTGTTTGCCTGCAAACGGGCGCGGCGGTTAGCGTATGCGCATGGTCAAAGCCAGCCCGTCCCTCGCTCAACGGCTCATGCAGGCGCGTGCCGCGATCGGCATGTCACAGGAACAGATCGCGCAGGCCGTGGGCATCACCCAACCGAGTTACTCCGCGCTGGAACGCGGCACCAGCAAGCGCACCTCCAAGATCGGATCCCTGGCGCATGTGCTGGGCGTGGATGCGTATTGGCTGGAGACCGGCGAAGGATCCCGTCGCGCCGGCGTGGCCGAAACACGCGGACCCTATCGCGTGGCCGGGGACCGTCGCCTGCTGCGATTGCTGGATGGCCTGGACGCGCGCAAGCGCAAGGCGCTGCTGGATCTGCTGCAGGACTGACGGCCCGCTCCTCGCCCGACCCTGCTCCGCCGTATCCGGCGCGTGACAATCGCTTGCCACGCGCGAAACGACACATCCTGCAAAAAAAGAAGCGGGTGCATCCTGCGCTGGAATGCACCCGCTTCGTGCCACACCGCTTCGCGTATCGCCGGCGATGGTCGCCGGCACGCATGTTCCCGGCTGCCTGCGTTACTTCGCGCCGACGCTCAGGCCGCTGCTGTCCACCTTGCCGACACCCTTCACCTTGCGGGCGACCGCGACGGCCTTGTCGATCTGGGCCTGGTTGTCGACGCGACCGGACAGCTTCACTTCGCCATTGGTGGTTTCGACCTTGATGTCCAGGCCGGAGACGTCCTCGGCGGCCAGCAGTTCGGTCTTGACCTTGGTGGTGATCCAGGTGTCGTTGACGGGCTGGCTCGAATCGCCCTGCTGCGCGCCTTTCTGTTCTTCGGGTTCGGTCTGCTGCTGCGCCGAAGCGCCGGCGCTGGCGAGCATGACGCCCGTCGCCAGGATCGCGGCGAACGGAAGACGGAACGGGATGAGGGTTGATCGTTTCATGGTTCCTCCTGCCTGTGCGGGACGCGGGGCCAGTCTTGCCACGCATGCGTACAGCAGGCGTGAAGAGGATGATCATTTCCGCGTAGGCGCGGCGCGCCGTTCAGTTGCGCCACGCAGGCGTTAAAATCGCCGGAGGTTGCCATCGCCCACGGGAATTGCCATGTCCAACGCCCTCAACGTCGCCCTGCTCGGCTACGGCTTCGTCGGCAAGGTGTTCCATGCGCCATTGCTGAGCCGCACGCCGGGCCTGGTCCTGCATACCGTGGTATCGCGCGATGCGGGCAAGGTGCATGCGGATCTGCCGCAGGTGCGGGTGCTGGCCGATCCCGGCGAGGCCTTCTCCGATCCCGCGATCGATCTGGTGGTGATCGCCACGCCCAACGAGACCCATGCGCCGTTGGCGATCGCCGCGCTCGCGCAGGGCAAGCATGTGGTGGTCGACAAGCCGTTTACCGTGACTGTCGCGGAGGCCGAACGCGTCATCGCGCAGGCGCATGCCAGCCGGCGGCTGGTCAGCGTGTTCCAGAACCGCCGCTGGGACGCGGACTTCCTGACCGTGCGCCAGCTGCTGGATGACGGCGTGCTCGGGGAAGTGGCCGAATTCCATTCCCATTTCGACCGCTACCGGCCCCAGGTCGCGCAGCGCTGGCGCGAGAGCGACGCGCCCGGCGCTGGCCTGTGGTACGACCTGGGCCCGCACCTGATCGATCAGGCGCTGCGCTTGTTCGGCACGCCGCTGGCGGTGCAGGCCGACCTGGCCAGGCAGCGCCATGGCGCGCACGCCACCGATTATTTCCACGTCCAGCTGCGCTATCCGCGCACGCGTGTGCACCTGCATGCCGGTTCGCTGGTGGCCGGCAATGGCCTGCGCTTCGCCGTGCATGGCGAGCGCGGCAGCTATCTGAAGCATGGCCTGGACGCGCAGGAAGATCGCCTGCGCGCCGGCGGCATGCCCGGCGATCAGGGCTGGGGCCTGGACCCGCGACCGGGCGAATTGACGCTGGCCGGCGAGGACGGCGCGCTGGTCACCCGGACCGTGGACAGCCTGCCGGGCGATTACCGGCGCTATTACGGCGCCATGCGCGCGGCCATCGTCGATGGCGCTCCCTTGCCGGTCACGCCGGAGGAAGCCATCGCGGTGATGCGGGTGATCGAACTCGGCCTGCGCGGCGCCGGGGAGCGTCGCGAGATCCCCTACGCCTGAGCCATCGCCAGGCATGGCGGGCGTCGCGCGACTTCCGGCGCGCCGCCCGCGCTAGGGATCCAGCAGGCGCGGACCCGGTCCCTGCTCGGCCAGTTCGTCCAGCGGGTTGCGCAGCGGGCATACCTTCAGCGACAGGCAGCCGCAGCCGATGCAGCTGTCCATGTGATCGCGCAGGCGGGCCAGGCGTTCAATCCGTTCGTCCAGATCCGCCTTCCAGCGCGCGGACAGCTTGCGCCAATCGGCGGCGGTGGGCGTGCGCCCCTCGGGCAGCGACGACAGCGCCTCGCGGATTTCCGCCAGCGGAATCCCGGTCCGCTGCGCCACCTTGATGATGGCGACGCGCCGCAGCACCTCGCGTGGATAGCGACGCTGGTTGCCGGCGTTGCGCCAGCTGTGGATCAGCCCCTTGCTCTCGTAGAAATGCAGGGTGGACACCGCCAGTCCGGCCCGGGCCGCCACCTCGCCCACGGTCAGTTCCATGCACACGCCCGCCTTCCTCTTCGCCCGTTCCGGTTTTGCCCGCGCGGCCATGCCACACCCGCTTGACCTCAAGAATGCTTGAGGTTTTACCCTGTGCGGCCCGTTCAAGCAAGCCCTTGATGCACCATGACTCCTCCCCTCGAACTGGCCCTGATCTACGGCAGCAACCGCGAAGGCCGTTTCTGCGACGTGGTGGCGAACTGGATCCGCGGCCAGATCGACCGCCGCCGCGACTACGCGGTCGACGTGGTCGACCCCGCGTTGATGGATCTGCCGCACCGCCACGGCATGACCCCGTCGGCGGACCTGGTGAACCTGCAGCAGCGCGTCTGGCGCGCGGACGCGTTCCTGCTGGTGGTGCCGGAGTACAATTACGGCTATCCCGCGGCGCTGAAGTTCCTGATCGATTCGGTCCAGGAGCATTGGCAGGCCAAGCCGGTGGCGTTCGTCGCGTATGGCGGCGTCAGCGGCGGTTCGCGCGCGGTGGAGCAGTTGCGCCAGGTGTTCTCCGGACTGCACGCGTGCACCGTGCGCAATTCGGTATTGTTCCCGATGGCGTGGGACCGGTTCGGCGCCGACGGGCAGCCGCGCGATGCGGCGGCCAGCGCGCAGGCCGCCTCCACCATGCTCGACCAGCTGGCCTGGCTGGGCCACGCCCTGCGCCAGGCGCGCGCGGCCTGGCCCTATCCGGCGCGGTGACGGTCCGGCGACGCCGATGGCGTCGTGACGGGCATTCCCCCTGACGTGCCCTGCGCACATGGAAGACCCGACCCATGTTCCGATTCTTCGAAAAGCGGATTGATCCCTACCCCGCCGGCGAGCCCGCCACGCCGCCGCGCAAGCTGTTCGCGTTCCTGCTGCACTACTCGCGGCCGCTGTTGCCGTGGCTGCTGCTGATGTCGGTGCTGACCGGCGCGATCTCGGCGCTGGAAATCCTGTTCTTCGACTTCATGGGCGAACTGGTCGACTGGCTGGGCAGCGCCGATCGCGCCAGCTTCCTGTCCACCCACGGTTCGACCCTGCTGTGGATGGGGACGCTGGTGGTGGTGATCTACCCGCTGCTGGTCCTGCTGCAGTCGCTGGTGATCCACCAGACCATCTTCGGCAACTATCCGATGATCGCGCGCTGGCTGTCGCACCGTTACCTGCTGCGGCAGAGCGTGTCGTTCTTCCAGGACGAGTTCGCCGGCCGCATCTCGCAGAAGGTCATGCAGACCGCGCTGGCGATCCGCGAGACGGTGATGAAGCTGATGGACGTGTTCGTCTACGTCGTCGTCTATTTCGTCGGCACGGTCATCCTGGTGGGACGCGCGGACCTGCGCCTGATCCTGCCGCTGGCGCTGTGGCTGGTCGGCTACCTGGTCATCCTGTTCTGGTTCGTCCCGCGCCTGCAGCGGGTGTCGATGGCGCAGTCGGACGCGCGTGCGCAGATGACCGGCCGGATCGTGGACAGCTACACCAACATCCAGACCATCAAGCTGTTCGCCCATACCATGCGCGAGCAGGACTACGCGCGCGACGCGATGGACGAGTTCATGGTCACCGTGCACCGGCAGATGCGCCTGGTGACCCAGCTGACCGTCAGCCTGCACAGCATCAATGCGCTGCTGCTGGCCGGCGTGGGCGGCATCGCGGTGATGGCATGGCTGCAGGGTTCCATTTCGCTGGGCGCGATCGCCGTCGCCATCGCCCTGGTGATGCGCATCCGCTCGATGTCCGACTGGATCCTGTGGGAGGTCGCCAGCCTGTTCGAGAACATCGGCACGGTCGAGGACGGCATGAACACCATCGCCCAGCCGCTGGCGATCACCGACGGCGACGGCGCCCGCGACCTGGAGGTCAGCCGGGGCGAGATCCGCTTCGAGCACCTGCAATTCCACTACGGCAGGAAATCGAAGGTCATCGAGGACCTGTCGCTGGTCATCCGCCCGGGCGAGAAGGTCGGCATCGTCGGCCGCTCCGGCGCCGGCAAGTCGACCCTGGTCAACCTGCTGCTGCGCTTCTACGACCTGGAAGGCGGCCGCATCCTGATCGACGGCCAGGACATCGCTGCGGTGCGGCAGGAATCCCTGCGCCGCAACATCGGCATGGTCACCCAGGACACCTCGCTGCTGCATCGCTCCATCCGCGACAACATCCGCTATGGACGTCCGGACGCGGACGAAGCGCAGATCATCGAGGCGTCCCGGCGCGCGCATGCCGACGAGTTCATCCGCACCCTGACCGACGCCAAGGGCCGCAGCGGCTACGACACCCATGTCGGCGAGCGCGGCGTGAAGCTTTCCGGCGGCCAGCGCCAGCGCGTGGCGATCGCGCGCGTGCTGTTGAAGGACGCGCCGATCCTGGTGCTGGACGAGGCGACCTCGGCGCTGGATTCGGAGGTCGAGGCCGCCATCCAGGAACAGCTGTACGCGCTGATGGAAGGCAAGACGGTGATCGCCATCGCCCACCGCCTGTCCACCATCGCCGTGCTGGATCGGCTGGTGGTGATGGATCAGGGCCGCATCATCGAAACCGGCAGCCACGACGAACTGCTGCAACGCGATGGCCTGTATGCGGCGCTGTGGCGGCGCCAGTCCGGTGGCTTCATCGGACTGGACGTGGCCGAGGTGGATTGAAGGCGGGGCTTCGGTCTTCGGGATGACCGGCCATGCGGCCGTTGAAAAGCAGAATTCGGAATTCGGGAGAGCTTCGCTTCGGCCTCCCCCTTTGCAGCGCTTTTCAACAGCCGAATGGCTGGTCAAAAGGAGGACTGAGGGGAATTTGCTTTTCGCGCCAAGAGCAAATCCCCCGTCATCTGCTGCGCAGATGCCCGCCCCCTTTTGCAAAGGGGGCTGTTTCGTACATCGGCTTTTGCCTCCCCCTTTGCAGCGCTGTTCAACAGCCGAATGGCTGGTCAAAGGGGGATTGAGGGGGATTCGCTCCTGCTCTTCCCTACACCAGCCAACCCCGCACCACGCACTTCTGCGCATAGCGCCAGAACAGCAGGGCGATGAGGATCAGCACCGCCGGCATCACCAGGCCCGCCGGGCCATAGGCGTCCCAGGCCGGCGTGACCAGGTAGCCGCCGATCATCTGCACCAGCAGCGCCAGCAGGGACACGAAGAACATCGTCACCGCCCAGCGCTTGCCCACCAGCATACCCAGCGCCCCCAGCACGCCGCCGAACACCGCGATCGCGAACGCCACGTTGAGCCAGGCCGGCGTGGCCTCGTGGACCTGCCGCTGCGCTTCGGTCATCCGCGCCAACCCCTCGGCGCCCATGCTGATCTGGATCCAGAACATCGCCACGCCGATCAGGTTCCATACCAGCGCGAGGATGGCCACCAGCCAGAAACCCTTGGAACGCGGAATCTCCAGAGTGCCGTTCATATGTCCTCCCCTCCCCAGGATGTTGGACGGCGGGAGCATACGCCCGGCGGACTGTCATTGCGCTTACGTCCTCAGCGTGGCGCGACCCGCCAGACGACGTTGCCGACGTCGTCGGCCACCAGCAGCGCGCCGGCGCGATCGAACGCCACGCCCACGGGACGCCCGCGCGCGTTGCCGCTGGCATCGAGGAAACCGGTCAGCACGTCGATCGGCGCGGCCGTCGGCTGGCCGTGCGAGAACGGGACGAACACCACTTTGTAGCCCGCCGGCTCGGATCGGTTCCAGGAACCGTGCAGACCAATGAAGGCGCCTTCGCGGAATCGCGCCGGCATCATCGTGTCGCCGCGCGCGAACGCCAGGCCGAGCGCGGCCACGTGGGCGCCGAGCGCGTAGTCCGGTGCGATCGCCCGCGCCACCCGCGCCGGATCCTGCGGCTTAACCCGCGCATCCACGTGCGCGCCGTAGTAGCTGTAGGGCCAGCCGTAGAACGCGCCTTCGCGCACGCGGGTGAGGTAATCGGGTACCAGTTGGTCGCCGATTTCATCGCGCTCGTTCACCACCACCCACAACGCGCCGGTAACCGGCTCCCATGCCAGGCCGACCGGATTGCGCAGGCCGGAGGCATATACGCGCCGCTGTCCGCTGGCGATGTCGATGGCCAGCACCGCGGCGCGATCGGTTTCATTCGCGATGCCGTTCTCGCCGACGTTGCTGTTGGAGCCCACGCCCACGTACAGCGTCCTGCCGTCGGCGCCGGCGACCAGGCTCTTGGTCCAATGGTGGTTGATGGGACCGCCGGGAAGATCCGCCACCTTCGCCGGCGTGGCGTCGATGCGGGTCTGTCCCGCGCGGTACGGGACGCGCACCACCGCATCGGCATTGGCGACGTAGAGCTGGTCGCCGACCAGCGCCATGCCGAATGGCGAGAACAGATCCGAAAGCAGCACGTGCCGGGTTTCGGCGACGCCATCGCCATCGGCGTCGCGCAGCAGGGTGATGCGGTTGGCGCTGGGCACGCCGGCGCCGGCCTTGGCCATCGTCCGCTTCATGAACCAGTTGCGAATCCCGCCCTTCTCGCCCGGCTTGGGCGGCGCGTTGGTCTCCGCCACCAGCACGTCGCCGTTGGGCAGCACGTACAGCCAGCGCGGATGATCGAGTCCGCTGGCGAAGGCCTGCACGCGGAGCCCGTCGGTGGCCACCGGCGCGGCGCCATCCGGCCAGCCGACCGCGGGCGCGATGTTCACCGTGGGAATCCAGCGCTTCTGCGGCGCGGGCAGGCGTGGATTCGGTCCGATCTCGTCCGCCTGCTGCGCGGCGGTCGGCGCGCAGGCCGCGGTCAGCAGCAGCATGCCGACGCCCAGGACTTTCCGGATGCGCATGGCGGTGCTCCTCGGAAAAGACACGTCGGGATGCTGGACCGCCGTGGGCGAACGCCGCGTCAAGACCGGATCAGGCCTCGTCCTGGCGCCGCACCGACACCGCCGGCACGCCGTCCTCGTCGATGCCGACGCGAATCTCGATTGGCCGGCAGCAGACCTGGCAATCTTCCACGTAATCCTGCTCGCCCGCCGAATCATCGACGAACAGCGTGATGATCTCGCCGCAATAGGGACAGGCGACGTCGGTGGAAGGCAGTTGCGGCATGCGGGCGGACCGGCTCAGGCCGAACCGACCCGGACGATCTCGCGGATGCGGTCCATCCACAGGTAATGCGCGTGCGCGGGATCGCGCTGGTCGTCCAGCCGCACCACCGCGTTGAAACCTTCCACGCCATCGGCGTCGCGGAACACCTGCACGCTCGGCCGGGTGGAAACGGTGCCGGTCAGGGTGCCGCCATCGACCAGGCGCAGCCGCACCACCGCTTCGTCGGGCAGCGCCCGCACCATTGTCTCGAGCCGGTCGATGTCGGCCTGCCGCGTGTACAGCGTCTGCGGTACTTCAATCATGACCGTCGCTCCAGGGAGGGACGGCCCCACTCTAGCGCCGGGGCGATAAGCAACCGTGAAGGCGTGGCTCAGGCGAGTAACGCCAGCACCGCGCGCGCGGCTTCTTCGGACGACGCCGGATTCTGGCCGGTGACCAGCTTGCCATCCACCACCACGTGCGGCTGGAACAGCGGCCCGGCCTCGAACTTCGCGCCCTTGGCCTTCAGCTCGTCCTCGAGCAGGAACGGCACCACGTCGGTCAGTTCCACCGCCGCCTCTTCGGCATTGGTGAAGCCGGTGACCCGCTTGTCCTTGACCAGCGGCTGGCTGAGCGTGCCCTGCGCGTGCCGCAGCACCGCCGGTCCATGGCACACCGCGGCGACGGGATGGCCGGCGGCGAAGTGGTTTTCGATCAGCCGGATCGAATCCGCATCCTCGGCCAGATCCCACAGCGGTCCGTGGCCGCCGGGATAGAACACCGCGTCCACGTCCTCGTCGAGCACCTCCACCAGCGGGCGGGTCTGCGCCAGCTCGGCGATGGCGGCGGTATCGTTGTTGAAGCGCACCGTGGCCGGTGTCTGCGCATCGGCGGCGTCGCTCTTCGGGTCCAGCGGCGGCTGGCCGCCACGCGGCGAAGCCAGCACGATCTCCGCGCCGGCATCCTTGAATACGTAGTACGGCGCGGCGAATTCCTCCAGCCAGAAACCGGTCTTCCTGCCGGTCTCGCCCAACTGGTCGTGCGAGGTCAATACCATCAGGATCTTCATGATCCGGCTCCTTCGTGGGGAAAGGCGACGCTAGCAGCGCGGATGCTAAGCGCCGGTCACGGCGATGTGGCGGCCGCGTTACCCGCGGCCGCCATGCACGGCTCAGCCCTGCTTGATGCGGTGGCCGCCGAACTCGTTGCGCATCGCCGCCAGCAGCTTGTCGGCGAACGAATCGTCCTCGCGCGAGCGCAGGCGCTCCAGCAGCGACATCGTGATCACCGGCGCGGACACGTCCAGATCAATCGCCTCGGCGACCGTCCAGCGGCCCTCGCCGGAATCCTCGACGTAGGGCGCGATGCCGGCCAGGGTCGGGTTCTTCTTCAGCGCGTCGGAGGTCAGGTCCAGCAGCCAGGAGCGCACCACGCTGCCATGGCGCCAGATTTCGGCGACCTGTTGCAGATCGATGTGGAAGGCTTCCTTGCGCTCCAGGATGGCGAAGCCTTCGGCGAAGGCCTGCATCATTCCGTACTCGATGCCGTTGTGGATCATCTTGGTGAAGTGGCCGGCGCCGGACGGACCGACATGGCCCCAGCCGCGATCGGCGGCCGGCGCGAGGGTCTCGAACACCGGGCGCAGCGCTTCCACCGCGCCGGCGTCGCCGCCGATCATCAGGCTGTAGCCTTCGGCCAGGCCCCATACGCCGCCGCTGGTGCCGCTGTCCACGTAGTGCATGCCGGCCTCGGCCAGGCGCGCGCCGCGGCGCATGGTTTCCTTGTAGTTGGAGTTGCCGCCGTCGATGACGGTGTCGCCGGCCGACAGCAGCGGCAGCAGCGCGTCCAGGGTGTCATCGACCACGCCGGCCGGCACCATCACCCAGACGATGCGCGGCGACGGCAGCGCGGCGACCGCCGCCTGCAGCGACTCGGCAATGGCGATGCCGCGTTCGGCCGCCTGCCGGCGCGCCGGTTCGCCGGGGTCGTAGCCGTGCACGCGGTGTCCGCCGCGGGTCAGGCGTTCGGCCATGTTGGCGCCCATGCGGCCCAAGCCGATCATTGCCAGTTCCATAAATGCTCCTGAGTTTCGAAAGTGAGGGGGTGGAGGGAACGCGGCTCAGGCGGTCAGCCAGGCACGCAGCAATTCCGTGGTTTCCTGCGGTTTTTCCATCGGCGGCAGGTGTCCGCATCCGGTGAATACATGCAGCCGCGCTCCGGCGATGCCGTCGCGCAGGATCCGCGATTCCTCCGGCGCGGTCATGCGGTCGTCGTCGCCGACGCCAATCACCGTCGGCATCGCCAGTGCCGGCAGCAGCGGCAGCGAATCGGGGCGTTCCAGGATCGCGCGCTGCTGGCGCAGGAAGGCGTCGCGACCGACCCGTTCGGCCATCGCCATCACCTCCTCGCCCACCGGCGTGTCGACCTGGCTGGCGTGCACCAGCTGCGGCAGCAGCTTGCGGGTGACTCCGGCGAAACGGCCGCGTTCGGCCATCGCCAGGCTGGCCCGGCGCACCGCCGCCCGCTTGGGCGGATCGGCGCGCGCGCTGGTCGCCAGCAGCGCCAGCCGGGTGACCCGTTGCGGCGCCTGGCGCAGGATTTCGAAGGCCACGTAGCCGCCCATCGACAGCGCGCCCAGCGCGAACCGCTCCGGCGCGTCCGCCAGCACGCGCGCGGCCAGCGCGCCGACGCTGTCGTCCCGGGTCAAATCCGGCACCGCGACCTCGGCGATATCGGCCAGGCCGGCCACCTGGTCCCGCCACAACCGCGCATCGCACAGCAGGCCGGGGAGCAGCAGGACGGGAAGGCGCGGGGGCAAATCGGACATGCGCGAATTTTAGTCGCCCGGAGCGCGGAAGCCGAGCGCACGGTGCTTTCCACGGGCGGAACACGCCTCCGGGCGTAGGCTGGAGGTCCCCATCTCGCCCCAACCGCATGCGCATCCTGCTTACCGGCGGCACCGGATTCATCGGCCGCGCCCTGTGCGCCCGCCTGCTGGCGGGCGGCCATCGCCTGACCGTCTGGTCGCGCCGCCCGGCCGCGGCCCGGCAACTCCTGCCCGGGGTCAGCGTCATCGAGGACCTGGCCGAGGCGGGCGAAATCGAGGCGGTGGTCAACCTCGCCGGCGAGCCGCTGGTCGGGCGGCGCTGGGACGCGCGCCGGAAGCAGGCCATCCGCGATTCGCGCCTGGGCACCACCGCCAAACTCCTGCGCTGGATGGCACCCCAGTTGCGGCGACCGCATGTCCTGGTGTCCGGTTCGGCGATTGGCTACTACGGCGCGCACGGCGACAGCCTGCTGGACGAATCCAGCGCGGCCGGCGACGACTTCGCCGCCACCCTGTGCCGGGACTGGGAACACGCCGCCATGCAGGCCGAGGACCTGGGGCTGCGGGTGTGCCGCCTGCGCACCGGCATCGTGCTGGGCGCCGACGGCGGCGCGCTGGGAAAGATGCTGCCGCCCTTCCGCTGGGGACTGGGCGGCCCGATGGGCGATGGCCGGCAATGGATGAGCTGGATCCACCGCGAGGATCTGATCGCGCTGATCCAGTGGCTGCTGGAACAGGACGGCGCCGGCGGCGCCTACAACGGCACCGCGCCGGAGCCGGTGCGCAACCGCGATTTCGCGCGCACGCTGGGACGCGTCCTGCATCGCCCCGCGCTGCTGCCCGCGCCCGCGCCGCTGCTGCGGCTGGCCTTCGGCGAAGGCGCCCGGCTGCTGTTGACCGGCCAGCGCGTGCTGCCGATGCACGCGCTGGTGGAAGGTTTCCGTTTCCGCTTCCCGGATCTGGAGGACGCGCTGCGCGATCTGCTTGCCCGGCCCGGCTGAAACGGCCCGCGTTGTTCCACCCGTGCCGGCGATTCAGCCGCCGCGCCTGCGGCCACGCGCTTCCTTGGCCCGTTTCGCCATCGACTCGTAATGCGCGCGCAGGCGATCCAGTTCCGCTTCCTCCAGTTCCTCCAGATCCAGCAGCTCGTTGTTGGCGCGCGCGGTGACATGGATCAACTCGTCCAGCTTGATCTGGATCGCTTCGGTATCCCGGTTCTGGGTGTTCTGGATCAGAAACACCATGAGGAAGGTGATGATGGTGGTGCCGGTATTGATCACCAGTTGCCAGGTATCGCTGAACCCGAACACGGGCCCGCTGATCGCCCACACGAGGATGATGCCCAGGGCCAGGCCGAAACAGGTCGGGCGACCGGTGAAACCCGCCGCGCGCTTGGCCAGGCGGGTGAAGGCGGATGACGTGTTCATCGGACGAGCTCCTGTTCGCCGGGGCGGAGCCGGCAATGCGCAATCGTTCATGCCCGGCGGATGAAGCGCGCCACCGCGCGCCGGATCACGGCGCCGGCACGGCCCGTGCCCGGTGCCGCCAGCACCACAGCGCCATCAGCACGCTGGTAAGCGCCAGCATGAAGCCGAATTCGTCCACCGCGTAAACGGTGATCAGTCCCGTCTCGACCGTCAGCAGGGTGAATATCGGACTGATCACGGCGTTGTGGCTGCCGTGCAGGAACGCCGCGGTCCACACGCTGCCGGTGCGCTCGCGCAGCCACGCGTACACGTAGCTCAGTCCCGTCACCATGACGGTGAAGCAGACCATCGCGAACGGCTTGGGCGGATCGCCCGGAAAGTTCAGCCAGAACAGCACCGGGTAATGCCACACCGCCCAGATCAGGCCGGTGAACAGCGGACCGGCGCCGAAACCGAACCGCTGCACCAGTCGCGGCCCGAGGAAACCGCGCCAGCCGATCTCCTCGCCCAGCGCCATCGCCACGTTGAGGATGAAGCTCATGCTCAACTGCAGCACCAGCAGCATGGCCATGACCGCGCCGTCGGATGCCTCGGGCAGGCCGATGACCCGCCGCGCGTACGGCAGGTAGATTTCGGTGGAGAGCTTGCCCATCCCGGTGGCCCAGATGATGCCGTAGGCGAACAGGCCATAGCCGATGGGAAGCAGATAGCTCAACCAGGCCGCGCGGCCGCCGGGCCAGCGCCAGCCCAGCGTCGACAGCGGTATCCGCGCCAGCAGGCAGGTCAGCAGCGCCGCCAGTCCCGGCCCCCACATCAGGCCGGTCACGAACAGGCGCCGCCCTTCCGCGTTGGCGAAGGACAGGTTGAGCAGGAGGTAGAAGGGAAGGCTGAGAACGAAGGTCAACAGCAGGAACAGCACCACCGGATAGCGACGCATCATGACGACGACTCGAGGGGCCCCGGTGGCATCATGCCAGCTTGTCCCCCAAGCTGCAGCCATGGACGTCATCCAGACCCGCGCCTTCTGCGCCGCCCTGCCCGGCGCCACCGTCACCGAGTGGGGCGAACCGGCCAACCTGCTGGCGTATTTCGTCGGTGGCAAGCGCTTCGCCCACTTCAAGACCAGCGAGCCGGAGCGCTGGCGTTTCAGCTTCAAGGCGGCGCCGGAACGCTTCCTGGAACTGACCGATCAACCGGGCATCAAGCCGGCGCGATGGCTGGGCCGCTATCGCTGGGTCACGGTGGTGGACGTGCGCACGGTGCCGGACGAGGAATTGCGGGCCCTCATCCAATGGTCGTACCGCGCGGCGCTGGCCACGCTCAGCCGCGCGCAACAGTCGCGGATCGCCGCCGGGGCGGCGGCGCCGGAAACCACGCCGGGCAGGCGTGGAAAAAAGACTCAGGCCTCGCCGAGATAGTCCATCTTGCCCAGCGGCACGCCGTTGTGGCGCAAGATGGCGTAGGCGATGCCGACGTGGAACAGCAGGTTGGGCAGCACGAAGCCCAGCAGGTAGTCGCGGCCACTGAAGTGCTGGTCGCCGCTGCGACGCGGCAGCACCACATCCCGGTCCTCGCTGCCGTCGATCTGCGCGGGAGTGAAGGTGTCCAGGAACGCCAGCGCGCGATCCAGCCGCGCCTGCAGTTCCTCGAAGGAGGTTTCGTTGTCCTCGAAGCGCGGCGATTCCACACCCGCCAGGCGCGCCGGCGCGAACTTGGCGGTGTCCGTGGCGATCTGCACCTGGCGCAGCAGCGGCAGCATGTCCGGATACAGGCGCGCCTGCAGCAGCACCGCCGGGTCGTATCCCTGCGCCAGCGCGTGCGCATGGCCCTTGTCGAGGATGTGCCTGAAGTTGCGCAGCGCGCGGATCAGGACCGGTACGGAAGCCTGGTACATCGACAGCGGTTCGCTCATGGCGGCGGACTCGGAACAGGGAAAGCGCGCAGCTTAGACAAGTCGGCTCCCGCCGATTAGCCCGTTCCGGCGGGAGAGTGCATCCCGAACGGCGTGCTGCATGCGCGCGTATCGCGCATGCCCGCGCGATGCGCGCCAATCGCGATCAATGTCCAGTGCCGATGCGCCGTTCCTTCGTTCCACCCACGGGAAACTGCATCGCCATCGCGCCCGTTTGTTCCGCGCGATACATGCCCATCTTTGTTCCGCACGACGGCTGCCCAGGCATTCCGCCAGGACCCGTCGCCCGACGCATCGTCGCTCCCTCCCCCCGCGCGATGCATGAGGAGTTTGAGTCATGAAGAACAACAACAAGCTGTCCCGTGCCCTTCTTTCCGCCGTGCTGCTGGGCGGCGTCGCCTTCGGCGCGCAGGCCGCCGAGCCCAAGGGTTTCTATGCGGGCGTCGGCGCGGGCCAGTCCAGCGTGGACGAGCAGCGCTACGACGACGAGGACACCGCGTTCTCGGTGTTCGGCGGCTACCAGTTCAACGGCTGGTTCGGCCTGGAAGCCGGCTACTCGGATCTCGGCAAGCTGGAACCGCGCGGCAACCTGGGCCGTCCGCTGGAGGCCGGCAGCGTATCGCTGACCGCGGTCGCCACCGTGCCGTTCACCGACAAGTTCTCCGGCTACGCCAAGGCCGGCGTGCAGCGCTGGGATCTGGATCGCGCCCTGCCGGAAGTGACCCGCACCCGCGACGACAGCGGCACCGACGCCACCTACGGCGTGGGCCTGCAGTACCGCTTCACCGACAAGGTGGCGCTGCGCGGCGAGTACAGCCGCTTCGAGATCGAGGACGCCGACGTGGACCTGGCGCAGTTGCAGGTCCGCTACGACTTCTGACCGCCGCTGCTTGTCCGTGGAAAACCGCCGGTCCGTCCGGCGGTTTTCTTTTGCGCGCCTCGACGCGCTAGCATCGCGGTCCCCGCCCGAAGAGTCCGCCGATGTCCCACTGGTCCGATCTCATCCGCGATGTTCCCGATTTCCCCAAGCCCGGCATCGTGTTCAAGGACATCACGCCGGTGCTGGCGGACGCCGACGGCTTCGCCGGCGCGATGGCCGAACTGGCCGAACCCTGGCGCGGCGTCGCGCTGGACGCGGTGATCGGCATCGAATCGCGCGGCTTCATCCTCGGCGCGGCGCTGGCGCGCGATCTGGGTGTGGGCTTCGTGCCGGTGCGCAAGCCCGGCAAGCTGCCCGCGCGCACGCTGGCCCTGGACTACGCGCTGGAATACGGCAGCGATCGCCTTGAAATCCATGCCGACGCGCTGCCGCCGGGCGCGCGCGTGCTGGACG
The DNA here is from genome assembly GCF_051953815.1 of Pseudoxanthomonas sp. Taxonomy (GTDB): domain Bacteria; phylum Pseudomonadota; class Gammaproteobacteria; order Xanthomonadales; family Xanthomonadaceae; genus Pseudoxanthomonas_A. Next base: position 266 of record NZ_JBQCIJ010000050.1, on the reverse strand, counting down.
CGGGCTGCGGCCTCGGCCACGGCCTGCGGGCGCTGCGCGCGGTCTGGCCGCAGGCGCGCCTCGAAGGCATTGAATGGAGCTGGCCCCTGGCGCTCGCGGCGCGGCTGCGCTGCCCGTGGGCGGGCGTCCGCCGCGGCGACATGTGGCGCCAGGGCGCGTGGTCGGGCTGTGCGCTGGTCTACCTGTTCCAGCGCCCGGAGAGCATGGGCCGCGCGATCGCCAAGGCCGAGGCCGAGCTGCCCGCTGGCGCCTGGCTCGCGAGCCTG
>NZ_JBQCIJ010000049.1:0-34821 GCF_051953815.1 Pseudoxanthomonas sp. | reverse complement strand
GTTGGCCTGGCGGGCGGAGTCGGCGTTCTGGCGCACGGTGGAGGTGAGTTCCTCCATGGAGGCGGCGGTTTCCTCCAGGTTGGCGGCCTGCTGCTCGGTGCGGCGGGACAAATCCGCATTACCCGAAGCAATCTCGCCGGCGGCGGTGTTGATGGCGGTGGAGGCGTCCTGAATCCGGCTGACGATGTCGGTCAATTGCGCCACGGTGGCGTTGGCGTCGTCGCGCATGCGGGCGAACATGCCCTGGAACTCACCGTCCATCCGCACCGTCAGATCGCCTTGCGACAACGCGGAGAGCAGCGTGGAGACACGCGCCAGGATCTCCGCGTTGGCGTCCAGCAGGGCGTTGATGCGCTCGGACAGGTTCAGGAAGAACCCCTGCTTGCCCGCCGTGCCGATGCGTCCGGTCATGTCGCCGGCGGCCGCGGCCTGGACGATACGGGTGACCTCTTCCTCGACCTCCACTTCCGCCGTGCGATCGGACCACTCGACCACGAAGCCCAGCCGGCGACCGCCGTCGTCGACCACCGGATTGATGATCAGCCGCATGACCCGTCCCCCCACGTTGATCTGGGCCTGATGGGTGCCGCGCAGTTCCGCGAGCAGGCGCGACTGGTGCTCCGGGCGCCGGTGGAAGATGTCGATGCTGCTGCCGATCAGCGTGGACACGTCGAAGCGCGGCACGTCGCGGCGGATCTGCTCCTCCACCTGCGACAGCATCGCCATCAGCGGTCGGTTGGCGTAGACGATGTTGCGGTCGGCGTCGGCGATCATCACGTTGGCGGTGACCCCGTCCAGCGCGGTGCGGATGCGCAGGTTCTCCTGTCCGGCGGTGCGCTCGTGATGCAGGCGCTGCTGCAGCTGGCCGCTCATCGACACCAGCGCGGTGGCCAGCGAAGCGGGCGGAAAGGCCATCCGCGCGATCTCTTCCGGCACCGGCTTGTCCGCCGCCACGTCGCGCGCCAGCGCGGTCAACCGGCGCGGCCCGTAGCCCAGCCACAGCAACTGCCGGCGCAACTGCACCGCCATGATCACCAGCAGCACGGTCTCCACCACCACGTAGGCGGCATGCAGCAGGACGATGCCGAATCCGCTGCCGGCCGGGAACACCGGCACCGGCCATCCGGACTGCTGCATGAAGAAAAACGCCACGTGGTGCACCGCGATCGCGGCGGCCGCGACCACGATCGGCACCCAGTCGCGGTAGTACAGCAGCAGCGCGATCATCAGGATCACGCCGAAATGCGCCTCGACCATGCCGCCGGACTGGTGGATCAGCACCGCCGACAACACCATCAGCACCAGCGCCATCGTCACCCGGCTCAGGCGCGTCCCGGGAAACAGCCGCGCCTGCAGCGCGGCGACCGCCACGCTGGGCAGCGCGACCATCAGCACCGGCGTCCACTGGCCATTGCGCAATGCAAGCAGCAGGCTGATCACCCCCAGCGCGGCGGCCAGCCACAGGAAGATCCGGTCGGCATCCGCCGCCAGTTCCTCCAGGTACGCGTAGCGTTCACGGCCGACGAGGCCGCCGTCGTTTCGAAGCGAATGGGTGGCGGTGGACATGCGATTCTCCTTATCGACACGGACAAGCGGATCCGCTGACGAGCGCGCGGGGCGCTTCCTCGCGGTGGAAAGACAGGTAGCGGCTGGCCAATGGCGCGCGCGCGGGACCGGCGCACAGGCCAACTGGGCGCGCGGGGCCGGCGTAACGCAGATGGCCGTCCGCATCCAGGGCGATCAGGGCATGAGGCAGATCGGCGTCGGCGACGCCCGGCAGTTCGATCCAGCGGATCCGGCGCGCCCGCACGGCTTCGCGCACGCGGCGCGTGTCGTCGGCGTCGTCGCAGGAACACGCCGAAGGCAGATGGAAGACCACCGCCATGCCGCGATGGCGATCGACATCGACCCGCGCGCGCAGCGCGGTCAGCAATGCCGCGGCGTCGGAGGCGGGCGAGGCGCGCACGCCGCCGGTTTCCAGCCTGGCCAGCGCCGGCACCATCGCGCCCAGCCACAGCACGAGCAGGCCCGGCCCTGTCCAGGCGGGTGCGATCCTTCGCGATGATGCGGCGGTGGATTCCATTGCCGGCCCTCTCCCCAGGGCATCAATGGGTCATCTGGCGTCAGTCCCAGATCCCACGCATCGACCTTGCAACCGGAATCTTTATTACCTTCGCGACGCCGCGCCGTGGCTGGCTTCAGCCCAGCAGGCGCATCACCAGCCAGTTGATGGCGCCGCCGCCGAGCAGCAGGAACGCGAACAGGCTCAGCGCCAGCAGCAGCGGTTTCACGCCGGCCTGGCGGATCGCGCCGGCGTGGGTGCGCAGGCCCAGGGCGGCCATCGCGGTCGCCAGCAGGACGGTGTCCAGCTGGACGATCATCGCGACCCATGTGGCGGGCAGCAGGTGCAGCGAATTGAACAGGCTGACCACGATGAACATCACCGCGAACCACGGGATCATCAGTTTCGGCCGCGCGCCGTCCGCACCGGCGCCCGACCCGGCGCCGAGGCGCGCGGACAGGATCAGCAGGAACGGCGCCAGCAGCATCACCCGGATCATCTTCTCGATCACCGCCACCGAGGCGGCCGATTCGCTGACGGCCTTGCCGGCCACCACGACCTGCGCGACTTCGTGGATGGTGGAACCGGCATACACGCCATAGGCGTGGGCGTCGATGCCCAGGTACGGATACAACGCCGGATACAGGAACATGCCGACGGTGCCGAACACCACCACCGTCGCCACCGCGACCGCCACCTTGTGCGGCTGCGCCTTCACCACCGGTTCGGCCGCCATCACCGCCGCCGCGCCGCAGATCGCGCTGCCCGCGCCGATCAGCATCGAGGTCTCGCGATCCAGCTTGAACAGGCGCGTGCCCAGCCATACCGCCAGCAGGAACACCGAAGCCACCACGATCACGTCGATCACCAGGCCGGCCATGCCGACCTGGGCGATGTCCTGCACGGTGACCCGGAAGCCGTACAGCACGATGCCCAGGCGCAGCAGGGTGCTCTTGGCGAAATCCACGCCCGGCGCGGTGCGCGCGGCGATGCGCGGGAAGAAGGTGTTGCCGGCCACGATGCCCAGCAGGATGGCGGCGGTCAGCGCGCTGATGCCCCAGCCCTGCACGGTCGGCAGGCCGGCCAGCCACAGGCCCGCAGCTGCCAGCAGCGCGGCCAGGCCGAGGCCCAGCCACCAGCCGGACTGGCGGTGCGGCGCGGATACGGAAGACAGGGACTGGCTGGACATCGGGGAAAACCGGAAACGCGGACGGGAAGGCGGAAGGCGCGGGCGGGGACTCCCGCCGACGGACGGCACCTTAGTCCCGCCCCCGGAATGAGTCCAATGCATATAATTCCCTCATGCATGAATATTCCTCATTCACTTAATCTCCATCTGCTGCGGGTGTTCGTCGCCGTGGTCGAGCAGCAGGGCTTCTCCCGCGCGGCCGAGACGATGTTCATCACCCAGTCGGCGGTCTCCAAGGCGGTCCGCGAGCTGGAGCACCAGCTCGATCTGCCGCTGATCGATCGCGCCTCCGGCGGCGCGCGCGGCATGCGCGCGATCCGGCTGACCGAGGGCGGACAGGCGCTGTACGAACACGCGCGCGGCATCTTCGCGATGGAGCGGATTGCCCTGGAGGACATCCGCGAGCGGGTCGGCCTGCGCAAGGGCGAGCTGCGCATCGGCGCCAGCACCACGGTGGCCGGCTACTGGCTGCCGGTGCACGTGGCCGGCTACGCCCGCCGGCATCCGGACATCCGCACCCGGGTGATGGTCGCCAACACCGCCCAGATCGCCCAGGCGATCATCGACTGCACCGTCGACGCGGCGTTCGTGGAGGGCCCGGTGGACGACCCGCGCATCGACCGGCGGGTCTGGCGCGAGGAAGCGCTGGTGGTGATCGCGCCGGACGATCTGGCCGGCAGCGGCAGCCGGCTGGCCTCCGCCGCCAGCCTCAGCGAACAGACCTGGCTGCTGCGCGAGGAAGGCTCCGGCACGCGCCGGGTGGCCGAGCGCCTGCTGCAGGCGCATGGCATCACCCCGAAGCACCAGGTCGAGATCGGCAGCAACGAGGCCATCGCCCGCGCGGTGGCCGCCGGCGCCGGCGTCGCCATCCTGCCTTCGGTGGTGGTGGAGGATCTGATCGCGATGCGCCGCGTGCGCACGCTGTCGCTGGATGGCCAGGCCGCGCTCAGTCGCCGCCTGTACCGGCTGGAACTGCTCAACCGGCGCCGTTCCCCCGCGCTGGAGGCGTTCCTGGCGCAACTGCCGGGCGATTGAAGCGGGCCCGGCCGGGTCCGCGAATTTGATCGCAAGGCGCGGAGTGTCCGCTAGGCTGACGGGACTGAAGATGGCGTCGTCCCCCCGACACGCCCTTGCCGCCATGAACGCATCCTCGCCTTCCCTTCCGCGCGCCGCCGCCGACGCCATCCAGGACGACCCCCGCTGGTCCGCCGTGCTGGCGCGCGACCCGGCCGCCGACGGCCGCTTCGTCTACGCGGTCCGGACCACCGGCGTCTGGTGCCACCCCAGCAGCCCCTCGCGCCTGCCGCGACCGGAGAACGTGGTGTTCTTCGACACGCCCGAGGCCGCCGAGGCGGCCGGCTACCGGCCCAACCGACGGGCCGCGGCCGATCGCGCCGCCCTGGCCCGCCAGCACGCCGAACGCGTGGCGCACGCCTGCCGGCAACTGGAGAACACCGACGAACCGCCTTCGCTGGCGCAACTGGCCGAAACCGCCGGCATGAGCCCGTACCACTTCCACCGGGTGTTCAAGACGGTGACCGGGGTGACCCCGAAAGCCTACGCGCTGGCGCAGCGCGCGCGCCGCCTGCGCGAGGGGCTGGAAGGCGACACCTCGATCACCGACGCGATCTTCGACGCCGGCTTCGGCTCCAACAGCCGCTTCTACGAAACCTCCAACCAGCGCCTGGGCATGCGCCCGAAGGATTGGCGCGCGGGCGGCGCGAACACCGACATCCGCTTCGCCATCGGCCAGTGCTCGCTCGGCGCGATCCTGGTCGCGCGCAGCGAACGCGGGGTCTGCGCGATCCTGCTGGGCGAGGATCCGGAGGCATTGGCGCGGGATCTGCAGGACCAGTTTCCGCGCGCGCGACTGATCGGCGGCGACGCCGGCTTCGAGGAATGGGTGGCGCGGGTGGTCGGTTTCGTCGAAGCGCCCGGCATCGGCCTGGATCTGCCGCTGGACGTGCGCGGCACCGCCTTCCAGGAGCGCGTGTGGCAGGCATTGCGGCAGATTCCGCCGGGCAGCACCGCCAGCTACGCCGAGATCGCCCAGCGCATCGGCATGCCGCGCGCGGTGCGTGCGGTCGCGCAGGCCTGCGGCGCCAACCATCTGGCGGTCGCCATTCCCTGCCACCGCGTGGTCCGCAGCGACGGCGCGCTGTCGGGCTACCGCTGGGGCGTGGATCGCAAGCGCGAACTGTTGCGCCGCGAAGGCGCGGCGTGACGCGGTTCCGGGCGGGCCCCGCCCGGCGTGCTACGTTCGCGCCCTCTCCATCACGAGGACGCGGCATGCGGACGATGTGGACACGCGCGGCGGGCGCGATCTGCCTGGGACTGATGGCGTTGCCGGCGCTGGCCGCGACGCCGGCGGAGGTCGGCGAACGCGCCTTCGCCGATGTGGATCCCTTCATCGGCACCGGCGGCGAGGGGCATACCTTTCCCGGCGCGACCGTTCCGTTCGGCATGGTCCAGCTCAGTCCCGACACCCGCATCCAGCCGCGCAAGGATGCCTACGGCTGGGCCGCCGGCTATCGCCACGACGACCGCACCATCGTCGGCTTCTCGCATACCCATTTCTCCGGCACCGGCCACTCGGATCTGGGCGACGTGCTGCTGATGCCGATCAGCGGCGAGGTGAAGCTGGAACGCGGCAATCCCGACCAGCCCGGCAGCGGCTACACCTCGCGCTTCCGCCACGAAGGCGAGATCGCGCAGCCCGGCTACTACGCCGTCAGCCTGGACGACTACGACGTGCGCGCCGAACTCACCGCCACCGCGCGGGTCGGCGTGCACCGCTACACCTTCCCGCGCGGCAAGCCGGCGCACGTACTGATCGATCTGCGCACCAGCCTGTACGACTATCCGGGCAAGGTGCTGTGGTCGCGGTTGCGCCTGCGGCCGGACGGCACCGTCACCGGCTTCCGCGAGACCCGCGGCTGGGCGCCGGGGCGGCAGTTGTATTTCGCCCTGCGGTTCTCGCGGCCGGTCCAGGGCCGGCAACTGCACGACACCGAGCAGGACGTGGCCTACAAGGGCTTCCCGCCGCCGGGCGAGAAGGATCCGCGCCAGCGCGCGCAGATCGAGGGGCGCCAGATCGTGGCCGCGTTCGATTTCGCGGACACGCCGGGTCCGCTGCTGGTCAAGGTCGCGATCTCGCCGGTCAGCGAGGACAACGCCATCGCCAACCTCGATGCGGAAGTGCCCGGCTGGGATTTCGACGGCGTGCGCGCCGACGCGCGCCGGCAGTGGGCGCGGGCGCTGGGCGCGATCGAGATCGATGCGCCGGCGCCGCAGCGGCGCGGCTTCTACACCGCGCTGTACCACACGCTGCTGGGCCCGACCCTGTTCATGGACAGCGACGGACGCTATCGCGGACCGGACAACGCGGTGCACCAGGCCCAGGGCTTCACCCACTACTCGACGTTCTCGCTGTGGGACACCTATCGCGCGCTGCATCCGCTGCTCACCCTGGTGCAGCCGGAACAGCGCAGCAACGATTTCGTGCAGTCGCTGCTGGCCGCGCGCCGGCACAGTCCTTATGGCGTGCTGCCGGTGTGGGCGTTCCACGGCCAGGAGACGTGGTGCATGATCGGCTACCACGCGGTGCCGGTGATCGCCGACGCCTATATGAAAGGCATCCGTGGCTATGACGCCAACGAGGCGCTGGAGGCGATGGTCGCCAGTGCCAACTATGGTCCCTACGACGGCATCGCCCAGTACCGCGAACTGGGCTACGTGCCGATCGACGAGGAAGGCGAAGCCGCGTCGAAGACGCTCGAATACGCCTTCGACGACTGGACCATCGCACGGGTGGCCGAAGCGATGGGACGCAAGGAGGTCGCGGCCGAGTTCAACCGGCGCGCGGCCAACTGGAAGCACGCCTTCGATCCGGCCACCGGCTTCATGCGCGCGCGCAAGCGCGACGGAGCGTTCCGCGAGCCCTTCGATCCCGCCGCCAGCGGCTACGGCAGCGACTACACGGAAGGCAACGCCTGGCAGTACTCCTGGTACGTGCCGCAGGACGTGGCCGGACTGGCGCGGGCGCATGGCGGCGAGGACAAGCTGCTGGCGCGGCTGGACGCGGTGTTCGAGGCCAAGGTGGATCCGAAGATCTTCGCCCACATGGAGGACATCACCGGGCTGATCGGCTGGTACGCGCACGGCAACGAGCCCAGTCATCACGTCGCCTACCTGTACGCGCACGCGGGCCAGCCCTGGCGCACCCAGGCGCGGCTGGCCGCGATCATGGCCAGCCAGTACGCGCCGCGCCCGGATGGACTGGCGGGCAACGACGATCTCGGCCAGATGTCGGCCTGGTACGTGTTCACCGCGCTGGGTTTCTACCCGGTCGCGCCGGCCAGCAACCAGTACGTGATCGGCCGGCCGTTCCTGCCGCGCGCCACCCTCAACCTGCCCAACGGCAAGCGCTTCACCGTGATCGCCGAGGGCCTGGACGAGGCGCATCCCTACATCGGCCGCGCGACCCTCGACGGCAAGCCGCTGGATCGCGCGTACCTGGAGCACGCCGAAATCCTGGCCGGCGGCGAACTGCGCTTCACCATGCAGGCGGAACCGAACCGCGAATGGGGGCGCGATGCGCGTCCCTATTCAATGAGCGAATGAGGGGACGCGACAAGCGTCCCTATTCGATGAGTGAGTGAAGGGACGCGGCGCGCGCGTCCACTCGAAAGGCCGAACCGGGACGCGACCCGCGTCCCGGTCGCAGGGGCGGCGGAACCAGGATGCGCCGCCGACGTTGCGTCAGAAGCCCCGCGAGAAGCCGACCATCACCGTGGCGCCGCCATTGGCGTCGCGATCGATCAGCGGGCTGTCACGCAGCGCGGACGGCAGCCGGCGGTACTCGGCGCTGGCGATGAACAGCCACTTCTCCGCGAACGGCCGCAGCACGGTCAGGCTGGCGTGGGGCACGGTGACGCTGCCGGGCCGGTAACGCACCACGCCGCGCGCGATTTCCTCGTCCAGGGTGCCGTAGTAGTAGTCGGCCAGATCCGAGGACAGCCAGCGCACGCCGATGCCGGGGATCAACTGCCAGTGACCGGCCTGGAACGGATGCCGATAGGCGAGCGAAGCCTGGTAGCCCTCGCTGGTGCCGGTGACGTCGGCGCGCGCGTCCAGTTCCAGTTCGCCGGCCGCGCCGCGCCAGCGCGCGCTCATGCCCATGTCCAGGGCATCGTCGCGATCTTCCAGCAGGCGCCGATCGATGCCGCGCTCCGCCAGTTCCGGAATGCCGAAATCATCGGCGTCGATGCCGTCGAAACGTCCGGCGACGTAGCCATCCAGCGCGAAGCTCTCGCGCGAGAACAGATGCATGCCCGCCTGCACGCCGCGCCAGAAGAAGCGCTCGCCCTCGTACGACACGTTCGGAAACACCAGGGTGCGATCATCCTCGCCCGCATAGACGCCTTCGCGGCTGGCGACCGCCAGTCCGGCGCGCCAGCGCGATGCCGACGCCTGCCCGGCCTCGCGGTTGGATTCGGATACGACCTGCGCGGACACCGGTGCGACGGCACCGGCGAGCAGGCCCAGGAAAACCAGGGGACGGAACGGCGACATGCGGACTCCTGCGGGATGGCGTGGGGGACACGCGGGGAGCGCACGATAGGCATGGCCGCTTTAAACCGGCTTTAATCCGGCGCCGGGATCGCGGACGCGACCGTCGCCGGGTTTTCACGGGACGGTCATGCCGGGGCGGTCAAGAATCGGCGCACGCCCCCCGGAGTCCAGCCATGGAATACCTCCGCAGTTCCCACGGCGCCGTCAGCCTTGAGCGTGCGAGCCAGCAGGTCGCCGCCAGCCTCGCCCGCGACGATCCTCCCGAGATTTCCGAGGACTTCGAGGCCTTCAGCCGGCAGGATTTCCAGCGGCGGATACGCCTGCATCCGGATCTGGCCTGGAACGACGCGTGCCGCGCCTACGCGCTCGCGCTGGCGACCCATGCGAGCCACGGGGGCCGCATCGACGCGGAGGTCGACGCCGAACTGGAGATGCGCTGGGACCTGCTGCCCAGTCCGCCGAACGCGGACTGGTCGGTCGCGCGCGGCTTGATTCTCGGCGCCTGGCGCTGGCTGTCGCAGCGGGACGATCCCTCCGGCTGATTGCGGCGGTGCGCCCCGCGCACAACCTTCAGACCGGAGGCGGCGCCTGCGGCGCGATCACCGGAGACCGCGCGTGCGCGGTGGCCGGCATGCGGCAGGCCTGCATGCGTCCGCCCATCCGTTCCCACACCGCGGCGACGATCGTCATCACCGTCTCGCGATCCAGCCGTTCGCCGGGCGGCAGCTGGCGCTCGTACGCGCCTTCGATGCGATCGCCCAGCGCGTCCAGCGGTTCGCGATGCCATTGCAGATAGAGGTCGTAGGCGAACCGGAAGGTCGGTTCGAAACGGCGGAACGCGGTGTGATCGTGGCGCCCGGGCACCGGGCCGCAGTGCTGCCACCGCTGCAACTCGGCCTCGACATCGATGACCTCGCACTTGCCTTCCTGGGTGAGTCCTTGCAACAACATCCTTCTGCCTCCTTTCTCCGGCGGACTCCCCCAATATCCGCGCGCAACATGACAGGAACAGCAGAAACAACGCATTTCACGACCGAACACCGGTCGCCGGAGGGACCGTTCGTCGGAAATGCGTCGTGAAGGCGCGATGACGCCAATGCTCGAGCCCGGTATCGGTATCGTGGTCACGCTTTTCCACCCCGGCCTTTCACTGGAGTCGTCCGATGCTGAAGAAAGTGGCGTTCACCATGTATCCGATCCGCGACGTCGCGCGCGCCCGCGATTTCTACGAGAACGCGCTGGGCCTGCAAGCCGGTTCGGTCGGCAACCAGGGCGAGCGGTACTGGCTGGAATACGATCTGCCGGGCGGCGGATGCCTCGCGCTCACCAATTTCATCGAGGATCAGCCCAGCGCCACCGCCGGCGGCACGATTGCGTTCGAGGTGGAGGATCTCGATGCGCTCATGGCGCGACTGAAGGCGCGCGGCGTGGCGTTCCGCAGCGACGTCATCCACAGTCCGGTCTGCCGGATGGCGGTGTGCGAGGACAGCGAGGGCAATTCGATCCTGCTGCACCAGCTCAAGCCGCGGGCGAACGCCTGAACCGTCGCGGCCGCGCCGCCCGCGCGCGGGATCTCAGTATTTGAGGTTCAGCTCGGTGACGTGCGCGCGATTGGCTTCGTAGAGATCCTGGAATTCCTCTTCGGTCAGATCGTCGGACGCGTAGATGGACACCGGCTCCCAGGCGTGGTCGGTCGGCTGCGGCGTGCGGGGTCCGGCCTTGCGCGACAGCACCTGGCCACGGCGTTCGACCAGTTCGGGCAGATCCTCCCAACGCTCGCGCTCGAAATCGTTGGTGCCGTACAACAGGATCACGTCGTTCATCGCCTTGCCACCACTCGTTCGGCCGGAACCGGCAAGTCTAGGGCGCCGTTCCGGCATTGCAACGGGCCGCGCGCAAAGCTGCGTGCCAGCCATGACACGTTTTGGATGTCACGCCGGTCCGCGCCGTGCCGTCATCGCCTGCAACAGGCTGCCGGCGATCATCGCGGCGACGAAAGCCAGCGCGGTGTCCACGCCGGCGGCCGCGCCGACCAGTGCCGGCCCCGGACAGTAACCCGCCAATCCCCAGCCGACGCCGAACAACAACGCGCCCGTCACCAATGGCCGATCGATCGCCTGCGACAGCGGCAGCTGAAAGCGTTCGGCCAGCACGGGCCGGGGACGCCGCAGCACCAGGCGAAACGCGATCAGCGTGGTCGCCACCGCGCCGAACAGCACGAACGCCAGGCGCGGATCGAAATCGCCGGTGACATCGAGGAACCCCAGCACGACGTTCGGATCGGTCATGCGCGAGAGCGCGAGTCCGGCGCCGAACAGCGCGCCCGCCAGCCACGCCGCGATCCAGCGCTTCACGCCGCGCCTCCGGACAGGTGCCGGGTCACGTAGACGGTGACGAGCGCCGAGGCCATGAATACCAGCACCGCGACCAGCGAGCGCAGCGACGCCCGACCCAGTCCGCACACGCCATGCCCGCTGGTGCAACCGTTGCCCAGCCGGGTTCCGAAACCGACCAGCACACCGGCCAGCAGCAGCACCGGCATGCTCGCCGGTGAAGCGGCGGACTGCCCGGTCAGTTTCATCACCCCGACGCCGCCCCCGGCCAGTCCCAGCAGGAATGCGATTCGCCAACCGCGCTCGCCCGCGATCCGGGTGGCCAGGCCGTTGACGATGCCGCTGACGCCGGCGATGCGACCGTTGAACAGCAGCAGCGCGGTGGCGGCCAGGCCGATCAGGACGCCGCCGGTCCATGCCGAGAACAGGCTCACGAGCGGCGCCCCAGCTGATTGAGCGGCAGGCGCAGATAGGCGATTCCGTTGTCGTCGCTCGCGGGCAGGCGCCCGCCGCGGATGTTCACCTGCAACGCCGGCAGGATCAGGCGCGGCACCGGCAGCGTCGCGTCGCGCGCTTCGCGCAGGGCGACGAACTCGGCTTCGCCGCGCTGGTTGCCGACATGGATGTTGCCTTCGCGCTGCGCCGCCACGCTGGTCTCGGCGCGAGGTTCGCGCCCGGCCGGATAGTCGTGGCACAGGAACACGCGGGTCGCCGGCGGCAGGCCCAGCAGCGTCTGGATGGAGGCGTACAGCTTGCGCGCGCTGCCGCCGGGAAAGTCGACCCGCGCGGTGCCGGTTTCCGGTGCGAACAGGGTGTCGCCGATGAACGCCGCATCGCCGATCACATAGGTCAGGCTGTCATCGGTATGGCCGGGCGTGGCGATCACGCGCACTTCCATGCCGCCCACCGGCAGGCGCTCGTCCTCGCGCAGCAAGCGATCGAACTGGTGGCCGTCGGCGACGAAGTCGTCGCCCAGGCCGAACAGCGCCTTGAAGCGCGCCTGCACCTGCACGATGCCTTCGCCAATCGCCAGCGGCGCGCGCAGCGCATCGCGCAGGTAGCCGCCGGCGCTGAGGTGATCGGCATGCGCGTGGGTTTCCAGGATCCACTCGACCTTCAGGTTGCGCTGGTGGACATGGGCGAGCACCGCGTCGGCCGATGCGGTCGACGTGCGCGCGCTGGCGGCGTCGTAGTCGAGCACCGGATCGATGATGACCGCGGCGCCGCCGTCGCTCTCGGACACCACGTAGGTGAAGGTATTGGTATCCGCGTGGAAGAAGCTCTCGACGCGGGGGCGGACGGAGGTGCTGGACATGTCCGGTTCCTTGCCACTTATTTAAGTATTTGCTAAATTAGCATTGCCTTAAATTCAATTCAAGCCACGACGCCCCGGACACGACCCGCCATGCCCGCCCCTACCGATATGCAACGCATGGCCCGGCACGCGGAGGACGCGGCCGGACTGCTGAAGGCGCTGGCGCACCCGGCGCGGCTGCTGGTGATGTGCCGGTTGCTGGAAGGCGAAGCCAGCGTTTCGGACTTGCAGGCCCTGACCGGGCTGTCGATGTCGGCGCTGTCGCAGCATCTGGCGGTGTTGCGCGAAGCCGGCCTGGTCGGCAACCGGCGGGTGGCCCAGTCGATCCTGTATTCGCCGCTGCCGGGTCCCGCCTCCGGCGTCATGCAGGCGCTGTACGACGCCTATTGCGCGCCCGCCGCGAAGACTTCCCGCGCGCGCCGCAAATCCTGACCATTCCCCGGACGCCGTCGCCGCTCACAACCAGCGACGCACCCGCCCGCGGTAATCCGCATACGCCTGCGGAAACCGCGCCGCGAGCACGCGTTCCTCGGGACGGATCTGGAAACGGGTCACCCACGCCAGATAGAACGCCACGCCGATCAGTCCGGGCGGATGGCCAAGCATGCTGGCCCAGGCCAGCAACAGCAGCGCGTGGCCCAGGTACATCGGGTTGCGGCTGAAGCGATACGGTCCGGTCATAACCAACTGGCGGACGGCGTGCGGACGCAGCGGATTGACGGTGGTGCCGGCGCGGCCGAACCACCACTTCGGCGCCAGGTTCAGGGCCAGCCCGGCGATGGCCAGCAACGCCGCCAGCCACGCGGCGCCCGGCCACGTCCACCGCAGCGCGGGCGACAGGCGCGCCAGGCCCCACATCAGGCCGGCGGCGAACAACAGGACGACAGGAGGCGGGACGCGGGTTTCCAGCACGTGGGGCATCGTGGATCCAGGAAGGGAAACCGCCGGCATCCGACGCGGACGCCGGCGGCCCTCTCCTATACCAGCATTTCCAGCAACGCGCAGATTGCCTGGCGCTTGCGCGTCGGCAACCGGCGCAGCAGCACCAGCACCCGGGCTTCCACGTCGTCCAGCACCTGTCCGGACGAGGCCACCGCCGGCACCTCGAACACCGGATGGTTGCCGGCTTCTCCGCGACCGGTCGCCAACCACTCGAATGGCACGTGGGTGGCCACCGCGATCAAGGTGAGGTGTTCGAGGCTGGGATGGGTGCCGCCTTCGCGTTCCCATTGTGTGACGGCGCTCCGCTTTACACCCGCTCGTTGCGCCAGTTCCGCCTGCGACAGGTTGGCCAGGACGCGCGCACGTCTGATGCGCAATGCCATCGGAATCATCAGGAGCTCCTTTCCCGCATGGGACCAAAAGTCAGTGTTGCTGCCCCACAAGTGACACTGCCCGAAACTTGGCCGGTTCCGCTTGCCTCCCCTCTCGCGCCAAGGTTCACCGCCGCGAAATGAAACGACTGGCAAGCGACTCTTACTGCAACCGCATTCCTTCGTCGTTGCTAACGCCACGATCACGCATTACTAACGACGCCGGGGAATGTAACGACAGCGCGCCCATCTATCAACGGCATCCGTCGCACTGTCCGCACACCGGATCGATCGCCCCAGGCGTAATCCGGGATCCAAAAAAACGAAAACGATTTCAGACGGACTTGTACATCGACTACGGGGGGTAGTTTGATGGATACGAAGGGCTTCGTGCGGACGTGTTTCCGCCACTTTTTCCTGGTCACCCTGCTGACCGTCGCGACCCTGGCGGTCGCTCCCGCGCCGTTGAAGGCGCAGACCGGCTGCACCACCGGCGCCTGCATCTCGGCGGGGCCGCGGCTGGTCTCAGTGGACAGCACCCAGGGACCGGTGCTCAACCTGCTGCTGCAATCGCTGCTGCCCGGCACCACGGTCAACGTCTCCGTGCTGGACTGGAACGCGCTGGCCGGCTCGGACATCAACCTCAACGCGCTGATCACCCGGCTGGGATTGAACCTCGGCATCAGTGACACCAGCCAGGTGCTCAACACCAACATCACCCTGGCGCAGTTGCAGCTGGCGATGGTGCAGGTACTGCAGGCCGACGGTCAGACCGCCGCCGCCAATGCCTTGAACGCGCTGCCGCTCAACGTCGCCGGCCTGACCGGCCAGATCCGCCTGGCCGATCTGCTGCAGATCAGCCTGCCGCAGGGCTCGCTGGCGGACATCGATCTGGACGTGCTGGATCTGGTCACCGGTTCGGCCCAGCTCTACAACTTCCGCAACGTGCTGACCACGCCCACGCCGATCGCGGTCAACACCGCGGCGCTGGGTCTGACCGGCGTCGCCAACCTGCAATTGTGGCTGCAGGTGGTGGAGCCGCCGGTGATCGTGTGCGGGCCGCAGGGAAGTTCGTTCCACAGCAGCGCCATCCGCATCAAGCTCAATGTCGACGTGCTGCAGGGTTTCAATACCCAGGCGATCATCAACGCGCTCAACGCGGCCGGCCTTGGCCTGACCAACATCACCCTGACCGCCGACGTGCTCAAGCTCCAGCTGTACGCCGACGTGGCGCGCGCCGAGGGCACGATCACCGCGATCGACTACGTGGCCGGCGCGGTGAGCTTCCAGGCGCGTCCCGGCCTGGTGAACTTCTACATCGGCACCATCGCCGACAGCATCTTCTTCAACCGTTCGCGGGTGGTGACCAACGCCGACGTCTCGCCGGTGGTGATCAACAACCTGCAACTCGGTTTCCGCCTCAACCTGCTCGGCGTCGGCCTGCTGGACGTGCAGGTCCCGCTGTCGGTGACCGGACGCGCGGCCGCGACCGGATCGCCCGCGCTGCAGAACTTCACCGTCAACGCGCCCTTCCCGCAGACGCGCACCGCCAGCAGCGGCACCGTCAGCGCGGGCACGCTGATCGTGGATCTGCTCAACAACCTGGATCTGGAGGTCAGCCGCGGGACGCCCGTCGTCACCCTCAATCCGCCGCTGCTCCCTCCCGTCGTGATCGCGCTTCCGGCCGCGCTGGTGCCGATCCTGGACACCATCGTCGACACCGTGGAAGCAACCCTGCAGAGCGCGGTGGTGCCGCTGCTGCAACCGGTGCTGACCGCGTTGCTCGGCGGACTGGTCGACAACCTGCTGGCGCTGCTCGGCATCCGCGTCGGCAACGCGGTGTTCACCGTCGAAGGCGTGAGCCGTTCCTGCGTCGCGACCCTGGCGCTGGCCAAGATCCTGGCGCCCACCACCGATCCGGGCCGCTTCAATCTCAGCATCAGCCAGGGTGCCACCACGGTGGCCTCGGTCAGCAACGTCGGCAACAACGGCAGCACCGCGCCGGCGCTGACCACGCCCGGATTGAGCTACGACCTGGCCGAGACCGCGGGCACCGGCACGCTGCTGAGCAGCTACACCACCACCTGGGCGTGCACCGATCAGAACGGCACCGCGATCAGTTCCGGCAGCGGCGCCACCTTCAGCCTGACCGCGCCGGCCGCCGGCGCCAATCCGGTCAGCATCACCTGCCGGATCACCAACAGCCGCGCCTTCCGTTCGGATGTCTCGGTGACCAAGAGCGACGGCTCCGGCACCTACACGCCCGGCGGCAGCGCCAGCTATGTGATCACCGTGTCCAACGCCGGCCCCGACGCAGTCAGCGGCGTGGTGGTCAACGACACCCTGCCCAACGGCGCCCGACTATCCGCGCCCTGGACATGCGTGGCGACCGGGGCGGGCAGCAGTTGTCCCGCCAACGGCGGCGCGGCGGGCGACGCGGCGATCAGCCTCAGCGTCAGCCTGGACGCGACGGGCACCGCGACGATCACCGTCCCGGTCTCGTTCAACGCCGACCCCGCGGCCTACTGAACGCGCGCCATCGATGCCCATGGCATCGCACCGAACTCACCTGCACGACCCGCTTGCACGCGCATCCGATGCCGCAAGCCACCGCGAGGAACGCCGTATGGACACCCGAGCGCTATCGACCTCCAGGACCGTGATTCCGGCGCGCGCCGATTCCAGGCGCGCGGCGGGAGGCGCGGCGGTGTTGCTGGGATGGCTGCTGGTCGCCGCAGGCGTGTCCGCGCAGACCTATCCGGCGAACCTGGGCAACACGGCCACGGTGACGCTGCCGCCGACGGTGACCGATCCGCAACCGGGCAACAACAGCGGCACCGATACCAACGCGCTGGCGGCCGAGGCCGCGCTCACGGTCGACAAGACCCTGCTGACCGCCTCGCCGGTCGTCACCGGCGGCACGGTGACCTACCGGATCACCCTCACCAACGCCGGGCCTTCGGCGGCGCTGGGCGCCACCCTGGCCGATACCGTGCCCGCCGAATTGAGCAACGTCGGCTGGACCTGCGCGGCCAGCGCCGGATCCAGCTGCGGCGCCGCCAGCGGCACCGGCAACGTCGCGCTCACCGTGAACCTGCTGGCGGCCGGCACCATCACCGTCGACGTGACCGGCACCGCGCCGCTGACCACGCCATCGACGATCGGCGCCAACACCGCCACGGTCACCCCGCCGCCGGGCACCACGGATCCCAATCCCGCCGACAACACCGACACCACGCCGCCGGTGCCGGTCGCCGCGCGCCCGATCGTGGCGGTCGCCGACAGCGCCGGTCCGGTCAACGGCATCACCGGCCAGGCCAACGTGGTCAATGTATTGACCAACGACACCCTGGGCGGCGCGCCGGTGGTGCCGGCCCAGATCACCTTCGCGCCGGTCAGCACCGCGCAGTTGGTCGTCAACGCCAACGGATCCGTGGACGTACCCGCCGGCACCGCCAACGGCACCTACACCACCACCTACCAGATCTGCGAGATCGCCAATCCCGGCAACTGCGACGACGCGGTGATCACGGTGACGGTCAATTCCGCCGCGACCATCGACGCCGTCGACGACCCGCTGCCGCCGCAGGCGGCCGGCAGCATCGCGCTGACCGCGAACGTGCTCGGCAACGACACCCTGGCCGGCGCTCCGATCATTCCGGCGCTGGTCACGCTGACCTCCACCCCGAGCGGCCCGCTGACGATCGCCGCCGATGGCGCGGTGACACTGGATCCGGCCGCGACGCCGGGGACCTATTCGGCGACCTACCAGATCTGCGAAACCGCGGTTCCCAGCAACTGCGACAGCGCCACCGCGACGGTGCGCGTGGTTCCGCCGATCGACGCGGTCGCCGACGTGGCCGGCCCGATCAACGGCGCCACCGGCGCGGCGTCCCTGCTCAACGTGCTGGGCAACGACAGCGCGGGCGGCGCCACGCCCGCTTCGCTGGCGACGGTAAGCCTGGTTGGCGCCGGCACCGCCGCGATCGTCTTCAACGCCGACGGCACCGTCACCGTGCCTCCCGGCACCGCCGCCGGCACGCACACCGCCAGCTACACGATCTGCTACCTGGACGCGCCGACGGTCTGCGACACCGCCAGCGTCCAGATCACGGTGGTGACCCCCGGCACGCTGGTCGCCAACGATGACGCCTTCAGCGGCATCAACGGCGTCACCGGCAATCCCAACGCCGGCAACGTGCTGGGCAACGACACCCTCGACGGCAATCCGGTGGCGCCGGGCGACATCGTGCTGACGCCCACCAACGCCGGTCCGGTCACCATCGCCGGCGACGGCACGGTGAGCATCGCGCCGAACACGCCGGCCGGCGTCTACACGCCGAGCTACCAGATCTGCGAAGCGGCGGTGCCGGACAACTGCGACACCGCCACGGTGACCGTGACGGTCTCGACCATCGACGCGGTGACCGACGCGCTCGGTCCCTCGCCGGCGGGCGGCAACGCGGGCAACGTGCTGACCAACGACTTCGTGGACGGCGCGCCCGCCACGCCCGGCGCGGTCACCCTGACCCAGACCGGCGGCGGCCCGGCGCTGACCATCGCCCCCGATGGCACCGTCACCATCGCGCCCGGCACGCCCGCCGGTCCGCTCAGCGGCGGCTACCAGATCTGCCAGGTCGCGCAGCCGACGATCTGCGACAGCGTGACGATCACCGTCACGGTCGCGGCGGGCACGCTGATCGCGGTCGACGACGCGCTCGGTCCGGTCAATGGCGGCACCGGCGGCGCGGCCGCCGGCAACATCCTGGACAACGACACCCTCAACGGCGCGCCGGTGACCGCGCCGCAGGTGACGGTGACGCCGCACGACGTGGCCCCGATCACCATCGGCACCAACGGCACCGTCTCGGTAGCCGCCGGCACCGCGGCCGGCACCTATACCGCCACCTACGACCTGTGCGAGGTCATCAATCCGGGCAACTGCGACACCGCGACCGTGACCGTCGCGGTCAGCACGCTCGACGCCGTCGACGACACCCTGGGTCCGGTCAACGGCGGCATCGGCGGCAGCGCGGGCAACGTGCTGACCAACGATCGCCTCGACGGCGCGCCGTTCGCCACCACCGCGGTGACCCTCACCCCAAGCAACACGCCGGAGCTGACCATCGGCGCCGACGGCACCGTGACCGTCACCGCCGGCACCGCGGCCGGCACCTACACCGCCAGCTACCAGATCTGCCAGGTCGCGCAACCGGCGATCTGCGATAACGCGGCCATCAGCGTCAACGTGATCGTCAACGCCGCGCTGAACGCGGTCGACGACGGCTTCGGTCCGATCGACGGCGTCACCGGCAGCACCAACGCCGGCAACGTGCTCGCCAACGACACCTTCAACGGCGCGCCGGTCTCGCTGGCCAACGTGGTGTTCACGCCGAACGCCAGCGCTCCCGTGGGCATCGACGCGAACGGCGTGGTCTCGGTGCCGGCCGGCACGCCCGCCGGTGTCTACAGCGCCAGCTACCAGATCTGCGAAGCCGGCAACCTGTCCAACTGCGACAGCGCGCAGGTGACGGTCACCGTGCAGGTGCTGGCCGCGATCGACGCGATCGACGATGGCCCGTACCTGGTGAACGGCGCCACCGGCAACGCCAGCCTCGCCAACGTCCTGGACAACGACACCTTCAACGGCGGCGCCGTCGCGCCCGGCAGCGTCGGCCTGGCCAGCACCGCCGCGCCGCCACTGGCCATCGACGCCAGCGGCGTCCTGTCGGTCGCCGCCGGCACGCCGGCCGGCCCGCTCAGCGCCACCTACACGATCTGCGAGACCGGCCATCCGGCCAACTGCGACACCGCCACGGTCAACGTGACGGTGGTGGTGGTGGACGCGCTGGACGACAGCCTCAGCCTCGCCAACGGCGCGGCCGGCGGCACCGCCGGCAACGTGCTCGGCAACGACCTGGTCAACGGCGCCCCGGCGTCCGTCGCCAACGCCACCGTGAGCGCGACCGCCACCGCGCAGCTGAGCATCGACGCCAACGGCAACGTGATCGTCGCGCCCAACACTCCCGCCGGCGCCTACACCATCACCTACACGCTGTGCTCGCTCAGCGCGCCGACGATCTGCGACGGCGCCAGCGTCACCGTGAACGTGCTGGCCGGTCCATTGCCGATCAGCGCGGGCAACGACAGCGGTTCGGCCGGCGGCCGCAACGGCGGCACCCCGGTCGCCAGCGTGCTCGCCAACGATCAGCTGGGTGGCGGCACGCCGGCGATGGCGGACATCGTCCTGACCCAGACCGTCGCGCCCGCGCATCCGGGCATCGTGCTGGACACCGCCAATGGCGCGGTGACGGTGGCGGCGGCGACGCCGGCCGGCAGCTACACCCTGCAATACCGCATCTGCCAGGCCATCGCGCCGGCCAACTGCGCCGACGCCAGCGTGGCGATCACGGTCAACCCCGCGCTGGTGGACGCCCTCGACGATCCGGCCGGCCCGGTCAACGGTCTGACCGGCGCCACCGGCGTGGTCAACCTGCTGGCCAACGACACCCTCGACGGCGCGCCGGTCGTGCCGTCGGAAGTGAACTTCACCGTGCTGTCCGCCGACGCGCCGCTGACCGTGCAGGCCAACGGCCAGGTCGACGTGGCCGCCGACACGCCGGCCGGCAGCTACACCGTGACCTACCAGCTGTGCGAGGCGCTCAATCCGGCCAACTGCGATCAGGCCACGGTGACCGTGCAGGTGCAGGCCGCCGCCATCGACGCGGTCGATGACCTCGCGCCGGCGCCGGTGGGCTCGGTGGCCGGTGGCCAGGCCATCGCCAACGTCGCGGCCAACGATCTGCTCAACGGCGCGGCGGTGAATCCGGCCCAGGTCGAACTCACCCAGACCGCCATCACCCACGCCAACGTGCAGTTGCAGGCGGGCAGCGGCGCGGTGACGGTGCTGCCGCGCACGCCGGCCGGCACCTACACGGTGAGCTACCGCCTGTGCGAACGGCTCAACCCCGCCAACTGCGACACCGCCATCGCCAGCCTCGCGGTCGCGTTGCCGGCCATCGACGCGCAGGACGATGCCGCGCCGCCGATTCCCGGAGGTGTGGCCGCCACCGGCGTGCTCAACGTGCTGACCAATGATCAGTACGACGGCGGCGCGGTGACGCCGGCCAGCGTCATCCTCGCGCCGCTGGTGCAGGGTCCGTTGACCCTCAACGCCGATGGCGGCGTGGACGTGGCCGCCGGCACGCCGGGCGGCACCTATACGCTGACCTACACGCTGTGCGACGCCATCAACCCGGCCAACTGCGACAGCGCCACCGTGACGATCGTCGTCAACGCCACCGCGATCGCCGCGGCGGACGATGCCGGACAGACCGCGCAGGGCGCCGCGCTGGTGATTCCGGTGCTGGTCAACGACAGCTACGCCGGCGCACCCGCCGACGCCACCCGCCTGCTGGTGCAGAACCTCACCACGCCCGCGCACGGCACGGTCGCGGTCAATCCCGACGGCAGCGTGACCTACACGCCGACCGGCTACTTCAGCGGCGGCGACAGCTTCCAGTACGACGCGTGCGAGCGGGCCGTGCCCGGCAACTGCGCCACCGCCACGGTCACCGTCACCGTGCTGGCCAACACCGTCACCGCGGTCGACGACCAGGCGCGCGCGCGCCAGGGACCGGTCGCGATTCCGGTGCTGGCCAACGACTCGGTCGGCCATGCGCCGCTGGACCCGGCCTCGCTGACCGTGCTGGTCGCACCGGCCAACGGCCAGGTGGCCTGTGCGCAGGGCATCTGCACCTACACCGCGCTGCCGCGCTACGTCGGCCAGGATCGATTCGAGTATCGGGTGTGCGACGTGTCCGTGCCGACGCCGGTGTGCGCGCAGGCCAGCGTGCTGATCGACGTGCAGGCCGAACCGGCGACCCTGCGCCTGAGCAAGACCGCCGCGCAGCGCACCGCCCGCATCGGCGATCTGGTCCGCTACACGCTGCGCATCGACAACGTCGGCGACGTCGACGCGGAACAGGTCAACCTGCTCGATCGCCTGCCCGAGGGCTTCGTGATGGTGCCCGAATCGCTGCAGGTGCTCGACGGCGACACCGCCGGCGCCCTGTCCAACGCACGCCCGCTGCGCATCGGCGCGCTCGACATCGCCGCCGGCCGCAGCGCCACCGTGATCTACGTGCTGCGGGTGGGCGCGGGCGTCGGCCCGGGCGTGCACACCAACCGCGCCATCGTCCGCGACGACGACGGCGCCGCGCTGAGCAACGAGGCCACCGCCGATGTGGAGGTGACCGGCGATCCGCTGCTCGACGACAGCCTGATCATCGGCAGCGTCTTCCACGACGCCAACGGCAACGGCCGCCAGGAACCCGGCGAGCGCGGCCTGCCGGGCGTGCGCCTGGGCACGGTCGAGGGCCTGCTGATCGAAACCGATCGGTACGGCCGCTTCCACCTGGCCGGCATCGACGGCGGACGCTGGGCGCGTGGCCGCAACTTCCTGATCAAGGTGGACGCCGCGACCCTGCCGCCGGGCAGCCGCTTCACCACCGAGAATCCGCGCGTCCTGCGCATCACCCCCGGCGTGCCGGTGCGCTTCGACTTCGGCGTGCAGGTGCCCGGCATGCCGCTGGGCGGCGGCACCACCGAGGTGGACATCGATCTGGGCGAGGTGTTCTTCGCCACCGGCAGCGCGGAGATTCCGGCCGGACACGCGCCGCTGTTCGAGCGGATCGCCGGGCGCCTGCGCGAGGGCGAAGGCGGCCGGGTGATCATCACCGCCGAGGCCGATGAACTGGTGCTGGCCTTCCACCGCGCCACCGCCGTGCGCGCCGCGCTGGACGCGCGGCTGACGCCCGAACTGCGCCAGGCCACCGCGATCGAACTGCGCACCCAGGTGGACGGCCAGACCGCGCTGGTCACCCTGGATCAGGACATCGGACTGGGCAACCTGCTGTTCGACACCGACAGCGCCGACCTCCGGCCACAGTACCGGCCGCTGCTGGACGCCATCGCGCAGCGCATCGAACAGGGACCGGACGTGATCGTCAGCATCGCCGGCCATGCCGACGCGCGCGGCACCGACGAACACAACCTCCGCCTGAGCCGCCATCGCGCCGACGCGGTCGCCGCGGCGCTCGCCGACCGGCTTTCGCCACGGGCGCGCACGCGCCTGCGGGTGGAAACCGGGCCGCACACACCCACCGCGGCACGCGGGGAAGGACGCTGAGGGGGACATGATCATGGATATCAGGAAGCACATCCCGAGCCGCGTCGCCCTGGCCATCTGTGGCCTGTCGCTCGCCTGCGGGGCGCTGGCGCAGACACCCTCGCCGGCCACCGCCGCAGCACCGGCGCCGCAACCACAGTGCGACACGCACGGGTGCCGCAACGAGCACGGCGCGCTGTTCCGGATCAGCGCGCATGGCGAGAACCAGCCCGTCGCCGTCGGCGACGACGCGGTCGCGCTGCAACGGAACCGGCGGGTGGAAACCGTGACCGCGCAGACCTACCAGGGCACCAGCCAGGTGCTGGCCGAGGGACAGGCCAGCATCAGCGGGCATTTCACCGTGGATCTGCCGCAGGGCGGCACCCTGTGGGCCACCGAGGATCCGGCGCTGGGCCAGCCCATCCTCAACGTCCAGGCCGGATCGCTGGCGCCGTTCGAGGATGGCCGCATCACCCAGCCGGTGCGCTTCCACGCCTACAGCAACTACGCCGCGTTCTACGACCGGTTGCAGGTGATGATCTATCGCGGCGACGACACCGATCGGGTGACCCCGCTGGCCACCGTCACCCTGCCGGTCGGCGCGGTGACCGATGCGCGCTGGGACGGCGCATTGCCGGCCGGGCTGCGCCTGCAGGCGGGCGACGTCCTGCAATACGTCGCGCGCGCCCGCGCGCCCGACGGCAGCTTCGATGAAACCCATCCGCGCCGCATCCAGCTGGTGACGCCCGGCGACTACGCGCGTGGCGCGCAGGTGCTGCGGGACGAGGTGCAGCGCAGCCATGCCGACAACCTGGACGCCGCCACCGCCGAGTCCGTGCAGATCATCGAGTCGATCTACGGCAGGAGCGATCTGCGCCTGCGCAACATCCCGGTGTACGGCTCCCGCGTGCGCATCCTCGGCCGCGACATTCCCGAAGGCATGCAGATCGTGATCGATGGCCAGGGATTCCCCATCGACCAGGAGCGCAAGTTCGTCGCCGAATTCCTGCAACCGGTCGGACCGCACCGCTACCAGGTGCAGGTGAAGTCGTCGCAGGGCCTGATCGCCGACACTCCGCTGGACGTGGACGTCAGCGGCCGCTACGCGTTCGTCACCGCGCTGGCGGATCTGACCCTCTCGCGCAACCAGGCCAGCGGCGGACTGGACACGCTGGCCAGCGACATCCGCCAGGACGACGGCTTCCTGCGCGAAGGCCGGCTGGCCTTCTACGCCAAGGGCAAGTGGAAGGGCCGCTACCTGCTCACCGCGCAGGCCGATACCTGGGAGAACGAACTCGATCGGCTGTTCGACGGTTTCCTGGATGCGCGGCCGACCGACATCTTCCGCCGCCTGGATCCGGATCTCTATTACCCGGTGTACGGCGACGATTCGCGCACCTGGCGCGACGTGGACACCCAGGGCAAGTTGTATCTGCGCCTGGACTGGGATCAGAACCAGGCGCTGTGGGGCAACTACGCCACCGGCTTCACCGGCACCGAGTACGCCCAGTACAACCGCGCGCTGTACGGCGCGGCGTTGAACTGGCGCTCGAACGCGGCCACCGCGCTGGGCGATCCGCGCAGCCTCCTGAAGGTATTCGGCGCCGAGGCGCGCACCGCGCTCGGCCACACCGAGTTCCTCGGCACCGGCGGCAGCCTGTACTACCTGCGCCACACCGACGTGCTGCCCGGATCCGAGCAGGTGGTGATGGAAGTGCGCGATCCCACCACCGGCCGGGTCGAGGCGCGGGTGAACCTGCAACCGGGCGTGGACTACGAAATGGATGATCTGCAGGGACGCCTGTTCCTGACCCGCGCGCTGTCGCAGATCACCCGCGAGAACGTGCGCACCCTGACCCGCGACACGCCGCTGGACGGCTATCGCCAGGTGCTGCTGGTCGACTACGAATACGTGCCGTCCGGATTCGACTCCGACGACGTCACCGTCGGCCTGCGCGGACGCCAGTGGCTGGGCGATCACGTCGCGGTCGGCGCGACCTATGTCGACGAGAACCGCAGCGGCGACGACTACTCGCTCAAGGGCGCGGATCTGACCCTGCAGGCCGGGCGCGGCACCTACCTGCGCATGGAAGCCACCCGCAGCGAATCCACGGTCGCGCCGATCTTCTATTCCGACAACGGCGGCCTGAGCTTCATCCAGCGCAACCCGGTCGGCGGCGCGCGTTCCGGCGACGCCCGCATGGTCGAGGCGCGCGTGAATCTGCAGGAACTGGGCTGGACCCGCCGCGAATGGTCGATGGGCGCCTGGTGGCGCGACGTCGACGCCGGCTTCTCGATCGGCCGCCAGGACACCGGCCTGGCGATCGAGGAATACGGCGCGGAATTCCTCGGCCACCTCAACGACGACTTCAGCCTGTACGGACGCTACAGCCACGCCTCGCACGGCGCGCAGGAACTGGAGCAGACCCAGCTGACCTTCGACTGGCAGCTGACCGAGGACGGCCGCTTCGGTGGCGAACTGCGCCACCTGAGCGAACGCGACGGCGGTCGTGACGCCGACGCCACCCTGCTGGCGCTCAGCTATCGCCAGCGCTTCGGCGACAAGTGGGAACTCTACGGCGTCGGCCAGTACACCCTGGACGACGACGATGGCCGCTACGACCGCAACAACCTGCTCACCCTGGGCGGCAAATACCTGTTCGGCGATCGCTCCAGCATCGGCGCGGAGGTCAGCAGCGGCAGTCGCGGCCACGGCGGCAAGCTGGACGCGGAATACCGCCTGAGCCCGGATCACACGCTGTACGGCGCCTACCACTACAGCACCGATCGCACCGAGCGCGACGGCCTGTTCGACAGCGCGCTGCAATCCGGCTGGACGCTGGGCCAGCGCTGGCGCCTCAACAACCAGGTCAACGTCTACAACGAGAGCCAGTACCTGCGCGACAACCGCCGAGACGGCGACGGCATCGTCCACACCTTCGGCCTGGATTTCCGGCCCGCGCCCGGCTGGAACCTCGGCTTCACGGTGATGGACGGCGAACTGGACGCGCGCGACGGCCGGGTCGATCGGCGCGCCTACAGCGTTAGCGGCGGCCGCACCGATGCGCGCACCGACTGGTCGAGCAAGCTGGAGTACCGCCGCGATCGCGGCGCCGAACAGCGCACCCAATGGGTGACCACCAACCGGCTGTTCTACCGGGTCGACGAGGACTGGCGGCTGGCGCTGCGCGCCAACTACGCCGACACGAAGGATGATCTCAATCCCGCCGCCGGCGCGCGCCTGGCCGAAGCCAACCTGGGCTTCGCCTGGCGCCCGCACGACAACACTCGCTGGGCCGCGTTCGGCAAGTACACCTATCTGTACGACCGCGCTTCGCCGGGCCAGGAAGAGGCCGATCAATACGACCAGCGCTCGCACGTGCTGTCGTTCGAAGGCACGGTGCAACTGGATGACCGCTGGCAGCTGGCCGGCAAATTGGCGGGCCGCTGGGGCGACTACCGGATGGGGCGCGGCGGCGGCGCCTGGCTGGACAGCCGCACCGACTTCGCCGCGCTGCAGGTGCGCTACCACTTGATCGGCCGCTGGGACGGCCTGGCCGAATACCGCTGGCTCAAGGTCCGCGATGGCGGCGACCGGCGCGGCTGGCTGGTCGGCCTGGATCGCCAGATCCGCGAGAACTTCAAGGTCGGCGTGGGCTACAACTTCACCGACTTCAGCGGCGATCTGACCCAGCTCGATTACCGCTACAAGGGTTGGTTCCTCAACATCACCGGGTACTACTGACGTGCGGTGGGCGGCCTGGTGATCCCCTCTCCAGCCAGCCGTCGCCGCACGTCAGTTCCGTTGGTCGTTCGCGGTGAAGCGGACAGGCACGGATGCGACCCCATCCCGACCTTCCCCCGCGTGCGGGGCAAGGGGCATGCCCGGCCTGACGGCATTCAGCGCTCCGGGCGGCGGATCACTTCCGGGCCCGCGCCATGCGTGGCGCGCGAGCGCCGCAGGAAGGCGATGAACTCGGCGGCCCGCAACGGCCGCGAAAAATACCAGCCCTGCGCATAGCCCACTTCGCGCGACCGCAGGTAGTCCCGCTGCGCCTGCGTTTCCACGCCCTCGGCGACGATGTGCAGATCCAGCGCGCGCGCCATCTCCACGATGTGCGCGGTGACCGGACTGGTGGCGGCCTCCAGGCCGATGGTGTCGACGAAGGACTTGTCGATCTTCAGCGCATCCAGCGGCAGGTCCTGCAGATGGCGCAGGCTGGAATAGCCGGTGCCGAAATCGTCGATGGCGACCGAATGGCCGGCGGCGCGCGCCTGCGCCAGGGTCAGCCGCGCGGCCTCGATGTCGATGAAGCCGCGTTCGGTGGCCTCCAGCCAGATCTGATCGGCGCGGATCCGCGTGCGCGGCAGCACTTCGTCCAGCACGCGCAGGAAACGGCCGCTGCGGATGTCCTCGGCGCCCAGGTTGATGGCGATGTGCAGCGAACGGTCGGCGGCCAGTTCGGCTTCCAGATCCGCGACCACGCCATCCAGCACCTGATCGGTGATCGGGGCGATCCACCCGCTTTCCTCGGCCAGCGGGATGAAGCTGTCCGGCGGCACCAGCGCGCCTTCACGGCGCCAGCGCACCAGCGCCTCGGCGCCGACGCACGCGCCGCTGCGCAGATCCACGATGGGCTGGTAGTGGACGACGAACTGGCGGCGCCGCACCGCGCGCTCCAGTTCCGCCAGCGGCGACAGGCGCTGCCGGATCAGCCAGGTGGACAACGCCGCCAGCGCGGCCAGCACGATCAGCGCCAGCGGCAACAGCTTGAGCTGCTCCCCGCGCAGGCGCCCGGCGACCGCGGCCAGCGGACGCGCGGCGAGGGCCTCCCAGCCGTCGCGGCGGGACACGCCATACAACTGCCCCGCCACCGTGCCGCCGGATGCGTCTTTCCCCACCCGCGCCAGCAATGCTTCCACCGCGGGCGAGGCGGCGGTGAGCGGCTGATCGCCGGGCGCGTGCAGCGCGATCCGCACGTCGTCCTCGGCCAGCACGTCGACCAGTCGTTCGGGATTGACCAGCGCGCTGTAGCTGCCCCGGTGCAGCACCAGCATCGGCGGCGCGTTGCGGATGCGCGGCTGCACCCGCGTGCTCACGCCGATGGCGCCGACGGTGGTGAATTCGATCGCGGCGCGCGGAACCTGCTCGCGCAGGGCGCCCCACGAACTGCATTGCAGGCGTCCGTCCCGGAAATAGCCCACGTCCTCGGCCGAGCGGGTGTCGAGGGTGGCGCGCCGCAGTTCCTCGATGTGCCGGGGCGAACATGGCGTCGCGGTGGAACGCTCGAGTTCGTCGAAAGCCTCGTCGACTTCTTCGAAGGCGGCGCGGGCGCGCTCGATCGCGCGCGCGGCATGATCCTGCAGACGCGACTGTTCCTGGCGAAGGCCGGATTGCCAGCCCAGGTATCCCATTCCCGCGAGCGCGGCCAGACTGGCGGCGACGGCCAGGCCGACGCCGAGCAGCAATACACGTTCCCTGTACATGCGGCGATCCGGTTCAGCGGAGGCGACAGGTTAGGTCGCCGTCCGCCCGTTGCCAACCGCATGCCCGGGCGGACCGGGCGATCGCGCGTCAGCGCCCGGCCGCCAGCGAATAGGGCACCCGGAACACGTCCACGCCGCTCCGCTCGTCGCGCCTGCCGGAGAACAGCAGGTGATCCGGCCGCGACCAGTCCAGCATCGGCGCATAGCTGTCGTAGCGGGGATGATTCGCCTCGCCGTCCAATCGCCGGCCCGGACCATAGCCCGCCGGTCCGGCGGTGGTGACGAACAGATCGACGCGATCGCGGCGCAGGTCCGCGGCGCGGGTAAAGACAATCGTGCTGCCGTCGCCCAGGAAAGTGGCGTCGAACTCATCCGCGTCGGTGTTCACGCCGCCCGCCAGCGCGCGCGCCGGGGCGAAGCCCGCGTCCGTGCGCGCGGCGACGTACAGATCCTGGCGACCGGCGCCGCCGGCGCGATCGCTGGAGAACAGCAGGCGTTCGCCATCCGGCGAGAGCATCGGCGCGAACTCGTTGCCGGCGCTGTTCACCGCCGGCCCCAGCCACTCCACCGCGCCGAACGCGTCACCGCTGATCGCCACCCGGTACAGATCGTCGCCGCCCAGGCCACCGGGCCGATCCGAGCAGAAATACAGCTGGCGTCCATCCGCCGAGAACGCCGGATCGAAATCGCGCCCCAGCGTGTTGAACGGCGCCGGCGCCGGCGGCGACCAGCCGGCGTCGCTCCGGCGCGAGATCCACAGATCGTAGCCACCCGCGCCGCCCGGCCGATCCCGGCTGAACCAGATCGCGGTGTTCCCATCCGGACTGAGGGTCAGCCGCACTTCGCTGAAAGTGGTGGACACGACGTCCGGCGCGAAGCGCTCGATCGGTCCGGTGAGGGTGATCGCCGGCGGCTCGCCGCCACCGGCCAGGGCGGTCCACAGGCATACCGCCATCCATCGCATCGTCATCGCCATCGCTTCAGGCCATCCGGGTGAAATCGCTGATCCAGTCGGTGTCCCAGCTCGTGCCGCCGTCGCTGGACGTCGCCTGCTCCCAGCGCGCCGAGCGCGGCGTGATCCGCGACCAGATCACCCGGCTGCGGATCGCGCGACCGTCGACGATCTCCTCGCCCGTGAGCACGCCCTCGCCGTTGCGGAAGCCTCCGCGCAGCGGAGCGCCGATGCGATCCGGCATGCGTCCGTCCAGCCACCAGCTCGACCACTCGCCACGCACCGGATCCCAGGCGCGGATGCCCATGCCGCGCAGATCGCCGCCCGGCATCCGCATCAGGTTGTCGCCGACATTGCCGAAGCCGCCCAGCACCGGCCAGTTGTGGAACGTGCCGTCGAATTCGTCCCAGCGATCCGCGCGCGACAGGCGCGGGCGCCGACGGTGGCGCA
Source organism: Pseudoxanthomonas sp. (assembly GCF_051953815.1). Taxonomy (GTDB): domain Bacteria; phylum Pseudomonadota; class Gammaproteobacteria; order Xanthomonadales; family Xanthomonadaceae; genus Pseudoxanthomonas_A. Next base: position 4,977 of record NZ_JBQCIJ010000049.1, on the reverse strand, counting down.
CCTGCCATCGGCCCGCCAGGAAGTTCCAGTCGTCCGGCGCGTCCGCCAGCCGCGGCAGCGGCGCGGGCTCGGCCGCCGTGCGGGTGAACCAGTTGCGCCAGTTGACCTCCCAGTGGGCGCCGTCGTCGCCGGAGAACGCCTGTTCCCACCACGGCCGCGCGCCGCGGATGTCGTGCCAGCGGAAGCGCATGAGGATGGGTTTTCCGCGCAGGGTGTCGCGTCCGACGAAGGTTCCGCCGTCACCCTCGAAGCCACCGCGCACCGGCGGTTCGATATGGGTCGGATTGCGCGCGTCCAGCCACCAGATCGCCCATTGGCGCGTGCCCGGGTCGAACGCGCGGATGCCCAGGCCGCGGTAGGTGCCGCCGGGCAGTTCCATCTCGTTGTCGTCGATGGTGCCCAGTCCATCCAGGGTCAACCAGGCCGCGCTGCGCCCGCCGAAGCTCTCCCACTCGTCGCTGCCGGCCAGCCGCTCCTTCAGGCGCCGGTGCTGCACGTTCCAGTTGCCCCGCAGCCAGCGCCAGTCCTGGCGCGGGTCGGCGGTCGTTCCCGCGCCCGCCGGCGTCGTCGCCAATGCCGGCCACGGCAGCAGCGACGCGGCGCCGGCGGCGAACGCCGTCAGTACGCGGCGGCGGCCGATGTCGGTGCCGGCTTCGATTCCGGTTTCGCGGGGGAGGATGATCGACATGGCGGACCCGACGGTGGCGAGGATTCAACGTCATCCTGCCGCGCCGTCGCGGCCGTTGACCACGCGAACATCGGTGCCCAGACTAAGCCGCACTTATGGTCGGTGAACACCGCTTTCCTTCGCTTGCCGCCATCCGCGCCTTTGAAGCGGCCGCGCGGTCGGGCAGTTTCGCGCGCGCGGCCGAGGAACTGGACACCACCGCCGCCTCGGTCAGCTATCACGTCCGCCGGCTGGAACAGCAGATCGGCGCGCCGCTGTTCGTGCGCGGGGCCAACCGCGTCCAGTTGACCGAGTCCGGCGAGATCGTCGCCCACGAGGCCATCCGCGCGTTCGCCGCGCTGCGCGCCAGCTTCAGCCGCGCCGCCGCCATCAATGAAGCCCGCCTGTCGCTCACCACCCTGCCGACCCTGGGCGCCAGCTGGCTGACGCCGAAACTCGGCGGTTTCCGCCAGCGCCATCCGGAGATCGCGATCGAGCTGGACCTGTCCGCCACCGCCGAGGATCTGGCCGGCGGACGCTTCGACGCGGCGATCCGCAACGGCCACGGGCAATGGCCGGGCCTGCGCAGCGTCGAACTGTTCCCGAGCATCTTCATGCCGCTGTGCGCGCCGGCACTGAAGGCCGCCGCCGCCGATCTGGCGACGCCGGAACGATCCCCGCCGGTGCCGCTGCTGGGCCGGCCGGACTGGTGGACGCTGTGGTTCCGCGGCCTCGGCAGCGAGACGCCGCTGCCGCCCGAACGCTTCGCCACCCAGCTGTCTGCCGAACACCTGGACATCGCCGCCGCCATCGCCGGCCAGGGCATCGCCATCGGTTCGCCGCTGCTGTTCCATGACGAAATCGCCACCGGCCGGCTGGTGCCGGCGCACCCGCACGTCGCCGGCGATGGCCGCGCGTTCTGGTTCACCTATCCGGTGGCGCGCCACGCCAGCCGCAAGATCGCCTGCTTCGGCGAATGGCTGGAAACCGAAGCCGCGCGCGCGCGCGAGGCCGCGCGCGGCTGGCTGCGGGTGGCGCGCATCGCCGGTGCGTGAGCGCGGTCAGGGCGTGGTCGCCTGGCGCAGATCCAGCTTGTCCCGCGGCGGCGGCTGCACGCGCAGCGCCTGGAGCCGGCACACGTCCACGTTCTCGTAGACCATCCGCTGACCGGTGCGGAAGGTGAAGCGCACGTCGTAGTGGCACTGGTTTCCGCGCAGTTCCACGGTCGAGGAATCCCCGCCGCCGCGCACCCGCTCGCCCAGCGCCAGCTCGCGGAACTCGCCGCTGCCGGGCGCGGCCACTTCCAGCCGTTCGACGCTGTCGTGGGCGCGGTTGATCAGGGACAGATAGCGGATCCCGTCCGGGGTCGCGGGCGAGGCGGACACGCCGAAGGGAACGGCCAGGAACACCGCGACGAACGCGGCAACCGGCAGGCAATGACGCAGGCGCATGATGGATTCTCCGGGGCAGCCGGCCGCCACCGTGGCAGCCGTTGCGCGCATCAGGCGCCGTCCCGCGCACGCCCGGCAACGGAGATGGGACGAATCGTCGTGGCCGCGCTCCCAATCGTAGTGATGCGGCCTTCGCTTTTTCTTTGCGCCGGAGTGCGCTTAGGATGCCCCTGCTCCTCCGCCAACGACCCGCCGCCGCGCCGCATGAAGATTCGTCTGGGAACCATCGAAATCGGCCTGGCCCGCTACCTCGCGCTGTGGTTGCCGGTGACCCTGGTGTTCGTCGTGCAGGGCATCATCGACGACCTGGCCTCGGGCCACCTGTGGGCGCTCACGGATTACCTGCGCTGGTCGATCATCGTCTGGTACATCTGGGCCGCGCTGGCGCCGTGGGTGTTCCGCCTGGCCGAACGCCATCCGGTGCAGCCGCCGTATCGCGCCGGGCCGCTGCTGTTCCATCTGTTCGCCGCCAGCGGCCTGACCCTGCTGTCGATGGTGGCGGGCGCCTTCATCTCGACCTTCTTCGAGCCCAGTTCCTTCGGCGAACAGCTCTTCCAGTTCTTCACCAAGTACATCACCATCGGCGTGGTGACCTACTGCGCGCTGGTCGCCATCCAGCATTCGCTGCGCTTCCAGGCCGAGAAGGCCCGCCGCGAACTGGAGGCCAGCCAGCTGGCCACCGAACTGGCGAAGTCGCGCCTGCAGGTATTGAAGACCCAGCTGCAACCGCACTTCCTGTTCAACACCCTGCACGCCATCGTCACCCTGCTGGACGAGGACAAGGTCAGCGCCGAGGACATGCTGCTGCGCCTGAGCGAACTGCTGCGCGCGTTCCTGGAGGACTACGACGGCCAGGAGATCAGCCTGCGGCGCGAACTGGCCCTGCTGGATCTGTACCTGGGCATCCAGCGCAAGCGCTACGGCGACCGCCTGACCACCCAGATCTACATCGCCCCGGACACGCTCGACGGCGCGGTGCCCAGCCTGCTGCTGCAACCGATCGTCGAGAACGCGATCCGCCACGGCATCGGCCTGCGGGTGGGTGACGACCGCATCGAGATCGAGGCGCGCCGCGAGGGCGATCAACTGCTGCTGGAAGTACGCAACGGCAACAGCACCCTGGAAAGCGAAGGCCGTCCCGGCGGCCACGGCATCGGCCTATCCAACACCCGCCTGCGCCTGCGCGAGCTGTACGGGGACGACGCCGATCTGCGCCTGGACATGATCTGGCCGCAGGGCGTGGCCTGCCGCATCCGCCTGCCGTTCCGCGAGCTGGTGGACAGCGACGACCAGGCCGAGGGCCCGCCGGAGCACGTGCCCGCATGAGCATCGGCGTGCTGGTGGTGGACGACGAGCCGATCGCCCGCCACGCCATCGTGCGCCAGCTGCGCGCGGATCCGGACATCGACCTGCTGGGCGAATGCGGCGACGGCGCCTCGGCGGTGGCGGCGATCCGCGCGCAGTCGCCGGATCTGGTGTTCCTCGACATCCAGATGCCGGCGATGACCGGCATCGAGGTGATCGACGCCATCGGCAGCGAACGCATGCCGGCGATCGTCTTCGTCACCGCGTTCGAGCAGTACGCGGTGAAGGCGTTCGAGGCCAACGCGGTGGACTATCTGGTCAAACCGTTCAGCCGCGAACGCTTCGCCGCCACCCTCGGCCGCGCCAAGACCCGGCTTTCCGTCAACACCGGCAACCCGGGCACCTCCACCCAGATCCTGCGGGCGCTGGAGGATCTGCGCCAGCGCGACGCGTGGCTGCAACGGATTCCGGTCCGGGTCGACGAGCACGTGGTGCTGGTGCCGGTGGACGACATCGTCTGGATCAAGGCCAACCGCAACACGGTGGAACTGCATCTGGCCGACCGCGTGCACGAACTGCGCGAGACCATGGCCGCGCTGGCCGAGCGCCTGGATCCGCGCCACTTCGCCCGCATCCATCGTTCGGCGATCATCAACGTGCGCCGGGTCAAGGCGATCCATCCGTGGTTCAACGGCCATCACGTGGTTACCCTGGACACCGGGCAGGAACTGCGGATGAGCCGCTACCAGCACGAAGCCTTCCTGCGGCTGGTGACCACGCGGCAGGCGGAGCGATAGCGCGCCGCCGCGCGGTTCCCGCCGGCCCCTGACCGGATCAGCGCGGGCGCTGCGAAGGATGAGGCAAAGCGACCGGCCGCGCGGGTGCGGGCCGCGCCGGAGCGTTCTTCTGGAGCGCGCGCGTGTCCGCGCGCACGCCTTTCGTGACGGGGACGGGCGGCCGCGACGGGAGCGCGCCGGCGGTTCGTCCCTGCGATGCGTCCACGAGCCGCGCGTCCATCGCATCGTGCCGGATGGCGAACACCGACACGGCTTCGGCCAGCCCCTGCGCCTGCTGCTCCATGCTGCGCGCGGCGGCGGAGGCTTCCTCGACCAGGGCCGCGTTCTGCTGGGTGGTCTCGTCCATCTGGGTGATGGTCTGGTTGACCTGCTCGATGCCGGCGGATTGTTCCTGCGAGGCGGCGGCAATCTCGGCCATGATGTCGGTCACCCGCTGCACCGAGGCGACGATTTCGCCCATGGTCGCGCCGGCCTGGTTGACCAGCGCCGAGCCGGTGGACACCTGGTCCACCGAGGCCTCAATCAGCCCCTTGATTTCCTTGGCCGCGTTGGCCGAGCGCTGGGCCAGGGTGCGCACTTCCGAGGCGACCACCGCGAAGCCGCGACCCTGTTCACCGGCGCGGGCCGCTTCCACCGCCGCGTTGAGCGCCAGGATGTTGGTCTGGAAGGCGATGCCGTCGATGACGGCGATGATTTCGGCAATCTTGCGCGAGGCCGCTTCGATGTCGCGCATGGTGGTGACGACCTGGCCGACGAC
>NZ_JBQCIJ010000048.1:0-28848 GCF_051953815.1 Pseudoxanthomonas sp. | reverse complement strand
CGCCGGCGGCCGCGACCCCGGGTCGCGCGCCCGGCCTACTGTCCGTCGCTTCCCGGCCCGCGAGGGCCAGTGCTGATGACGGAGGTCGTTTCCAAATACCGCTGCGGGGCAGCGCCGGAATGGGGCCTTTCGGCCCGCACCGGCTTCCCTATTAATTCCATCGCTTCATTGGGATGAAGAGATGGAAACCTTCGGCCCGCACAACTTAAGCGCGGCGTGGGTGGGCGTCAAGGGCCGGCCGCCGGTCGTCGGCGTCTCCGGAGCGATCACGGCGCGGGCGCGGGAAACTCCGGCACGGCGAATCGCGGCAACGGCAGCGTCACCTCGGTCGGCAGGTTCGTGAACTCGCCGGTGCGCAGGAAGTGGTGCACCGCCGCCCTGGCGGCGGGCTCGTCGCGCAGCTGATAGAACACGCCATCGTGGCCGCCGCGGTGGATCACGATCGCGCGGCCATTGCGCAGGTAGGGCAACTGCGCCTGCATGTTGTCCAGCGGCGTGGAGGTGTCCCAGTCGCCGTGCACCATCAGCACCGGTGTGTCGATGGGGCGAAGCCGGCGGTAGTCGTCGCCCAGATCCGGCGTGGGCCAGCGGGATGCGGCGGCCAGGTAGGGCGCGAAGCCGCCGCTGCCGACGTAGGCGCCGGCCGGATCGTGGCGCAACTGGTATTCGCGCTGGGGAGTGATGCCCAGGCTGGTATCGATCAAGGGACCAATCAGCTTGTAGTCGCTCGCCTGGCGGCCCGCCGCCACCTCGCGCGCCCATGCTTCGTAATGGCCGTGATAGAGCGCGAGCACGAACGCGGGCCAGGTGTCCGGCGTACCGGCCTGCGCCAGCAGCGAGGCCTGGAAGTCGGCCAGGCCGATGACCACCGGCGCGCCGCCATCCCGCAGGTCCACCGTGATCGGCTGGCGCGAGAAGCGCTCGCGCAGTGCGTCGATGGCGGCCATCAGCCCGCCTTGCGGCAGATACGGCGCCAGGCCCGCGTCGCGATCCGCCTCGAAGGCGATCCGCTGCATCGTCGCCAGCAGCGCCGAAGGCATGTCGTAGCCGAAATCCAGCGGCTCGATGGAAGCCAGCACCGCGCGGGTGACGATGTCCGGGTGTGAACGCATCACCGCGAAACTCCACTGCGAGCCGAAACTGCCGCCGAACAGGCTGATGCGCGGATAGCCCAGCGCGCGACGCAGGTCGTCCACGTCGTCGGCGCAGGCGGCGATGGTGTAGCCGGCCAGATCCTTGTCCGGATGCGCGGCGCGCGCCGTATCCACCCGCCGGAGGGCATCGTCGATGTCGTCCTGCGCGGTGAAGGCGCGGTCCCGCGGCCACGCCGGAGACGGCGCGACGAGCTTCTCGCCCCGTTCGCTGTAGCCCCGCTGCTCGATGACGACCAGATCGGCGGTGTCCCGATAGCCGAGCCAGGATTGCAGCCGGCTGCGCGCGGCTTCGCTGGTGCCGTCGAAGGCGTCCAGGACCGCCAGTCCCGGTCCACCCGGAAGCCAGAACACCGGCGGTGCGTCGCTTGCGGTTCGCGCGCGGATACGCGCGAAGCCCACGCCAATCAGGCGGCTGCCGGGGACCTGGCGATTCTCCGGCACGTAGAGCGTGCCGATCTCGTACGCCACCGGTGCGCCGTCGGTGGCCTGGACGGTTCCGCGGGTGACGACGATCTCGCCGGCCCGTCGCGGCGGCGTGGCGGCGAAAGCCGATGCCGTGGACAGCAGCATCACGACGACCCACAACCCAGATGCGCGCGACATGGGGCGGCTCCGATGGCAAGGGCGTGCAGCCTCGCCCAACAGATATCTTTATGTCAAGATATATTTCCTTCTATCGCCCGTCCATGCCCGCCCGATGCCGCCGACACCCGATCTGATCGACCAACTGCTGATGGACTGGCGACGCGAGCGTCCCGATCTGGACGCCTCCGCGATGGCGGTGGTGGGCCGGGTGCTGCATCTGGGACGGCTGCTGGAAACCGGCGCGGACGAATGCCTCAAGCCGCTGGAACTGAGCTACACCGAACTGGATCTGCTGGCCACGTTGCGCCGCTCCGGTGCGCCCTTCCGGCTCTCCCCGACCGAGCTGCGGCGCGCGGTGCTGCTGACTTCCGGCGCGATGACCGCCTGCCTCAACCGGTTGCAGGCGCGCGGGCTGATCCGGCGCGAACCGGATCCACGTGACGGTCGCGCCCTGTTCGCGGTGCTGACCGCCAAGGGCGCGAAGCTGGCCGAGCGCGCCATCGCGCTGCGGTTCGAACAGGCGCGTCGCGCGGTGGCCGGACTGGACGCGGACGAACAGGCACAACTGGCGGGATTGCTGCGCAAACTGGGGCAACGCCTGGCCGCCGACTGAGTGGTGCGCGCGGCAGACGCGGCCCTACACTGGCCTGCCCGCCCGCGCCGTCCCGGCCATGTCCCACGATCACATCCTCACCCTGTCCTGCCCCGACCGCACCGGCATCGTCTATCGGGTCACCGGTCTGCTGTTCGAATCCGACTGCAACATCCTGGACGCGCAGCAGTTCGGCGACGAGGAATCCGGCCGCTTCTTCCTGCGCGTGCATTTCGACATGCCATCGGCGGCGGCCCTGCCCGCGCTGGAGGCGCGCTTCGAAACGCTGGCCGAGGCGTTCGCGATGGAATGGTCGATCCACGACGCGCGCCGCAAGGCGCGCCTGCTGGTGCTGGTGAGCAGGCAGGGCCACTGCCTCAACGATCTGCTGTTCCGCGCGCACAGCCGCCAGTTGCCGGTGGACATCGCCGCGGTGGCCTCCAACCACCGGGATTTCGCCCCGCTGGCGGCGTCCTACGGCGTGCCGTTCCATCATCTGCCGGTGGATGCCGGCAACCGTGCCGTGCAGGAGCGCCGGATCCTGGATCTGGTCGAGCAGGCGCAGGTGGATCTGGTGGTGCTGGCGCGCTACATGCAGATCCTGTCGCCATCGCTGTGCGATGCGCTCGCGGGCCGGGCCATCAACATCCACCACAGCTTTCTGCCGAGCTTCAAGGGCGCGCATCCCTACCACCAGGCCCACCAGCGCGGGGTCAAGATCATCGGCGCCACCGCGCATTACGTGACCCGGGATCTCGACGAAGGGCCGATCATCGAACAGGACATCGCGCGGGTGGATCACGCGATGACGCCGCGCGATCTGATCCGGCTCGGCAGCGACACCGAATCGCTGGTGCTGGCGCGCGCCGTGCGCCGGCACGTGGAGCACCGCATCCTGCTCAACGGCCACCGCACGGTGGTGTTCCGCTGATCCGCCGCCGCTCACGGCGGCGGCAGCACCGTGCGCAGGTGGTCGATGAACACCCGCAGCTTCGGCGGCAGGTGTTCGCGGGCCGGGTAGTAGATGTGGAAGCCGGCGAAAGGCAGCTGCCAGTCCTCCAGCACCCGCACCAGCGCGCCGCTGCGCAGTTCGTCTTCGACCTGGGCCTCGAACACCTGCGACATCGCCAGCCCCTGGCGCACCAGCACCAGGCCGAGGTCGCTGTCGTTGACGATCAGGCGGCCGCCCACTTCCACCTCGAAATCGCAGCCCTCGCGGGTGAACTCCCACGCCATGATGCGGCCATTGCTGCGCCGGTAGCGGATGCACTCGTGGTGGACCAGGTCGGCCGGCTCGGCGGGCGCCGGATGGCGCTGGAAATAACCGGGCGTGGCGACGATCGCCTGCCGCTGCATCGGGCCGATCGGCAGCGCCACCATTTCCCGCGCCAGCGACTCGCCCAGGCGGATGCCGGCGTCGAAGCCGCCGGCGACCAGATCCGCCAGCGCCGGCTCGACGAACAGTTCCACCTGCACCTCCGGCCAGCGCGCCATGAACGCGGGCAGGTGCGGCGCGATCATGCGCTCGGCCACCACGTTCGGCAGGTTGATGCGCAGGTGCCCGGCCGGCCGGTCGCGCAGGAAGTCCATGTCGCGGAAGGCGTCGTCGATCTGGCGCAGGCCCGGCGCCACCTGCTGCAGGAAGCGCTGGCCGTGCTCGGTCAACGCCACCCGGCGGGTGGTGCGATTGAACAGGCGCACGCCGAGCTGGCGTTCCAGCATGCGCACCGTCTGCGAGAGCGCGGACGCGCTGACCTCCAGCTCCAGCGCCGCGCGGGTGAAGCTGGCGTGGTGGGCGACCCGCGCGAAGGCGACGACGGCGGACAGGGGATGCGACGCCATTGTGAAGTCCAGCTTCAGACAGGATTCGGATATTGCGGCTTTATCCACGCAATCGCCAGTTCTATCGTGCCTCGGGTCGCGCCGCTCCCCGGTTTCCGGAACGAGGGCGCGCCCTCCCCCATCCGCAAGGAGTTCCCGATGAAAACCCGCACGCTGGGCCGCCAGGGCCCGATCGTCTCCGCCCAGGGCCTGGGCTGCATGGGCATGAGCGCCTTCTACGGCGGCCGCGGCGACGACGCCGAATCCATCGCCGTGATCCACCGCGCGCTGGAGCGCGGCGTGAGCCTGCTGGACACCGCCGACATGTACGGCCCGCACACCAACGAGATCCTGGTCGGCAAGGCCATCGCCGGCCGCCGCGATCAGGTGTTCCTGGCCACCAAGTTCGGCATCCGCCTGGACCCGGCCGATCCGCACGCGCGCGGCGTCGATGGCCGGCCCGAGTACGTACAGGCCGCCTGCGAAGCCAGCCTCGCGCGGCTGGGCGTGGATCACATCGATCTGTATTACCAGCATCGGGTCGATCCGCAGGTGCCGATCGAGGACACGGTGGGCGCGATGTCGCGCCTGGTCGAGCAGGGCAAGGTGCGCTTCCTCGGCCTGTCCGAAGCGGCGCCCGACACCATCCGCCGAGCCCACGCGGTGCATCCGATCACCGCCGTGCAGACCGAGTACTCGCTGTGGTCGCGCGATCCGGAGAACAACGGCGTGCTGGACACCGTGCGCGCGCTGGGCATCGGCTTCGTGCCCTACTCCCCGCTGAGCCGTGGTTTCCTGACCGGTGCGATCCGCTTGCTGGAGGACTTCGACGCCGACGATTATCGTCGCCACTCGCCGCGTTTCCAGGGCGACAACTTCGCCCGCAACCTGGCGCTGGTGGATCAGGTTCACGCGCTGGCCGCCGACAAGGGCGTCAGCGCGGGCCAGCTGGCGCTGGCGTGGGTGCTGGCGCAGGGCGAGGATCTGGTGCCGATTCCGGGCACCAAGCGCCTGCGTTATCTGGAGGAAAACCTGGACGCGCTGGACGTGGTGCTGACAGCGGACGAACTGGCCGCCATCGAGGCCGCGTTTCCGCTGGAAGCGGTGGCCGGTGATCGCTACACCGCCGCCGGCATGGCGATGGTCAGCCGCTGAGTTTCATCGCCCCGCGTCGCGCGTCCGGCCACCGTCAGGCGCGCGACGGGCCGGTCAGGCTACAGTCCCAGCCACTGGCGCAACGGATGCGCCGGATCCGCCAGCAGGCGGATTGCCAGCGCGATGGAGACCGTCACCAGCAGCGGCTTGATGATTTTCGCGCCCTGCTTCATCGCGAAACGCGAGCCCAGCTGCGCGCCGATGAACTGTCCGGCGCCCATCGCCAGGCCGACCTTCCAGAGCACCGCGCCGGTGGCGATGAACACCGCGAAGCCGCCGACGTTGGAGCCGAAGTTGAGGAACTTGGTGTGCGCGGTGGCCTTGAGAATGCCGTAGCCGGCCAGGCTGACGAAACCCAGCATCAGGAACGATCCGGTGCCCGGTCCGAACAGGCCGTCGTAGAACCCCACCAGCGGCACGAAGCCGAAACCGAACGCGGTGACGCCCATGCGGCGATGCCGGTCGACCTCGCCGATGTTGGGCTTGAGCCCGAAATACACCGCGATGGCGATCAGCAGGAACGGCAGCGCCGCCTTCAACCAGTCCCCCGGCACCACCGTCGCCAGCAGCGCGCCGCCGACCGCGCCCAGCGCCGCCATCAGCGCCATCGGCCATTGCATGCGCAGATCCACGTGGCCGTGGCGCGCGTAGCTCCAGCTGGCCGACGCGGATCCGAACAGCGATTGCAGCTTGTTGGTGCCGAGCGTCTGCAACGGCGGAATGCCGGCCAGCAGCATCGCCGGAATGGTGATCATGCCGCCGCCGCCGGCGATGGAATCGATGAAACCGGCCAGCAGGCCGGCGAGGAACAGCAGCAACAGGATCTGCAGGGCGACGTCGTGCATGGGAGGCTTGCGATGTGGCGGATGGCGTCTCGAACGGCCAGGGGCCACATGGAACGCATTTGACAATGATAGTCGCCATCCCCGCGCGGCGCCGGGATCCGGGTAGCATCGGCCCGTCCCGAACAGGAATCCGATGATGCGCCTCGCCCTGCATGCCGTGCCGTTGTTGCTCTGCGCCTCGCTGCCGCCCCCCGTCCACGCGCAGGAGGCCGCGCCCGGCCAGCGCCCCGAAGTGGCCACCGCCGCGCGCGATCTGCAGGACAAGGTCCTCGCCTGGCGGCGCGATTTCCACCAGCACCCGGAACTGTCCAACCGCGAGGAGCGCACCGCCGCGCAGGTCGCCGCGCACCTGCGCAAGCTGGGCCTGCAGCCGAAGACCGGGGTGGCGTTCCATGGCGTCACCGCGGTCATCAAGGGCGGCAAGCCGGGGCCGCGGGTCGCGCTGCGCGCGGACATGGACGCGCTGCCGGTGACCGAACAGACCGGCCTGCCGTTCGCGTCCAAGGCCACCTCCACGTATCGCGGCGAGACCGTGGGCGTCATGCACGCCTGCGGCCACGACGCGCACACCAGCATCCTGATGGGCGTGGCCGAGGCGCTGGTGGCGATGCGCAAGGATCTGCCCGGCGAAGTCCTGCTGGTGTTCCAGCCGGCCGAGGAAGGTCCGCCAAGCGGCGAGGAAGGCGGCGCCTCGCTGATGCTCAAGCAGGGCCTGTTCGAGGACTTCAAGCCGGATGCCGTGTTCGGCCTGCACGTGTTCGCCAATATTCCGGTGGGCCGCATCGCCGTGCGCCAGGGCCCGATGATGGCGGCCTCGGATCGCTTCAGCATCCGCATGATCGGTCGCCAGACGCATGGCTCGCGGCCCTGGGGCGGCATCGATCCGATCGTCGCGATGGCGGACCTGATTGGATCCGCGCAGACGATCGTCAGCCGCCGCACCGACATCTCGCGGCTGCCGGCGGTGGTGACCTTCGGCGCGATCAAGGGCGGCATCCGCTACAACATCATCCCCGACGACGTGGAAGTGCTGGGCACCATCCGCACGTTCGACGAGGGCATGCGGCAGAAGATCTTCGCCGACCTGACCAATGTGTCCGAACATGTGGGCGCCGCGCATGGCGCGCGCGCGGAAGTGAACATCGAAAGCCACGACGGCAATCCGGCCACCATCAACGATCCGGCGCTGACCGCGCGCATGCTGCCCAGCCTGCAGGCCGTGGCGGGCGTGGACAACGTGTTCGAGCCACCGCTGCAGATGGGTTCGGAGGACTTCTCGCTGTACGGGCAGAAGGCTCCGGCGATGTTCTTCTTCGTCGGCGCCACCGGCAAGGACGTGGATCCGGCGACCGCGCCGAGCAACCACTCGCCGAAATTCCTGCTTGACGAAGGCGCGCTGGATATCGGCTTCCGCGCCCTGCTGCAGGTCACCCTGGATTATCTGAACGGTACGCCGGGCCCCACCACGGCCGGTTGAGCGCGCGGCGCCGCGCCAATGCTTTGCCGCACGCGTGGCGATGCCAAGCCCTCTCCTCCCGGTCTGCGGAAAGGGCGCTGCCTGCAATCCGCGCGGACATTTCAACGCTCGTCACGCGCGGCGCGGTGGCGAGACTGGACTTTGCCGGCGTGCGCTATGGCGCGCTCACCGTCACCCGATAGCGCGCCTCGCGCGCGGGCGGCACATCCTTTTCCCATGCGCGGCGATAGACCAGCCGCACCTCGGCGGTGCCCGCCTGCTCGGCCACGAAGCGCCAGCGCGCGGTGTTGCCGGCGCCGGGCATCGGCGGCGAGGCCGGGGCGTCGTCGGCCGAAGGCGGCGGCGTGGTCTGCCGGAGCACGGGCGCGCCGGTTTCCACCAGTTCCCATCCGTAGCCGGTGCTGGCGTTGGCCGGCAGGGCGATGTCGAGAAAACCGCCCACCACCAGCGTGCGGGGCTCGGCGGGCGTGGATGGCCCTGCCGAGGCCGGCCCGGTGGCGGGAGCATCGCCTTCCGCGGACGCCGGTTCCGCCGGAGGCGACGCGCAGGAGACGGTCAGCGCGGCGAGGACGAGCAGGCTTCCGCAACGCATTCCGATGCTTCCCATGTCGGCTTTCCTGGCGGTGCCTGACGTACAGGCGGGCGGGACTACACTAGCACCATGAGCAAGCCCGAAGACTCCCTGCTGGGGCGCGAAGTCGCCTATCCGGACCACTACGATCCCAGCCTGCTGTTCCCGATTCCGCGCCGGCAGGCGCGCGCCGAGATCGGCATCGCCGACGATGCGCTGCCCTTCGGCGGGCACGACCGCTGGCACGCCTATGAACTGAGCTGGCTGGATGCGCGCGGCAAGCCGCGGGTCGCCACCGCCACCTTCACGGTGCCGTGCGATTCGCCGAACCTGATCGAATCCAAGTCGCTCAAGCTGTTCCTCAATTCGCTCAACGCCACCCGCTTCAACAGCGACGCGGCGGTGCTGGAGTGCATCCGCACCGATCTGTCGGCCCGCGCGGGCGCCGATGTCGAGGTCGTGTTCGGGCTGCCGCCGATGGCGACCGGCCACGCGGGGGAGTCGCTGGACGATCTGGATGTCGAGATCGATCACTATGGTCCGCCGCGTCCGCAAGGCCTGCTGATCGATCCCGAGGCGATCGTCGAGGAGACGCTGGTGTCGGCGCTGCTCAAGTCCAACTGCCCGGTCACCGGCCAGCCCGACTGGGCGACCGTGATCATCCGTTACGCCGGCCCGCGCATCGATCGCGCCGAACTGCTGCGCTATCTGGTCGGCTTCCGCGATCACGCCGAGTTCCACGAACAGTGCGTCGAACGCATCCATTGCGATCTGATGACACATTGCGCGCCGCGCTGGTTGTCGGTGGAGGCGCGCTACACCCGCCGCGGTGGCCTGGACATCAATCCCTGGCGCGCCAGCCCCGGCGTGCCGGCGACCCCGGCGCAGCGCGAGCCCCGCCAGTAGGACGGCGGCTGAAGGCCCCGCGGGCCTTCACGCCGATCCCATGATTTCTTAACGGGGCACATGCAAGGCTAGCTCGTCCCAACATCCTGCACGGAAGGACGGTTGTGTATGAGCAACGAGAAGAAAGCGGATTTTTCGGGCGTCACCGCGAAGGTGGATTCCACCGAGCAACAGAAAGCCGATTTCTCGGGTGTCACCGCGAAGGTGGACAGTACCGAGGAGCTGGTCGGCGAACAGAGTTACACGATCGAGAAGGGCGACACGCTCTCCAAGATCGCGAAGGAGCACTACGGCAGTGCCAATTCCTGGAAGCACATCTTCGAGGCCAATCGCGATGTCATCGAGGATCCGGACCGGATCTTCCCCGGCCAGGTGATCAAGCTGCCGCCCAAGGACAGCATCGCCTGAGCGCCCGCTCACCTCACCGACCATTCAACGGCTGACACAAGGACTGACACCATGAAGCAGAACCGCATCTCCTACGCCCTGATGATCGCGCTGGCCGGCACCGTGGCCCTGGCCGCCTGCAAGAAGAAGGAAGAACCGGTCGCCGCTCCGCCGGCCGCCACCGAACCCGCTCCGGCTCCGGCGCCCGCTCCGGCCGAACCCGCTCCCGCGCCGGTCAGCGCCACCAGCGTGACCGTGGGCAACACCGCCGCCGCCGACAAGTCGGTCGCCGCGGTCAGCACCTTCACACCGAAAGACAAGATCATCGTTTCGGTGAAGACGGATGCGGCAACCCCCGCCAATGCCGCCATCGATGCCAAGCTCACGTTCCAGGATGGGCAGGTCGCCGGGCAGAAGACCGCCAATGTGACCGCCGCGGACGCCGGCACCACCAATATCGAGTTCACCAACGCCAATCCCTGGCCCGCCGGCAAGTACAAGGTCGACGTGACCTTGAATGGCCAGCCCGTGGGCATGACCCAGGAAATCGAAGTCAAGTAATCCCACCCTCTCTCCCACCCTGGTGGGCAAGCTCGGGCGCGGTGCGAACCGCGCCCGCTTTTTTTGCCCGCGCCCCTGCGCAGCGCGACCGATGCGGTGGCGGATGGAAACCGGGTTTTGCCCGCGGCCGCATAAACCGCGACAATGGGGGTCCGTTTCACCCTGTCGTACCGTTTCGCCCGACCCCTTTTTGTTCACCCCGCTCGCGACGCGTCGCGCGCCATTTCAACCGGGAGCAGTTCCATGGCAGAACCTGTCCTCACCCCGCCCCCCGGCGGTGAGAAGATCACCATCTCCGGCGGCAAGCTCAATGTCCCGCACCATCCGATCATCCCCTTCATCGAGGGTGACGGCACCGGTCCGGACATCTGGCGCGCCAGCGTCCGCGTACTCGACGCGGCGGTGGAAAAAGCCTACGGCGGCGCCCGGAAGATTCATTGGCTGGAAGTGTTCGCCGGCGAGAAATCCAACAACCAGTTCGGCACCTGGCTGCCGGATTCGACCGTGCAGGCCTGCCGCGACTACCTGGTCTCGATCAAGGGCCCGCTGACCACGCCGGTCGGCGGCGGCATCCGCTCGCTCAACGTGGCGCTGCGCCAGATGCTGGACCTGTACGTCTGCCTGCGCCCGGTGCGCTGGTTCGAAGGCGTGCCGTCCCCGGTCAAGAAGCCCGGCGATGTCGACATGGTGATCTTCCGCGAGAACACCGAGGACATCTACGCCGGCATCGAGTGGGCCGGCGGCAGCGCCGAGTCGCAGAAGGTGCTGGACTTCCTGGCCAAGGAATTCCCGCAGGCGTTCGGCAAGATCCGCTTCGGCACCCAGGAGAAGGCCAACGAGTGGCAGCAGGCGCTGGAAGGCATCGGCGCGCCGCATCGCGACGTGGGTGTGGACGTCGGCCTCGGCATCAAGCCGGTCAGCCGCCTGGGCACCGAACGCCTGGTCCACAGCGCCATCCAGTACGCCATCGACAACGGCCGCAAGTCGGTCACGCTGGTGCACAAGGGCAACATCATGAAGTTCACCGAAGGTGGCTTCCGTGACTGGGGCTACCAGGTGGCGCGCGATTACTTCGGCGCCGTGGAACTGGACGGCGGTCCGTGGCACGTGATTCCGGAAGGCAAGCCGGGCGCCGGCATCGTCATCAAGGACGCCATCGCCGACGCGTTCCTGCAGCAGATCCTGCTGCGTCCGCGCGAGTACGACGTGTCCGCCACGCTCAACCTCAACGGTGACTATCTGTCCGACGCGCTGGCCGCGCAGGTGGGCGGCATCGGCATCGCGCCGGGTGCCAACATCAACTACGTGACCGGCCACGCGGTGTTCGAGGCGACCCACGGCACCGCGCCGAAGTACGCCGACCAGGACAAGGTGAACCCGGGTTCGGTGATCCTGTCGGGCGAGATGATGCTGCGCTACATGGGCTGGACCGAAGCCGCCGACAAGATCATCGACGGCGTCAACCGGGCCATCGCCAGCAAGCGCGTCACCTATGACTTCGCCCGCCTGATGGACGGCGCCACCGAAGTGAAGTGCAGCGAATTCGCCGACGAGATCATCAAGCACCTGTAAGGGCGCGATCCCGCGGTTGGTATTGCAGACGCCCGGCTCCGTGCCGGGCGTCTTCTTTTGGCGTGGTCAGTGTCTGCCGAAACAAACAGGGATACGGCTCTCTCCTCCGCGTGCGGAGAAGGGCTGAGGTGGGGGCCGGCCCAGATGCGTAGTCGCTGCTTCCGCGCGATTGCATGAAGCGCCCCCATCCCAACCTTCCCCCGCACGCGGGGGAAGGGGCAAGGCGATCATTCCGCGCAGGTGCCCGCTTCCACCTCCCCCTTCGAAGCAGGGGGACCGAGGGGGATTTGCCGTTGGCGCGGAGTACGAGCGCCTCCCAGCCAATGGGCTGCGCTTGTCCGGGCCCGGCCGGGTCCTCGAAGCGGCTCTCGCGTTTTCAGCGGAACAGCGACAGCGCGGTCATCTCGCGCAGGCGGCGGGCATGCAGGACGCGCAGCGCGCGCTGGTGGCGTTCGACCGGAACCGGCCGGCGTCGCGGCCGCTCCTCGCCGGCCGCCGAACGGGCCGCCTCCGTGCTGGCGATGTGACCATCGAGGAACAGCATGCCCTGGCTGACGGCGCCCAGTTCACGCCACCACGAACGCTTGGTTTCGGTACCCATGGGATTCTCCTGCCGCCGGGACCTCCGGCTTGAACAGCTGCCAAGTTAGGCTCATCCTGACGGGCGAAAAAGCGAAACCTCCGCAAGCCAGCCTTGAGCCGGGTTCAACATGGACCATCCCGCATGAGCCGTTTGCCGCTGGACCAGATCGACGCCTTCGTCACCGCCGCGCGGATGAAAAACCTGACCCGCGCGGCGGAAGCCATGCACCTGACCGTGAGCGCGCTCAGTCACCGGATGCGGCTGCTGGAAGAGCGCGTCGGCCACAAGCTGCTCGCGCGGGGACCGCGCGGCGTGGAGCTCACCCCGGAAGGCCAGCGCCTGTTCGATGCGGTGGCGACGCCGCTGGACGCGATCGGCCACGCGCTCCAGCGCATGTCCGCGCGCAACGATCACGTCATCACCCTGAGCCTGATTCCGTCGATGGCCACCGCCTGGCTGGTCCCGCGCCTGCCCGATTTCCTGGCGGCCAACCCGGAGCTGGGCCTGAACCTGCAATCCAGCACCCACGTGGTGGATTTCGATCGCGAGCCGGTGGACATGGCGCTGCGGCTGGGTGGCGGACGCTGGCCGGGCGTGCGCGCGGAATACCTGTTCCACGAGTGGATCCAGCCGGTCGCCAGCCCGGCCTTCCTCAAGCGCCACGGCAAGCCGGCGCTCGCCCGCATCGGCGGCCTGCCGCTGCTGGGTGATCCCTCGGATCGCTGGAAGGATTGGTTCGCCGAGTTCGGCGGCGAGGCGCCGCGCCGCTACGTGGCCCAGTTCGACGACACCGAAACCCTGCACCAGGCCGCCGCCCAGGGCATGGGCGTGGCGCTGGCGCGGCTCACCCTCGCCGAACCGCTGATCAAGGCGGGCCGGCTGGTGCCGCTGACCGGCAAATGCCTGCAGGCCGACTTCGCCCACTACCTGGTTTATCCGGAGCGCAGCCTGGGGCACCCGGACTTCCAGACCGTGCGCAAGTGGGTGCTGGACCAGGCGCGGGTGGACGCATGATCCAGCCCACCGTCATCGCCACCCTCATCCACGACGCCTTTGCGGACTACCACGCGCGCTTCGCCGAGATCACGCAGCGGGCGCGCCGCCGCTTCGAAACCATGGACTGGGCCGGTGCGCGCGGTGACGCGGTGGAGCGCATCGAGCTGTACGACGAATGCGTCGCCGAGTGCGCGCTGCGCCTGCAGGCGGCGCTGCTGGATCACGCGCATGACCGCACGCTGTGGTCGGCGGTGCGCGACGGCTACGACCGGCTCATCGCGGATCTGATCGACCGCGAGCTGTACAAGACCTTCTACAACACGCTGACCCGGCGCTTCTTCAAGACCCGCGGCGTGGATCCGTCGATCGAGTTCATCGCGATGGACATCGAACCGACCGACGCGATCACCCATCCGGTCGCGCGGCACAGCTACGCGGTGTCAGAGCTGCGTCCCACCGACACCTTCGTGCGGGTGCTGGGCGACTATCCGTTCGACATCCCGTACGCGCACCGCACCCGCTGCGCGGCCTCGATCGCCATCCGCCTGCAGGACGATCTGGCGCACTGGGGCGAGAATCCGGTGCGGGGCATCGAGCTGCTGGACACGGTGTTCTACCGCGAACGCCGCGCCTACCTGATTGGCCGCGTGTTCGGCGAACACCGCTTCTCGCCCTGCGTGATCGCGCTGGTCAACGACGGCGGCAAGCTGAAGGCCGAGGCGGTGCTGACCCGGCGCGCCGACGTGGCGCATCTGTTCGGCACCTCGCGCAGCTATTTCCATGCCGATCTGTCCACGGTCGGCGACGCGGTGGTATTCCTGCGTTCGCTGCTGCCGGGCAAGCCGATCGACGAAATCTACACGGTGCTGGGCCGGGCCAAGCAGGGCAAGACCGAGCGCTTCCGCACCTTCTTCCATCATTTCGACAGCCACCCCGGCGAACAACTGGTCCAGGCCGAAGGCACCCCCGGCATGGTGATGGCGGTGTTCACCCTGCCCAGCTACCCGCTGGTGTTCAAGATCATCCGCGACCGCTTCGCCTATCCCAAGGAAGTCAGCCGCAAGGACGTGGAGGATCGCTACAACCTGGTGTTCCACCTGGATCGCGTCGGCCGCCTGCTGGATACCCAGCCCTACCGGTTCCTGCGCTTCCCGCGCGCGCGCTTCGCCCCGGCCCTGCTGGAGGAACTGCGGTCCACCTGCGGCCACGGCATCACCGAGGACGGCGACGACCTGATCATCCACCTGTGCTACGTGCAACGGCGGCTGCGGCCGCTCAACCTGTACCTGCGCGAGCAGAAGCCGGAGGCCGCGCTCGCCGCGGCGATCGACTATGGCCAGGCGATCAAGGACATGGCGCGCAACAACATCTTCCCCGGCGACATGCTGCTGAAGAACTTCGGCGTGTCGCGGCACGGCCGCGCGGTGTTCTACGACTACGACGAGCTGTGCCTGGTCACCGACTGCCACTTCCGCGACTGGCCGCAGCCGACCTGCTACGAGGAGGAGATGGCGGACGGACCTTGGTTCTACGTGGGTCCGGGCGACGTGTTTCCGGAACGCTTCCCGCAGTTCCTCGGCCTGCCGGCGCAGCAGGCGAACGCGCTGCGCGCCGCACATGGCGATCTGTTCTGCGCGGGCTGGTGGCGCGATCTGCAGGCGCGGCTGGCCGCGGGCGACTATCCGGACACGCCGCCGTATCCGGATGCGTTGAAGCTGGCGTGAGCCACGCGACCGAACGCACAGGATCGCGCAGCGGTCCGGCCGGCGCCAGCGATTCCATCATGGCCGGGTGACGACGCCCGGGTTACCTTTGGCGCGCCGCCCGGAACATCCGGCCCGTCCTGTCCACTCCACCCGCGTCGCCCGAATCCGATGAGCACCTACCGCCTGCAATCCTTCTTCCGGCCCGCTTCGGTGGCGGTGGTCGGCAGCCGGTCGCGGCCGCGTTCGGTGGGTCGGGCGGTGATCAACAACCTGCTGGAAGCCGGTTTCGGCGGGCCGATCGGCCTGGTCAACCTGCATCCGGCGAGCATCGACGGCGTGACCACCGCCCGGCGCCTGCGGGATTTGCCGTGGAAGCCGGATCTGGTGGTGATCGCCACCCCGCCGGCCACGGTGCCGGGCATCGCCCGCGAGGCGGCCGAATGCGGCGCCGGCGCGGTGGCGGTGCTGACTGCGGCGATGGGGTCCGGTCCGGACTCGCCGGCGGCGCAGCTGGAGGCCATCGCCCGCGAAAAGGGCCTGCGCGTGCTCGGCCCGAACTGCCTGGGCGTGATCGCGCCGCACGTGCGCCTCAACGCCAGCCTCGCCGGCCGCCTGCCGAGCGCGGGCGACCTGGCGCTGATTTCGCAGTCGGGCGCGATTTCCGGCGGACTGGTGGAATGGAGCGTCGGCCGCTCGGTGGGATTCTCGGCGGTGGTGTCGCTGGGCGACGCGCTGGACGTGGATTTCGCCGACCTGCTGGACTACTTCGCCACCGATCACCAAACCCGCGCGATTCTGCTGTACTTCGAAGCGATCAAGGACGCGCGCATGTTCATGTCGGCCGCGCGCGCGGCCGCGCGCACCAAGCCGGTGGTGGTGGTGAAGTCGAGCCTGCCTTCCAGCGCGGCCGGCCGCGCCGCCGCCGACAGCACCCATGTCCAGCATCTGGCCCATCCGCGCGCGGTGTACGACGCCGCGTTCCGGCGCGCCGGCCTGCTGCAGGTGCGCTCGCTGGACGAACTGTTCTCCGCCGCCGAGACCCTGGGCCGCCTGCGCGCCTTCCCGGGTCGTCGGCTCGCAATCCTGACCAACGGCGGCGGTGTCGGCGCGCTGTCGGTGGATCGCCTGCACGAACTCGGCGGCACCCTGGCGGCGTTGTCCGACGGCACCCGCGACCGTCTCGACGCGATGCTGCCGGCCGGCTGGTCGCGCAGCAATCCAGTGGATCTGCTGACCGACATCGACGCCGAGCGCTACGCCGCCACCATCGAGGCGCTGCTGGAGGATCCGGAGAACGACGCGCTGCTGGCGGTCAACGTGCCCACCGTGCTGTCGTCGGCAGTGCAGACCGCCGAGGCGATGACCCGGGTGCTGCGCGCGCGACCCGCGCATGGCCCGCACAAACCGGTGTTCGCGGTCTGGCTGGGCCACGATCCGGCCGCCGCCGACGTGCTGGATGCCGCCCGCGTTCCCAACTATCCGACCGAATCCGACGCGGTCGGCGGCTTCATGCATCTGGTGCGTTACCGCGAAGCGCAGGCGGCGCTGATGGAAACCCCGCCCAGCCTGCCCGAGGATTTCGTGGTCGACACCGACGCGGCGCGCGCGCTGGTGGAGCGTGCGTTGAAAGACGGCCAGCAATGGCTGGATCCGCTGGCCACCGCGCACGTGCTGGCGGCCTACGGCATCCCGGTGGCGCCGCTGCGGCGCGCACGCGATCCGGACGACGCCGCGCAGGTGGCCGCGCCGCTGCTCGCGCAGGGCCAGGCGGTCGCGGTGAAGATCCTTTCGCCGGACATCCCGCACAAATCCGACATCGACGGGGTGCGCCTGAACCTGGTCAGCGCCGACGCGGTGCGCGAGGCCGCCGCCGGCATCCTGCAACGCGCGCGCGCCGCGCGCCCGGACGCGCGCATCGGCGGGGTGCTGGTGCAGCCGACCCTGCTGCGGCCGAAGGCGCGCGAGCTGATCGCGGGCATCGCCGACGACGAGGTGTTCGGCCCGGTGATCGTGTTCGGGCGCGGCGGCACCGCGGTGGACGTGATCGACGACAAGGCACTGGCGCTGCCGCCGCTGGATCTGCGGCTGGCGCATGAGCTGATCGGCCGCACCCGGGTCTCGCGGGTGCTCAAGGCGTATCGCGACGTGCCGGCCGCCGACGAGCGGGCGATCGCGCTGGTGCTGGTCAAGCTGGCGCAGCTGGCGGCCGACATTCCCGAGATCCGCCAGCTGGACATCAATCCGCTGCTGGCCGATCGCGACGGCGTGATCGCGGTGGATGCGCGCATCGCGGTGGCGCCGGGCCGGAAACTGCACAAGGGCCGCGGGCATCCGCGTTTCGCGATCTTCCCGTATCCGAAGGAATGGGAACGCACGATCAGCCTGGCCGACGGCAGCGACGCGTTCGTGCGGCCGGTGCGGCCGGAGGACGACGCGATGTTCCGCGAGTTCTTCACCCACGTCACCGACGAGGATCTGCGCCTGCGCTTCTTCCAGTCGGTACGCCACTTCAGCCACGAGTTCATCGCCCGCCTGACCCAGATCGACTACGCGCGCTCGATGGCGCTGGTGGCGCTGGATCCCGCCAGCGGGCAGATGCTGGGCGCGGTCCGCCTGCACGCGGACGCCAACTACGACCGCGGCGAATACGGCATCCTGGTGCGCTCGGATCTGAAGGGCCACGGCATCGGCTGGCGGCTGATGCGGATCATGATCGAGTACGCGCGCTGGCTGGGCCTGAAAGTCATCGAAGGCCAGGTGCTGCGCGACAACCGCACGATGCTGGCGATGTGCGAGCAGCTGGGCTTCCGCATCCGCGCCGATCCCGACGAGCCGACCCTGATGGACGTGGAACTGCCGATCGACGGACGCATCGAAGGCGACGCCGGCTAGAGCCGGCAGACCTGGCGCAGGCGGATCGCGCCCGCCTCCATGCCGTGCTGATCGGCGGCGGCCTGGCGCAATCGCCGGATCAGCATCGCCGGTCCGCAATCGCCGTCCCCGGCGCAGGCCAGCGTGATCTGCCCCCACGCGACCACCTCGCCCATCGCGTAGACCTCGTAGTCGGCGAAGTAACCGGCGCCCGGCGGAACGGGATCAGGTTCCGACATGGCGCTCGGACTCGCACTCGGCGCAGCCCAGGTGCTCCAGCGCCATTTCCAGCGCCAGCGTGTAGCTCTGCGCGCAGAAGCCCTGCGCCACCGCCAGGCAGCCGCGCGACGGCGGCAGGCGCGGTTCGGGCGCGTCGCAATCGTCGTCGTGGACCTCGATGTAGGGAATGCCGGCGCGGTCCACCGCCGCGTGCAGGCGCGCGCTGGTGGCGGCGCTGCCCGGATCCAGCAGCAGCAGTTCCGTGCGGGTGAGGCGGGCGCCTTCCAGCGCGTGCAGGTATTCGGCCTCGTTGGCGCACACGCGCACCGCCAGGGTCTTGCCGGCGGCGGCGGCGCGTTCGGCCAGCGCGCGCACCACCCGGGCGGGCAACGGCGGCGGCGGCTCGCTGCCATGGGCGCGGCGCTCCGGGCCGCGGATGAGCAACAACGACATGGAGATGCTCCGTTTCATCGGGTGGGGAAAGAACGAACTCAGGCGTCGACGGTCGTCGCGCCCAGCCGGCGCAGGGCGATCGACAGCGCCAGCGCATGGCCTCGATGGCGGTCACGATTGAACACCACCGTCGCCATCGGCGGATGGCGCAGATCCAGGCGCGATTCCAGCACCTGGGCGCTGTCCTCGTGCACTTCGATGTAAGGCATCGACAGCTGGTCCAGGAGATCGCGCAGGGCGGGCAGCGCGGGATCGTTGGCGGCGATCTCGCCCGAGTCCAGCAACAGCATGCGCACGTCCAGCGCGGCACAGGCGCGCAGGCCGGTCAGCAGCGCGTCCGGGCTCGGGCAATGGCAATGGAACACGTGGTGGCCGCAGGCATGCGCCCGCGCCTGCAGATCACGCAGGGCCCGCGGCGCCATCGCCGCGCCAGCGGTCGACGCGGGCTGCGGGCCTTCGAGGATCAGGAGGTTCATGCCGTACTTCCAGGCGCGCCTTGGCGCGATGGAAACAGGCTAGTCGCCGGTGGCGTAAACGGGCCATTCCGACCAGCGCGCCGGCGCGTAAATTCCACATAAGCGGCGCATCGGCGACGGCGGGCGTCCCGCCTTGCCGCATCGCACTTGCGTGATAGGCTCGCCGCACTTTCCCCCGGAGAACACCGATGAAGCCGCATTCGATCTGCCTCGCCGTGCTGTTGGCCCTGGGCGCGCCCGCGCTCGCGCAGGCGCAGGACGCCGCCACCGTCGCGACCGATGCCGCCGCCAGCCTCGACAAGGTGATCAAGGGCGACTGGCGCACGCCCGCCAACGTGGCCCGCGACGGCTACCGCCATCCCGCCGAGACGCTGTCGTTCTTCCGCCTGCAACCGGACCAGACCGTCGTCGAGATCACGCCGGGCGGTGGCTGGTATTCGGAAATCCTGGCGCCCTATCTGCGCGGGCATGGCCAGTACGTGGCGGCGATCGTGGATCCGGCGGCGGTCGCGCAGGGCAGCGGCCGCGACTACCAGCAGCGCAGCAAGGACGGACTGGAAAAGAAGTTCGCCGCCTCCCCCGCGCTGTACGACAAGACCAGGGTGGTGGCGTACTCGCCGTCGGCGCCGGTGTTCGGCGCGCCGGCCTCGGCCGACCTGGTGCTGACGTTCCGCAACGTGCACAACTGGCGCTCGGCCGGACAGGCCGAGGGCATGTTCAAGGGCTTCTTCGACGTGCTCAAGTCCGGGGGCGTGCTGGGCGTGGTCGAACATCGCGCCAAGCGCGATGTGCCGGCGGACGACAACAGCGGCTACGTGGGCGAGGCGCAGGTGATCGCGCTGGCCGAGGCGGCCGGATTCCGGCTGGACGGCAAGAGCGAGATCAACGCCAATCCGCGCGACACCAAGGATCATCCCAACGGCGTGTGGACCCTGCCGCCGTCCAACAATCACGATCCCAAGGACGCGGAGAAGTACAAGGCCATCGGCGAAAGCGATCGGATGACGCTGCGGTTCGTGAAGCCCTGATCCGGATCGCGGTTCCGTGCTGATTGCGTTCAACAAGCCCTTCAACGTGCTGTGCCAGTTCACCGATCGCAGCGATCCGCCCCGGCGGACGCTGGCGGAATTCGGACTGCCGCCGCGGGTCTATGCGGCGGGCCGGCTGGACTACGACAGCGAAGGCCTGCTGCTGCTCACCGATGACGGCGCGCTGGCGCACCGGCTGACCGATCCGCGCCACCGGCAGGCCAAGACGTATTGGGTGCAGGTCGAAGGCACGCCCGAGCCGGCGCAGCTGGATGCCCTGCGGCGCGGCGTGGTGTTGAACGACGGCCCGACCCGGCCGGCGGAGGTGCGTCGGCTGGATGCGGATCCCGCGTTGTGGCCACGGGATCCGCCCGTGCGTTTCCGCAAGACGGTGCCGGACACGTGGCTGGAAGTCCGCATCGGCGAAGGCCGCAACCGGCAGGTGCGGCGGATGACCGCGGCGGTGGGTCTGCCCACCCTGCGGCTGGTGCGGGTGGCGATGGGCGAGGTCGCGCTGGCGGATCTCGCGCCGGGCCAATGGCGCGAGATCCGTCCGTAACGCCCGGCTGGCCTTACATGCACCGCCACGCCGGAGACATCCCGCGTGACGGGACGCCGGGGGAGCCGATCAGGGATTGGCGGAAGGCGCGCGCGACGTGGTGCGGCGTCCGGCACGGCCGGTGCCGTTGACCTTGCGCGCCTCGATGCGGCGCGACTTGCCTTCGATCGGCGCGTCGGCGGCATCGCGCTTGCGCTTGCGATAGGCCGCGTAGGCCAGCAGGCCGATGCCCGCCGCCGCCGCGACGGCGACCACCGGATTGCGGCGGATGAACTTGCCCGCCGTCTTCGCGCCGGTCTTCGCCGCGCCCAGCACAACGCCGGTCTGCAACAGTTTTTCGGCGTTCTTCGGCACCGCCTGCTTGAGGCTGCTGCCGGCCTGGCTGACCAGCTCCAATGCGCGGTCGGTGATGATGGTGAGCTTGCTCATCGTCGTTGTCCTGTGGGAGATGACGGGAACCAGTGTCCATCCAGGGATGTTCACGGCACGTTAGCGGACCACGCAGGCGCCGACCGGTGGCTGAACGCCTGCGCCCATCGCGCCCGCAGGAGGAGGCCCGACCTCAGGTGCCGCGCGGCTTGGCCCGATGGGTGGCCTGCGCGGTCCAGGGATCGTCGGGCCAGGGATGCTTGGGGTAGCGGCCCTTCATTTCCTTCTTCACTTCCGGATAGGTGCGTTCCCAGAAACCGCGCAGGTCCTGGGTCACCTGCAGGGGCCGTCCGCCCGGCGACAGCAGGTGCAGGGTCAGCGGGACGCGGCCGTCGGCGATGCGCGGCGTTTCGGCCAGTCCGAACAGTTCCTGCAGCTTCACCGCCAGCACCGGTGGCTGGCCGTGGGCGTATTCGATGCGCCGCTCCATGCCGGAGGGCACGGTGTGGCGGGTCGGCGCCAGCGCATCGCCGCGCTGGCGCAGCGACCAGTCCAGTGGCGACTTGAGCGCCTCGGCCAGTTCGGATTCGTCGAGCGCGTCCAGCCGGCGCTTGCCGGCGAAGGCCGGGCGCAACCAGCGATCCAGGTCCGCCAGCAGCGCCTCGTCGGACAGATCCGGCAGGCCGAGCTCGGGCATCCAGTCGCGCAGGCAGCGCACGCGTTCGCGCCACTGTCCCAGCGATTCGCTCCACGGCAGCGCCTCCAGTCCCAGCTCGCGCACCGCGTCGGTGAGCGCCTGCGCGGCCAGCGCCGGATCCACGCTGCCGGCCGAACGGGCTTCCAGGACGATGCGATCGAAGCGGGTTTCGCGCTGCGCGCTCAGTGCGCGCCTGCCGGCGTCCCAGCGCACCGCGTCCCCGGTGACGAAGCGATCCGGAAACTCCGCGCGCAGGAAGCTCTCGTCGACCGGCGCGCCGCGCTGGATCAGCGCGTCCTTGGCTTCGTAGCGCAGTTCATTGGCGACGATCCAGGGTTCGCCGAACAGCGCGCTGTCATCGAACAACCGCGCCATGCGCCCGTTGGCCAGCGCGTAGCGGCGCGGGTCCTGCGGATGCTGGTAGCCGATCCGGTCCGGATAGGCATGACTCAGGCGATCACCGAGCAGATGCGCCTCGATCGTCGCCGGCGCCGCGCCGTCCTCGCGCAGGCGGCGGCGCCACTGCCTGGCCGCCGCATCGATCGCGGCCAGCGCGGAACGATGCGCGTCCGCCGGCGCCCGCCCCTGGCGGAACGCGGCCAGCGCGCGCCAGCGGGCGGCCAGCGCATCGCCACCGCCGCGCAGCGGATCCCGCGCTTCGATCAGCGCCGCCAGATCACAGGCCAACGCGCGCGCCACGCCCGCCGGCGCCGACAGCAGCATCGCGGCCAGGCGCGGATGCGTGCCCAGCGCGAGCATGCGCTGGCCCAGCGGAGTGACGCCGCCGCTTTCGCCGAGCGCGCCCAGCCGCTGCAGCAGTTCACGCGCCGCGCCGAGCGCACCGGCCGGCGGCGGATCCACGAAGCGCAGCTGATCGCTGCCCCAGGCCGCCAGTTCCAGCGCCAGCGCCGCCAGTTCGACCTGGGCGATTTCCGCGCGGCGCTGCGGCTCCAGCCGCTGCGACTGCGGCCATAGCCGGTACGTCCAGCCTTCGGCGACGCGGCCGGCGCGACCGGCGCGCTGATCCGCCGAGGCCTGCGAGATGGCGACGACTTCCAGCCGGGCGAATCCGCTGTTGGGGTCGTAGCGCGGCTCGCGCGCCAGTCCGCTGTCGATCACCACGCGCACGCCCGGCAGCGTCACCGAGGACTCGGCCACGTTGGTCGCCAGCACCACCCGGCGATGACCCTGCGGATCCGGTTGCAGCACCTCCGCCTGCCGCTCCACCGGCAGTTCGCCGTGCAGGGGCAGCACCGCGACGTCGCGCGGCAGTCCGTCGAGCATCGCCGCCAACCGGACGATTTCGCGCTGGCCGGGCAGGAACACCAGCACGTCGCCCGGGTGCGAGGCCAGCGCGTGTTCGATCGCGCGCCGCGCCTGCACTTCGGCGGGTTCGTCGCGGCGGGCGGGAAAATGCGCCACCGTGACCGGAAAGCCGCGCCCTTCGCTGCTCAGGCGCGGCGCGTCCAGGAAACGCGCCAGGCGCTCGCCGTCCAGGGTCGCCGACATCACCACGATGCGCAGGTCCTCGCGCAGCTGCGCCTGCACGTCCAGGGCCAGCGCCAGGCCGAGATCGGCCGACAGGTGGCGCTCGTGGAACTCATCGAACAGGATCGCCGCCACCGATTCCAGCATCGGATCGTCCTGGATCATCCGGGTCAGGATGCCTTCGGTGACGACCTCGATGCGGGTGCGCGCGGAGATCTTGTTCTCGAAGCGGATGCGGTAACCGACGGTCTCGCCGACCGCCTCGCCGCGCTGCTTGGCCATGAAGCCCGCGGCCGCGCGCGCGGCGACCCGGCGCGGTTCCAGCATCAGGATCCGGCGTCCCCGCGCCCATGGCTCATCGAGCAGCGCCAGCGGCACCTGGGTGGTCTTGCCGGCGCCCGGCGGCGCTTCCAGCACCAGCCGCGGATGCGCGGACAGGCTGCCGCGGATCTCCGGCAGCAGCGGGGTGATGGGGAAGGCGGGCGACGGCGCGGGTGACGACATGGCCCGCTAGGATACCGGCTCCGCGCGCCGGGCCGACTACAATGGCGCGCCCTTCGCTCCACGACTTCCGTTCCATGCAACTGATCGACATCGGCGCCAACCTGACCCACGAAAGCTTCGGCCACGATCTGGACGCGGTGATGCAGCGGGCCCGCGCGCACGGCGTGGCGCAGATGGTGGTGACCGGCGCCAGCCGCGAGCATTCGCCGCAGGCGCTCGCGCTGGCCCGCGCGCATTCGGGCGAACTGTTCGCCACCGCCGGCGTGCATCCGCACCACGCGGTCGAGTACACCGACGAATGCGACGCCGAGATGCGTGCGCTGCACGCGCATCCGGAAGTGGTGGCGGTCGGCGAATGCGGGCTGGACTACTTCCGTGATTTCTCGCCGCGGCCGGCGCAGCGGCGCGCGTTCGAGCGCCAGTTGCAGATCGCCACGGAGAACGGCAAGCCGCTGTTCCTGCACCAGCGCGACGCGCACGCCGATTTCATGGCGATGATGAAGAACTTCGACGGCCGCCTCGGCCCGGCGGTGGTGCACTGCTTCACCGGCAGTCGCGAGGAGCTGTTCGATTATCTGGATCAGGACTGGCACATCGGGATCACCGGCTGGCTGTGCGACGAGCGGCGCGGCCAGCACCTGCGCGAGCTGGTCCCGCACATTCCCGCCGAACGGCTGATGATCGAGACCGACGCGCCCTACCTGCTGCCGCGCACGGTGCGGCCGCAACCATCGCACCGCCGCAACGAGCCGATGTACCTGGCCCACATCGTGGAGGAACTGGCGCGTGATCGCGGCGAGGCCGTGGCGCTCACCGCCGCCGCGACCACCGCCACCGCGCGCGCTTTCTTCCGCCTGCCGGCGGCGGCCGGCATCTAGGGCCTTCCGGCCAGCGCGCGTTCCGGCGGACTGGCCGGACGCTGCAATTGCAGCACCACGGTGCGGATGCCGGGCCGCTGGCAGGCGCGCCGGACGTCGGCCATCAGGCGTTCGCGCGAGGCGTAGGCCTGGCCCGCGTTGGCCTGCTCCAGCCAGCGACCGGTCTCGTATTGGGGCGGCAGGCGCGGACGGGCGCAGTCCATCCGCAGTTCGGTGGCCCCGCTCGGCGAGCCCGCCCGCGCGGGCGGCAGGGTCGGCGCGAGCAACAGGGTGCACAGGCAGGCGGCAAGGGCGGCGTTCATGGCGTTCTCTCGCTTGGGGAACCGGGTGGCCAGCGTCGCGCCGGCGCGGCGGCGGGTCTTGAGGACGCTGGCGGGGAGTGCCGATGAACGGCTTGGGAAGCTTGGGAAATGCTTAGGCCGGCACGGCCGCGCTTCCGCGTATCCCTAGGATGTACGTGTTTGGCCGGTTCCTCCCGCGCAGACCGCCATGGCCCCTTCCCGCCCCGCCCGCATCGTCCTGGACGACGTGACCATCGATCTGGCCGGCCGCCAGCTGCTGCGCGACGGCGAGGCGCGTCCGCTGGAACCCAAGGCCTTCGACGTGCTCGCGCTGCTGGCATCGGAACCGGGCCGCGCGTTCAGCCGCGACGAGATCCTCGACGCGGTCTGGGGCCACCGGCATGTGACGCCCGGCGTGCTCAACCGGGTGATCACCCTGTTGCGGCATGCGCTGGGCGAAGACGCCCATCACCCGCGCCGGCTGCACACCCTGCACGGCGTCGGCTACCGCTTCAGCGACGGGCCGGTGGCGCCGGACGCATCACCCGCCGATGAACCCGCGTCCGTCGCCGTGTCCGCCCCGCGCCTGCGCGGAGGGTCGTGGATCCTGGGTTCGGCATTGGGCCTGCTGTCGCTGCTGGCCGCGGTGTTCCTTGCGCGCGCGCCGGACACGTCGCCGGCGGCGATCCCGCGCACCCTGATCGTGATGCCGTTGACCGCGATTGGCGCCGGGGATCGCGATATCGCCTTCGGCCTGAGCGAGGAACTGATCAGCACGCTTTCCCGCATCCGCGGTTTGCGGGTGATCGCGCGCGATTCGACCCGCCTGGCCACCGCCGACGGCGCCGAGCTGGCGCAGCTGGTGCAGCGGCTGGGCGTCAGCCACGCGCTGGAGGGCAGCGCGCGCCAGGCCGGGGAACGCCTGCGGGTGCACCTGCGACTGGTCGATGCGGGGAACGGCCGCACATTGTGGACGCAGGACTACGACCGCGACGTGGCCGATGTGCTCACGCTGGAACGCGACATCGCCCAGGCCGTCGCGGACGCGCTCGCGCTCAACCTGGGGTTGGCCCACCCGGTCGCGACGGCGCGCGGCGGCGATGCGGATTTCTATCGCCGTTACCTGGCCGCGCGGGCGCTGCTGCGCGCGCCGCCGCCGGTGCCGGTGGAGCGGGTCGAACTGGCCGAGGCCCGACTGCGCCAGTTGATCGCCGAACAGCCCGGACACGCGCCCTCGCACGCCGCCCTGGCGGCGGCGCTGGACGGACGCGCGTATCTGCGTCCCGAACTCGCGGTCGAACTGCGCCAGGAGGCGGCGCACCACGCCGCCCAGGCGCAGCGGCTGGATCCCGCGCTGCCGGAACCTTATCTGGTCCAGGCCAGCGCGGCCTGCCGCGACAACCAATGGGAGCGTTGCCTGGCGCTGTACCGGCGCGCCACCGGACTGGCGCCAAGCGAAATGCGCGCGCAGTTCCAGTACGCGATGGCGCTGGCCGCGCTGGGCTATCTGGATCAGGCCGAGCAGGTGATGCGGCAGGGCACCCGACGCGATCCGCTCAACCAGGGCTGGCGCTTCGGCCATGGCCGCATCCTCGATACCCAGGGCAGGCATCGCGAAGCGTTGGCGCAACTGCAGCGCGCCGGTCATTTCGGACGCTACGGTCGCTGGTTCAACGCGGTGTGGCGTGGCGACCACGCCGCGCTGCCGGTGATCGCCGCCGGCATCGGCGGGGCGGACGACACCGGCAGCCGGATCTACGGTCCGTTGTTGCGGCAGTCGTATCTGCTGGCCAGCCAGGCGCTGGTGGATCCCGCCGTCTGGCCACGGACCCGCGCGGCGATGCGGGAATTCGAGCAGCGCACCGGCTTGATGAACTTCCTGAGCGTGCTGGATCCGCAACGCGACACCGCCGCGCTGATCCAGGGCCTGGACGAGGTGCGGCGGCGTTCGTACTCCTCCTGGGATCTGCTGCTGTGGACCCGCGACCTGGGCTATCTGCGCGGGGATCCCGCGTTCCAGGACTATCTGCGGCGCAGCGGCATCGCCGCCTACTGGGAACGGCACGGCCTGCCGGCGCAATGCCGAAAACAGGACGACCGGTATCTGTGCGAGTGATCCCGCATGCGGCGATGATCACGGTTCGCCGGCAACCTCCCGCGCGCCATTCGCGGAGGCGCATCGGATCGCAACGCACCGACGGCGGGAGTTCACCGCACCGCCAGGCAATCGACGTTGCCGTGTCGTCGAGGCGCTTCCGAACGAAGGTCCGCGCTCATCGCCGGGCCCGGGCCTCTCCCGGCCTTTTGGCCGGGCCGCTCAGCGCGCCGCCAGCGACGCTTCGTAGGCCTGCAGATGACACCAGGCGGTCGCCAGCAGCGGCGCGGTCACGCCCGCCGCCTGCGCACGGTGCACCATGTCGCCGACGATCTGCAGGCCTTCGACGCGCTGTCCGACTTCCAGGTCGCGCAGCATCGAGGCCTTCAATTCCGAGCCCTGCTGCCGCAGCGTCGCCAGCGCGGTGTCCTGCGCGGCCTGCGGAATCGGCTGTCCGGACGCCGCCGCGACCGCGGCGCATTCGGCATACAGCGCGGTCATGAAGGTCTCGCCGCCCTCGCCCGCCACGATGCGACCGATCGGCGCGCGCATCAGGCAGGTGCCGGCGGCCAGCGCGGTGAGGAAGCCGTACTTGATCCACTGCTCGCGGCCGATGTCCGGCGACAGCAGATGATCGACACCGGCCTTCGCGCATGCCTCCGCGAAGGCATGCAGGCGGGGGCGCGGCACCGCGCCGTCACGCTCGCCGAACGTGATCGAGGCGGGCTTGCCCAGGTGCAGGATCTCGCCTCCCGGGCCCTTGGTCGCGCTGATGAAGCACAGGCCGCCGATCACGCGGTCGCGGCCAAACCTCTCGTCCAGCCGCGCGTAGTGCAGCAGGCCATTGAGGATCGGCAGCACGTTGGCGCCGGTCTGGATGGCAGGCGCGATGGCGTCGATCGAACTGTCCAGATCGTAGGCCTTGCAGCTGAGCAGGACCAGATCGAAAGGCCGCGACGCGGCCAGCGCGGACAGCTCCGTCGCGGTCACCGTCGCCACCGGCAGTCCGGCGTCGCCGAGCGGACTGCGGATGCGCAGGCCGTCGCGCGCCAGATCCGCGGCGCGCGGGGGCCGGACCAGGAAAGTGACGTCGGCGCCGGACTGCGCGAGCCGGCCGCCGAAATAGCCGCCGGTGCCGCCGGCGCCCAGGATCAGGATTCGCATCCGGAACAACTCCTTGCCTCGCGCCGCCACCGGCGGCGCGGAATCAGCTGCGCAGGCCGACGCCGCGCTTGAGCAGCCACAGCGCCAGCGAGCTCAGCGCCACCACGAACACCAGCATCAGCGCGTAGGCCACCCACAGCGGCACGTCGCTGCTGCCCAGCAGGCCGTAGCGGAACGCATTGACCATGTAGACGATGGGATTGGCCAGCGAGATCGCATGCCAGGGTTCGGCCAGGTGGCTGACCGGGTAGAACACGCCGCCGAGGTAGGTCAGCGGCGTCAGGATGAAGGTCGGCACGATCGCGATGTCGTCGAATTTCTTCGCGTAGACCGCGTTGACGAAACCGGCCAGCGCGAACACGACGGCGGTCAGCAGGAAGGTCGTCAGGGTCACGAATACGTGATGGATGCGGATGTGCGTGAAGAACATCGCCACGCCGAGCACGATCGCGCCGACCATGAGGCCGCGCACGACGGCGCCGGTCACGTAGCCGGTCAGGATGACCCAGCTCGGCATCGGCGAGACCAGCATTTCCTCGACGTAGCGGCCGAACTTGGAGCCGAAGAACGAGCTGGAGATGTTGCCGTACGCGTTCTGGATCACCGCCATCATGATCAGGCCCGGCACGATGAAGTCGATGTACTGCACGCCCGGCTGCATCTCGCCGATGCGCCCGCCGATCAGGTTGCCGAAGATGAAGAAGTACAGGGTCATCGTGATCGCCGGCGGCAGCAGGGTCTGGCCCCAGATGCGCAGGATGCGCGCGATCTCGCGACGGACGATGGTGCCGAGGGCGACGAGGTTGGCTTGGGTCTGCATGGGAATCGTCTGGATCGGAATGAGTGACCCGCCGG
>NZ_JBQCIJ010000047.1:0-68186 GCF_051953815.1 Pseudoxanthomonas sp. | reverse complement strand
CATGGCGAACAGCGGCGGCAGGGGCGCATAGACCACCCACATCGGCGGCTTGCCGAAGGCCATGACGATGAAGTTGGTCGCCACGGTGATCAGGAAGACGATGCCGATCCAGCGGTGCAGGCGGCGGTTCCACAAGCTCAGCCGCGAGGGCTGGGGTTGCATGAACTGGGCGTAGCTCATTTGCGCGCCTCCACCATCTTCCAGCCGTTGCCGGACGGGTCGCGGAAGTTCGCGTCGACGTTGCCATAGCGCTCCTCCGGCGGCTGGGTGAATTCCACCCCGCGCGCGCTCAGGTCTTCATAGGCCGCGCGGCAGTCCTCGACATCGAGGATCAGCGGCGGCATCGCGCCCTTGGCGACGATTTCGCGCACGGTCTGCACGGTGGCCGCGTCCAGCAGCGGCTCCTGCGGCTTGAACAGGCCCAGTTGGAAGGACGGCTGATCCGGATGCTGCACGGTCAGCCAACGGTAGTCGCCGCCGTTCACGTCGGTGTGGACGCGAAAGCCGAGCTTGCCGACGTAGAACTCCAGGGCTTCGTCCTGATCGCGGACGTACAGCCCAACCACTCCAACACCCTGACTCATGTGACCTCCGGTTTCGATGGGGCGGTCTTTGTAGCATCGGCCTCCCGCCGCCGCTTCTCCGAAACTGCGATTGTCAGCGCCGGCCGGTGCGCGGCGCTGGCGTAGCAGGCGGGCATCCGCCGCGCCGCCTCGCGGGCGGCCTGCTCGCGCGCGCGGATTTCACTCGGACTTTCGCCGGTGATGTCGCGGAAGGTGCGGCCAAAGGTGCCCAGGCTGTTCCAGCCGGTGCGCAGGGCGATGTCGAGGATGGGAAGTTCCGTGTCACGCAGCAGCGCCCTGGCGCGTTCAATACGACGGGTGAGCAGGTAACGGTGCGGCGGCACCCCGAAGGCATCCTTGAAGCAGCGCGCGAAGTGCGCCTCCGACACATGGCTGACCTGCGCCAGCCGCGACACCGGCCAGTCCTCGTGCGAGGCCGCGTCCATCCGATCCTTGGCGCGCAGCAGACGGCGCAGCAGGTCCGGATCCTGGCCGGTGCGGGCGGGGCCGGGCGTGTCGCCGTTGGCGTGCTTCATCGCGTGTCCTGAAGTGGTCGCGCCCGCCACGGACGGTCGCAGGTCGTTTCGGGCGGGGCCGCCCGGCGCTCCCGGGCGCCGGGCGAAACCTTACCGCAGGACCGGTGAGGGGGCGGACAGGGGCTTGACTGACAGTCTTACGATATATATCTTACGACCCATCTTATGACACACCTGGAGTGTGCGATGCGCCGTCATCACCCCCGACATGACCGCCGCGACGAGGATTGCGGCGGCGATTTCCCCTTCTCCGAACGCTTTTCGCCGTATTCCCTCTGGCAGGCCATCGGCCGTCGCCATGGCGGCCGCGGCGGTCATCGCCACGGTCCCGGCCCCGGCTTTCCCGGCGGCTTCGGCGGTTTTGGCGAGGACGGCCTGACCCGTGGCCGCAAGTTCAGTTCCGACGATCTGCAACTGCTGCTGCTGGCCCTGCTGGAAGCCCAGCCCAGTCACGGCTACGAGCTGATCAAGGCCCTGCAGGCCCGTTCCAACGGCTTCTACAGCCCCAGCCCCGGCATGGTCTATCCGGCCCTGACCTACCTCGAAGAGCTGGGCTACGTGGACGTGGAGGCCGAAGGCAACCGCAAGCGCTACGCGCTGGCGGCGCCGGGACGCGAACACCTGGAGGCGAACCGCGAGCGGGTCGAGCTGATGCTGGCCAAGCTGTCGCACATCGCGCGCAAGATGGATTCGGTGCGGCGCGCGTTCGCCGGTGAGCCGCCGGCCGACGTGGACGAAGGCGGCTGGGTGCCGGAACTGGTCCGCGCCCGCCACGCGCTGAAGCATGCGCTGGTGCGCCGCGATGGCGTTCCGGCGGCGGAGCAACGACGCATCGCCGCGATCCTGGAACGCGCCACCCGCGAGATCGAAGGCGGCGAAGACCGCTGAGCCCACGCTTCCTCCGCCGCCTCCGGGCGGCGGAACCGTTTCATTCCTCCCCCATGAGGTTCCCCATGCCAGAAGCTGCCAACCGGACGGTCATGCGCGTCCGTCATCCCCTCAAGCTGCGCCTGCTGCGGGTCGCGCGCGTGCACGACGTCACTCCGCACCTGCGCCGGGTCACCCTGGTGGGCGATGATCTCGAGGACTTCGTGTCCGCCTCGTTCGACGATCACGTCAAGCTGTTCTTTCCCGCGCCGGGCGAGGAACGCCCCGAACTGCCGGCGCTCGGTCCCAACGGCGTGGAATTCCGCGAAGGCGCGCCGCGTCCGGTGATGCGCGACTTCACCCCGCGCCGCTACGACCCGCGCGCGCGCGAGCTGGATCTGGAATTCGCCCTGCACGACGCCGGCCCCGCCACCGACTGGGCCGCGCAGGCGCGGCCGGGCCATTGGCTGGGCGTGGGCGGTCCGCGCGGTTCGCTGGTGATCGGCACCGGCTTCGACTGGCATCTGCTGATCGGCGACGACACCGCGTTGCCCGCCATCGCGCGTCGTCTTCGCGAGTTGCCGGCGGGCGCGCGCGCGATCGCGGTGCTGGAAGTCGCCGACGCTTCCGCACGCCTGGCGTTCGAGACCCGCGCCGATCTGCAGATCGCCTGGTGCCATCGCGAAGACGCCACGCCGGGCGTTCCGCCGCTGTTGTCGGCGGTGCGCGCACTGGCGCTGCCGGACGGCGACGGTTACGTCTGGGCCGCCGGCGAATCCGCCGACATCCGCGCCGTGCGCCAGCATCTGGTCGGCGAGCGCGGCATCGACAAGTCGCGCATCCGCGCCGCCGCTTACTGGAAGCGCGGCGCGCCGGGCGTGCACGAAAACCTGGAAGACTGATTCCCTCTCCCCTGTTCCGGTCCCCACGACCGCAAGGACGCTATATGTATACGTTGAGCGCGCCGCACGAGCGGCGCCTGTTGTGGCTGCTGATGCTGACCCAGTTCACCCTCATCATGGATTTCATGGTGATGATGCCGCTGGGTCCGCAGATCATGCAGGCCTTTCACATCACTCCCGCCGCGTTCGCGGCCGCGGTGTCGGCCTATTCCTGGTGCGCCGGCCTGTCCGGCCTGCTGGCCGCCACCTATATCGATCGTTTCGACCGGCGCAAATTGATGCTGGTCGTGTATGCGCTGTTCGCGCTGTCCAACCTGGCCTGCGCGCTGGCGGACAGCTATGCGCTGCTGCTGGCCTCGCGCGCGTTGGCCGGCATCAGCGGCGGCGTGCTCGGCTCCATCGTGATGGCGATCATCGCCGACGTGATTCCCGGTCCGCGCCGCGGCGCGGCCACCGGCACGGTGATGATGGCGTTCTCGCTGGCCTCGGTGCTGGGCGTGCCGGCCGGCGTGCTGCTGGGCGCGCACTACAGCTGGGCCGCGCCGTTCTGGCTGCTGGTCGGCCTGTCGGTGGTGATCTGGTTCGCCGGTTCGCGCGTGCTGCCGCCGCTGGATCAGCATCTGGCGCGCCAGGCGGTGCCGTGGAGGCAGGCGTTCCCCCAGCTGTTCGGCCTGTTCACCCAGGCGCGCTACCTCAACGCGTTCGTGCTGACGCTGCTGCTGATGGTCGCCTCGATGCTGGTGATTCCGTTCATGTCGCCGATCCTGGTCGCCAATCACGGCATCGCGCCGGATCGGTTGTCGTGGCTGTACATGGTCGGCGGCGCGGCGACGTTCTTCACTTCGCGCGCGATCGGCAAGCTGGCCGACCGGCACGGCAAGCACCGGGTGTTCCGGGTGGCGGTGCTGCTGTCGCTGGCGCCGATGCTGTTCGTGACCCACCTGCCGCACATCGGCTTCGTCGCGATGCTGGCGTTCTTCCCGTTCTTCATGGTGCTGATGTCCGGCCGCATGATTCCGATGCAGGCGCTGCTGACCACGGTGCCGGCGCCCCACCAGCGCGGCGCGTTCCTCAGCGCCAACAGCGCGGTGCAGGCGATGGGCACCGGCTGCGGCGCGTGGCTGGGTGGATTGATGCTGTCCTCGCCGACGCCGACCGGCCCGATCAGCGGCTATGGCACCGCCGGCTGGGTGGCGGTGGCGCTGTCCCTGATCGCCATCGCGTGGGTGGGACGGGTGAGCGCCGACGGCGATCGTCCGCAGGCGCCGGTCGCGGAAACCGGGCGGGAACCGACGGAGCCGGAGGCGCTGGCGCAGGGCGAAGGCTGAGCGCCCGCCACGCCGCCCGACATCCTCCCCATGACCTCGCCCTCGTCCGCGTTCTCCGATGCCGACGCCGTGGCGCGCTACGCCGAAGGCCCGCCGCGGCTGGTGCCCGGTTTCGCCGACCTGCAACGGATGGCGGGAATCCTGCTGGCCGAGCGCGCGCCGGCGGAGGCGCGGGTGCTGGTGCTCGGCGCCGGCGGCGGCCTCGAGCTGAAGACCTTTGCCCAGGCCCACGCCGGCTGGTCGTTCACCGGCGTGGATCCGGCCCGCCCGATGCTGGATCTGGCCGCGACCACGCTCGGCCCGCTGGCGGCGCGGGTCGAATGGATCCACGGCACCATCGACGCCGCGCCGCAAGGTCCGTTCGATGCCGGCGCCTGCCTGCTGACCCTGCATTTCCTCGATGCGCCCGAACGCCTGCGGACACTGCGGGAAGTCCACCGGCGCCTGCGTCCCGGCGCGCCGTTCGTGGTGGCGCACGCGAGCTTTCCGCAGGCGGACGGACAACGCGCGCGCTGGCTGTCGCGCTACGCCGCCTTCGCGGTCGCGTCCGGCATCAACCCGGCGCACGCGGAAGCGGGGCGCGCGGCCATCGACCGGCACCTGCATCTGCTCGCCCCGGACCAGGACGAGGCGATCCTGGCGGACGCCGGATTCACCGATATCCACCTGTTCCACGTCGGCTTCACCTTTCGCGGCTGGGTGGCCTGCGCCTGAGCCGCGCGCGATGGCGTGAATCACCGCGAACGCCGCGCGGTTCAACCCCGCCGCCCCGCCATTCGTCCCCGCGCCCCGCGCTCCATCCCTTCGCGTCCCATCCTCCGCGGCGAACCGCGCACACTTGCGCCGCGACGACACGGGAGACACGCATGATCGGCAAGGCGCGGTACGCATGGGTGGGCGGCATGGCCCTGGCACTGGCGGGCGCGGGCAGCCGCGCCGCGGATCCGGGCGACTGGTCCAGCTACGGCAGCGCGCCCGGCGGCGGCCAGCATTCGCCGCTCACCCAGATCACGCCGGCCAACGTCGGCCGCCTGCGCATCGCCTGGTCGTTCCGCACCGGAGAACTCGGCGCCGGCCTGCCGGACCCGGAGCGGCGGCGGTTCGAGGCCAACCCGCTGGTGGTGGGCGGACGCATGTACCTCAACACCGGCACCGGCATCGCCTTCGCGCTGGACGCGGCCACCGGCCGCGAGCTGTGGTCGTTCAACGCCAGGGTGGCGCGCACCAAGCGCTACAGCGATCCGGCCTCGCGCGGGGTGACCTACTGGCGGGATCCGCAGGCCGCCGAGGGCGTGGCCTGTGGCGAACGCATCGTCTACGGCACTCTGGACGCGCGCCTGATCGCGCTGGATGCGCGCGACGGCAAACCCTGCGCCGATTTCGGCGAGGCCGGCACGGTGGATCTGCGCGCCGGCATCACCCTGCATGACGATCCCGCCAGCGAATGGCGCAACTACGCGGTGACCTCGCCGCCGGTGGTCGCCGAGGGCGTGCTGGTGGTCGGCAGCTCGGTCGGCGACAACCGCGCGCATGCGCTGGAGCAAGGTGTGGTGCGCGGTTACGACGCGCGCAGCGGACGGGAACTGTGGCGCTGGGATCCGGTGCCGCGGGATCCGGCCGAGGCGGCCGCGCAGGGCTGGCGGCCGGAACAGGCGCGCACCGTCGGCGCGGCGAATGCGTGGGCGCCGCTGTCGGTGGATCCGGCGTTGCGCCTGGTCTACGTGCCGACCGGTTCGGCCAGTCCCGACTACACCGGCGCCGAACGCCTGGGCGAGAACCGCGACGCCAATTCGCTGGTGGCGCTGGATCTGCACAGCGGCCGGCGCGTCTGGGCGCGGCAGCTGGTGCATCACGATCTGTGGGACTACGACCTGGCCTCGCAGCCGGCGCTGGCGACCGTGCAGACCGCGCAGGGTCCGCGCGAGGCGGTGTTGCAGGCGACCAAGACCGGCTTCCTGTTCGCGTTCGATCGCCGCACTGGCGAACCGGTGTTCCCGCTCACCGAAGTGCCGGTGCCCGCCTCGGACGTGCCGGGCGAACAGGCGTGGCCGACCCAGCCCATGCCGGAACCCTCGCTGCGGCTGGCGCGCCACGCGCCGCTCACGCCGGAGGACGCGTGGGGCCCGACGCCCGGCGAACGCCGCGAGTGCGCGCGGTTGATCGCGGGCATGCGTTCGGAAGGCATTTTCACTCCGCCCAGCGTGCGCGGCACCGTGGTCCTGCCCGGCTGGGCCGGCGGGGTGAACTGGGGCGGCATCGCGATCGACGCGCAACGCCAGATCGCGATCCTGCCGGTGTCGGATCTGCCGATGCAGGTGACGTTGATTCCGCGCAAGGCGTTCGACTGGGACAAGGACGACGCGTTTCCCGAGCAGGAGTTCAACAGCATGGACGGCACCGGTTACGGCATGCGCCGCGGGGTGCTGGCCTCGGCCAAGGGAACCCCGTGCGTGAAGCCGCCGTGGGGCCGCGTGGTGGCGGTGGATCTGCGCGCGCGCAAGGTGTTGTGGGAACGCCCGCTGGGCACGCTGGAAGAAGAACTGCCGTGGCTGCCGTTGGACATCGGCATGCCGGTGCTGGGCGGCGCGGTCACCACCGCCAGCGGCCTGACCTTCATCGGCGCCTCGGCCGACGCGCGCTTCCGCGCGCTCGACAGCGCGACCGGCAAGGTGCTGTGGGACGCCAAGCTGCCGGCGGGCGGACAGGCCACGCCGTCGATCTACGCGGTGAAGGGACGCCAGTACGTCGTGATCGCCGCCGGCGGCCGCGAAGGCCTCGGCCCGATGGGCGACTACGTGATCGCCTACACGCTGGATGGCGAAGGCGAGGAAGTGGTGTTCCAGCACGGCGTGGCGGTGCGCATGAGCGTGCTGGGCGCGGGCGCGTTGCTGGTGCTCGGCGGCATGTTCGCAGCCTGGCGCGCCTGGCGGCGCCGACGCGCGCGTCCGCGCGCCGCATGACGCCGCCCCGGCGTGGATGGCATGCGCTGGTGAGCGCCATTCTTCGGTACTTCTCTTCCACGCTCTGACAGGCGCAGAATCAGGCGGCCGGTCCAGCACGCGCCTGCCTCCATGCCACAGGACATCCTCGCCGCCTACGCCGAAGAAGCCGACGCGCTGATCCCGTCGTTCGAGGCCATCTCCTCGGCGGACGTGCTGGCGCCGGTGATGGCGTGGTTGCCGTCGACGCCCCGCCGGATCATCGACATCGGCGCGGGCACCGGACGCGACGCGGCCTGGCTGGCGGCGCGCGGACACACGGTGCTGGCGGTCGAGCCGGTCGCGGGGTTCCGGGAAGCCGGGATGCGATTGCATGCGCACCCGCGCATCCGCTGGTGCGAAGACACCCTGCCCTCGCTCGCGCGGATCACGGAAACCGGCTTCGATCTGATCCTGATGGTGGCGGCCTGGCACCACATCGCGCCGGAGGACCGGCCACCGGCCCTGCGCCGGCTGCGCCAGCTGGTTTCGCCCGACGGCCGATTGCTGATGTCGATTCGCCACGGTCCCGCTCCTCCCGCGCGAACCGGCTTCGCGAGCGACGCGGTCGCCAGTTCGGAGCTGGCGATCCAGGCGGGATTTTCCCTCTTGGCCTCGCGCCGGGTTGCTTCCGTGAGTGTCGCCAATCGCGCGGCCGGCGTGACCTGGACCTGGCTCGTGCTCCGCGCCGTCTGAATGCCGGGCGCCGGGCGGACTTCTTTTCCACTTCACGCACGCGCCATCGCCGAGCCACCCGGACCTGGCAGGCTGCCTCCACCCTGGAGAGAGGACCCGCTCATGACCGCCGACGCGCAACATCCCCGTGCTCCGCACCTGCCCGGCTGGCGCCTGTTGATGTGGGGCGGCGCGGCGGCCCTGCTGTCGCTGCCGCTGATCGCCATGCAGTTCACCGACGAGGTGAACTGGAGTCCGTTCGACTTCCTCGTGTTCGGCGCCATGCTGGCGGTGGCCTGCGGCGGCGGCGAACTGGCGGTGCGGCTGAGTCGCGGCAACCGGCTCTACTGCGTCGGTGCGTTCGCCGCGATCGCCGGCGGTTTCCTGCTGGTCTGGGTGAACCTGGCGGTCGGTTTCATCGGCAGTGAAAACAATCCGGCCAACCTGATGTACGCCGGCGTGCTGGGCATCGGCATCCTCGGCGCGTACATCGGACGCTTCCGCCCGCGCGGGATGGCGAGGGCGATGCTGGCGACCGCCGCCGCCCAGCTGGCGGCCGGCGTCATCGCGCAGGTCAACGGCATGGAGCATCCGTGGCTGGCGACGGCGGTGTTCACGGCGCTGTGGCTGGGGTCGGCGGGGCTGTTCGCGCGCGCGGCGCGCACCGCCAAGCACGCCACGCCATGAGTTCCGGCGAACGCGGACGAACGGCCGCGTTCCCACGGGGGATCCCATGACAGAATCCGGCCATCTCCGGGACTTCGGCGGGTTCCCATGAACAGCGCGCGTTTCGACCGCATCCGCGATGGACGCACCGATCTGGTGTTCGAGCACATCGCCGAAGGCCACCCCGCCACCGATGCGGATGCGAACGGCGTCCGCCTGATTCAATGGTGCGCCTACTACGGCGACGTCAGCGCCATCCGTTTCCTGATCGGCCAGGGCGAAACGCTGGCTTCGCTGGGCGCCAATCTCGGCCTGGGAGATGCGGTCTTCCACGGCCATTGGCCGTTGTGCCAGTTCCTGATCGAGCAGGGCGCGGACGCCAACCACGCGGTGCCGGAAACCGGCGAGTCACCGCTGCATCTGGCGCTGTGCAAGGCCAACCGGCCCGTGTACGACGCGATCCTGGAACTGCTGCTGGCCGCCGGCGCGGATCCCGACCGCGCCACCCTGCCCGGCGTGGAAACCGGCGGCTTCATGCGCGACGCCCGCACCCGGGGCGAAACGCCGTTGCATCGCGCGGCGGCGTTCGGCAGCGAAAAAGCCATCGACCTGCTGTTGGCGGCGGGCGCGCGGGTCGACGCGCGCGACGCGCATGGCGATTCACCGCTGGGCTGGGCGAGTTGGCACCTGCGGCCGGACGCGATCCTGCGCAAGCTCTGCTTCGGCGATCACGTCATCCATCCGGCGCGCAACTCCACCTATGACCATGGTGTCGGCTGGGGCGTGATGGGCGTGGGCAGGCCGCATCTTCCGCGTCGGTGATGGCGCGCCGTCAGCGCAGTTCCATTCCCGGCTGCCAGCCGCTGCGCGCCAGGAACTGCCTGGCGTCCCGCAGGCCGATGATGTCGCGCAGCGCCTGGCGCTTGTCGCTGGCGTTCCGGTAGTAGGCCTTCACGATGCGATAGCCGACCCAGTAACCGAGATCGCCGGGGTTGCCGGGCTTGCTGTTGTAGATCCAGTCGGACAGATCGCGCTTGTCCATGTCCGCCTGGAACCTGGTTTCGATGGCCTTCTCCTGCCCCTGGGTGTTGTGCTTGAGGTGCAGGTAGGCCACTTCCCCGGAAATCAGTTCGCCGACGAATTCGGCGGCGCCTTCCAT
Organism: Pseudoxanthomonas sp.; assembly: GCF_051953815.1. Classification (GTDB taxonomy): domain Bacteria; phylum Pseudomonadota; class Gammaproteobacteria; order Xanthomonadales; family Xanthomonadaceae; genus Pseudoxanthomonas_A. The sequence goes on along the minus strand of NZ_JBQCIJ010000047.1, from coordinate 58,512 downwards.
CAGCGCGCTCTCCAGCACCGTGGCCTGCCCGGTCCCGACGAACGCCGGCTCCTGCTGCACGTGCACGTACTCGTGCGCGATCACATGGACGAAGCGATCCTCCACGTCGGGATTGAGCCAGTCGGTGGCGCACAGCGCCTCCAGCCCGATCTGCACGCCGCTGTCGGCGCTGGCGGTGCCGACCGGCTTGCCCCGGCCCACCGCGATGGTGACCGCCGGCAGGCGCGCCTGCGGATACAGTTCGACCAGCTTCTGCAGCGCGGCCTTGAGCCGGGTGCGGGTGGCCGGCAGCACCGCCATGCAGCGCCTGGCGTCCACGTAGGTCTGTGGATTCCTGGCCAGGTTCGCGGCGATGGCTTCGCCGGTGATCCGGCGCACCTTGGCGAACTGGTGCAGGCCCGCGGATCCGCCGTCGAGGTAATCGCGTTGCAACTGCTCGGCGGTGGGTTGTCCCCGGGTGTGCTCGTACAACCGGTAGAAGCGATCGACATCGCTGATGTCGATGACCGGTTCGTTCGTCTTCGGCACATCGGCCGCGCCCGCATGCAGCGGGAGGCCGCCCAACGCCATGCACACCACCATCGCCTTGAATGCCACGCGCATGATCGATCACTCCGGGGGAATGACGCCACGCTACGGAGTCGGCCGGCGCCGGAGCAATGGCCGTTGGTCACGATGACTGCCGCCATGCCGCGACCCGCCGGAATTCCATCCCGCGTCCCCGCTTCGACAACGGGCACGAGCACCTCCGCCAGCGGCGCAGCCTTCGCTCACCCGAGTGCGAGCGCTTTTTCCTCCGCCGCATGCTCTGCCGCCATCATGGCCTTGAATTGCCGCACCGTATCTTCATCCACTCCCAGCGCCCCGAAGACACGAGCACTGAAACTGACCGGAGCCGTTCCCGGTGCCGTGATGACATGGGTGTCCACGACGGCGGAGGCACTCGCGACAAAGTGAGATTGCCCGGCGTAGTTCGCGGCATTACGTGTCAGGAAATCAGCATCATTTGAGGTGTGCGCCCTGTCGTTCAACAGTCCGGCCCGCGCCAAGGCCAGCGTGCCGCCACAAATACCCGCCACGGTAACGCCGCGTTCAAGCTGTTCCTTGAGCAGGACGCTGATATCAGGCGCGTGTGCTGTTTCCCACACGGTTCCGCCCACCACCACGATCGCTGAGGGGTGCCAATCCGCCACTTCGTCAACACTTTTTTCAACTACTGCCGTCAAGCCGCCCTGAGAGCAAAGTGTTCCTGGCTGCGGCGCAAAGAACGCCACATCCAATCCATAGAACGGACCGCCGACGCCAGCGATGAAGGCGTATTCCCAGTCGGCAAAGCCGGGGGTCAGTATGAGTGCAACTTTCCTGGCCATTTTGTTCTCCTTCGAGTCCGCTTCTGCCCTTGTGGGCAGGTCTGGCATTCATCATGGAAGCGAGAGCGCCCATCGTGGCGGAACCGGGTTGTTTTGAGGGCATTCCCGGGAGTGGATTGTCCGTACCCGCTTCCGCTCCGATGCTTCATGCAGGATCCGCACCGGTCTGCATCATGCATGCACGATTACCAACAAAAAAGCCGGCTTGCGCCGGCTTTCTTGTCCAATGCTCTGGACGAGCGGAACTCAGTCCGACTCCCACCACATCCAGAACGCATCCCACAGGCGCTTGAAGAAGCCGGCTTCCTCGACGGCGTTGATCGCCACCAGCGGGGCCTGGGCGACGACCTTGCCGTCCAGGGTGACCTTCACGTCACCGATGGCCTGGCCCTGGGTGATCGGCGCGACCAGGGTCTTGGGCACGTTCATGCTCGGCTTCAGATCGCCATAGCGGCCGCGCGGCACGCTGACCAGCATCGGCTGGGCCACGCCCAGCTGCACTTCCTTGACCTGGCCCTTCCACACGCGCTGGCTGGCGATGACCTTGCCCGGCTCGTACAGGCGATGGGTTTCGTAGAAGCGGAAGCCCCAGTTGAGCAGCGCCAGGCTGTCGTCGGCGCGCTGCTTCTCCGAGGTCGAACCCATCACCACCGCGATCAGGCGCTGGTCGCCGCGCTTGGCCGAGCTCATCAGGCAGTAACCGGCGCCGGAGTGGTGGCCGGTCTTGATGCCGTCCACGCTGCCATCGCGCCACAACAGCAGGTTGCGGTTGGGCTGGGTGATGGTGCCGACGGTGAATTCCTTGATCTTGTTGAATGCGTAGGTTTCCGGATAGTCGCGGATCAACGCGCGGCCCAGCAGGGCCAGATCGTAGGCGGTGGAGTAGTGCTCCGGCGCGGACAGGCCGTGCGCGTTGACGAAGTGCGAGCCCTTCATGCCGATCTTGGCCGCATAGTTGTTCATCAGCGACGCGAAGGCTTCCTGGCTGCCGGCGGCGTGCTCGGCCAGCGCGATGGCGGCGTCGTTGCCCGACTGCACGGCCATGCCCTTTTCCATGTCCAGCAGCGGCGCGGTCTTGTTGACCGCGAAACCGCTGTAGCTGCCGTCGGTGCCGGCGCCGCCCTCGCGCCAGGCGCGCTCGCTCATCATCACCTGGTCATCGGGACGGATCTTGCCGTTCTTCTGTTCGGCGGCGAGCACGTAGGACGTCATCACCTTGGTGATGCTGGCCGGCTCGACCCGCTGGTGGTAGTTCTCGCCCGCCAGCACCTGGCCGGTGATGTAGTCCATCAGCACCCACGCGGTGCCCGCCGGCTTGGGCGGCGGCGGAATGGCGACGGACTCGGCCGGCGGGGCGACGGGCGCCGGCTGCGGAGCCGGGGTCTGCGCGATCGCCGCGCCGAAGGCGGCGGTGGCCAGGGCGGCCAGGGCGAAACGGAACTTCATCTGCTGCGAACTCCTGACTGGGCGCGAGGCCCGTTCGACGAAAACGACATTTTAGGCAGGCATCGGCGGCTGGGAATCCCGCCGGGGCCGGAAACAGGCAAAAACCGGCGAAAAAACCGCCGTGCAGCTCAGTCGCGGACCAGTTGCGGGCGTCCGAAGCCCAGTCTGGCGATGCGGCCGGCCAGTTCATCGGCGCCGGCCGGGTCGGTCGCGCCGACCCGCAGCCGCCATAACACCCGTCCATTGCTCTGCACATCACTCAGGCTGGCGCCGGCGATGCCCGCGGCCACCAGCCGGGCCAGCGCGCGGTCCGCGTTCTCGCGGCTGGCGAAACTGCCTACCTGCAACTGCAACGGCGCCGCCAGCGCGCGCGGCGGCACGCCGGGCGCGATCGACGATGCGCCGGACGACGACGCAATGGACGAGGCGACGGGCGCCGGCGTGGTCGCGCGGACGGGCGCGGAGGTCGGCGCCGGGGCGGAGGCGGCGCCGGACGCCGCCGGCTTGCCGGTCGCCACGCGCACGCCGTTGGCCTGCATCCAGGCATCGAAGCGATCCGCGCTGGCGGGATTCTTCGTATCCGGAATCACCTGGTAGCGGTGGCTGCCGCGCCGATCCACCGTGGCCACGACTGCTGCGTTCGCGGCGGCGGGCGCGGCGGTCGGCGCCGGGGTCGAAGCCGGCAGCTTCTCCACCAGCGCGTCCATGCCGCTGCTCGCCGGCGCGGCGGGTTTGGGCGCGGCGGCGTAACCCCGGCCTTCTTCGCCCGGGGTCAGCGCGCGCACTTCCACCCGGCCGGTGCCGCGCTGGGTGATGCCCAGCTTGTAGGCGGCGGCGTAACTCAGATCGATCACGCGCCCGTCATGGAACGGCCCGCGATCGTTCACCCGCACGATCACCGACTGGCCGTTGTCCAGGTTGGTCACCCGCGCGAAGCTCGGCAGCGGCAGGGTCTTGTGGGCGGCGGTGAAGGCATACATGTCGTACACCTCCTGGTTGGAGGTGCGGCGGCCATGGAACTTGTTGCCGTAGTACGAGGCCGTGCCCTGCTCGACGTAGCCGTCGACCTTGTCCAGCACCTGGTACTTCTTGCCCAGCACGGTGTAAGGGGAGCGGTTGCCGATGGGCGAACGCGCCTCGGCAGTCACCGTCGGTTCGGCGATGCAGTCCAGGTCCGGCACATGATCGGGCGTGGTGTCGGAGACGCCGGGCTTGTACAGGCCACCGGCGGTGTAGTCGCCGCGCGTGGACATGTCTTCCTGCGCCGGCGCGTAGAACGAGCAGTCCTTGCCGGTGGCGGGACCGCGGCCATGTTGCGCGGTCGAGGCGCCCGGCTTGCCCTTGCCCGAGAGCGGCGGAGGGACCGGCTTCTTCGGAGCCGTGCTGCAGGCCGCCAGGCTGAGGGTGAGCAGCGCGGGCAGCAGCCATTTCATGCGGGCGGAATCTCCCGGCCGGCGATGGCCTGGGACAACTGGTACACGGCCATCGCATACATCTTGGAGTTGTTGTAGCGGGTGATCGCGTAGTAGTTCTGGAAGCCGAGCCAATACTGCTTGCCGGCGCTGCCTTCCAGCGACACCAGGGTGGCGGTGGCGTCCGGCGCGACCGGCTCCAGCGGCCGATAGCCGCGCTGGGCCAGATCGGCCAGGGTGTAGTCGGGGGTCCAGGTATCCGGATTGAACTCGGGATAGCCGGTCTGCAGTTCGGCGCGCGCCACCACCGGACCGCCGGGCACCCAGCCGCCGCGCTCGCCGCCCTTCTTGCGGAAGTAGTTGGCGACCGAGGCGAACACGTCGTCGACGCTGTTGAACAGATCGCGGCGGCCGTCGCCGTCGCCGTCCACCGCGAACTCGCGGTAGCTGGACGGCATGAACTGGCCCATGCCCATCGCGCCGGCGTAGCTGCCGATCAGGGTGGTGATGTCCAGCTTCTCCTCGCGGCCCAGCGCGAACAGCTGCGCAAGTTCGTCGCGGAAGAACCGCTCGCGGCGCTGCTCGTAGGCGGCGCGTTCGGGATTTCCGCTGCGCGGATAGCGGAACGCCAGGGTGTACAGCGCGTCCAGCACGCGGTGCTTGCCGGTGTAGCCGCCGTAGCTGGTTTCCACGCCGATGATGGCGACGATGATCTCGGCCGGCACGCCGTAGGCCTTTTCCTCGCGCGCGAGCGCGTCGCGGTGCCTGGCCAGGAACGCCTGCCCGCCGCTGATGCGCGCGGCGGTGATGAAGTTGGGCCGGTACTCGCTCCACGGCTTGACCCGCTCGGCCGGACGCGACATCAGCGCGATCACGTCGTCACGGAACACCGCCTGCGACAGCACCGAATCGATGTACATCGGATCGATGCCGTAGCGCGCCGCGGTGTCGCGCACGAAGTTGGCGCGCGCGGTGGCGAAATCCTCCACCACGATCGGCGCATCGGCCACGCGCTCCACCGACGTCTCGGCCGGATTGGCCGAGGTTTTCGAGGAGGGTGACTGGGCTCCGCTCGCCGCGGGCGCGGCGGTCGGCGGGGTCTTCGGCGGCGTGGCGCAGGCAACCAGGCCGAAGGTGATCAGGCAGACAAGGGCGCGTCGAATCATCGGGCGCGAGGTTAGCACGCTGAACGCCGGGAATCGTGAATGTTGCGGGGTCGCGATTCGGGATGGGTGAACAGCGACGCGGCTTCCGCTTTGCGAATCCCCGATCCCGCCTTCCTCAATACCCATGCACCGGCCGGTGCGCGCGCACGGCCATCACCAGACCGAGGCCGGCCAGCAGGGAAACCGCGGACGTGCCGCCGTAGCTCAGCAGCGGCATCGGCACGCCGACCACCGGCAGCAGGCCGGAGATCATTCCGCCGTTGACGATCACGTAGACGAAGAAAGCCAGGCCCAGCGAGCCGGCCAGCAGGCGTGAATAGGTGTCGCGCGCCTCGATCGCGATCCACAGGCAGCGCCCGACCACGAACAGGTACAGTGCCAGCACCACCGCCACCCCGATCCAGCCGAACTCCTCGGACAGCACCGCGAAGATGAAGTCGGTGGTGTGTTCGGGCAAGTAATTCAGGTGCGACTGCGAACCCTGCCCCCAGCCCTTGCCGGCCAGGCCGCCGCCGCCGATCGCGATCTTGGACTGGATGATGTTCCAGCCGGTGCCGAGCGGATCGTTTTCCGGATTCAGGAAGGTCAGGATGCGGTCCTTCTGGTACGGGCGCAGGAACCAGAACCACGCCACCGGCGCGGCCGCGGCCACGCTGCCCACGCCCACGCCCACCCACCACCACGGCAGGCCGGCCAGCAGCAGAGCGAACACGCCGCTGGCCGCCACCAGCATGCCGGTGCCGAAGTCCGGCTGCAGCAGGATCAGGCCGGTGGGAATGGCGATCAGCACGCCGGCGGCGATCACCGTCCTGATCCGCGGCGGCAGCGGTTCGCGGTGCAGGTACCAGGCCATCATCATCGGCAGGGTGATCTTGAGCAGCTCGGAGGGCTGCAGGTAGAACACCTTCAGGTCGATCCAGTGGCGTCCGTGCTTGCCGGTGCCGATGAACAGCACCAGCAGCAGCGGCAGCAGCGAGGCGGCGAACACGCCGGGGGTCCAGCCGCGCAGGCGCACCGGCGACACCCGCGACAGCGCCCACATCGCCACCAGGCCGACCGCGAAGCGCGCGCCCTGCGCCAGCAGCAGGCGCGATCCCAGGGCCTCGCCGCCGGCGCTGTACAGCACCGCCAGGCCGATCGCCATCAGCGCGCCGAGCGCGCCCAGCAGCGGCCAGTCCAGCGTGCGCAGGAAATGACGCAGCAGATCGATGGCCCAGCGCAGCAGTTCGATCATGGCGCGCGTCCCGGCGTCGTGGCGGCGGGCGCCGGCGATGGCGTCGGCGATCGCGCGGGGGACGTGGCCGCGGGCGCGGTCGTCGTCGCCGGCGGGGCGGCCGTGCCCGGCGCGGTCACCGGCAACTGCTCGGGATCGCTGCTGGCCGCGTCCGGATCGTCCGCGCCGTCCGGCATCTTGCCGAGCATGAAGGCATCCAGGATCTTGCGCGCGATCGGCGCGGCGGTGGTGCCGCCGTAGCCACCGCCCTCGACCGCCACCGCGATCGCGATCGCCGGCGCGTCGGCCGGGGCGAAGCCCACGAACAGCGAGCGGTGGCGCAGGTGCATCGGCAGGCTCTTGGGATTGACCGCGGCGGTGCCGCGCCGGCTGATCACCTGCGCGGTGCCGGTCTTGCCGGCCATCAGATAGGGCGCGCCGCGCGCCATCGAGGCGCCGGTGCCGCCGGGCTGCATGGTCGCCATCATGCCCTCGCGCACGACCTGCACGTTGGCCGGGGTCGGGCTGATCGGCGTTGGCGTGGCCACCGGCAACGGCGTCCACGCGGCATCGAAACCGGTGCGCTGATCGCGGACCAGGTGGGGCTGGCGCAGGTTGCCGTCGGCGATCGCGGAGATCGCGCGCACCAGCTGCAGCGGGGTGACCTTCCAGTCGCCCTGGCCGATGCTGATGTTGACGGTGTCGCCGGGATACCAGCGTTCCTTGCGGCTCTTGGCCTTGTACGCGGGCGACGGCAGGATGCCGCTGATCTCGCCGGTCAGATCGATGCCGGTGGGCTGGCCGAAACCGTAACGCGTCATGTACTCGTCGAAGCGTTCGATGCCCAGGTCCAGCGCCAGCCGGTAGTAATAGGTGTTCACCGACTGCGCGATCGACTTGCGCAGATCGGTCCAGCCGTGGCCGCCGCGATGCGCGTCGCCCCAGCCGCGGCTGGTGCCCGGCAGGTAGAACATGCCGGTCGACAGCACCTTGTCCTCCGGCCGGCGCATGCCGCTGTCCAGGCCGGCCAGGGCGATCAGCGGCTTGAGGGTGGAACCCGGCGCGACGCCGCCCAGCACCAGCCGGTTGAACTGCGGGCGCGAGGGATTCTCGTTGAGCGCCTTGAAGTCCTTGCTGGAAATGCCGTTGACGAACAGGTTGGGGTCGTAACTGGGCAGGCTGACCATCGCCAGGATTTCACCGGTGCGCGGATCCATCGCGATGGCCGAGCCTTCGTGTTCGCCGAACGCGGCGACCAGCGCCTGCTGCAGTTTCAGGTCCACGCTCAGGCGCAGATCCGTGCCCGCCACCGCCGGCACCCGGCCGACCACGCGCAGCGCGCGCCCTTCCACGTTGGTCTCGACCTTCTCGTAACCGACCTTGCCGCGCAGCGCCTCGTCGTAATAGCGCTCCAGTCCGGTCTTGCCGATGTGGGTGAGCGCGGCGTTGCCCTCGCCCAGCACTTCCAGGTCCTTTTCATCGATGCGGCCGACGTAGCCGATGATGTGGGCGAACAGATCGCCGTAGGGATAGCGCCGGGTCAGGTACGGCACCAGTTCCACGCCGGGGAAGCGCCAGCGATCCACCGCGAAGCGGGCCATTTCCTCCTCGCTGACGCGCAGCTTGAGGGTGATCGGGCGGAACCCGCGCGCGCCCTTGCGGCTGGCCTCGAAGCGCTCGATGTCCTCCGGCGCGAGGGCGATGATTTCGCCCAGTTCGGCGATCAGGCGCTGGGGATCCCCCGCCTTGTCCGGGGTCACGTCCAGCCGGAACGCCGGCACGTTCTCGGCCAGCAGCACGCCGTTGCGGTCGTAGATGGCGCCGCGTCCCGGCACCACCGGCCGCGGCTTGATCCGGTTGGCCTCGGAGCGGGTGGCGTACTCGTCGTGATCCAGCACCTGCAGCTTGAAGTACCAGCCGGCCAGGCCGATCAGCGCCAGCGCCACCACCGCGAAGCCCAGCAGCGCGCGCCGCCGGAACTGCTCGGCCTCGGCGTGCGGATTCTTGGCGGCGCGGCGGCTGATCATCGCCGGCTCAGTTGCGCCGGCCCTGGCGCAGCATGTCCAGCAGCACGTAGATCAACGGCCACAGCAGCATGCCCAGCAGCGGCGCCCACCAGTAATTCCAGGGCAGCCGGGGTTCGCCCAGCAGCCAGTGGATCGCCGCGTCGACGATGCGATCGTTGAGCAGCAGGCCGCCGATCGCCAGGGCCTGCTGCGACACCGGGAAGAAGCGCAGCTGCAGGCGGAAGCGCTGCAGGATGAACGCCATGATCACCAGCCGCAGCGCCTGTTCGCCGAGCAGGCTGCCGAACATCACGTCGGCGATCACGCCGACCAGCATGGCCACGCCCAGGCCGGCGCGCTCGGGCGTCTCGATCACCCAGTAGGCCAGCACCAGCGCCAGCCAGTAGGGACGCAGCGGCTGCAGCATTTCCGGCAGCGGCAGCAGGCCCAGCAGCAGGGCGGCGACGAAACTGAGCGGCAGGATCCAGCCGCTGCGGATACGGCTCATCGGGTGGGCTCCGTGGCCGGCGTGGCGGGTGGCGGCGTGGCCGGCGCGTTCGTGGCGGCATTCGCCGGCGCGCGGGCCGGGTTGGCGACGGAGGCGGCGTTGGCCGGCGAAGCGCCCTGCGGGATTCCGGTGGCGCGATTGCCCGCGGCGGTGCCGGCGCCGGCGGGCGCTGCGCCCACGGCGGCGGGGGCGGAAGCGGGTCCGGTCGGAGCGGAGCCGGCGGGCGTGGCCGGCACCGTGGCCGGATCCACCGGCGTCGCGCCGGGGCGCGTCGCCGGCAGCGGCAGGCGCAGCGGCGGCGCCGAGCGCAGCAGCAGCACGTCGCGGCCGCGATCCAGCTGCGCGGCCGGGCGCAGGTCGCCGACCAGGAAGGCATGGCTGTCGTCCGGCCGCAGCGCGGTGACGGTGCCGACCGGGAAGCCGGCCGGGAACCGGCCGCCCAGGCCGGAGGTGACCACAACGTCGCCGACCTTGACCCCGCTGTTGAGCGGAATGTCGGCCAGTTCCAGCAGATCGCTGCGGCCGCGCCCGTAGGCGATCAGGCGCACCCCGCTGCTGGCGACCACCACCGGCACGGCGTGATCGGGATCGGTGAGCAGCAGGACGATGGCGTGGGCCGGGGTGACCTGGATGATCTGCCCCATCAGGCCGCCGGCGTCGATGACCGGCTGGCCGACCCGCACTCCGTCGCCGCTGCCGGCGTCGAGCACCAGCCGCTGGCGGGTGGGATCCAGATCGATGTCCAGGATCGGCGCCAGCTGCACGTCCAGCCCGCGGCTTTCGGCCACGCCCAGCAGCGCGCGCAGCTGCATGTTGTCGGCGGCGGCGGTGCTGAGCCGGGTCAGGCGCGCGTTGGCGACCAGCAGTTCGTTGCGCAGTTCGCGGTTCTCTTCCATCAACCGGGTGCGGGTGACCGCGTCATCCTTCACCCGGGTGCCGACGCGGCCGGGCAATCCGGCCAGCCACCACAGCGGCTGGGTCACCACGCCGGCCTGCGCGCGCGCCTGCGACAGCCAGCCGCCGCGGTGGTCGAGCACGATGAGCGCGATCGCCAGCGCCAGGTATCCCAGCAGGCGCAGGGTGCTGGCGACTTCTCCGGGGCGCGAGGCGATGGGTGGACCGGCGTAGGGAGGCATCAGGGCCGGGAATCGGAAGGGAGGGAACGAAAATGCCGGAACGCGTGTGGCCAACGTTCCGGGTCGCGGGTCTCAACGGTCAGGCGGGGCGCCGGGCAGCGGCGCGGGCGGGCGCGGGAACCGGCGACACGGCGGGAACAGACGTCCATGCTCCGCCCCCGGTTCCCCGTCCCCTGGTTCATTCCGGCGCGAAGAACTCGTTGCCGTGCATGTCCACCAGCTCCAGGGCGCGGCCACCGCCGCGCGCCACGCAGGTCAGCGGATCGTCGGCCACCTGCACGTGCAGGCCGGTTTCCTCGGAAATCAGGCGGTCCAGGTCGCGCAGCAGGGCGCCGCCGCCGGTCAGCACGATGCCGCGCTCGGCGACGTCGGCGCACAGTTCCGGCGGGGTCTGCTCCAGCGCCAGCTTGACCGCGCTGACGATGCCCGACAGCGGCTCGTGCAGGGCTTCCAGCACTTCGTTGGAGTTGATCTTGATCATCTTCGGCACGCCCTCGGCAAGGTTGCGGCCGGAGATTTCCATCTCCTGCACTTCCGGCTGCGGGTAGGCGCAGCCGATTTCCAGCTTGATGCGCTCGGCGGTGGCTTCGCCGATCAGCATGCCGTGGTTGCGGCGGACGTAGTTGGTGATGGATTCGTCGAAGCGGTCGCCGCCGATGCGGACCGACTGCGAGTAGACGATGCCGTTCAGCGAGATCACCGCCACTTCGGTGGTGCCGCCGCCGATGTCGATGACCATCGAGCCGCGGGCCTCGGTGACCGGCATGCCGGCGCCGATGGCGGCCGCCATCGGCTCCTCGATCAGGTACACGTCACGGGCGCCCGCCTCCTCGGCCGATTCCTTGATGGCGCGGCGCTCGACCTGGGTGGAACCGGCCGGCACGCACACCAGCACCCGCGGGCTGGGACGCAGCACGCGCGACTTGTGCACCTTCTTGATGAAGTACTTCAGCATCGCCTCGGTGTAGGTGAAGTCGGCGATCACGCCGTCCTTCATCGGGCGGATGGTGGTGATGTGGCCGGGGGTGCGGCCGAGCATCTGCTTGGCCTCCGCGCCGACCGCCGCGACCGAGCGGGAGCCGCCGATCGCCCGGTCCTGGCGGACCGCCACCACCGACGGTTCGTTCAGCACGATGCCCTGTCCGCGTACATAGATGAGGGTGTTGGCCGTGCCCAGATCGATGGACAGGTCGTTGGAGAACATGCCGCGGAGCTTTTTGAACATCGGGGAGTGGGTCCTGCTGGTGGCGGATCGCGCAGCGGCGCTGGCGATTTTTTGGGCACGAAACGAAGTCGGCTAGCCTAGCAACCCGCCTGTGCGCGGGCAAGGAAAAATCTCGTGAAAACGCGGGAAAAACGCGCATGGCGAGGACTCGGCGGAGACGGATGGATACCGTCGGCCACCGCTGCGTACGGTCCGCCGGGGACGGATCAAGACTGGCCCCGCGCCGCCTCAGCCGGTAACCTTCGCACCGGCCCGCCCGAACCGGGGTGGCCGTCCCGTTTTTTTGACCGGCCAGGCATGGCCGGCCACGTCCACCCGCCGAGCCTTGCCGATGTCCGCACTGATTTGTGGTTCCCTCGCCTACGACACCATCATGGTGTTTCCGGACCAGTTCAAGAACCACATCCTGCCGGACAAGGTGCACATCCTGAACGTGTCGTTCCTGGTCCCGCGCATGCGCCGCGAGTTCGGCGGCTGCGCCGGCAACATCGCCTACAACCTGAAGCTGCTGGGCGGCGATCCGATCCCGATGGCCACCGTGGGCCAGGATTTCGGGCCGTACCGGGAGTGGTTCCAGGAGCAGGCCATCAACCTGAGCCAGGTCAAGGTGATCGAGGAGCTGTTCACCCCGCAGGCCTTCATCACCACCGACCACGACAACAACCAGATCACCGCGTTCCACCCGGGCGCGATGATGCGCAGCTACGAGAACCACGTGAAGGACGTGCCCGGGGTGACCTTCGGCATCGTCAGCCCGGACGGCCGCGAGGGCATGCTGCAGAACGCCAGCGAGTTCGCCGAGGCCGGCATCCCCTTCATTTTCGATCCCGGCCAGGCCATGCCGCTGTTCAACGGCGAGGAACTGCGCCAGTTCATCGAGCTGGCCGACTACGTAACCGTCAACGACTACGAGTCCAACCTGCTGCAGGAACGCACCGGCTGGAGCGAGACCGACATCGTCAAGCGGGTCAAGGCCTACATCACCACCCGCGGCCCGCACGGCTCGCAGATCCACACCCCGGACAAGACCTACGACATCCCGCCCGCGCACGAGCGCCGGGTCACCGACCCGACCGGCTGCGGCGACGCCTTCCGCGCCGGCCTGATCTACGGCATCGAGAAGGGCTACGACTGGCTGACCATCGGCCGGATGGGCAACCTGATGGGCGCGCTCAAGGTCGAGCACCCCGGCACCCAGAACCAGCGCTTCGACTTCGAAGAGTTCAACGAACAGTTCAAGCAGCAGTTCGGTTACTCCCTCTGACCCGACCGGGCCGGATCCACGGGACGGGATGAAAACCGTCGCCCATCCGGCGTAAGGTGGCGGCAAGGGCGGGTACGACCACCGCCCATGCAAGGCGGCAATGGCAGGAACGCAAGACGGACAGCCCCGCGAGGGGAACCCCCAGGACAGCGCCCCGGCAGTCCCGCCCTCCCGTTTTTCCCGCGTTTTCCGCTCGCTCGCCGCCGCCGTCGGGATCGGAATACTGGTCCTGGTCGCCTCCTGGCTCGGCATCCTGAGCCGCCCCGAGCATCAACTCGCCGCCTTCTGGCCGACCAACGCGCTGCTGCTGGGGGTGTTCGCGCGCCGGCCGTCGCTGGCGACCCCGCTGGGCTGGCTGGCCGCGGCCGCCGGCTACCTGGGCGCCGACCTGCTCACCGGCGGCGGCCTGTCCGCGACCCTGCGCCTGACCGGCGCCAACCTGGCCGGGGTGGCGGTGGGCTGCCTGCTGTTCCAACGCTTCCGCCGCGAGGATCTGGGCCTGCAGCGCGCGCAGTCGATGCTGCGGGTGCTGATGGTGTGCGCCGGCGCGGCCCTGGCCGCGGCCCTGTCCGGTTGCCTGATCGCCCGCTCGGTGATCGGCGCCGACCTGCTCCAGGCCATCGGCATCTGGTTCTCGGCCGAACTGGTCAGCTACGTGGCGCTGGTCCCGGTGGTCCTGCTGCTGCCCTCCCCGCGCACGCTGGGCCAGGTCTGGCGCGAGCCGCTGGCCCGCTTCCTGCACGAACCGGGGCACCGGCTGCCGGCGCTGGCGCTGCTGGCGACGGTGCTGCTGGGCGTGGCGGTCGGCGGGCCGGGCGCGATCGCCTTCCCGGTGCCGGCGCTGTTGTGGTGCGCGCTGAGCTATCGCCTGTTCACCACCGCCACCGCGACCGCGCTGCTGTGCGTGTGGACCCTGGTCGGCATCGCCAATGGCTGGATCGACCTGCACGTGCAGGACGACATGGCGGCGATCGTGTCCATGCGCATCGGCATGGCGCTGGTCGCGGTGGCGCCGCTGACCGTTGCCGGCGCCAACACCGCCCGCAACCGCCTGCTGAGCGCGCTCAATCACGCCGCCAACCATGACGCGCTGACCCAGGCGCTGAGCCGCGGCGCGTTCGAGCGCCGTGGCCAGGCCGCGCTCGAACGGGTCCGCGCACAGGGCGGCGCGGTCGCCGTGCTGATGGTGGACCTGGATCACTTCAAGGCGATCAACGATCGCCATGGGCACGCCGCCGGCGACGCCGTGCTGGTGGCCTTCGCCGGGCGCGCGCGCCGGCTGCTGCGCGAAGGCGATCTGCTGGGCCGGTTCGGCGGCGAGGAATTCGCCATCCTGATGCCCGGCGTCGGCGAACGCGACGCGCGGCAGCTGGCGGATCAGCTGCTGCGGGTTTGCGCGCAACCCTTCGAACTGGATGACGGCCGCCGCCTGGACATCACCGTCAGCATCGGCCTGGCGATGCAACCGCCGCTGGTCGAAGACGAACCGCTCGAGCAGTTGCTCAAGCACGCCGACCACGCGCTGTACCAGGCCAAGTTCAACGGCCGCAACCGGGTGGAACGGGCGGTGCTGCCGGTCGCCTAGAACCCGGACGGTTCCCGATCCGGGACGGCTTCGGAATCAGATCGCCCGTTAACCGTGCCGATGTGTTGATCCAGAAAAGCCAGCAGACGGGTGTAGAACTCCCTTCGATGCGCCTCGACGAAGAACCCGTGGCCCTCATTCTCGTAGTAGAGGCTCTGCACGGGCACGTTTGCCGATCTGAGTGCCTTCTCCATCATTTCCGAATGGATCAGGGGTGCCCGTTCGTCGCGCCCTCCCGCCGCCAGGAACACGGGTACCTTGATGCGTTCCGCCAAGCGGGTCGGCGACAGGCCCGTCAATGTGGCCCGATCACCAACCCAGTCTGCCAGGAACAATCTCCCCTGCCGGCTTCGACGGACATCGCCTTCGAAATAGAGCGTGGGCAGATCGTAGACACCGACATATCCGATCGCGCAGCGGTACAGATCCGGCTCCTTGGCGACTCCCATCAGTGCAGCATATGCGCCGTAGCTGGCGCCATAGATGCACATGCGATCCGGTGCCGCGATCCCCTCCTTTACCGCCCATCGCGTGGCATCGGTGAGATCATCCTGCATGACGCCGCCCCATTCACCCGCGCCGGCGCGTTGGAAATCAGCGCCATAGTTGCCCGAGCCGCGAAAATTCACCTGGAGTACCGTGTATCCGGCGGCGGCCAGCAACTGGCTCTCCGGCGAATAGGCCCATTCATCGTAGATGCCGTAGGGGCCTCCGTGAGGAACGACGACAAGCGGCCCGGCGCCCTCGTCCGCTCCGAGTGGCCGAGTCAGGAAAGCGCGCAAGGGCGTTCCATCCCTGGTTTTTATCAGGTACGGCACCATGCGTGCCATCCGCGCGACTTCGATATCGCTACGACGGCTAGCCACATGCTCCGCCGTCATTCGCTCTGCGTCGAACAGGTAGAAATCGCCGGGCTGCCTGTCGCTGCTGACCTTCACCAGGGCCAGCCTTCCGTCCCGTGTCGCCGAAGTTATCTCGACTGAATCGCCAGGGAAGGCCGCTTCCAGTTGCCGGAAGAACCTGGCCTCCGGCGTAGCTTCATCGAAGAATACGGTGCGTTGCCGCTCGTCTGTGTAGCGCACGCCAATGGCCGTCCGGGTACCCGGACGGAACAAGATCTCGTGGGGATCGTTGCGAGAGTCCAGAGCCACGACATGCCTCTGGCCCGTGACCGGATCCCAAGATTCGATAGCATCGGGACCGGACGCCCTCGAGATCTGGAAATAGGCCAAGCGATCATCCGCGGAGAAACCAACCGGAACGACAGTTTCGCCGCCGGTGCCGCCTAGTTTGACCGGCTCCCAAGGACCTTGGGCTCGGCGATAGAAGACCTTGGTGAGGTTGTCGCGATCCTGTCCGAATGCGAAACGCACCTCGCCGACGTTGTCGGTGACGAATGCTGCCCCGGCAAGCGGCGCGCGGACGACCAGTTCACGCTTTCCGTCGTGCACGTTCAACCATTCAGCGCGGGGATGAGGCTCACGCAGTTGAGGTAGCACCAATACAAGAACATGGTTTCCATCGCCACGTCCGATCGGATCCGCCATCAGCAGCCAGTCAACGCGAAAATTCGTCCCCCGCAGCCCGGCGCCTTTGCCACGCAAGTTCAGCCCGCTGAGCAGGGTGCGGTCGGTGCCATCCGCATTGAGGGCGAACAGCGCGCCTGTCGGTTGCGGCTCGTCAAGATCTCCATATCGCGACACGACGTCGTAGACAAGCCTTTCCGGCCCGATCCACCAGACGTTGCGCACATGCACGTCGTCGCGGATGGGTTCCCTCGTCACGATCGCATTGTCGGATCGCCGCAACACGATCAGCTGGGTGCTGCGCTCCAGCGGAACCGTGGCCGCATAGTAGTCGCCGTCCGGCGAGATAACGATGTCCTGGAACTTGTCCCGTGCGATGAACCGGTCAATTCCATCGTTCGCGGCGGCGCCGGTCCGCCAGATCCCCAGCAATGCCGCAAACAGCAGCACGCGTATCGCCACCGTATCCCAGCCCATTCTTTCCCCGGTCCCGTTGTCCGCCTGTCCGCTCAGTCCCAGCCCGGCATCTGGCTGCCGTCCAGGCCACCGGTCTCGAACACCGCCTTGCGGGTCCCGCCGGCCTTCACCGGGAATTCGATCTCCATCACCTTGGTCTTGCGCGCGAGTTTCCACAGCGCCTTCTGGTCGGTGATGAACATGGCGATGGCCTCGTCGGTGTCCGGCCGCCACGCATCCATCGCGCGCGCGGCCGCGCCGTCGGCGGTCACCTTGACCTTGCAGCCGCCCGGGCAACGGAAGTCGCTGGCCTGCAGGACCAGGTAGCTGCTGCGCTCCCACTCGGGATGATCACGGAAGATCAACTGCACCGGCTTGGCGCCGCTGCCGTCCACGTCCACCGGATCCTTGCTGTGGATGGCGGCGGTGCGCTGGGTGCCGCCGTCGGTCGCGATCTGCGCGTAGTCCCACAGCGCCTGCAGGCGGCGCTCCTCGCGCGCGCCTTCGGCCTTGGCCTTCACGTCCTCCAGCAGGGGTTTTATCCGCGCGGCGGCCCGGGTGTCCGGATACTGGTCCAGCAGGGCGACGCCGTGGATGCGCGCCATGTCCCAGTCGCGCGACGCCTGCGCGGCGTCGAACTTGCCGGCCAGCTGGTTGGCGGATTCCTCGTTGGCGGCGGCCTGCGCCTGCGCGGCGGCGCGCTGCTCGGCCTCGCGGTCGCCGCAGGCGGACAGGGCCAGGACGCCGGCCAGAACGGGAACGATCAGGATGCGTTTCATCGGGGGACTCCGTTGCGTATCAGATAGTCGACGGCGGCGGCGACCTCGTCGGGACGCTCCACGATGGACATGTGGCCACAGTCGGACAGCCGCACTTTAACCGCCTGCGGGATGCGTTCGCCGTAAAGCTCCAGCGCGCTGGGATCGATCACGCGATCCTCGGCGCACCACAGCAGCAGCGTTGGTTGCTCGATGTGTCCGGCCGCCTGGCCGGGCAGGAAGGCTTCCGGGCCGCGGCCGATGCGATCCAGCACCGCCTGCTCGAATGGCGCCTGCGCGCGGCGCCAGTCGACGAGGGCGCGCGAGGCCGGCCAGGGAATCACCGGCCGGGCTTCCTCGCGATGGAACACGGTATCGAGGTATCGCTTGAGCGAAGCCTCGTCGCGCACGGCGAAGGGATTGTGGCCGGCCAGCACCTGCTCGCCGAACACGTTGTCGCGGAAGCGCACGCCGGCCGCGTCGATCAGGCCGACACGATCGACCAGATCCGGACGATCCGCCGCGGTCAGCGCGACGATGCCGCCGCCCATCGAATGCCCGAGCAGCACCAGCGGACTGCCGGGACGGCGCGCGACGCGGGCGATGAACTCGGCCACGCGCCGGTTCTGCGCGTCGAAGCCGTAATCCTCTCCGGGTTTGCGTTCGCTCGCGCCCCAGCCCGGCAGATCGGGAATCACCACCCGGTACTGGCCCGCCAGGCGTTCGGCCAGCGGATACCAGTTCTCCTTGCTGCCGGTGAAGCCATGGATCATCACCAGCGTCGGCGCCGCCGGATCCCTCGCCGCGCGCTCGACATAGGCCCAGCGATGCCCGGCCACCTCGGCCTCGTGCAGGGACAATCCGGCCGACCAGCGCTGCCGCGCGAACTCCGCACGCACCAACAGCATCGGATCGCGCCACACCCACAGCGCCAGCGCGCAAACGAAAACGGCCGCCAGGACGGCGACCGTTTTCCAGGAGACGCGCCAGCGACGCATCGCTTACTTGCTTTCGCCCGTCTTGGCCTTGGCCAGCAGGGCCTCGACCGACGCGGTGGTGATCGGGTGGTAACCCGGCTTGGCGCGGGCGAAGCTCTCTTCCGCGAATGCCAGCCCGTCCGGGGTTTTCACCAGTTCCTCGTAGATCGGCATGATCAGCTTGCGGCGACCGACGCGCTCGATGAACTTGCCCAGTTCCGGACGCGCGTCCAGGTAGCCGCTGCGCACGGTGAGCGGATACCAGCGCATCGCGATCTCGCCGTTCTGGGTGCCGGTGAAGTGATAGGCCTTGTCCAGCTGCGCCAGCTGCTCGACGCTCAGCTTCTCGCCCATGCCGTCGATGAAGCTCACCCACTGCTGGGTGACCCAGCCGGAGGTGACCTGCTGATTCGGCAGCTGGCCGCTGCCCTGCCAGGCGATCCGCGCGGTGTCGGTGCTGGAGAAGCCGCGCGACTGCGCCTTGGCGGCGAACTTGGGAATGCCCGGCTCGTTGAGCCACGCGTTGAGTTCGGCCTCGGTCACCGCGTTCGGATTCTTCGGCAGCAGGTTCTTCTTCAGGTAGTCGACGAACTGATCGGTGGTCGCGCTCTGGAAAGCGTGATCATCGAACCAGCCGCGCAGGAACGGATCGAAGGTGGCGCGACCGAAGCGCTCTTCCAGGAACTTCAGGAACCACGCGCCCTTGACGTAGGCGACCTGGCTCAGCGAATCGTCCGGATCCCGGTCGGTCAGCGGCGGCAGCGCCAGCGCCTGGTCGGCCGGGGACATGTTCTTCACTTCATCCAGCAGCTCGGTCTGATCGATCTGGCGTTCCATCTCGGCCAGTTCCTTGCCGTACAGCGCCTCGGTGATGCGGTCCTGCACGTAGGTGGTGAAGCCTTCGTTGAGCCAGATGTCCTTCCAGCTGGCGTTGGTCACCAGGTTGCCGGACCAGCTGTGCGCCAGTTCGTGGGCGATCAGCGAGACCAGCGACTTGTCGCCGACGATCACGGTCGGGGTGGCGAAGGTCAGGCGCGGATTCTCCATGCCACCGAACGGGAACGACGGCGGCAGCACCAGCATGTCGTAGCGTTCCCAGCGGTACGGGCCGTACAGCGATTCGGCCACGCCGATCATCTTCTCGGTGTCCTCGAACTCCTTGGTGGCCTTTTCGACCATCGAAGGTTCGGCCCACACGCCGCTGCGGTTGGAGATGGGCTTGAACACCAGATCGCCGGCGGCGATGGCCAGCAGGTACGACGGAATCGGCTGCGGCATCTTGAAGCTGTAGTCGCCGTCGCGCGCGGCGGCCGGATCGTTGTCCGCGCTCATCAGCACCATCACGTCCGGGCGCGAGGTCACGTGCGCGCTGTAGGTGAAGCGCACGCTCGGCGTGTCCTGCAGCGGGACCCAGCTGCGCGCGTGGATGGCTTGCGACTGGCTGAACATGAAGGGCAGCTGCTTGCCTTCGGTCATCGAAGGTTCCAGCCATTGCAGGCCGGACGCCTGCGGCGAGGTCTTGTAGGTGATGCGCACGTGCGCGTTCTGCGCCGGCGCCTCGATGGTCAGCTTGCTGCCGAAAATCTTGTCGGCCTGCGCCAGGTTGAACTGCAGCGGCGCCCAGGCGCCGGCCGCGTCCTGGCCTTCGACCTTCTCGACGCTCAGATCGCGGGTGTCCAGCACCAGTTGCCTGGCGGCCTTGTCCTTCCATTCCAGCGTGTAGCTGGCGGTGCCGGCCAGTTGCTTGTGGTCGAAATCGACCGCCAGATCCAGGGCGAGATCCTTGATGGCGACCTTGCCCGGTTCGGCATAGGAGCTTTCATCGTGACTGCGTTCGGTCTTCACGGCGGTCGGGGCGGACTTGGCGGCGGGGGCCTCGGGAGCGGGGGTGGATTCTTTGGAGCAGCCGGCCGCCAGCACGGCGGCGCAGGACAGGGTCAACAGTACGGCGCGCATCAGGGGTTCCTGCGTCAGGGAAGCGCGCAGTTTACCTGCCCGCCGCCGGGATGCCTTGGTGCGGCGCAGCTTGGGGTGGCTCCAGAGGCGGATTCGCCTTCAATCCCCCTTTTTCGCTTTCAACCACCGAATGGCGGGCCAAGGGGAGGAAAAGCATGACTTTCACTTCCAGATGTACCGCCGCCTGGTCAGCCCCCTTTGCAAAAAGGGGCGGGCACCCGCGCCAGCGGGTGACGGGGGATTGATCAGCCATTCGGCTGTTGAGGAGCGCTTGCTCTTCGCGCGGAACCTGGCTCCCCCTTCCATGAAGAAGGAGGACCGCCTTACACCCGATATCCCGTATGCACGGCCACGATGCCGGCGCTGAGATTCTTGTAGCTGGCGCGGGCGAAGCCGGCCTCGTCCATCATCGCCTTCAGCTGTTCCTGCGGCGGATGCTTGCGGATGCTCTCGGCCAGGTACTGGTAGCTGCCGGCATCCCGGGCGAACAGCTGGCCCAGCTTCGGCAGCACCTTGAACGAATGGAAGTCGTACACCGGCTTGAACCACTCGGCGGTGACTTCCGAGAATTCCAGCACGCGCGCCTGGCCGCCGACCTTCAGCACCCGGTGCATCTCGCGCAGCGCCGCGTCCTTGTCGGTGACGTTGCGCAGGCCGAAAGCGATGGTCACCAGGTCGAAGCTCTGGTCGGGGAACGGCAGCGCCTCGGCGTTGCACTGGACGTAATCCAGCCCGGACACCAGTCCGCGATCGGTCATGCGGTCACGCCCCACCGACAACATGCCGGCGTTGATGTCGCCGAGCACGATCTCGCCGGTCTCGCCGACCCGATCCTTGAGCAGCGCGGCGATGTCGCCGGTGCCGCCGGCCAGATCCAGCACGCGGTCGCCGCGCTTGACCTGGCAGGTGCCGACGAAATAGCGCTTCCAGACCCGATGGATGCCCAGGCTCATCAGGTCGTTCATCAGGTCGTACTTGCCGGCGACCGAGGTGAAGACTTCGCCCACCAGCTTCTGCTTGTCGCGCGCGGCGACGTCGCGGAAACCGAAGTGGGTGGTGCCGGATTGGTAGGGGGATTCGCTCATGGGACGGATTATCGCACCGTCGGGGGGATCTTGCCGGCGCGGCCGTGGGACAATACCGTGGTGAGAACGCCATTCGTCTTCCAGAGGATGCCGACCCGCCCGTGAGCAGCCGCTACGCCCCCCGTGAATGGCTGCCGCACGAGCGCCCCACCTTTCCCGGGTCGCCCTCCACTCCGCTGCACCCGCTCCGCCGCCGCATCCAGTTCGCCATCGTCGGCGTGGTGGTCGCCCTGACCGGCGGCCTGAGCAACGCCCTGGTCACCGCCAACCTGCTGAACCTGCAGGGCACCCTGGGCGCCTACGCCTGGGAAATGGCCTGGCTGCCGGCCGCCTACGTGATGACCAACGTCTCGGCCAACCTGCTGCTGGTCAAGTTCCGCCAGCAGTACGGCCTGCGCCTGTTCACCGAGATTTTCCTGGTCCTGTACGCGCTGATCGCCTTCGCCCACCTGTTCGTGAACGATCTGGGCTCGGCGATCGCGGTGCGCGCGGCGCATGGGCTGGTCGGCGCGGCGCTGAGCACGCTGGGCCTGTACTACATGATCCAGGCGTTCCCGGCGCGGATGCGCCTCAAGGCGGTGGTGATCGGACTGGGCCTGAGCCAGTTGGCGCTGCCGCTGGCGCGCATCTTCTCCACCGACCTGTTGCAGTACGGCGAGTGGCGCGGCCTGTACCTGTTCGAACTGGGACTGGCGATCGTGGCGCTGGCCTGCGTGCTGGTGCTCAAGCTGCCACCGAGCGATCGCAGCAAGGTGTTCGAGAAGCTGGACTTCCTGACCTTCACCCTGTTCGCCGCCGGCGCGGCGTGCCTGGCCTCGGTGCTGTCGCTGGGCCGCTACCTGTGGTGGACCGAAAGCCCGTGGCTGGGCGCGACCCTGGCGATGGCGATCGTGCTGCTGGTGAGTTCGGTGGCGATCGAGCATTACCGGAAGAATCCGCTGATCAACACCCGCTGGCTGGCCAGCGGCACGATGGCGCGGCTGGCGCTGTCGATCCTGCTGATCCGCATCGTGCTTTCCGAACAGAGCGTCGGCGCGGTGGGTTTCATGCAGAACCTGGGGCTCAACAACGACCAGCTGCACACGCTGTACCTGTGGGTGCTGATCGGCTGCGTGGCCGGCATCGCGGTGAGCGCGCTGCTCATCCGCCCGCAGCACACCGCCCAGCACCTGATGTTCGCAGTGCTGCTGATCGCCACCGGCGCGTTCATGGATGCGCATTCGAACAACCTCACCCGCCCCGCGCAGATGTATGTCAGCCAGTTCCTGCTGGCCTTCGGCAGCACCTTCTTCATCGGCCCGGCGATGATCAGCGGCATC
Organism: Pseudoxanthomonas sp.; assembly: GCF_051953815.1. Classification (GTDB taxonomy): domain Bacteria; phylum Pseudomonadota; class Gammaproteobacteria; order Xanthomonadales; family Xanthomonadaceae; genus Pseudoxanthomonas_A. Next base: position 36,104 of record NZ_JBQCIJ010000047.1, on the reverse strand, counting down.
GGCGCGATCCTCGCCCAGCCGGGCAACCTGATCAGTTTCGTGGTGCTGTTCGGCATGACCCAGAACATGGGCGGCCTGCTCGGCTCGGCGCTGCTGGGCACCTTCCAGGTGGTGCGCGAGAAGTTCCATGCCAGCCAGCTGGCCGAACACGTCACCCTGCTGGATCCGCAGGTGGCCGCGCGGATCCAGGGCACGGTCGCCGGCTACGCGCACAACATCGGCGATCCGGCGCTGCGCAACGCCCAGGGCATGCGTGCGCTCGGCGCGACCGTCACCCGCGAAGCCAATGTGCTGGCGTACAACGACGTGTTCCTGGTGGTCGCCTGGCTGGCGATCTTCACCCTGCTCTGGATCTACGCGGATCTGTGGTGGCGGCGCTTGAATCCGCCCGCACCCGCCGCGCCGCCCGCCGCCCCCCTTCCTTCCCCACGACCGACGCAAGCATGAACACAGCCGCCTCCGCTCCTCCCGACGCCGAACCGGCGGCCCGCCAGGCCGCGCGCCGCCGTCGCCGCCTGCTGGGCCTGTCCGGGTTCGCGCTGCTCGCCCTGCTGGGGGTGGGCGTGGTGCTCTACGCCTGGCAGCTGCCGCCTTTCACCAGTGCGCTCCAGACCACCGAGAACGCGATGGTGCGCGGGCAGACCACGTTGATCAGCCCGCAGGTCAGCGGTTACGTCACCCAGGTGCCGGTGCAGGATTTCCAGCGCGTGCGCAAGGGCGCGCTGCTGGTGGCGATCGATGACCGCATCTACCGCCAGCAGCTGGATCAGGCGCGCGCGCAGTTGCAGGCCGCCGAGGCCAATCTCGCCAACTGGATCCAGCAGCACCGCAGCGCCGAGGCCAACGTCGCCCAGAGCCGCGCGGTGATCGCCAGCAACGCGGCGCAGGAACAGCGTACCCGCTCGGCGCTGCGTCGCGCCGATCAACTCGCACACGACCGGCTGATCTCCGAGCAGGATCGCGACACCGCGTTCGCCGCCAACGCGCAGGCCGCGGCCAACCTCAACCAGTCCCGCGCCGGCCTGGAAGTCGCACGCCAGGGCGTGCGCAGCGTCGACGTCAACCATGCCGCGCTGGAAGCGGCGGTGGCCGGCGCGCGGGCGGCGGTGCAACTGGCGCAGATCAACTACGACAACACCCGCATCCTCGCGCCGCGCGATGGCCAGCTCGGCCAGGTCAGCGTGCGCCAGGGCGCCTATGTCACCAACGGCACCCAGTTGATGGCGCTGGTCCCGGACACGATGTGGGTGATCGCCAATTTCAAGGAAACCCAGATGGCGCAGGTGCGGCTGGGCCAGCCGGCCAGCTTCACCGTGGATGCGCTTGGCGGGGAACGCCTGCGCGGACGGGTGCTGGAAATCTCGCCGGCGACCGGCTCGGAGTTCAGCGTGCTGCCGCCGGACAACGCCACCGGCAACTACGTGAAGATCGCCCAGCGCATTCCGGTCAAGATCGCGATCGATTCCGGACAGGCCGCCGCGGCCCGGCTGCGGCCGGGCATGTCGGTGGTGGTCAGCGTGGACACCGCCGCCAGGTCCCGCTGAGCGGGGTCGACGGCGTCAACGGGGTCAACGGATCCGGCGGCGATCGCGGAACGGCGCGCGGCGCTGCAGTTGCGGTCGCGGACCGGCCTTGATCGCGCCGGTGGCGACCGGCGTGGCCGCGTTGGCCGGCGGCGTGCCCACCCGCGGCGGCAACGGCCCGCCCGTGACCCGGCCACCCGCGGTCAGCGTGACCAGGAAGCCGCGCGCGGTCATGCCATCCACGCGCAGCTGGTAGGCGCCGTTCGGCGAGGACCAGGTCTCGCCGACCTTGAACATCGAGCCCTCGTTGTTGGCCACGTTCGCCGGTGGCAGATCGGCATCCTCGCTGTAGGCGACACCGCCCTGCACCCGATGCACGATCACCGCGGTGCCAGCCAGCGAACCTTCGTAACTGCCGGTGCGATTGCGCGCCTCCAGCGTGTAGGAGACGGTGCGCGCCGGGTCCGGCTGCTCCGGGGTGTTCAGCACCACCAGCTGGCTGCCCGTGCCGTCGGCCAGCGCCGCGAACTGCAGTTCGAACTGCCAGCTGCCGCTGAGATCGGCGGTCACCACCCACTTGCGCGCCGGCGCCACCCAACCCAGCCGATCGCGCTGGATCATGTTGATGTGCTTGGGCCGGGTGCCGTACACGTTGTCGTAGACCGCGTTGCGCCAACCGTCGCTCATCACGTCCCACGGATTGTCGTAGGTGTCGTCGTCGCCATCGGAGTTGTTCGAGTGCGGCAGTCCGTAGCCGTGGCCCATCTCGTGCGCCAGCGGCGCCAGGTTGGCGAACGCCCACGGCGGATTCCAGGTCGCCCGCGGACAACGGCGCGCGCCGTCCATCACCGCGCATGCGCCGCCGCCCCAGGCGTAACCGTCCAGATCGCCGTTGAACATCATGTTGATGCCCTGCGCGCCGGTGAAATCGACCTGGGCATCCGCCGCGGCGACGCAATCCTGGAACAGGCTGTCCAGATTCGCGTTGTCCTTGCCATCCGTCGTGGTCACGTAGCCGGATCGCGGCTTCGGCAGCGTGAACCAGCCATAGGCCGAACTGCCCGTCAGGTTGATCTGGCCATAGGAGACTTCGCTCCAGTAGTGACCCAACTGGCCGACCGCGGTGCCGTACTGGCTGGTGAAGAAAGCCTGGTCCTTCTGCTCGGTGGCGATGTCGGAAAACTTGCACATCAGGGTCACCCAGCGAGTGTTGCCCATCACCGCCGCCGCCGCGGACACCTGCTTGCCGCCCAGCGCCGGCGCCGCCTCGGCGAGCCGGTCCACGGGCACGATCGCGTCGGCGAAGCGTTCCTGGGCGCCGACGCGCGCCTGCGCCGGCAGCGACACCGCGACCCGGCGGTTGGCCAGCGCGTAGAGATCCACCGCCGCGCGCTTGGCCTGCTCCGGCTCCAGCGGAATGCTGCGCCCGTCGTCGGTCAGCAGCGTCGCGCGCAAGCGCGCCGGACGCGGCTTCTGCTGGCGCGCGACCGGCGCGGGATCGCCCCAGTGCAGGGCCAGCCGTCCCTGGACGATGGTGCTGTCGGACGCCTGCGCGCGCGCCTCCCCCGCTCCCAGCGCGCCGCCGATCACGGCGAGACAGGCGAACCACAGGGTGCGCCACGGCGACAGTCGATTCCGATCCAGCATGCTTCCCCCCTTTGCACCGGGCGTGCCCGGCCACGGCCAGACCGGCAGGCCCCCCCTGCCCGGTCGGAGCCCGGAGCATGGCAGTATCGAGCCTTGTCCGCCACCGGGAATCCCTCATGTCCATCGACTACCGCGCCCTGCTCGAAACCGCCATCGCCGAGGCGCGCCAGGGGCTGGCCGAAGGCGGCATCCCCATCGGCGCGGCGCTTTACCACGACGACGGCCGCCTGCTCGGCTGCGGCCACAACCGCCGCATCCAGGAAAACGACCCTTCCGTGCACGGCGAGACCGATGCCTTCCGCAAGGCCGGGCGGCAGCGCCGCTACCGGGACACGATCATGGTCACCACCCTGGCGCCATGCTGGTACTGCAGCGGGCTGGTGCGCCAGTTCAACATCGGTACGGTGGTGGTCGGCGAATCGGTGAACTTCCGCGGCGGCATCGATTGGTTGCGCGACAGCGGCGTCAACGTCGTCGACCTGCAGAGCGAGGAATGCATCGCCCTGCTCGGCGACTACATCCGCGCCAATCCCGAAGTCTGGAACGAGGACATCGGCGAGGATTGAATTCCCCGCGGCGGCGCGTTGCGGCCGTTTGCGCATTCCGGACATCTGATTCCCGGAGCCTCCTCCAGGAATCCCCATGCCCGCTCTCCGTCCCCGGCCCACGCCGCCGCTGTCCCGCCTGGCGACTCGCATCGGCCTGCTCATGTGTCTGCCGGCGCTGCTGGTGGCCGGTTCCGCCCGGGCCGGCGCGTCGCCCGAAGCCATCCGGCAGTTGCTGGACAGCTACGCGCAGAACCGCCAGTTCAACGGGGTGGTGCTGGTCGCCCGTGACGGCGACGTCCTGCAACGCGTCGCCTACGGCCAGGCCGATCACGACTGGGATACACCCAACACGACGGACACGCGCTTCCGCGTCGGCTCGCTGACCAAACCGTTCACCGCCACCCTGGTCATGCAACTGGTGCAGGAAGGCAGACTGCGACTGGAGGGGCGGCTCGGCGACTACCTGCCGGATCTGTATGGCGACACGCCGGCCGCAGACATCACGCTCGCGCAGTTGCTCAGCCATACCTCCGGCCTGCGCGACACGCCGGGCAACTACGATGATCCATGGTGGCGCACCGAGGCGCGCCGTGCTTATGCACCGGACGCTTTCGCGCGCGCCTGGATCCCCGCCACCCTGGATGGGCCGCCTGGCCGTGCGTTCCGGTACATCAACAACGGATATTTCCTGCTCGGCCTGATCATCGAGCGCGTGACCGGCCAACGCTATGAGGTGAATCTGGCGGAACGGATCCTGACGCCCGCCGGCATGGGTTCCAGTGGCCTGTGCCAGGCCGATGCCCGGGTGCCGCGACTGGCGCGCGGATATGAAACCCGAGCCGATGGCCAGCGCATCCCGGCGAGATACATCGATCCCTCGGTCTCCTACGCGGCCGCGGGCCTGTACGCCACCGTGGATGATCTTTACCGTTTCGATCGCGCGTTGCGGAGTGACCGGTTGCTGGGAGCGCCGGCGCGCAAGGCGATGTGGACCGCCCGCCAGCAAGGCTACGGCTATGGCTGGAACATCGAATCCTGGCCCCTGGCCGAAGGCGGTCGCGCGGAAGTGATGCTGCATACCGGCAGTGTGCCGGGCTATCAGAGCGTGCTGCTGCGCAGCGAACACGGGCAGGCTTTCGTCGTCATCCTCGACAACGACTGGCGAGGCGAACTGGTGATGACCATGGGCAAGGATCTGATGGAGGTCCTGCTCGGCAAGCCGGTGACGCTGGCGAAGAAGAGCCTGGCGGATCGACTGGTGCCCATCGCCCTGGCGCAGGGCAACCCGGCCATGGTCGCGGCCTATGCGAACCTGGGTGACGAACGGCGGGACTACGACACCGGCGAACGGGCGCTCAACGCGCTGGGCTATCGCCTGTTGCGGTTGCAGCGATCCGCTGAAGCAATCAGCGTCTTCGAATGGAACGTCAAGGCCCATCCGGAATCATCGAACGTGCACGACAGCCTGGGCGAGGCCTATCGTGCCGCGGGCCGCACCGCCGATGCCGTTGCCAGCTATCGGCGATCGCTGGCGCGGGATCCGGGCAATGCCAACGCGGCCAAAGCCCTGCGTGAACTGGGCGCGCCTTGAGTCACCCGGCCGGCGCGACCGCCTGGATCATCCAGCGATGCAACTGCTCGTGGTGGCTGCGCCAGCCATCGCCATCGAACAGCATGAACCAGCCCAGTTGCAGGCGGCTGCGGCCGGTGTCGTTGCGCGACACCAGGGCCAGCCGGCGGTGCGGATCCACCAGCAGGAACTGGCCGCCCCAGCCATCGGCCCACGCCGTGCCCGCATCGCTGTCGATCCACCACAGGTAGCCGTAGTGGTCGAACGGCGGTTGATCGGGCGCTTCGGACCAGGCGCGCGTGCTTTCCTCCACCCATGCGGCGGGAATGATCGGCTGGCCGCGCCAGCGCCCGCCGTCGGCGTACAGCATGCCGAAGCGCGCCAGATCCGCGGCCGACATGAAGATCACGAACTGGCGATGCTGCGAATGGCGGGCCTGTTCGTAGATCACGTGTTCCGGCTTGAACGTGGTCATGCCGGTTGGGCGGGCGATCCATTCATACAGCGCCTGGCCGATGCTCAGGCCGGTGCGCCGCTCGAAAATCACCCCCAGCACGTTGAAGTCCCAGTTGTTGTAGTAGAAATGCTCGCCGTGCCGGTGTGAGCCGCGGCGCGGACGTCCGTCCTTCATCGCCTGCACCTCGCCCGCCGCCTCCAGGTAGATGCCGGATCGCGACATCAGCAGATCCCGCACGGTGGCCTGCTTCTCGGCGGCGGTCAGCGGCACCACCGCGTCGTCGATGCCCAGCTCGGCCAGGGTCTGGTCCAGCCGCAGATATCCCTTGGCGATGGCGATCCCGTACAACGCGCTGAGCAGGCTCTTGCGCACCGAATGGGTGTTGATGGGCAGGTCCGCTTCTCCCCACGCCATCAACTGCCGTCCCTCGTGCAGTGCGACGAAGGCATCGAACCGGGTCTCGTGGACCAGGAACGCATGCGCCTGCGCCAGCGCGCCCGGATCGACCACGCGGGCGGGCGGCAGGGAAGTGGCGAAGGCGTTGCGCTCGCCGGTGCGGAACGGCGGAAGGGCGGCCACGGCGACGGCCAGCGACAGGCAGGCGGACAGGCCGATGACAACGGCCTTCCAGGGTCGGATCTTCATCGACGGGACTCCCGAATGGACGCTGGCAGTCTCGCGGTCCCCGCGCCGGCCGGACAGATGAAGGAAGCCACCGACCGCGGTGACGAAAGTCATCGGTTGCGTCATGCGCCTTGTATCGGCGCCGGCGCGACGCGAAGCTAGCGCGCATGGTCCAGACCTCCACCCTCCGCAATCCCGCGCTGGCCGTGGCCGGCCTGCTGGCCTGGGCCGCGGTCGGCCTGGAGTTGTGGATGCGCCCGGTGGTGGCCAGCACCTTCCTGGCCGATCCGGCCGCCGCCACCGCGCTGGTGCGCGCGCTGCACCTGTTGTTCGGCGTCCTGCAACTGGTGTTCCTGTGCCTGCGCCTGTCGCCGCAGGCGCGCCTGGCCGTGGCCGCGCTGCTGGTGCTGGACGCCCTGCTGCTAGTGGCGTCGTATCGCTACAACTCGGCCGCGGCGCTGCTGGTGGTGCCGATGGTGGAATTCGCCTACCTCCTGGGCGTGCCCGCGCTGGCAGCGGTCTTCGTCGCGGTGAACCTGGCCCTGCTGGGCGTGGTGCTGGCCTTCCGCGGCATGGACGCGCCTTACACCCACGTCGGCCTGCACGCGAGCCTGCAACTGTTCGCGATTCTTCTGGTGCGTTCGATGCAGAGCGCCGAACGCGCGCGCGCCGCCCTGGCCCAGACCCACGCCGAACTGCTCGCCACCCGCGGCCTGCTGTCGGAGGCCGCGCGCGGCCAGGAACGCCTGCGCCTGTCACGCGAACTGCACGACGTGGCCGGCCACAAGCTCACCGCGTTGCGCCTGAACCTGGCCGCGCTTGGCCACAACCGGCGACTCGACGTGACCGAGACCGTGGCGCTGTGCAGTCGCCTCACCGAGGAACTGCTGGACGATCTGCGCGGCGTGGTGCATCAACTGCGCCTGCATGATGGTCTGGAACTGGGCCCCACCCTGGCGCGGATGGCGTCGCCGTTCCCGCGCCCGGAAGTGCATCTGGAAGTGGAGGCCGAAACGCGCGTGCGCACGTTCGAACAGGCCGACGCCATCCTGCGCGCCTTCCAGGAAGGCCTGACCAACGCCGCGCGCCATGGCGAAGCCAACCACCTGTGGGCCAGACTGTACCGGTGCGACGGTCATCTGGTGCTGGAACTGCGCGACGACGGCCACGGCATCGACGCCGACACCCCGCCCGGACACGGGCTGGGCGGCATGCGCGAGCGCCTGCACGCGGTGGGCGGCGCGCTGGCGTTCGGGCCCGCCGAGGGCGGCGGTTTCCTGCTGCGCGCGAGCGTGCCGGTATGAACGCCTCCCCGCCCATCCGCATCGCGCTGGCCGACGATCAGGCATTGGTGCTGAGTGGCCTGAAGGCGCTGCTGGGCGGCTTCGAGCAGTTCGCCGTCGTCGCCGAGGCCACCGACGGCGAGGGCCTGCTGGCGGCGCTGGACGGCAAATCGGTGGATGTGGTGCTGTGCGACGTGCGCATGCCGGGCCTGGGCGGCCTGGAGGTCTGCGCGCGGCTGCGCCGGCTGCCGGGCGCGCCGCCGGTGATCCTGCTGACCACCTTCGACGATCCCGGCCAGGCGCTGGCGGCGGCGCGCGCCGGCGCGCGCGGCTACCTGCTCAAGGACGCCTCGCCGCTGGAACTGGTGGAAGCGATCGAGGACGTCGCCACCGGCCGGCAGGCGATCGCGCCGGTGGCCACCGACGCCATCCGCGAGCGCTACACCTACCGCGATCGCATACCGCCATCGGGCCAGTTCAGCCAGCGCGAAATCGACATCCTGCGCCTGCTGGCCGGCGGCTACACCAACCGCGAAATCGGCCAGGTCATCCACGTCACCGAGGGCACGGTGAAGAACTACCTCACCGAGATCTTCGAAAAACTCGGTGCCCGCGATCGCACCCGCGCCGTGCTCAAGGCGATCACGCTGCGGATCATCTGAGCCGATCGCACCCGGTCATCCGGGCGACCCGAAACGCAGACCCGGCCTGAACAATCGGCGTGCCATAGTCCGCTTCCCACCGGCGCCCCCCTCCGGTGCCAACGACGGTACCCACCTCATTCAATCAAGGGAGTCGGCTCATGAGCACACCCACCCTCGTCCTGGTCCACGGCTTCTGGGGCGGCGCGGCGCACTGGCGGAACGTCATCCTCGAACTCGCCCGCAAGGGCCATGACCGCATCCGCGCGGTCGAACTTCCGCTCACCTCGCTCGCCGACGACGCCGAGCGCACCCGCAAGATGGTCGCCCAGCAATCCGGTCCGGTGCTGCTGGTCGGTCATTCCTACGGCGGCGCGGTGATCACCGAGGCCGGCGATCAACCGAACGTGGTCGGCCTGGTCTATATCGCCGCCTTCGCCCCGGACGCCGGCGAAAGCCCCGGCGGCATCAGCCAGGCGCATCCGCCCGCCGCCATTGCCAACCTCGCGCCGGACAGCGACGGCTACCTGTGGATCCAGTACGACAAGTTCCGCGAAAGCTTCTGCCAGGACCTGGACGCCGACGACGCCCTGGTCATGGCCACCACCCAGAAAGCGCCGCTGGCGAGCACCTTCGGCGATACCGTCACCGCGCCGGCGTGGAAGAAGAAGCCCAGCTGGTACCAGTTGTCGACCCAGGACCGCATGATCCATCCGGACAACCAGAAGCGCATGGCCGAGCGGATGAATCCGCGCACGCTGCTGGCGCTGGACGCCAGCCACGCCTCGCTGGCCTCGCAGGCCGCGGCGGTGGTGGGATTGATCGACGAGGCGGCGCGGACGAGCGGCTAGCAACGCGGCGCCATGGGCATCAGGCCGGCTTCATCACCATCAGCCAGAAAATGGCGAGTACGCTGATGAATGCCGGCCAGCCGAGCCAGAACCACCAGCGCATGGTCCGGTGGTAGGCCACCGGCAAAGGCGCGTCCGTCTCCACCGCCTGCCGCGCGAGGTTGCGCGCACGCACCTGCAACCACAGCACCGGCAACCAGCAGGCGCCGACCACGAAGAACAGCACCAGCGCGGTCTTCACCCAGAACACCGTCAACGGCAGCCCCAGGAGATGCACCAGCCACAGGCCGGTGCCGAACTGCACCACCACCGCGGGCGCGGTGAACAGGCCGTCGGCGATCACCACGCAGCGCGCGGTCGCCGCAATCGTCCTCGCGTCGCCGCGCAGGTGCGCCATCCACATGAAGAACGCGATGCCCAGGCCGGTCCCGAACAGCAGGGTCGACGCCAGGATGTGGATCCATTTCACCCAGAGATAGAGCATTTTCTTCAGCGCTTGTCGGTCATGACCCAGAGCATGCCCAGCGCGGGCAGCAACACGAGATTCTTGGCGAGCCCGCCCAGCGGATCCAGCCACGCGCGCGGCAGCCCGATGCCCAGGCTTGCGGTGTAAGCGAACACCAACGCGATCATCGCGGCCACCGCCGCCCGCGGTCGCCAGCCACTGAGCAGCCAGAGGCCCAGCGCCGCGTCCAGCGCGCCGCCCAGGCGCGCCAGCGGCACCGGCTGCCAGGAGGCCAGCGGCGTCCCGGCCGCCATTGCCTCGATCGTGGAAGCGGGCGTGCTCCAGCCCGCCCAGGCGGAGATCAGCCACAGCGTCGCCACCGCCCACTTCAAGGCGGGCGCGAGGAAGTACAACTGCGCCTGCCAGCGGTCCTGGACCTGGCTGGGTTGTCGCGCAAGCGCCTGCTCCAGCGACTGTGGCGCGACGCCGAACGCGGCCCGCAGCCGGTCCCCGGCATCCGCAGCGGTGACGTTGCCGCGCCGGAGCATGCGCCACATCGTCCCCCCCAGCGGTCCGCGCCCGGTCCATTCGCTCACCGCGACCGTCAGCGACGCCAGCCAATGCGGCACGTGCCGGGTGCGTCCGGCGGGCAATCCCAGCCAGCGTCGCCATTGCCGCTGATAGGTTTCCAGCGTGATTGGCGCCGGGCCGCCCACCTCGAACAATCCCGCCGCGCCGGAGTCGAGCGCGCGCGCGACCAGATCGCCCAGATCCTCCACCGCCACCGGCTGGATTGGCCACTGGCCGTGTCCCGGCAACCAGGGCCCGCCCGGCATCGCCGCCAGCGCGCGCAGCAGTGAAGTACCGCCATAGGAACCCGCGGTCGCGTAGACCACCGAGGGGCGCAGCACCACCGCCCTCAGCGGCAACGCCAGCAGGGCTTCGTCGAACCGGTGCTTCGACGCGATGAATCCGCCATCGGCCGGTTCACCCAGGGCGGAGACCTGGATGAAGGCGGATACGTCCGCCGCCACGCACGCCTCCGCCAATGCCAGCGGAGCCGCATGGTGGATGACGTCGAATCGCTGCGTACGCGTTTCGCGCAGGATGCCCGCCAGATTGACCACCGCATCCACGCCATCGAGCAACGGCGTCCAGGCATCGACCGAGGTCATCCGGCCCAGATCGCAATCACGCTCGTCGGCCGCCGGCGGCCGCCCCTGCAGGCGTGCCGCGCGGATCACCCGCCATCCCCGGCGTCGCAGCGCCGCGATCACGTGGCCGGCGAGGAAACCGTTCGCCCCCACCACCAGCGCAGTCCGTTCCCGCGTTGCGCCCCCGTCGATCCTCTCCACCCGCTTACCTCGCCGTCGCCAGCGTCGCAGGCTAGCAGAAGGCCACGTTGGCCGACGGTCCGCGTGTCCTCCCAACAAAAAAGGGCAACGCCGAAGCGCTGCCCTCTGCTTTCCGCGCCGGCTCGACCGAGCCGCGGGTTTTACAGGATGTACCGGCTCAGATCCGGATCCTGCACCAGTTCGCCCAGGTGCGAATCCACGTAGGCGCGGTCGATGGACACGGCCTGGCCGTCGCGATCGGGCGCCTCGTAGCTCAGCGTGTCGAGCAGGCGTTCCAGCACGGTGTGCAGCCGGCGCGCGCCGATGTTTTCCTGGCGCTCGTTGACCTGCGCGGCGATCTCGGCGAGGCGGTCGACCGCGTCGTCGCTGAAATCCAGCGCCACGCCCTCGGTCCGCATCAGTTCCACGTACTGCTTGGTCAGCGCCGCCTTGGGCTCGGTCAGGATGCGGATGAAATCCTGCTTGGACAGCGCCGACAGTTCCACCCGGATCGGGAAGCGGCCCTGCAGTTCCGGAATCAGGTCGCTGGGCTTGGCCAGGTGGAACGCGCCGGAGGCGATGAACAGGATGTGGTCGGTCTTGACCGTGCCGTACTTGGTGCTGACGTTGGAGCCTTCCACCAGCGGCAGCAGATCACGCTGCACGCCCTCGCGGCTGACGTCGCCGCCGCCGATGTTGTCGCCGCGCTTGGCGACCTTGTCGATCTCGTCGATGAAGACGATGCCGTTCTGTTCGCAGGCCTCGATGGCGGCGGTGCGGATGTCGTCCTCGTTGACCAGCTTGGCGGCTTCCTCCTCGATCAGCTGCGGGCGCGCAGCCTTGATGGTGACGGTGCGCTTGTGGGTCTTGGCGCCGCCCAGGTTGGAGAACATCTGGCGCAGCTGCTGGCCCATTTCCTCCATGCCCGGCGGAGTCATGATGTCCACGCCGACGTTGGCGGACAGCTCCAGCTCAATCTCGCGATCGTCCAGCTCGCCGTTGCGCAGCATCTTGCGGAACTTGATGCGGGTGTCGTTGTCCTGCGCCGACGGCTCGTGGCGCGCGGCTTCCGGATCGAAACCCACGCCGACGCTGCGGCGCGGCAGCAGCGCGTCCAGGATGCGGTCCTCGGCGCGTTCCTCGGCCTGGGTGCGCACCCGCACCTTGGCCTGCTCGCGGTACATCTTGACCGCGGTGTCGGTGAGGTCGCGGATGATCTGTTCCACGTCCTTGCCGACGTAGCCCACCTCGGTGAAGCGGGTCGCCTCGACCTTGACGAACGGCGCGTTCGCCAGCGTCGCCAGACGGCGCGCGATCTCGGTCTTGCCGACGCCGGTGGGACCGATCAGCAGGATGTTCTTGGGCATCACCTCGTTGCGCAGCGCCTCGGGCAACTGCATGCGCCGCCAGCGGTTGCGCAGGGCGATGGCGACCGCGCGCTTGGCCGCGTGCTGGCCGACGATGTGCCGATCCAGTTCCTGCACGATTTCGCGCGGGGTCATGGTGGAGTTGTTTTCAGTCATGGTACGGGGGTCGGAAATGGGAAAGGAGGATCGGTCGATGGATACGCGGGTCACGGGTGGGGAAGAATCGCCTTCAACGATTCCCGATTCCCCATTCCCGAGTCACAGCTCTTCGACCACCACGTTGCGGTTGGTATAGATGCAGATATCGCCGGCGATGTTCAGCGCCTCGACCGCGATCGACTTGGCGTCCAGCTGGGTATGCGCCAGCAGCGCGCGCGCGGCGGACAGCGCATAGGAACCGCCCGAACCGATCGCGATGATGCCGTCCTCCGGCTCGATGACGTCGCCGGTGCCGCTGATGATCAACGAAGTTTCCTTGTCGGCCACCGCCAGCAACGCTTCCAGCTTGCCCAGGCGGCGCTCGGTACGCCAATCCTTGGCCAGTTCGACGGCGGCGCGCTGCAACTGGCCATGCTTCTCCAGCTTGGCCTCGAACAGTTCGAACAGGGTGAAGGCATCGGCGGCGGCGCCGGCGAAACCGGCCAGCACCTGGCCGTCGCGGCCAAGCCGGCGCACCTTGCGCGCATTGCCTTTCATGACGGTATGCCCCAGCGTCACCTGCCCGTCGCCGGCCACGGCGACATGCCCGTCGCGGCGGACCGAGATGATGGTGGTGGCGTGGAACACATTGGGATTCTGGCTGGGGTCCATGGAGGCCTCCGGGGGGTTCCCCCAGAGGTGGGGACGCCCAGGGGTGGATCAAGCGTGACTTTTGGGGAGGGGTTCAAGGCTGTTCCGCTCGACCTTGCTCGACCTACTCAACCCTGAATCCCGATCATTCCCAGGTGCCTTGAACCGTCAGGTTCACCATCAACGCGCGTAGCGACAGGAGATATCCACAACTGTCCGACTCGACCCGAACACGAAAACCAGCTGGGGGAAGCCGCCTCCACGTTGGCCGAGCGGTATCGGGCTGGTGAAGAAATAACCCCATCTGTTTTTGGATGCATCAATGACATCCGGCTCGCCCAACGCGCCTCTCACTTTCTCCTGGTTCAATCCAATGAGCGATCTGATGCCAGAGGGACATTCGGCCTTCGTCGCTGTCGCCATGGGCAGCGCGCGCAATTCATGAAGTTGCGCGGCAAGCGACTCGATAAGGGATGCGGCCGTGGCGGCCATCCCGGGAACAATCGCCACCAGCAACAACATTGTTCCAAGAGAACGAATGCCTATACCGTGCATGCAACCACTGACACTCCGATTGCGTTGAGCTCCCAACCATCTGAGCGGGCTATGTCGTTTCATCTTCTGAGCATTTTTGCGTCGACTCCTCCAACGAGGTTCCATCACCAACATCCCGTGGCTCACCCAACCGCCCTATTCGGACGCAATATCGTCACTCATGGCAAACAGGCCAATTCGATGACGGATACCCTTCCTGCCCGCTGGCTGAACTTCAGCCAGCAGCCATCGCCGTAGACGTAGCCGATCTGTCCACCTTCGACTGTTTCAGTGGTCAACGCGGTTCCGTAGATGTCCTGCACTTTCGCGTATGACATGCCGGGGCATGCACCGTTTGATGTACAGAACCGAGCATCCACGCTGCTCAGGCCACCAACTCCCTGCTCGTCAAGACGGACGACAAGGCCGCGATAGGACAGCGTGACGGGCAAATAGTCACCCTCCCTTTCTTCTCGTTTCATGGGCGGTCCCAGGCGTCGTACTACCGAGTGTTCTGATTCACCGAGTGAAATTCCACCCAACGCCAATACGTCATCGATACCCGGGTTCGTCGTGAGCAGCCCAATCAGAAGGAGATGCTTCACGATCAAGATTCCGACTCCATGGTCAAATCTTTGAGCTCTGGGTCGACCTCACCCCATTGGGTCTCCTGGGTGAAGTGGAGCTCGCAGCCCTGCTGCTTCGCAGCAGCCAGTATTTGCTGTAGCCAGCGGCGCTTTGACCATTCCCGTTGTGCAGGAGCGTACAGCGAGCCCCTGGCCGGATCCCATTGAATCTCCATGGCCTCGCGATATATGTAGGGAAACGAGTGAGTTGCCGGCACTACGTGCAGGCAGCCATCCTCGTCGATATCGACCCGATTTATCTTGTCCGTTTTCATTGGACTCCATCCCTCGTCTTGCCACGCATGGGTGGCGGTTTTCCGTGCAGAACAAAGGAGCAGCGCGATCCAGACTCTACCGCTTGCGCTTCGCCCTCGGATGCGCCGCGTCGTAGACCTTGGCCAGATGCTGGAAATCCAGGTGGGTGTAGATCTGGGTGGTGGCGATGTCGGCGTGGCCGAGCAGTTCCTGCACGCCGCGCAGGTCGCCGGAGGATTCCAGGATGTGGCTGGCGAAGCTGTGCCGCAGCATGTGCGGATGCACGTGCTTGAACAAGCCCTGGCGCTGCGCCAGTTGCTTGAGCCGGATCTGCACGGCGCGCTGGGAGATCGGGCCGCCGCCGCGACCGGGAAACACATGCGCCTCGTTGGCGCCGCCCTGCTCGGCACGCCAGGCCCCCAGCGCGTTGCGCGCGTGCGAGCCGACCGGCACCTTGCGTTGCTTGCTGCCCTTGCCGAGCACGGTGACGAAGCCGGACGCGAAATCCAGATCGCGCCAACGCAGCGCGCACAGTTCGCTCAGGCGCAGGCCGGAGGAATAGAACAGTTCCAGCAGCGCGCGGTCGCGCAGGCCCAGTGGCACGTCGGTGGGCACCTCCACCAGTCGCGTGGCCTCGTCGGCATCCAGCACCTGCGGCAGCTTGCGCGGCGCCTTGGGCGCGCGCAGCGCGGCGGCCGGGCTGGCGGCGATGCGGCCATGTTTCAGCAGCCATTGGTAGAAACTGCGGCAGGCCGATAGGCGGCGTTGCAGGCTCTTGGGCGACAGGCCACGGCGGTGTTCGCTGGCGACGAAGCTGCGCAGTTGTTCGGTCTGCAGGACGACCACGGCGGCGCCCTGCTCCGTCGCCCAGGCCGCGAGCGCGGTCAGGTCGCGGCGATAGGCGTCCAGCGTATGCGCGGACATGCGCCGTTCGACCTGCAGATGCGCGAGGAATTCGTCGATGGCGCTCAGGGGCTCATCGCGATCGGCGTCGCCCGGGCGAGCCGCCGGCGCGGGTGCGATATCCGACTTGTGTTGACGGGACCTGCTCATCGATGACCGCGCTTGCGTCCTGCGCAATGGATTCCAGCATACGCTGGAACGACGGGGTGAGATACGCCGCGCGAATCTCGCCCCGCCCCATGAATTCCAACGTCGTCATCCCGGCGGATGCCGGAATCCATCGGGCTTTTACCCTCGTGCCCCATCCACGCGGAACCGGCCGAACATGGATTCCAGCTTGCGCCGGAATGACGCCCGGGGATGCGCAGGACGTGCCGGGACGCCGTGCCGCTCAGGCCTCGAAGCGCTTCAGCGCCGCGGTCAGCGCTTCGCCCATCATGCGCAGGAACAGCGTGCCCATGCCGGGATAGAAACGGTTGCCGTCCAGGCTGCCGACCGCGACCAGGCCGACGCCCGGCAGCGGCAGCAGCGCGGAGGACTGCACTTCCTCGGCGCGGGCGGCGTACAGCACCACGTTCTTTTCCGGCTGCAGGCGACCGCAGATCGGCTCGCCGTCCCTCAGGCAGTCACGGAACGGATTCAGGATGGCGTTGCCTTCGGCGATGACCTGCAGCCACTCGGCTTCCTCCAGGCCCTCGACCGGCTTGAGCAGCACGATGCTGACGCGATCACCGTTGAAATCCTCGGCCAGCGAGGCGGCCATCGCGCGCAGGGTGTCGGCGGCGCTGTTCTGCTTGAGCAGCGACAGGGTCAGCTGGTGGGTGCGCACCGCCAGCCGTTCGTTTTCCTGCGCGTTGGCGAACAGATCGTTCAGGCGCTTGGACAGTTCGCGGTTCTTGTCGCGCAGCACTTCCAGCTGGTAGCTGGCCAGCGAGGCGGTGCGGCCGTCGTCGCGCGGCACCACCATGCTCAGGGCCAGATCCGGGAACTGCTTCAGGAAGGTGGGATGACGGCGCAGCCAGGCGGCGATTTCGTGGGCACCCAGCTTCTCGTTCTCGTTCATGCGTTCCATTCCCCTTCGAATACGAATGCGGTCGGGCCGGACATCACCACTTCGGCGTCGTCCGCCGGCCATTGGATGTGCAGGTCGCCGCCCGGCAGCGAAACCGTCGCCGCGCGATCGATGCGGCCGCGCTTCATCAGCACCACCGCCGCGGCGCAGGCGCCGCTGCCGCAGGCCAGGGTTTCGCCGACGCCGCGCTCGAACACGCGCAGGCGGATGTGATCGCGCGCGACCACTTCGGCGAAACCGGCATTGACCGACTCCGGAAACCAGTGCGACTGCTGCAGCGCCGGTCCGGCCCGCAGCACCGGCGCGTTGGCCACCGAGGCCACCTCGATGACCGCGTGCGGGTTGCCCATCGACACCGCCCCGAAGCTCAGGCGCAGGTGTTCGTCGATGCGGGCGTCGTATTCGTCCTGGGCCTGATCGAAACCGGCCAGCGGAATCCGCGCGGGCACGAACTCCGGCACGCCCATGGCGATGGCATAGCGATCGCCGCCCAGATGCTCGACGTCGTGCGTGGTCAGCGGGCTGTCGACCCGGAAGCGTTCGCCGCTCGCGGTCCCGTCGCGCATCAGCCAGGCGGCCACGCAGCGCGCGCCGTTGCCGCACTGCTGCGAGGTGGAGCCGTCCGAATTCCAGATCCGGTAGGACGCCACCGCGCCGGTGCTGCGCGGCGGTTCGATGGTGAGGATCTGGTCGCAACCGACGCCGAAATGGCGATCGGCCAGGCGCGCGGCAAGCTCGGGTCCCGGCGGCGGGACATCGCCACGCAGATCCAGCACGACGAAGTCGTTGCCCGCTCCGTGCATCTTGGTGAAACCCATCGCCGAGGCCGGAGGCCGTCCGCTCATGGCGTGCTGGGCGGGTTGGCCGGCTTGGCGGGTTCGGCGGGCGGCGTCGCCGTATCGGTCGAATCCGCCGGCGGGGTTTCCGTGCCTTCGGCGGCCGGCTCGACCGGCGCCTCGGCCGGGACTTCGGTCTCCGGCGCCGGCTTCTCCGGCAGGAACAGCGGGCCCTTGGCGCCGCAGGCGGCGAGGAACGCCATGAGGATGGCGGCGGACAACAGACGGAGCGTTCGGTTCATGGCCGGCAGTATAGCCAGCCGTTCGTGAATCGGGATGGCGTCAGCGCGGCGGTTCCGGCCGCCGCCACAACCAGGTCGCGACCGCCGCCATGCAGCCGATCGGCAGCAGCACCATCCACAGCCGGTGGGAACCGGCGATCAGCATCACCGCCAGCAGGATCAGCGCGCAGGCCAGCATCGTCCAGGTCGCGGCCCATTTGGCCCGGCGCGACACCGCGCCATGGGCCTGCCAATCGCGGATCATCGGCCCGAAACGCGGATGCGCGAGCAGGTAGCGGTGCAGGCGGTCCGACCCACGCGAGGCCGCGTAGGCCGCGATCAGGATGAATACCGTGGTCGGCAGCCCCGGCACGAAGATGCCCAGGATGCCGGTGCCCAGGCTGGCGTAGGCCAGCAGCCACCACGCCCAGCGGAAGCGGCGCGAGGCAGGCGGTGGGGAGGGTGGCGGAGCATCGTCGGTCACCGGCACCTTTTACCGCATGTGTGCGGATCGCGTCAGCCATCGGATGACGCAGGCCAGGCGGACGTCGCGTCCGCTCGGGCGATCTCGAGGCGTAGCGGATTCGTCGGATGCGGCACGATCCGCCGTCGGGCGGGCGTCGTAGGGTGTTTTCCTGGCTGACGCATCTTGCGGGTGGACGCGGGTGTTCCGGCATTCGCACTCGGGCTCCGCGCGCGGGTGATGCCGGCTCCGGTCTGCCCCACCCCAGCCCTCCCCCGCTCGCGGGTGAGACGGCGGTTCTGCTGTTTCCCGATCACAGGATCATTGGACGAAGGGAAAGCCCATTGCCCCGTTCACGGGGGAAGGCGGGATGGGGGTAGGTGCCGGTCATTCGACCAACCAGACGCAGACGCAAAAAAAGAGCCGGGCATGGCCCGGCTCCTTCCGCAAGCGTCGCGACGAAGCGCGGTGGATTATTTCACCGCGCCGTTCGCGCCCAGCTGATCCAGCACGAACGCGTAGTACTCCGACATTTCCTGGTAGCGGCGGAAGCGGCCGGACTTGCCGCCGTGGCCGGCTTCCATGTTGGTGCGGAACAGCACCGGCAGCTTGCCGGTATTGACGTCGCGCACCCGGGCCACGTACTTGGCCGGCTCCCAGTACTGCACCTGCGAGTCCCATAGGCCGGTGCCGACGAACATCGCCGGATAGGCGTGCGACTTGAGGTTGTCGTACGGCGAATAGGTGACGATGTAGTCGTAGAACTCCTTCTTCTCCGGATTGCCCCACTCGTCGTATTCGTTGGTGGTCAGCGGGATGGTCGGATCCAGCATGGTGGTGACCACGTCCACGAACGGTACCTGCGAGACGATCGCGCGGTACTTGTCCGGCGCCAGGTTGGTGATCGCGCCCATCAGCAGGCCGCCGGCGCTGCCGCCCATCGCGGCGACGCGGTCCTTGGCCGCATAACCTTGCTTGACCAGCGCGTCGGTGACGTCGACGAAGTCGGTGAAGGTGTTCTTCTTGTGCAGCAGCTTGCCGTTGTCGTACCAGGCCCGACCCATCTCCTGGCCACCACGGATGTGGGCGATGGCGTAGACCATGCCGCGATCCAGCAGGCTGACCACCGGACCGCTGAAGCCCGGATCCATCGACGCGCCGTAGCTGCCGTAGCCGTACTGCAACAGGGCGGCGGTGCCGTCTTTCTTGAACCCATTCTTGTAGACCAGCGACACCGGCACCTTGGTACCGTCGCGAGCTTCGACCCACACGCGCTCGGTGGTGTACTTCGTCGCGTCATAGCCGATGACCGGCTGCTGCTTGAGCTGGCGGCGCTCCCCGGTCTTCGTGTTCAGTTCATAGGTCGTGGCCGGCGTGGTCATCGAGGTGTAGCTGTAACGCAGCCAGTCGGTGTCGTGCTCGGAATTGACGTCCAGGCCCATCGAGTAGGCCGGCTCGTCGGCCTTCACGTATTCCTCCTTGCCGTCGGCGCGCAGCAGGCGGATCCGCTCCAGGCCCTCGGAGCGCTCGCTGATGGCGGTGAAGCCGTCGAACAGTTCGAAGCCTTCGATGTAGACCTTGTCGCTGTGCGGCACCCACTCCTTCCAATGGTCGCGGGAAGTGGCACCGTCGGGCGCGGTCATGATCTTGAAGTTCTGCGCGTTCCAGTTGGTGCGGATGACCCAGCGGCCGTCCAGGTGATCGGCGCTATATTCGACGTCGCGCTCGCGTGGCGCGAGCACGGTGAACTCGGCCGGATTGGCGGCCGGCGCGCAGCGCGACTCGGACGAGACCGTGCTTTCCACGCCGATGCAGATGAACTTGTCGTCACGGGTGCGGCCGATGCCCATGTAGAAGCTGTCGTCCTTCTCCTCGTACACCAGCGCGTCCTGCGCGACCGGCGTGCCGAGCACGTGCTTCTTCACCCGCACGGTGAGCAGGGTCTCGGGATCGTTCTCGACGTAGAACAGGGTCTTGTTGTCGTCGGCCCAGACCAGGTTGGGCGAGACGCCGGTGATCTGGTCCGGATAGATCTCGCCGGTGGCGAGGTTCTTGAACTTGATGACGTACTGGCGGCGGCCGACGGCATCCTCGGCGTAGGCCAGGATGTTGTTGTCCTGGGTGACCTCATAATCGCCGACGCTGTAGTAGCCCTTGCCCTCGGCCAGCGCGTTGACGTCCAGCAGCACTTCCTCGGCCGCATCCATGCTGCCCTTGCGGCGCGCGTGGACCGGATAGTCCTTGCCGGTTTCGAAACGGGTGTAGTACCAGTAGCCGCGTTCGCGGTAGGGCACGCTGCTGTCGTCCTGCTTGATACGGCCGACGATCTCCTTGTAGAGCGCTTCCTGCAGCGGCTTGAGCGGCGCCATCAGCGCGTCGGCGTACTCGTTCTCGGCCTTGAGATAGGCCAGCATCTCGGGGTTCTTGCGATCGTCGTCGCGCAGCCAGTAGTACTCGTCGTTGCGCTCGGCGCCGAACGGCGCCTTGACGACGTGCGGCTTCTTGGCGACGTCGGGCGGGGTCAGGTCGGCGGCGGCCGAAGCGAAAGGTGCGGTCATCAGGACGGTCGCGAACAGGAAGGAAGTCGTTTTCATGGATGGGGTCCGTTCCGGCGGGATGCAATGGGGCGGAGAGCGGGGCGGGCGGCCGTTGCGTCACGGCCGCTGGTCTGCCCCATCCGCCCCGTATCAACTACGGGGCGGACTCCCCGGGCACCTTCCCCCGCGAGCGGGAGAAGGAAGTCGCTTCTCCTTCCCCGCCAGCGGGGAAGGCATTCATGCGCTTGCGTTTACTTGGTCAGCTGCTGCCACAGGAACGTGTAGGCCAGCGCGCTCATGTGCGCGGCCTGGGCGTTGTTGGCGGCGCCACCGTGGCCACCTTCGATGTTCTCGTAGTAGCGCACGTCCTTACCGGCCTCCAGCATCTTCGCCATCATCTTGCGGGCGTGGCCCGGATGCACGCGGTCATCGCGCGTGGAGGTGGTGAACAGGGTCGCCGGGTAGGTCTTGGCCGGATCGAACAGGTGGTACGGCGAGAAGGTCTTGATGTAGTCCCAGTCGGCCGTGTCCGGATTGCCGTACTCGGCCATCCACGATGCGCCGGCCAGCAGGTGGCTGTAACGCTTCATGTCCAGCAGCGGCACCTGCACGACGACGGCGCCGAACAGTTCCGGATACTGGGTCAGCATGTTGCCCATCAGCAGGCCGCCGTTGCTGCCGCCCTGGGTACCCAGGCGCTTGGCGGTGGTGATCTTGCGCGCGACCAGATCCTGCGCGACCGCGGCGAAGTCCTCGTAGGCCTTGTGGCGGTTGGCCTTCAGCGCGGCCTGGTGCCAGCGCGGGCCGTACTCGCCGCCGCCACGAATGTTGGCGACCACGTACACGCCGCCCTTCTCCAGCCAGCCCTTGCCGACCGCGCCGGAATAGGCCGGCGTCAGCGAGACTTCGAAGCCGCCATAGCCGTACAGCAGGGTCGGGGTGTTGCCATCGAGCTTCAGGTCCTTCGGGCGCACCACGAAGTAAGGCACCTTGGTGCCGTCCTTGGAGGTGGCGAAGTGCTGTTCGATGACGTCCTTGGAGCCGTCGAAGAACGCCGGCATCGTCTTCAGCTGTTCCGGCTGCTTGCCGATCTCGGCCAGCGACAGGGTGGTCGGGGTCAGGTAGTCGGTGGCGGTCAGCCACACCGCGTCGCTTTCGTCCGCATCGACCGCGCTGACGCCGAGGGTGCCGAACGCGGGCGCGCCGACGAACGCGCTCTTCTTCCAGCCGCCTTCGCCGGGGGTGAGCACGCTGAGCTTGTTCTTGACGTCTTCCAGGACGTTGAGCACCAGGTGATGGCGGGTGAAGGTGAAGCTGGCCAGCGAGGTGCGGTCGGTAGGCTCGAACAGCACGTCGAATTCGCGCTTGCCGGCCATGAAGTCATCGATCCTGGAGACCAGCAGCGAGCCGGCCTTGTAGGTCTTGCCGCCGACCGTCCACGGCTCGCGCAGTTCCAGGGTCAGCCATTCGCGGAACGCGCCCTTGTTGACCGAGTTCGGCACGTCGATCTTGACCAGCTTGCCGTCGGCGCCACGCAGGAACAGCTCGTCGTTGTAGAACGCCAGCGTGCGGCTGACGAAATCGCGCTGGAAGCCCGGCGTGTCGTCGTGGAAAGCGGCGATGTACATGTCATCCGGCTTGCCTTCGTAGACCACGCTGGCCGCCGACAGCGGGGTGCCGCGCTTCCACTCCTTGACGATGCGCGGATAACCGGAGGTGGTCATGCTGCCTTCGCCGAAATCGGTGAAGACGTAGACGGTGTCGGCGTCCTTCCAGCCCAGGCCGCCCTTGGCTTCCGGACGGTAGAAGCCGTCCTTGAGGAAAGTCTTGGTGGTCAGGTCGAATTCGCGGGTTTCATCGGCGTCGGCGCCGCCGCGCGAGAGCGCGATCAGGCAGCGGGTGTAGTCCGGCTTGCGGCAGTCCGCGCCGTGCCAGACCCAGTTCTTGCCCTCGGCCTTGTTCAGCGCGTCCAGGTCCAGCACGGTTTCCCACTGCGGCTGCGGCTTGCGGTATTCCTCCAGCGTGGTGCGGCGCCACAGGCCGCGCTCATGCTGCTTGTCCTTCCAGAAGTTGTAGTAGTACGGGCCGATCTTCTGCACGCCCGGAATCTTGGCGTCCGAGTCCAGGATGGCCAGGATGCTGGCCTCCAGTTCCTTGAACGCCGGCGTGGAAGCGATTTCCGCCTCGGCCTTGGCGTTCTGCGCACGCACCCAGTCCAGCTGCTTCTGGCCTTCGACGTCCTCCAGCCATGCGTAGGGATCATTGGCCACAGTTTTCTGCTCCTGGGCGTGGCCGCTGACGGAAGCGGCGGCAAGACCTGCCGCCAGGCAGGCATGGACGAGCTTGGACATGAAGGAAAACTCCGGATTGCGAAGACAATTCCTTCACGCTAGCACAAGTCCGTGGCCGGCCTCCCCTGTCGAACGTCAGTGCGGCGGCGGGCGCGGGGCCAGGCTCAGGCGGCCCGCAACCAGGTGGCGCGCGGGGCCCGCACCCGGCGGCGCGCCTGCGGGCGGCCACGCCGGCGGCTGGCGTCCCGATGCCACAGCGGCAGGCGGAAGCGGTGCAGCGCCCACCAGGCCGCCAGCGGCATGCCGACCAGCCACAGCGGCGCCCACCCCAGCCAGGGGATCTGCCCGCGGGCCAGCGGGAACAGCAGCACCAGCGCCAGGCCAATCGCAACGATGCGGCGCAACAACCTTTCGAGCTGCGGGTCCGGCGCGCGGGACGGGCGGGCGTCGGCGGAAATCGAGTGGGCAAAGTCGCGCATGGCAAGGCTCCGATGGACAGGGCACCAGCCTGCCCGGCCGCGTTCTCACCGATTGCGACGTCGTGAATCCGTCCGGAGATTCTCGCCTTCATGCCGATGTGCGATATTCGCGTGGTCCGCGGTTGCGACCGTGGTCGGCAACGATCCACCACCCAGGAGTCCTGCATGTCCCCATCGCTGTGCCGTCTTCGCGCCGTCCTGACGTGCGCCCTGATTGCCGCGATGACTGCCTGTGCCAGCCAGGGCGAGCCCCGGCCGATGGGTCCGGAAGGCCCGGAAACGGCGCAGGCGGCGGACATCGACCTGTCGCGCTTCATGGGGACGTGGTACGTGACCGCGCACATTCCCTACTTCGCCGAACGCGGCCACGTCACCGGTCGCTACGAGTACACGGCCCGCGAGGGCGACCGCATCGGGGTGCGCTACCTGCATCGCGAAGGGTTCGGCGAGCCTGAACAGGTCCGCGAGGCGCGCGCCTCGGTCAAGGGCGGCAGCGGCAATCGCGACTGGACGTTGTGGTTCGTCGGCGTGGTGCCGGCCAAGTTCCATATCCTGGAAGTGGCGCCGGACTATTCCTGGGCGCTGATCAGCTATCCCGAGCGCGATCTCGGCTGGATCTTCTCGCGCTCGCCGGACATGGACGATGCGGTCTACCAGCAGCTGATCCGCAAGATGCGCGACCACGGGGTCAACGCGCGCCAACTGGTCCGCGAACCGCAGCTCCCTTCCCAGGTCGGACGCCCCGGTTTCGCGGATCCCAAGAAGCCCTGATCCGGGATCCGGGCGTCAAATTCCGCTTTGCCTCCCCCTTTGAAAGAGGAGCGAGGGGATTTTGCTTTCAGCGCCAGGAGCAAGCGCTCCCCTACCGCCGAATGGCTGCGCCCTTTTCAAACGGGGCTACGAGGATTCGGCATCTTTCCCGGCAAAGGGATACCGCACCGGGCATCCGCTCTGCCCGAAGGACCGGCCGCTCAGCGCTTCTCGTAGTTCGACAGCGCCAGTTCCAGCAGCGACTTGGCCTGTTCGCGCAGCACCGAGGGCTCGATGATTTCGGCGTCGGCGCCGTAGTGCAGGATGTCCATCAGCAGTTCGCGTGAAACGCTGTAGGGCACCTTCAGTTCGTAGCGGCCATCGGGCAGGTGTCGGCCCTGCTGTTTGGAATGCCACTGCTCGTCGGCCACCCAGCGCGCGGCCTTGGCGCTGAACAGGATCGTCGCCCAGCCCTTGGGTTCACCGGAAAAGATGCCGTAGCTGGAGGCCAAGTGCTGGTTGAGATCGTCGTTGGACAGATCCTGCGCCGCATCCTCCATCAGGCGCGCGCCACCGATGCGATCCACGGCGAAACTGCGCAGCGCCTTGCGCTCGTGATCCCAGGCGTCCAGGTACCAGTTGTCGCGATAGTGGGTGATGCGCTGCGGCGACACCGTGCGGCGGGTGCGCTCGTCGGTGGAACGGGCGCGGTATTCGAACGCCAGTTGCCTGCGCTCCAGTACCGCGGACGCGACGGTGCGGAAGCTGGCTTCGTCCAGCCGGCGCCCGCGATGCGGGATGACCCGCACCCGGTCGACCGGCCACTGCGATACGCCGGCGTGATCGGCCAGCAGGCCCTCGATGCGCTTCTGCAGCGGCGCCAGCGCGCCGGACAGCACGCCGCCGCCGGTGCGCACCAGCAGCTGTTGCGCCGCCAGCAGGGCGTACAGTTCTTCCGAACTCAGCCACAGGCCCGGTAGTTCGAACCGCTCGCCCTCGGCCGCCTCGTAGCGGAAACCGGCTTCGCCGTCGCCTTCGATGGGAGCCATCAGCGCGTCGCGCAGGTACGCCAGGTCGCGATAGACGGTGGCGCGCGAGCAGCCCAGCTCCTCCTGCAGGCGCTTGACCGTGACCGGGTAGCGCGACGCCTTCAGGATGCGATGCAGGGCGGTGATGCGTTCGATCTTGTCCATGCCATGATTATGGCCGAGCCGTGGCCGTTTTCATCGCCCGGTTCGCGTTGGCATCAGTACGGACCCGGCCGCTTGGGCCCGTGCGGTGCCAGGGGCCCGGCGTGTACCCGCCGCTTGGACTCCCCCAACGCACGGACCCAAGCGGCCACTGTTTCCGTACCCTGGAGCCCGCCATGTTGCCCCGCCGCGTGTCGCCCCCCCGCCTGCCCGGACTCCTGTCCGTCCCGCTGTTGACGATGACCCTGCTGACCGTGGCCTGCTCCCGCCAGCCGGAACCGGCCGCGACCGCCACGCCGGCGCCCGCCGCGGCCGAGGCGTCTGCACCGCCCGCGCCGGCCCCGACGGTGGACGCGCTGGCCGAGGTCACCGCCTCGATGGAGCGCTTCCTGGCCGCGCGCAGTTTCCATGCGGTGATGACGGTGGAAGGCGGTCAGCCGATGCAGAACGAAATGGACTTCGTCGCCCCGGATCGCTATCGCATGATCATGCCGGTCGGCACCCAGGTGATCATCGGCGACACCATGTACATGGAGATGCATGGACAGCAGACGAAGGTGCCGATTCCGGAAGGCACCATCAGCCAGTGGCGGGATCCGATGAAGATCCGCGAGAACCGCAGCGGCATGTCCGCCGAATTCCTCGGCGAGGAAAACGTGGCTGGGCAGCGCGCGCGCAAGTATCGGGTACGCCACACCCAACCCGAGCCGGGCGAGTTCCTGTACTGGATCGATCGCGAGAAGCGGCCGCTGCAACTGCAGCACAGCGGCGAGACCGCCAGCGGCCCCTACACCATGACCCTGGTGTATTCGCGCTTCGACGATCCCGGCATCACCATCGACGCGCCCTAGCCGATCGCGGCGGGCGACTCCACGGCGTGGTCGCGCTGCGCCAGATATTTGCCGAAGGCATAGCCGGAACCGGCGATGGCGCAGGCCAGCGCCACCATCAACAGACCGATGAGGATCTTCCTGGGCATGGCGTGCACCCGTGTCCGGCCGGCGGAAACCGGCGTTGCCCGGATGCTGCCGGCGCGGCGCGATGGCGGGAACGTCCGGAAGTCATGCCCGTGCGGATGGTCATGCGTAACTCCTGTTTAACCCGCGCGCGGCCACACTTCGGGACCGGAAAGGGGAGCGACAGGGTTGTCCGAACGCATCACGCACAACGGCATCGCCGTGCTCGTCGTCGTTTCACTGCATGCCTTGATGGTGAGCCTGCTCTGGCGCCTGCCGACGACTTCCGACGCGAACGTCGCGCGCGAATCCGGTCCGCGCATCCGTTTCCTGCCGCGCCAGGCGCCGGTCCGGACACCGGAACCGATCCTCGCCGCGCGCGCGGCCTCCACCCGCCCCGCGCGTCCCGCCGTATCAATGCCCCGGGCCGTGTCCGCGCCGACGGCGGTCCAGGTCGCCGGGCCCGATCCGCTTTCCGCCTCCACGGCCGACCTCCTCGCCCAGGGCGCGGCCTGGGCGAACGCCTCCGCGCCGAACCCGGACTTCGGCAGCGATCCGTTGCGCCAGCGCCACGCGCGCCTGCCCGGCGGCGATCGGCCGGGTCGTTTCGTGATGCGCCGTTCGGTCAGCCCTGAACAGGTGGTCAGGTTCATCGGCCTGCTGTTCGCCGGGCCGGGTTACGACACCGATCCCTGCCGGCGCATCCGCCAGAACGTGGACGGCCTGATGACCGACCTCAGCGACCTCGGCCGCGAGCAGTTGGGCCGGGAACTGGATGAATACGCGTTCCGCTGCATGCGCTGAGGGCCCCGGGGCCGGACCAGGACGTGAAAACGTGAAACGCACCTGATCCGGGGCGTCGATGGCGCGACAAATGTGAATAAAAGCGTGGCAAAATCGACCACGAATCCGAATCCAAACAATCACTTGCCTTGAGGCGGATAGTTTGGATCGCTACCATGTAATCGTTTTCAACGTTCACACGGCGAGGACGCCGGAAGCGCGTCCCACGCCCGCCGAGGCCCCTCATGCCCCGTCTCAACCCGCTCGCCCTGTCCCTCTCCCTGCTGTGCCTGGCCGGCGCGCCGCTTGCGCATGCGCAGGACAACAACCTGAAGGTCGGCGCCGCCACGAGCGCGGCCAAGGCCAAGGCGGACGGCGCGGCGACCCAGAAGGAATCCCTCGCGGTCAGTCACAAGGGACCGCCGCTGCCGGTACCGCCGCCGCGCCCGGAAACCCTCGCGCCGGCCGAACCGCTGCAACCCAGCTCACCCTGGAGCGGCGGCGGTGAACTCGGCTTCGCCTCGGCCCATGGCAACAGCACCACCGAAAGCCTCAACGCGCGGCTGGATCTCAACTACGCCGACGGCGGCGCCTGGAAGTACAGCGGCAGCCTGTCCGGATTGCGCGCCAGTTCCGAATACAAGTCGACCCAGCCCGATGGTTCGATCAAGCGCGACCGCCGCACCACCGCCAACCGCTATACCCTCACCGGCAATGGCGCGTACCGCACCGACTCGCGCGGCACGGTCAACACCTCGCTGCGCCACGAGGAAGACGACTTCGGCACCTTCAGCCGGCAGACCTCGGTCAGCGTCAGCTACGGCAACCGCGTGATCGAGGGCGAGCGCGCCCACCTGGATCTGCAGGTGGGCCCGGGTTTCCGCCGCGCCTACGACACCCTGGAAGAGCGCAACGAATCCAGCGTGATCGGACGTGGCCTGGTGGATCTGCGGGTGTCGCTCAGCGAGAACACCGAACTGGTCAACAAGCTGCTGGTGGAATCGGGCGAGTACAACACTTTCGCCCAGAACGATCTCGGCCTGTCGGTGACGATGAATTCGCACCTGGCCCTGAAGGCCGGCTGGCAGGCGCGCCACAACAGCGATGCCGCCGAGAATCTGAAGCGCACCGATACCCTGACCACGATGAACGTGGTCTACAAGTTCAAGTAGCACGGGGCTCGCTTCGCCGACCCGATGACGGGGCTTGCTTCGCCGATCGCGGTGTCGACGGCGTCTGCTTCTTTTCCGCATCCGATCATTCGGCGTGACCGGTGGGCGCCTTTGGCTCTTTTCTTGGCCCAGCCTTCGGCTGTCGAGATGCGGAAAGGCGAGCGGGCGGACCTGCTTTCCCCACGCCGACACGTAAATCCCCCGTCACCCGCTGGCGCGGGCGCCCGCCCCCTTTTTCCAAGGGGGCTGATTTTCCAAGGGGCTGACTGCTTCCCCTTTGAATAGAGGGCCAGCTGCTTTGCCTCCCCCTTTTTCAAAAGGGGGACCGAGGGGGATTTGCTTTTCAGGCGCCGCGTCGGCCGCACCTGCTTTTCCCTCGCCGGCACGCAAATCCCCCGTCACCCGCTGGCGCGGGTGCCCGCTCCCTTTTTCCAAGGGGGCTGACTGCTTCTCTGTTCCCCTCCTGATAGGGGCAAGCCGCTTTTTGCCTCCCCCTTTTTCAAAAGGGGGACCGAGGGGGATTTGCTTTTCAGGCCAGCGCGGCGTCGAGCAGTTCGCCCGCGCCATTCGCCAGCAGTTCGGCGGCGACGGTCTTGCCCAGATCATCCGGCGCCCGCGCCGTGCCGATCGCGTCCGCGCGCACCGCCCGGCCATCCTGCGCCGACCCCACCAGGCCGTGCAGATGCAGCTCGGCGCCATCGGCCGAGAGCGTGGCGAACGCGGCCACCGGCACGTGGCAGCTGCCGTGCAGGGCGCGGTTCATCGCCCGCTCGGCCTCCACACAGCGGCGGGTATCGGCATCGTCGAGCGCGGCGAACAACGCCAGCGTCGCCGCGTCGCCGGCACGGCATTCCACCGCCACCGCGCCCTGCGCCGGGGCGGGCAGCCATTCCGGCGGCAGCAGGCGCGTGCGGATGCGCGCGTCGAAGCCCAGCCGCTGCAGGCCGGCGCAGGCCAGCACGATGGCGTCGTATTCGCCGGCGTCGAGTTTCGCCAGCCGCGTGTTGACGTTGCCGCGCAGGTCGCGCAATTGCAGATCCGGGCGGCGTGCGCGCAGTTGCGCCTGCCGGCGCAGCGACGAGGTGCCGACGATCGCGCCCTGCGGCAATGCGTCCAGGTCCTGGTAACGATTGGAGACGAAGGCGTCGGCGGCGTCGGCGCGCGCCAGGATCGCGGCCAGCGCGAACGGCGGTTCCAGATCCATCGGCACGTCCTTGAGCGAATGCACCGCGCAATCGGCTTCGTCGCGCAGCATCGCCACTTCCAGTTCCTTGAGGAACAGGCCCTTGCCGCCGATGGCGGCCAGCGAGCGATCCAGCACTTCGTCGCCACGGGTGCTCATCGGCACCAGTTCCACGTCCAGATCCGGATGGGCGGCGCGCAGGCGTTCGGCGACGTGTTCGCTCTGCCAGAGGGCGAGCGGGCTCTTGCGGGTGGCGATGCGGAGTTTCATCCGCGCATTATCCCGCACCTCGCGCCGACGGGCACGGGCCGGGCAGTGGCCTTGGAGCCGGCCTCAGAGATGCCGGACGGTTTCGCGCAGGCCGGCCACGCAGCGACGGCTGACCTCCAGCGGCGCCTTGCCGTGGCGCAGGATCGCCTGCACATGGCCGTCGCCGGCGCGCTTGAGTTCCACCAGTTCGTGCCGGGCCACCAGGCAGTTGCGGTGGATGCGCACGAAGCGGTCGCCGAATTCCTCTTCCAGTGATTTCAGCGATTCCTCGATCAGATCCTCGCCCCGGGCGTGATGGACCACGACGTATTTTTCCTCGGCCTGGAGGTAGTGGACCTCCTCGATGGGAATCAGCCGCAGGCTGCCGCGCATGCGCGCGCACAGGTGGGTGCGGATCTGGCGGGGGGCTCCCGGTTCCTGGCCGTTGCCATTGCCGTTGGCGCGGCCGGCGATGAACATGCGCGCGCGCTCCAGCGCGGCGGCCAAGCGCTCGGCGCGGATCGGTTTCATCAGGTAGTCGATCGCGGCGGCCTCGAAGGCCGACAGCGCGTGGGCGTCGTAGGCGGTGCAGAACACCACCGCCGGACGCGGATCGAATGCCGCCAGATGGCGCGCGGTCTCCAGGCCATCGACGCCGGGCATGGCGATGTCCAGCAGCACCACGTCGGGCTTGTGCTCGGCGCAGGCCTGCAGGGCGCCCACGCCGTTCTCGGCTTCGGCCACCACTTCCACGCCGGGCTGTTCAGCCAGCAGGGCGCGTAGGCGCTCGCGGGCCAGCGGTTCGTCGTCGGCAATGACTACCTTCACGGCACGAGGTTCCTCTCGTTCGAACGCCAGGGACGTGTCCACCGATGGTAGCCCCCGTCGTCGCGGACGTCATCCATGGCGAAGAATCGCGGTTTCTCCCGCTACAACGCGAAAACGCGCGACATCCAGTCACCGAGATCGCGGATTTCCTCCGCGCAGACCTGGTGGGCCATCGGATAGCGGTGCCAGTCCACGGCGAACCCCATGTCCCGCAGGGCCTGCGCGCTGCGCTCGGCATGGACGAACGGGATGACCGGATCGCCGATGCCGTGCGCCATGAATACCGGCTGGCGTGTCGCGGCCGCGTCGAGATGGCGTCGCGCGGCGTCGAAGCCGGGCAGATAGGTCGACAGCGCGATCACCCCCGCCAGCGGCTGGCGCCTGCGCAGCGCGGCGGACAGCGCGATCGCGCCCCCCTGCGAGAAGCCGGCCAGCAACAGGCGTTCCGGGGCGATGCCGCGGGCAAGCTCGCGCGCGATCAGCGCGTCGACCTGGAGCAGCGACACCTCGATGCCGTCGGCGTCGGCGCGGGTGGCGAAATCCATGCCGACGATGTCGTACCAGGCGCGCATGCGCACGCCGTTGTTGATGGTCACCGCGCGCACCGGCGCATGCGGAAACACGAAGCGCAGCGCGGGCCAGTCCGGGCGCACGAGTTCGGGCACGATCGGTGCGAAATCATGGCCATCGGCGCCCAGGCCATGCAGCCACAACACGGACCAGGCCGGCGCGGCGCCGGTTTCCTGTTCCACGGTTTCCAGCAGTTCGGTGACGGTGTCGTTCATGCGGCCATTGTCGCCGCAGCGACCGACCGGTGCCAGCGACCGCTATTGCGGCGGCAACCGGAACCGCACGGTGCGCTGCCAGGGACGCGCGCGTCCGGTGGCCTCGAAACGCCAGCGCGCGGCTACCGCCAGCGCGGCCGCGTCGAACACGCCCTGCGGCTGCGCCGAGGTCAGGCGCACGTCGCCGACGCTGCCGTCGGGGCGAATCACGAACGCCAGATCCACGTCGCCCTCCACCCGGTTGCGCAACGCCGGCAATGGATAGCGCGGCTGCGCGTCCTGGAGCAGGCGCGGCGCCGTGGTGGCGACGGTCGGACGCGGCGGCGAAGCCGGCGGCGGCGAGGCGGTCGCGGTGGAAGCCGGCGCCGGCACCGCGTCCTCAATCCTTGGCTGTTCCGGCGAAGGGGGCGGCGACGCCGGCGCGGCCACGTCGGCCAGGACCGGGCGCGGCGCTGGCATGGATGCGGTGGGTGGCGCGGCGGACACGTTGCCCGACGTGTTCGGTTCGGGTGCGGATGCGGAGGCACCGCCCGTTTCCGGTTCCCGCACGGAGGCCGGCGCCACCGGCAGTCCCGCCAGGCCGGCCTGCAGGCGTGGCAGGGCGGGCGCCCACGGATCCAGTCGGCGCAGGAGTTCGAACAGGCGCGCGGCCTCGCCGGCATCGCGGCGCTCCAGCGCCTGTTCGGTCGCGATCAGCAGATAGGGTTGAAGCTCGGTCAGCGCCGCCTGGATGGCGGCATCGTCGGGACGCCGCGCCCGCGCGGCCAGGTAGAACTCCACCGCGTTGTCGCCGGTCGGCGCATACAGGCGATGGGCCTGCATGGCCTGCGCGGCCAGGCGCAGCAGTTCGCTGTTGTCGATGACGCCATCCGGCCTTGCCGGCGTGGATGCCGGTCCGGCGATCGCCGCCGCCGGCGTCGCCGCGGGCGGCGCGGGCTGGCAGGCGCCGAGCGCCAGCAAGATGGGAAGGATCCGGTAACCGCGTGTTTTCATCGCAAGACTGCCCCCTGAGCGGGCGGCAGAGTACGCGGCGCGGATGACGGAACCGCGTCAGCCGGGCGAACCGGATGGATTCGCCCGGCGCCGGGCCGGCATCACAGATCGAAGGCGAGCAGATCCCGTCCGGTGGCGGCGCGGACGACGCGTTGGTAGACCCCGGTGCCACCACCGCCGTTGGTCATCACCACCAGCCCGCGGCGACGCCCGGGATCGCCCACGATGAAGGTCTTGTAACGCCCCGCATTGGCGCCGCCATGGAAGAACCAGCGCGTGTTCGCATCGATGCGCTCCAGGTTCCAGCCCAGGCCCTTGTCGAGCCAGCCCTCGCGCAGCGGCATCTGCGGCGTCAGCATCGCCTGGCGCGTGGCCTCGCCGATTTCCCAGCATTGCCGCGTCGGGCGCGCCATCACATGGGCGATGAAACGCGCGTAATCCTGCACCGGACCACGCAGGCTGGCGGCGGAATTGGCCAGCAGATCGCCCGGCCACACGAACATGCCGGCCGGCGCGGCCGCCTGCGCCTGGGGCAGCGCGCGCACGCCATCGTTCCAGGTCCATTCGCGCAGGGGCTTGCCCCGTGCTTCGGCGATGGGTTGCAGCAGCGACCACTGGCGATGGAAGGTCTGCACGGTCGGCGTGGTGCCGGGCGCGGGCTCGCCGATCACCGAATGCCGCGCCGCGTGCGCGCTCCAGGTGTAGGTGCTGGCGCGCATGCCGGCCGGTTCGAACAGGTGGCGGCGGGCCAGTTGATCCAGGCTTTCGCCGGTGGCCTGCTCGGCGACCAATTGCAACCAGTAGAAGGCTTCGCCCGAATAATTCACGCCCTTGCCCGGTTCGGCGAGGGTGCGCAACGGTTCGCGATCGGGATGCTCGCGCCAGTTCGGCAACCCGCTGCTGTGGCGCAGGACGTCGCGCACGGTGATGCGGTCCAGGCGCGGATCGTCCTTGGCCAGGTAGTCGGGCCGGTGGTAATGCGCCAGGGTCCGGTCGAGCTGCAGCACGCCGGTGTCGACCAGTTTCAGGGCCACGTAGGCGAACACCGGCTTGCTCAGCGAGGCGCACTCGAACACGCTGTCCGCGTCCACCGCCGCGCCGCTCGCGGTGTCGGCGACGCCGAACGCGCGATGCCAGGCCACCTCGCCGTCCTCGACCACCGCGATGCCGAGCCCCGGCACGCCGAAGGCGCGCATCCATTCCGGCAGTCCGGCGAGGAACGCCTCGGAGGGAATCCACGGATGATCGTATTGCGCGGGATCCGCCGCGCGCAGTGGCGATGGTCGCAGCGCCGCGAGCGCCGCGCAGGCCGAGGCCGCGCCCAGGAAAGTACGCCGGCCGATCATCCCGGCAGGACGGTCATGCATGTGTGCCGCTCCCCGTGGTCAACGGACCGATTGGATATCAGTCCGCGCCGCCGGGCAAGTCGGTTCAGTGCCGGGCCGGCGTTCCGGATGCGACCGGCGCGCCCAGCGCGCGCAGCTGGTCGACCGCGTTGCGGTTGCCGGGATCGCGCTCCAGCGAAAGGCGGTAGTTGCGGATCGCCGCTTCGCGATCGCCGGTCATCGCCTGCGCTTCGGCCAGCGTGTCGAAGGTGTTGCCGCTGGCGGGGAACAGTTCGGTGTTGAGTTTCAACACCGCCAGGCCCTCCTTCGTCTGGCCGTCCTGCACGAGCCGGTAGCCCCACACATTGAGCTCATCCTCGCGCAGTTCGAAGGCCGGATCCTGGCGCTTGAGGTCGGCCACGACCGCCAGGCCCTGGTCCCAGCCGCGCGCGATCAATCCACGCCGCAACGCCTTCACCGCGCGCGGCAGCGCGCCGCCATTGGCGACGCTGAAATCAGGCAGGTAGAAACCGGCGATCTCGTCGATGAATTCCTCCGGATTGGCGCCGGCCAGGTTGGTCAGCACCACCACCGCCAGCCGATCCCGCGGATACACGAAGAACGCGGAACGACGGCCGCCGATGCCGGCCACCGCCGGATGATCCTCGCGATCAATCCGCGGCCAGCCCGACGCCCAGGACGTGGCGCGGCCATCGTTGAAACGGCCCGGCGCCCACAGCTCGCGCAGGCTTTCGCGCTTGAGCAGGCGGCCGTCCTGCAGGGCGATGATCCAGTTCGCCACGTCGTCCGCGCTGGCATTGATGCCCGCGCCGGTGCGCAGCATGAGCGGGAACTCGTCGAAGGCGTGTTGCAGTTCGCCGGTGGCGAGCGTCGTCGCGCCGCCCGGATAACGGTAGGGCTGCGCGCGGTGCGGGGTGACGTCGCGCGAGTCGCCGAATCCGGCGTGGCGCATGCCCGCCGGGGCGAACTGGCGCTCGCGGATGAAACGGGTGAACGGCATCCCGCCGAGCGAATCGATGATCCGTCCCAGCAGCACGTAGTTGGTCTGGTTGTAGCGGTACGCCGTGCCGGTGGGGAAGTCCATCGGCAAGGTCTGCACTTTTTCCCACGCCGCGTCCTCGCCGCCATCGCCGACCAGCGTGCCGGTGCCCTGCGCGCGCGGCGGCACCAGGATGTCGGGCAGGCCGGAGGTGTGGTTGAGCAGTTGCCGGATCGTGATCGGCTGCCAGGTTTGCGGCAGGCCGGCCAGGTAGCGCGAGACGGGCGCATCCAGCGCCAGCTTGCCGGCTTCGACCAGTTGCAGGATCGCCACGCCGGTGAAGGTCTTGGTCGCGGAGTTGATCGAGAACACCGTGTCCGGCGTCACCGCGATGTCGTCCTGCAGGTTGGCCTTGCCATAGCTGCCGGAAAACACGATGCGGCCATCGCGGATCACCGCGACCTGCATGCCGGGAATGCGCCTGCGCGCCATTTTCTCGCGCAGATAGTCCTCCAGTCCGGCCGGCGGCCGGGTCGCGGCCTGCGGGGTCGTGGGGGTGGAGCCGGCGCCGCCCGCGGGTGGAGGCAAACCGGGGGCCGACATCTGCCACAAGGTCATCAATGCGCTGAACAGCAATGGCAGGGTTCTCATGCGTGTCCCAATCCTGTGGCGCCCCTTTCCATCGGGCAGCATCCGGTTTCGATGCCGGCCCGAATGAAAAGGTTGAAACGGCGCGGAGAGAAACGGGACGGCCCCCTTCGGGCCGCCCCACTTCCCTCCTGGATGCGGAAAACGCCGGAAGCGTCGCAGCGGATCAATTCGCCAGCACGCGCCGTCCCGCTTCGGTCACCCAGCGTCGCACCTGATCGGTGGACGAACCGCCCAGCCGGAACACCGACACGGCGTCGTTCAGTCCCTGCGCCTGCCGGCGCAGATCGCCGGCGGTGGCCGCGACTTCTTCCACCACCGCCGCATTCTGCTGGGTGGTCTCGTCCATCTGGGTGATGGTCTGGTTGACCTGCTCGATGCCGGCGGACTGTTCCTGCGAGGCGGCGGCAATCTCGGCCATGATGTCGGTCACTCGCTGCACCGAGGCCACGATTTCGCCCATGGTCGCGCCGGCCTGGTTGACCAGCGCCGAACCGGTGGACACCTGGTCCACGGAGGCTTCGATGAGGCCTTTGATTTCCTTGGCCGCGTTGGCGCTGCGCTGGGCCAGCGTGCGCACTTCCGAGGCCACCACCGCGAAGCCGCGGCCCTGTTCACCGGCACGGGCCGCTTCCACCGCCGCGTTGAGGGCCAGGATGTTGGTCTGGAAGGCGATG
Organism: Pseudoxanthomonas sp.; assembly: GCF_051953815.1. Taxonomy (GTDB): domain Bacteria; phylum Pseudomonadota; class Gammaproteobacteria; order Xanthomonadales; family Xanthomonadaceae; genus Pseudoxanthomonas_A. The sequence goes on along the minus strand of NZ_JBQCIJ010000047.1, from coordinate 269 downwards.
CCGTCGATGACGGCGATGATTTCGGCAATCTTGCGCGAGGCCGCTTCGATGTCACGCATGGTGGTGACGACCTGGCCGACGACGTTGCCGCCCTGGGAGGCGACCGAGGCGGCGCCGATGGCCAGCTGGTTGGCCTGGCGGGCGGAGTCGGCGTTCTGGCGCACGGTGGAGGTGAGTTCCTCCATGGAGGCGGCGGTTTCCTCCAGGTTGGCGGCCTGCTGCTCGGTGCGGCGGGACAAATCCGCATTACCCGAAGCAATCTCGCCGGC
>NZ_JBQCIJ010000046.1:0-259553 GCF_051953815.1 Pseudoxanthomonas sp. | reverse complement strand
AGCGCGCGTTCGGCCGCGGCCACGTGGTCGAGCACCTGCGCCGCGCGATCGCCGGCGTGCGTGCGCTCTACCCCGAGGTCCACACCCTCGCGATCGGCGATCTCTCGGCGCGCGAGGGCGGCCGGATCGGCGGCCACCGCTCGCACCAGTCCGGTCTCGACGTCGACGTGGGCTTCTACTTCCACCGCGTGCCCGAAGGCTACCCCGCGTCGTTCGCCGCCGCCGACGCGAACCTCGATCTCGCGGCGACCTGGGCGCTGATCCACGCGTTCGCGCGAACCACCCACCTCGACGACGGCGTCGAGCGGATCTTCCTCGATCACGATGTCCAGGCGCGGCTGTACCGGTGGGCGCGCCAGCGCGGCACGCCCGGCGATCAGCTCGCCGAGCTGCTGCAGTACCCGCGCGACCCCGATGCACCTGCCGGACTGGTCCGGCACTGGCCGAACCACGCCGACCACCTGCACGTGCGGTTCAAGCCGGACGCCCGGTGACCGGCGCGCCGCACAGCTCCGACCGGATCAGGAACCGGACCCCGTCGGGCGCCTCGAGCGAGAACCCCGCGCCACGGCCCGGCACCACGTCGAGGATCAGCCGGGTGTGCTTCCACCGCTCGTACTGATCCCCGCCGATGTAGAACGGACAGCCGCCGACCTCGCCGAGCAGGACGTCTCGCGCGCCGAGCCTGAGCTCGCCCGCTGGATAACACATCGGCGCGCTGCCATCGCAGCAGCCGCCCGACTGGTGGAACATCAAGGGGCCGTGGCGGGCGACCAGCCGCGCGATCGTCTCGAGCGCGAGCGCGGTGGCCTCGATCCTCACTAGAAGAACCCCATCGGGTTCGGGTCGTAGGAGACGAGCAGGTTCTTCGTCTGCTGGTAGTGGTCGAGCATCATCTTGTGGGTCTCGCGGCCGATGCCCGAGTGCTTGTAGCCGCCGAACGCCGCGTGCGCCGGATAGGCGTGGTAGCAGTTGGTCCACACCCGCCCGGCCTGGATGCCGCGGCCCATCCGGTACAGCCGCGACGCATCGCGGCTCCAGACACCGGCGCCAAGCCCGTACAGCGTGTCGTTGGCGATTGCCAGCGCTTCGGCCTCGTCCTTGAAGGTGGTGACCGACACCACCGGCCCGAAGATCTCCTCCTGGAAAATCCGCATCCGGTTGTGGCCCTTGAACACGGTCGGCTGGACGTAATAGCCCCCGGCCAGTTCGCCCTCCTGCTGCCTGCGGGCGCCGCCGATCAGCAGTTCGGCGCCCTCCTGCCGGCCGATGTCGATGTACGACAGGATCTTCTCCAACTGCTCGCTGGACGCCTGCGCGCCGACCATCGTGTTGGGATCCAGCGGATTGCCCTGTTGGATCGCGGCCACCCGCTTGAGCGCTCGTTCCATGAATTTCTCGTAGATGGATTCCTGGATCAGCGCCCGCGACGGACAGGTGCAGACCTCGCCCTGGTTGAAGGCGAACAGCACGAAGCCCTCGATGGCCTTGTCGAGGAAATCGTCATCCTCCGCCATCACGTCGGCGAAGAAGATGTTCGGCGACTTGCCGCCCAGTTCCAGGGTCACCGGGATCAGGTTCTGGCTGGCGTACTGCATGATCAGCCGGCCGGTGGTGGTCTCGCCGGTGAAGGCGATCTTGGCGATGCGCGGATTGCTGGCCAGCGGCTTGCCCGCTTCCAGGCCGAAGCCGTTGACCACGTTGAGCACGCCCGGCGGCAAAAGGTCGCCGATGATCTCCATCAGCACCAGGATGCTGGCCGGGGTCTGCTCGGCCGGCTTGAGCACCACGCAGTTGCCGGCGGCCAGCGCGGGCGCCAGCTTCCAGCAGGCCATGAGAAGCGGGAAGTTCCACGGGATGATCTGCCCCACCACGCCCAGCGGTTCGTGGAAGTGATAGGCGATGGTGTCGTGGTCGATTTCGCTGATGCCACCTTCCTGCGCGCGGATGGCGCCGGCGAAGTAGCGGAAGTGGTCCACGCACAGCGGGATGTCGGCGTTGAGGGTTTCCCGGATCGGCTTGCCGTTGTCCCAGGTCTCGGCGTGCGCGAGCACATCCAGGTTCTGTTCGATGCGATCGGCAATCCGCAGCAGCACGTTGGCGCGCTCGGTGGTCGAGGTCTTGCCCCAGGCCTCGCGCGCGGCGTGGGCGGCGTCGAGCGCGGCCTCGATGTCGTCCGCGTTGGAGCGCGGGATCTGCGTGATCACCTTGCCCGTCACCGGGCTGACGTTGTCGAAGTACTGGCCGGAACGCGGCTCGACCCAGCGGCCGCCGATGAAGTTGGCATAGCGCGGCTTGAAGAGGGTGGAGGGATCGACGGCCTGGGGACGGGGTGCGGCGACTGCGTTCATCGGAAGCTCCTGGTGGGTCCACGTTGGGGTGCCGGCTTCAACGCAGGCCGCGTGCCAGGTTTGGTTGCTGCGCCGCGCCACGTGTCCGGCCACGGTCTGGCGCGGAGGCCGCCCTGGAACTTCCGCGCCGCAACATGCGATGCGCTTGCGGAGTGTCGCGGGGTGTGCTGTGTATCGGAACAGCGGGCGTTGTGGATGTCGCAAAATGCGACACATCGCCCGGCGAGGATTCCGGCATGCCCCGTTCACCCGCACCGCCCGATGCGCAGCGCATCGACCAGGCCCGCCGCGCGTTCTTCGAGGCCGGTCGCACCCCGGTCGGCCAGGTGTCCCCCGCCATCCTGCAATCGTGGCGGCGCAGCCTCGGCTTCGGCCTGGCGGCGAATGCGCGTCCGGCGATCGAGCCGGTCGACGCGCCGCGCCTGCGCACGATGCGCGAGCAGCACGAGCAGCTTTGGCGATTGGCGCGCGCGGAAGTGGAGATGCTTGCCGCCGACGCGGCCAACACGGGCAGCATCGTCCTGCTCACCGACGCCGACGGCTGGATCCTGGACGCGGAAGGCAATGCCGAGTTCCTCGACAAGGCGGGCCGGGTCGCGCTGATGCCCGGGGCGTGCTGGAACGAGGCGCGGGTGGGCACCAACGCCATCGGCACCGCCATCGTCGATGCCGTTGCGGTCGAGGTGCGCGGGGCGGAGCATTACGCGGCGCCGCATCGCATCCTCAATTGTTCGGCGGCGCCGGTGTTCGATCCTTACGGGCGCATGGTCGGAGTGCTGGATATTTCCGGCGATGCCGGGATTGCGCCGATGCATGCCCTCGGGCTGGCCCAATTGGCGGTCGCCAACATCGAGCACCGCTATTTCGATGAAGGCATCGTCGATGCGGATCTGTTGCGCGTGCATGCCAACCCCGCCCTGCTCGGCAGTGCGCGCGAGGGATTGCTGGCGTTCCGCAATGGCCGCCTGGTCGCGGCCAACCGGGCGGGCCTGGCGCTGTTCGGACTGGAACGCGCCGACCTGGGCCGCGCTTCCTACGAAGCGCTGTTCGATGGCGCGCTGTCGCGGCTGCGCGATGAGGGCGTGCTGCAGGATCGCAGCGGCCGGCTGCTGCATGGCCATGTCGACGGCCCCACCCGTTCGCGCCGCGCCCGCGCCGCGGCGCCGATCACGGTATCCGCATCGACAACCGGCGCCGTGGCGGAATCACCACTGTTCGACGCCCGCCTGGACACGGAACTGGCGCGCGCCTGCCGGGTCCTTGATGCCGGCATTCCCGTGCTGGTGCTCGGCGAAACCGGCACCGGCAAGGAAGTGTTCTCGCGCGAGCTGCATCGCCGCAGCACCCGCGCCGGCAAACCCTTCGTGGCGGTCAACTGCGCCGCGCTGCCGGAAGGCCTGATCGAGGCCGAACTGTTCGGCTACGAAAGCGGCGCCTTCACCGGCGCGCGCAAGGAAGGCAGCGCCGGCCTGCTGCGCCAGGCCGACGGCGGCGTGCTGTTCCTGGACGAAATCGGCGACATGCCGCTGGCGCTGCAACCGCGCCTGTTGCGGGTTCTGCAGGATCGCGAGTTGTCGCCGCTCGGCGGCGGCAAACCGATCAAACTGGATTTCGCCCTGGTCTGCGCGACCCATCGCGACCTGGAGGACGCCGTCGCCGAGGGCCGGTTCCGCGCGGATCTTTTCTACCGCGTTTCCCACCACCGGGTCGCACTGACGCCGCTGCGCGAACTGCCCGCGCGCGATGACCTCGTGCGCACCCTGTGGCAGCGCATCGGCCAGGGCCGCAGGCTGGACGAAGCGGCGGCATCGCTGCTGGCGGGCTATGCGTGGCCCGGCAACCTGCGCCAACTGGTGGCGAGCCTGCGCACCCTGGCCGCGTTGAGCGAGCCGGGCAGCCTGATCGGCGTGGATGCCCTGCCCGCCTACCTGCGTGCCGGCACGTCCGGCGATGCCGGCGTGCCGGCGCCCTCGTCGGCCGTGGCGGCGCCCCTGGATGCGGTCACCCTGATGACGATGCGCGCGGCGGTGGAGGCCTGCGGCGGCAACTATGCGCGCGCGGCGCGCCGGCTCGGCATCAGCCGGAGCACGCTGTACCGGCGGCTCGGGCAGGCGCCGCGCCGGAACTGAGCACCCGCGCGACGGTTTCAGCGCGTGTCCGCGCCGACACCGGCCGGTGCGGAGGATGGCGCCGGCGGCGCGGTCGCCGCAATCAAGCAACTGCTGTCAATCTGATCCGGGCATCGTTTCCGCACCGGCGCACCTTCCCGCGCCCGCGAGGAATCCCGATGTCCCTGATCCGAATCCTGTCTCCCGCCGTGCTCGGCCTGTGCCTGCTGGCGCCCGTCGGCGCGCAGGCGCGCGATGCCGCGGTGGCGAAGAACGCAGCATCATCCGGACTGCGCGTGCGCGATCTCTATCCCCTCATCACCACGCCGGCGATGGCGGCGGCGCGCGATTTCCATGTGCGCCACTTCGGTTTCCGGGTCCTGTTTGAAGCGGACTGGTTCGTCTATCTGTCCGGTCCGGGCGAAGACGGTGCGCGGGGCGCGACGCTGGCGTTCATGACGCCGGATCATCCTTCCCGTCCGCCCGGTCCGGAGGTGTTCGACGGCGACGGCATGATCCTGACCCTGGAAGTCGCCGACGCGGCCGCGCTGCATGAAAAACTCCGTCGCGAAGGCGCGCCCATACTGCATCCGCTGACCGACGAACCCTGGGGCCAGCGCCGTTTCATGACCCGGGATCCGGCCGGCGTGCGGGTGGACGTGGTGCAGCAGATCGCCCCGGAAGCCGGCTACTGGGAGCGCTACACGCCGTCGGCGCACTGAGACCGGCGGGTTCGCCGCCGCGCGCTCAGCCGGACGCCGCGATGTCCGCCGGCGCGGCTTCGGCGAGGCTGTCGATGAGCGCGCGCGACGCGGCCGACAGGCGTCGATGCGGGGCATAGATGAGCGAGAACGGACGCGACCGCCCGCGCAGATGCGGCAGCACCTCGACCAGGCTGCCCTGTCGCAGGTAGCCGGCCGCGATGAAATCGTAGGTCTGGCAGATACCGGCCCCGCCCGCCGCGAGCGACACCACGCCCAGCACGTCGTCGGACACCGACAGCCGATCCGGCGGCGTCCAGTCGACATCCGCGCCGGCCTCGCGGAACAGCCACGGTGCGATGCGTCCGCTGCTGGGCATCACGAACGGAATGCAGGCGTGTTCCGCCAGCTGTTCCATCCGCGACGGCGTACCGGCCTGTTGCAGATAAGCCGGCGAAGCCACCACGCACAGCGCCGCGTCCTCCAGCCGGCGCGCGGCCAGGCCACTGTCGGGCAACGCGCCCAGGCGGATGGCCAGATCGAAGCCTTCGGCGACCAGATCGACGTTGCGGTTGGAGATGTTGAGTTCGATCCGGACCTGCGGGTGTTCGCGCGAGAAGCGGGCCAGTTTTTCCGCCAACCGGTAGTGGCCGTAAGTGGTCGGTACGCTCAGGCGGACCCGCCCGGCCAGCGCGCCGGAGCGTCCCTGCACCGCGCGCTCGGCGTCGTCGAACAGGGCGAACGCCGCGCGCGCCTGTTCCAGGTAGAGCCGCCCGGCCTCGGTCAGTCCCAGGCGACGGGTGGTCCGCCGCAGCAACTGGTTGCCGAGATGGTTCTCCAGCCGCGCGACGGCGCGGCTGATCACCGACGGCGTCGTGCCCAGCGCGACCGCCGCCGCGGTCAACGATCCCTGCTCCACCACGGTGACGAACGCCTCCGCGTCGCCCAGATGATCGAATCGGCGCGCCATTATTGCCTCTCCGGGAAAGATGATTTGTCGTTTGGCCAGTTTATGCCCTCCGGGGCGAGGAATAGAGTGCCGGCCACTCCCGCCGCCGTCGCGGCACCTTTCGAGGCCCTCCCATGAAATCACTCAAGATCCTGGCCGCCGCGCTCGCGCTGGCCCTGCCCGCCGCCCACGCGGAGGCGGCGAACGTGCTGGTCGTCCTGTCGGATTCGGATCATCTGGATCTGCGCGACGGTCGGGTGTTTCCCACCGGTTTCTACCTCAACGAACTGATGCAGCCGGTCAAGCTGTTCCTCGATGCCGGCCACCAGGTCACCTTCGCGACGCCTTCCGGGGTGGCGCCCACGGTCGATCGCGGATCGCTGGACCCGATGTACTTCGGTGGCGACGCCGGCGCGTTGAAGGCGCACCAGGACCTGCTCGACCGGCTGGCCCTGACCCGGCCCGCGCAGTCGCCCGTGCTCAGCCTGGCGCGGGTGGAACAGATGGGCTACGGCCAGTTCGACGCGGTGTACGTGCCCGGCGGACATGCGCCGATGCAGGATCTGTTGAGCGACCGCGCCCTGGGCCGCCTGCTGGCCGACTTCCATCGTCGCGGCAAGACCACCGCACTGGTCTGCCACGGCCCGATCGCGCTGCTGTCGACGCTGCCGGGCAATCCCGGATTCGTCGCGGCGCTGGCGGATGACGGGTCCCCGGCCACGCCGTCCGGATGGATCTATGCCGGCTATCGACTGACGGTCATCAGCAACCAGGAAGAGGAACTGGCGAAGGGCGCGCTGCAGGGCGGCCGGATGAAGTTCTACCCGCAGACCGCTTTGGAGGCGGCGGGCGCGCGCCATGTGAGCAACACGACGCCCTGGGCCGCCAACATGGTGATCGATCGCGAACTGATCACCGGCCAGAATCCGGCCTCCGCGGTCGCCGTCGCCAACGCCGTGCTCGAACGACTGCAGTGATGCCGCGGCGATGCCGGGAACGCGGACGGCGCGTTCCCGGTATGTCAATGCAGGTGTGGACGGCTTCCCGCTTCGGGTGCTGTCTTCACCCGCAGGCTTTCCAGCGGCGCGCCCATGCGCAGCCATACTTCGCGCAGGATGGCTTCGGCCCGCGACCACGGCAGCATGTTCCAGCTGTCGAAGGTCTCCACGTACTTGTGGTGCAGCAGATCCAGCACGTCGGCCAGCGGCTGCGCGTGATGGCGCAGATAGGCGTCGTAGGCGAAACGCAGCGCCGATTCGTAGCGCGAGAACGGCACGCCCGGTTCGTGGAAGTCGTGCGATACGTATTCCAGCTTCCAGTAGCGCATCTCGGCCTGCACGTCGACGACCTCGCAGCGGTACCAGCGCCGTGCCGGGGGATGGATGGAGCCCATGGTCTGTTCCTCCTCTGACGGAGCACCGGAATATCATCCGCCGTGTATTCAGATCGTAAAACACGACCTGAACAGTGCAGCCCGATAACGCTTTCGCGACGCAGGTTCCACCTGCTCTTGCCATCACCGCGGGCATCGTGGACGCGTGGCACCGGCACCCTCCTTTGACGATACGCCGGCCCGACCGACATTCAGCAGGGTCCGCTTTCCGCAGTTTCCGGACCCGAGGACCATCGGTTGCCACGGGAGAACCTCGCCGGACGCCCGCTTCTCGTCCGGTGCGCAGGGCCGGTCACCCGTCTGGATGGCCCTCCGGTTCTCCACAGGAGCCTTTCGCAGGGCACATGACAAAGGCGACGGCCGGAGACGGCCGTCGCCTTTGGTTTGCGTCCGGGTCGATTGAAGCCCGGCGCCCCGCCCGCGCGAACGCGGGCGGGGACGGTTCGTCAGTTGCGATCGAAGTTGTACTGCGCCGAGGCGGCGTTGCTGATGATGCCCGACAGCGGCAACAGCTGGGTCAGGAAGCGGTTCCAGCGGGTCACGCCGGCCGGGCCCACCCAGACCACGTCGCCGGGACGCAGGTGGAAGCGATCGCCCAGCGCGAACGCCGCCGGCGAGGTCGCATCCAGGTGATACACGGTCGCCGGTTCGCGCTGCAGATCCTCCATGCCGCGGATCACGTAGACCGCGCCGCCCTTGGCGGTGACCGGATTCAGGCCACCGGTGCGGCCCAGCGCCTGGGTCAGGCTCATGTCGGTGGTCTTGAACGTGATCGCCTGCGGGCGCATCACCTCGCCGACCACATAGACCTCCTTGCGATCGTTGAACGGCAGGTACAGCCGATCACCGGGCTTGAGATAGACATCGGCGGCGACCTTGCCGTCGCGGTTCAGCGCGTCGAGATCCAGCGGATAGTCCTGGCCGTCGCGGGTCAGCACGAAACCCGCCAGGTCGGCTTCCTCCACGTTGATGCGCGCCTTGCCCACCGCCTGCGCCAGGGTCAGCGGCACGGTGGTGAACTCCTGCGGCGAGGTGTCGACGAAGGCGCCCTGCAATGCGACCCGGCCACCATGGCCGACCACGTTGACGTCAATCTGCGGCGAACGCAGGTACTGGCCCAGGCGCGTGGACAGATTGCCGCGCAGTTCCTCGATGGTCATGCCCTTGACGTTCATCTTGCCGGCGTACGGATAGAAGAACGTGCCGTCCGGCTGCACCAGGCGACCGTTGGTGATCGCCTGCTGCTGGTTGCCCGCGGGCGTGGTCAACTCGGGATGATCCCAGACCGTCACCAGGATCGTGTCGCCCGGCTGGATGCGGTAGATCTCGGGTTTGTAGCCGGCCAGCGCGGCGGGCAGCGTGACCGCCTGGCGGGGCGCGGCGACCAGTTCGGGCGTGATCGCGATCATGCGGGCGTCGCTGCCCTCGACCGTGCCGCCGGACGCCGAACCGACATGGGTCATGCGTTGACCCGCGCAACCGGCCAGCAGCGCCGCCAGCAACAACGAAGTGGATAGGGATTTCACTCGCACACCTCTGTCTGCGGAAAACGATGCGCGATTCCGGCATGGCCGGGTTCGCTCGGGCATGGTGGCAAGCGGTGCGTGAAAAGAACGGCGGCGGCAGGACAATGGCGGATGAACGCGTGGCGTGTCCGCGCGCGGACACGGCGCTGGCCTGTTCACAAACGCAGGTGCGCGGCGGTCAGCGCGACGATTTCCTTGAACGCGCGCCCGCTGCGCCAGAGGGCGCGCGGCGACGGCAGCCAGTAGCGCCACCAGCGGCGTGGCGCCCTGCCCTCCGGCACCGGCATCGGCGTGACCTGCGCGCCCGCCTGGCGGAACAGCAGCACCGCGCGCGGCATGTGCAGGGTCGAGGTCACCAGCAGCAGGCGCGGATGCGCGGTGCCGGCCAGCGGCAGGCTGTAGCGCGCGTTGTCGCGGGTGTTGCGGCTGCGTTCCTCCAGCACCAGCGCCGAGCGCGGCACGCCCAGGCGCACGATCGCGTCGGCCATCCGCCGCGCCTCGGTGGTGCCGCCCTCGCCGCCGCCGCTGAGGATGACGACCGGCGCGCGTCCGGCCTGCCAGGCGCGCGCGCCCGCCGCCAGCCGGCTGTAGCGCAGATCCTCCGGGCGCGCGTCGGGGCGTTCCAGCCAGGCGTAGTGGCTGCCGCCGCCCAGCACCACGATGGCGTCGGCCGAAGGCAGGCGCGCCGCGTCGCGCACCACCGGGTAGCGGTGTTCCAACAGCCCGCGCAGGGTGTCGGACGCGAACGGGAACGACCACAGCGCCGACCAGAACAACGCCGCCACCGCCACGCCCGCGCCGAGCCGGCGCCGGCGCAGCAGCCACAGCAGCGCCGCCAGCGCCAGCAGGGTGAGCGTGAGCGTGGGTGGATAGGTCAGCGAAACCGCGAAATCCCGGAACATCGACATCGCGCCTTCCCTCATATGACGATTCCGCGGCTGACGTAGACGTAGAACACCGCGCACGACGCCAGCAGGCCGATCCGGATCAGCAGCGGATTGCGCAACGGCGCGATCCGCGCGTGGCACAGCACCGCGGCCAGGATCATGGAGACCGCCAGCCAGGCCGGCAACAGGTAGCGGTTGGAGAAGAAGCCCCAGCCGATGATGAAGAACGGCAGCGACATGACCAGGTAGACGGAGGTGCTGTCCATGATGCGCTGGCGCCAGCCGGCCTGGATCAGCGGCGCCAGCAGGTGCGGCAGCAGGTACCAGAAAATGGTGAACACCGCGAAATCCACCCGTACGCCCGAGCGGTACAGTGGATTGGCGGTGTATTCCATCACCACGTCGTAGAAACCCGGCGTGGCCACGCGCACCGCCAGCATCGACAGCCCGGACACGTAGGCCAGGAACGCGCCGGCGGCGAGCACCCGCAGCCAGCGGGTGCTCAGCAGCAGCGCCGGCGCGCAGATCAGGTACATTGCCGAGGACAGATGCAGGCTGGCCGCCAACGCGCCGGCCAGGAAGAAGCCGCCCCACTGGCGCCGGTGGAAGGCCAGCAGCGCCACGAACACCAGCGGTGCCGCCAGTCCCTGGCGGATCGCGTTGATCGAGGCGTTGGTGAACATCGGCGAGACGAACAGCAGCAGCAGCGACGCGCACAACAGGGTCTGCCAGGTCACCGGGGTTTCCAGATAGCGCTGGTAGCGCCGCACCGCCAGCGCCACCAGCACCAGCAGCAGCGCGAACAACGCGAACTGATAGCCGGTGACGTCCAGTCCCAATCGATACAGTGCGTAGCTGAGGTAGACGAAGCCCGGCTCCAGGCGGGTTTCCGGCACGCCCTGCACCAGGTTCTCGAAGAACCCCGCGTAGGTCTCGGTGTCGCTGCCGATGTCCAGCGGACGCGTGCCCACCAGCCAGCAGGCGAACAGGGCCACGCCGCCGAGCAGGATCAGGCCCAGCCACCAGCGCGCCGTCACCTCGCCCTGGCTGCGCCGGCTGGCCTGCAGGGCGCGCGCCTGGATCGTGCTGTTCACGAAGCCTCTCCGGCCTGGCGCGAGCGCATCGCCAGCAACAGCCGGCGGCGGGTGCGCCGGACGATGCCGACGCTGCGCGCGAACCAGTGCTCGGCCGGCGTGACCAGGCCGCGCCGCAGCAGCTCGTGCCGCACGTCGCGGCCGGCGCGGTGCATGGCGTCGAGATCGGCGGTCAGCCCGCCAGCGCCAAACGTGGGCTTGTGCCAATACGCCAGCACCTGGTTGAGCTTGGCGCAGCGGTAGCCGGAGAAACCGATCTCCGCCCACAGCAGGAAATCCTCAACCCGCCGGAAGCGCTCGTTGAAGCGGAACGGCAAGTCGCGCCGCAGCACCACCGAGGCGGTCGGAAACGGATTGTTGAGCAGGAACCGGCGACGCCCGATCGCGGTGACGCGCACCGGCGGGCGCAACGGCATCGGTCCGGCGGCGCGATCGCGGACGGCCATGCGGTGGGCGATCAGCGCCAGGCCGGGATCGGCCTCCAATGCCGCCATCTGCAACGCCAACTTCTGCGGGGCCCAGGTGTCATCGGCGTCGAGGAACGCGATGTACGGCTGGGTGGCGCGTTCCCAGCCGAGGTTGCGCGCCTGCGAGGGCCCACCGTTGGCGGGCGACGCGACCACCACCACCCAGCCGGGACGATAGGCGGCGGCGACCGCGCGCAGCGCGTCCAGCGTGTCATCTCCGCTGGCGTCGTCGACCAGGATCACCTCCGCGGGACGACGCGTCTGCGCGGCCACCGAGGCCACCGCCGCGCCGATGGTGCCGGCGCAGCGGTAACAGGGGATCACCACGCTGACCGGCGCGGCGGCGGAATCCGGCGGATGATGCGGGTTCATGCGTGTGCCTGCTCCAGCGCCCATGGCGCGCATTTGAATATGTCTTCGGCCTGGTCGGCGTACACGCCGGGTGAAGAGCATTCCAGCCGGTGTTCGGCCAGCAAGCTGCCGACGACATCGCTGAATGGATGCCCCTGCGCGGTGGTGATGCGGCGGCGCTGCGGCAGGCCGATGTCGTCGGCGAAGTCGCGGCACTTGCGGTGGTAATCGACGATCACGAACGGCACCCCGCACAGCCAGGCGACGATCGCGCCGTGCAGCCGCGCGCTCACCATCACGTCGCAGCGGCCAATCGCGGCCACCATCGCCAGCGGGTCCGGCTGGGTGTAGCGCAGGACATCCACCGCCACCCCGCCCTCGCGCAGGCGATGCGCCAGCGCCTGCGCCAGTTCGTCGTCGCCGTGGCGCGGATGCTCGTTGAGGCTGAACACGTCCACCACCAGCCGGCGCGAGCGCGACTCGGCCAGGACGGATTCCACGAACGCATCCTCCCAGGCGCGCATCGCCGGCGCGCCGTGCGCGCCGCCTTCGGCGTAGCGGCACGGCGCCACCCCCACCCGCATCGGCGCCTCCGGCGCCTGCCGCGCGCGCACCGGCATCGACACCAGCCGGGGCAGCAGCACCGCCAGGTCGCAGCCCGCATGCGCATGCGCGGACAGGCCCATGCGCTGGATCCATTCGTATGACCGGCGATCGCGCACCGCGATGTAGCTGAAGCGATCCAGGAAGGATGCCGCCGCCGCTTCCTGCGCCTCGTTGGCGAACGGACCGATGGATACGCCGATCGCTGCCAGCTTCAGGCCGCGATGGCGCCGCGCCGCCTGCATCATCGGTTTGCGGAACGACTCGCGCGCGGTGATGACGGAGCCGCCGCCCATCACCAGCACGTCCGAACCGACGGTGGCGCTGGCGAAGCTGAGCAGCCGGCTGCCCTTGCCCAGCGCGCCCAGCGCGCCGTACCAGTCGAGCGGATAGAACGCGGGCACCGTGCTCACGCCCGCCATGCCCGCGATTGGCGGACCGACCAGGCGCGGCGCGGCGTTCCAGTAACGTTCCGCCGCGCGCGTGCAGATCACGCCGAACAGATCGTCGCCGAAGTTGCGCATTCCGTAGTAACCGGTGAAGGCGATACGCGGTCTTTCCATCAGTCCAGCTCCAGCGCGTCGACCCGGCGGGCACCGCGATACATGAGGCCGAGCAGCAACGCCTCGGCGATGACGGTGGCGATGGCCGCGCCCATCTCGGCGAACGCGGGAATCAGCGCCAGGTTGAGCAGCACCGCCGCCAGCGCGGCCAGCGCCATCGCGCCGACCCGGTAGCGCATGTGGCCTTCGGTCAGCAGCACCGAGCCCACCGCGGTGGACAGGAAGCGCAGCGGCACGCACAGGGCCAGCACCTGCAACAGCGGCACCACCGTGCGGTAGCCGGCGCCGAAGATCCGCGGCGCCAGGGTGGCGCCGAACGCCAGCGCGATGCCGGCGACCACGCCGCAGGCGAGCATGGCCACGCCGCCCCAGCGATAAGCCTGGCGGAACCGGGGCCGGTCGTGGACCGCCCAGCGGTGCAGCTTGGACAGCAGGAACTTCTGGTACACGGTGGCCGGGAACAGGTAGATCGCGGTCATCACCGCCAGCGCGATGCCGAAATGCCCGGCGGCCGCGTCGCCGGCCTGGTACTTCAGCAGCACCGTGCCGATCTGGAAGAACACCGGGTACAGCACCGCCGCCATGCCGTAGGGCCACGCCTGCAGGCACAGTTCGCGCACGCCGGGCAGCACCGTCGGCGCGGTCGCCTCCTGCTTGGCGCCGTGCCCGCGCAGCGCCCAGCGTCCACGCGCCATCGCCCGCCATTGCGGCCACGCGCCAAGCACGGCGAGCACCGCGATCGCGCTGTAGCCCAGCGCCACCATCTCCACCCGCATGCCCGCCCAGGCCAGCGCGTAGGCCGCGACCAGCAGCCTGCCCAGCGGCATCCACAATTGCCATGCGGCGAGCGCGCCGTAGCGTTCCTCCAGCCGCAGCTTGCTGCCTATCTGTTCCACCGCCAGCAGGCCGACGATCACCGGCAGCAGCAGCCACAGCAGTTGACGCGTGCGCGCGTCGACCGGCGGTCCCCATTCGGCCCACGCGGCCACGCCGACCAGCGCCAAGGTGGTGCTGGCGGCGATGAAGCGTTCCGACGCGCGCCGCCAGCGTTCGCCGCGCCAGCCCTCGGTGCCGAACACCTTGAGCCGGAACTGGGACAGGCCAAACCCGGCCAGCGGCGCGATCAGGGTGATGGTCGCCAGCGAAGAGGCGAACAGGCCGTACTCGGCGGGACCGAAGCGGCGCGCGAGCAGTGTCTGCGCGGCGAACACCATCACCGCGCCGGCGGCGGTGGCCAGCCACAGCAGGGACAGCGCGCTCAGGGCGGGACGCAGCGGCATGGGCAGGATCCGGTTCATCATCCGGCCATTGCCTCCCGCGGGCGCAACGGCAGCAGTTCGCCATAGACCTCGCAGGTCTTGCGGATGACCACCCGCTCGTCGAAGTCGCTGAGCGCGCGGGCGCGGGCGCGCTCGCCCAGCCGGCGCACCAGATCCCGATCGTCGTCCAGGCGCGCGATCACCCGCGCCAGCGAGGCGGCGCTGCGCGGCTCCACATGCAGGCCGTCCTCGCCGTCGCGGCTGACCACCTCGCGGCAGCCGGGCAGATTGGTGGTGACCAGCGCGATGCCGCAGGCGCCGGCCTCGATCAGGCTCTTCGGCACGCCCTCGCGGTAGTAGCTGGGCAGCGCCATCACGTCGACCGAGCGCAGCAGCGCGGGCATGTCCTCGACATGGCCGAGCCATTCCAGCACGCCTTGCTCGTGCCAGGTCCGCACGTCCGTCTCGGCGACCGAGTGCGGATTGCCCGGGTCGGGCGTGCCGGCGAGCAGGAACCGGATGTCGCGGCCCTGCGCCTTGAGCTGCGCGGCGGCGGCGGCGTATTCGTGGATGCCCTTCTCGCGCAGCAGGCGAGCGGCCAGCAGCACCCGCAGCGGACGGCGCGCGTCGGCGGCGGCGTCGCGCAGCAGGAACCGGCTGAGATCCACGCCGGAGCCCCGGATCAGGCGGATGTTGTGCGGCGGCGCCAGCCGCGCATCGGCGAAGGCCTGCGCGTCGTCGGGGTTCTGCAGGATCACCCGCGAGTGATCGCCGCCCAGCGCGCCGCGCATCAACAGCGACACCACCGGCCGCAGTAGCCGCGCCTTGGCGCGGTCGCTGGAAAACACGTAGCCCAGGCCGGTGACCGCGTTGACCACCGCGGGCACGCCGGAAACCCGCGCGGCCAGCGCGCCGTATACCGCGCACTTGAGGGTGAAACTGTGCAGCAGATCCGGGCGCTCCTCGCGCAGCAACCGGACCAGCCGCGCCAGCGTGCCGGCCTCGCGCCAGGGATTCAGGCTGGAGCGCTGCATCGGCAAGGGCCGCCAGCGGATGCCGTGCTCGCGGAAGCGATCGCCGAAGTCGCCCGGTGGCGACACCATCACCACCTCCATGCCCATGGATCGAAGCTGGAGCGCGGTGGAAAGTCGGAAGTTGTAGAGGTACCAGTCTGTGTTTGCGAACAGGATGAACTTCATGCAGGCGCCGTAGGGGAAGCGTCGTGCCGATTCTAGAAAGTCGAGTCCGCAAAACCGTTCACGCGCTCACCACCAAACCGGCGACAGCCCCAATAAACGGGCAAAAAAGAAGCGGCCCGAAGGCCGCCTCTGCACGCGCTCGTCATTCGGCTGAGCGCCAGTTCACCTGGAGATCATTTGGCGTAGCCGTTGCTGGTCACCCGGATGTCGTAGACGTCGCTGACCCTGGCCACGTGCGCGCCGTTGCCCTTGTTGCCGTCGACGAAGCCGGTCAGGTACACCAATGGATTGACCGTCTTGTTGACGCCATGCAGGCGCGTGTTGTTGTTGCGCGAGATGTTGCCGCTGTACTGGTAGTTGCGGGTCGCGCTGCCGAACATCATGCCGACCAGGTAGTTGTGGCGGAGGGTGTTCTGGGCGATGTAGCCGCTCTCCGGCCCGATCGTCAGGATGCCGTGGCCGCCGTTGTACTCGATGGTGCAGCGCTTGATGGTGACGCCCTGGACCCGCTTGTACACCAGGATGCCGTTGCCGGCGTTGCCGTGGATGTGGCAGTTCTCGATGTGCACGTTGGAGGTGGTGCGCAGGTCGCCGACGTCCGGTTCGATGTCGATGCCGCAGGCCGGCGCGATGCCGTTGCAGTCGCTGAACTCGCTGTCGTAGACCTTCACTCCGATCGCATGGCCGATGGTCAGGCCCTGGCGACGGTTGCCGGTGCAGACCACGTTGGCGATGACCACGTCGCTGCACGCGATGGTCGGCGCGTTGGTCACCATCGCGCCGCCAATCGAGATGCCGTCGCCCCAGCACTTGGAAACATGGATGTCGCGCACGGTGATCTTCGACGATCCCCGGATCATGATGCCGTGGCCCCATTCGCCGGTCGTGCCCAGGTGGGTCTCGCGATCGCCGATGATCTGGCCGCCGGAAATCTCCACGTTGCTGACCTTGTAGGCCATCAGCACGTAGGCGCGCTCCTTGTCGTTGCGCTTGGCGCGCAGGCGGGCGCCGTCCTGCAGCAGCAGGTGCATGTTGCTGCGCAGGCGCACGTTGCGGGTCGGGTCGATGACATAGTCGCCCGCCGGGACGACCACCGTGCCGCCGGTCGAGGGCAGCGCATCGATGGCGTACTGGAACGCGGTGGTGTCGTCGGTCTCGCCGTCGCCGCGTGCGCCCCAGTCGCGCACGCTCAGGGTGGTGCCGCCACGCAGGCGCGCCGGTGGCGCATAGACCGCGGCCAGCGCCTTCGGGATTCCGGTTGAAAGGAGCGCGGCCGGCAGCGCCAGCAGCAAGGATTGGCGCAGAAATTCGCGCCGAGGCGTCCCTGCCCCGTGCACGTCGTGCACGAGTGCATTGTGTTTCACAGACATCACCCCTGCGGACCAATGTGGTCCGTCATTGAAGGAAAACCAAGGAAAGCCGCAGCGACCCGCGGCGATTCTGACTATAGGGATTCGGATGGCGTCGTATAGCCGTGAAATCCGTATCTGTGAGCGTGCGCAAGAACTTCGCCGCACGCGATTCAGATTCGTGTGAAAAGCGCCCGCATTCCTCTACCGGAACACATGGTCGAGTCCGCTTTTGCAGGTGTGGTTCCGCGGCCGTGCGCGAAACTCAGCGCATCGGCCGGCTGTCGGCGTCCACCCGGATGCCGTTCGCGCCGCGTGCCACGTCCAGATTCATCCCGCCGCGCTCGCCCGGATCGCGGCGGCGCCGGGCGAGCGCGCCCGAGTTGCCACCGATGCGGTTGTCGCGCAGATGGAAATCGCGGCTCGTGGCCCGCACCGCGATTCCGCGCAGGCCGTTGCCACGGATCTCGTTGCCCTCGATGACACCGCCCTGCGCCGCGCGCAGCAGGATGCCGTCTCCCCGGTTGTCCAGGATCCGGCAGCGGCGGATGGTGACGTCGCGGACCCGCTCGTAGAGCTGGATGCCGGCGCCCTGGTTGGATTGCGCCAGGCAATCCTGGATCAGGATGTCGCGGGCGTCGCCGCCGGGATCGGGTTCGATGTCGACGCCGCAGCCGGGCAGCACGCCGCCGGTGTCCAGGAACGAACATCCCAGCACCTGCACGTGGCGGGAGCGTCCGATGGTCAGGCCCTGGCGGCGGTTGCCCTGGCAGGTCACGTCGCGGATCACCACGTCGCGGCTGGGCAGCGGCGCCAACCCGGCGATGCCGGACAGGCCGCCCACGGAAATGCCGTCGCCCCAGCAGCGGCTGATATGCAGATCGTGCAGGCGGATGCCGCTGCTCCCGCGCACCATCACCCCGTGGCCCCATTCGCCGGCGCTGCCGAGGTGGCGTTCGCGATCACCCAGGATGCGTCCGCCCGATACTTCCACGTCCTGCACCTGCTGCAACAGCAGCACATAGGCGCGCGGCGCGGCGTTGCTCATCGCGACCAGGCGCGTGTCCGCGTCCATCGCCAGGTGCATGCGGCTGCGCAGGCGCACGCTGCGCAATGGATTGATCAGGTAGTTGCCGGCGGGCACGCGCACCGTGCCGCCGGACTCCGGCAAGGCGTCGACGGCGGCCTGGAACGCCGGGGTATCGTCGCGACGGCCGTCGCCGACCGCGCCGAAATCGCGCACGTCCAGATCCGCGCCGCGCGAGGCCGCGTTGGCCGCCCGCGCCATCGGCGTGGCGGCGAGCGTGGCGCCCGCCAGCAGGCCATGCAGGCAGCGGCGCCGGTCGGGGTCCATGCTCAGGCGGCGGCCTCGTGCGCGACCGGCGCCGCCGCGGCGCCACGCGCGGCCAGCCACGGCAGCACGATCGCCAGCAGGTAGAACTTGGAGGCGTGGTATTTGTTGTCGAGCCGGCGCCGGTTGCGCTCCAGCCACGGCGCCGCGCCCGGCAGGAGATCCCGCATCGCGTCCGCGAAGCCATGCACTTGGTCGAACCGTTGCGCGGCCAGTCCGCACAGGTCGAAGCGGAAGCTGCCCTTGCGCTGGACGTAGGGCAACTCCGCGAAGCGGGTGGCGATATGGCGCCGGATCAGCATCTTGTTGACGCCGGTTTCCGGATCGACCTTCTGCCGGCGCGGCACTTCGCGGTGGATCCATTCGCGCAGGTCGTGATCGCAGAACGGATAGGCCGCGTCCAGGCCCAGCGCATGGGCGGTGTACAGGCCCTTGGCGAACGCGCCGGCGGAACCGGCGATCGACATCGACATGTCGCGCCACTCCCACTCGCTGGTCGCGGTGGCGATTTCCTCCTGGAACAGGGCCATCCGCGCCCGCGAACGGCGCGAGATCGGATGCCCGAACAATTCGTCGACCTCCGCGTCGCTGAAGCGCGAGCCCGGAAACACCCGCTCGATCGGATTCATCTGCAACGTACCCAGCAGGAAGCAGGCCTCGAAACTCCTGTCCACGCCCGGCAGCGCGGTCAGGTCCAGCGGCAGCCGAACGTCGCGGGCGATCCTGCCCAGCCACTGGTGCTGGCGGTCGACCGGGGTACCGAAGTAGCTGTCCGCGCCCAGGCCGTCGATGACGCCGTCGCCGCCGCGCGCGCGGACTTCGGTGCCGAGGTCCGCGTAGGACAACAGGGCGAAATCGGCGGTCAGCAGCGGCATGCGTCCGGCCAGCGCCAGGTAGCGATCATACGCGCGGCCCGGATCGCAGATCAGGGACTCGTGCCGCAGGCCCAGCCGCCGCGCCACCTGGCGCGCCGATTCGACTTCGTTCTCCTCGCGACCGCCCAGGTAGGTGATGCAGGTGGCGTCGGGGCGCGCGTCGGCCAGGGCGATCGCCAGCGTGGTGGAGTCCTTGCCGCCGCTCTGCAGCAGCCACGGCGAGGCCATCGTCGCGCACGACTGCGCGATCGCCTCGCACAGCTTGCGGTGGTAGACCGCTATCCAGTCCTGCGGATGGCGCGCCACTTCCGGCACCTCGCCGGCATTGCGGAACTTGAAGCGGAACCGGGGCGCGGTGTGCATGTCGTGTTCGGGCGAGAAGCCGAACGTCACCAGCTTGATGCCCTCGTAGATCGAGTGCGGCGGATAGACGAAGGCATTGCGCAGCAGGTCCGCCACCGACACCGGGTCGATGCGTTGCGCCGGCCCGGCCACCAGCGGGGAGAAGTCGGGTTTCCCATAGTAGGGAGACATCGTGATCTGCATGGATGCGTCCTTGTCGTGGTGCCTCAGCGGGAACCCGCGGTGCGCGGCGCCGGCAGGTACTCGTAGTAGGTGTAGGCGTACTGCCCCGCCCCGCGCTTCTCGACGCCGTTGAAGATGGCGCCCTTCACCTCCACGCCGTTCTGCTCCAGGCGCTGCTTGGCCAGCGCGATCTCGCGCTGCTGGTTGAGCCCCCAGCGCACCACCAGCAGGCAGGTGCCGGCGTGCTGGCCGATCACCGCCGCGTCGGTCACCGCCAGCACCGGCGGGGTATCGATCAGGACGATGTCGTAGTCGCCGGCCACGTCCCTCAGCAGATTGGTGAAGTTCTCGTGCATCAGCAGTTCGGACGGATTCGACGGCACCGCGCCGCGCGAGATGAACGACAGGTTGTCGGCGCCGGCGACGCGGCGGATGGCGTCCTCCAGCTGGATCCGGCCCATGATCAGATCCGACAGTCCGCCTTCCCAGCGCACGCCGACCGCGTCGTGCAGGGTGCCGCGGCGCATGTCGGCGTCGATCAGCAGCACGCGCTGCCCGGTCTGGGCGATGGTCACCGCCAGGTTGGCGCAGACGAAGGTCTTGCCGACGCCGGGACTGGGCGCGGAGATCATCAGCAGGTTGTTGCGGGTCTTCATCCGCGCGAAATGCAGGCTGGTGCGCAGCGTGCGCAACGCCTCCATCGCCAGATCCGACGGCGCGCTCAGGGCCAGCAGGCGCTGGCGCCGTTCGCGGCGGCGTCCGCCGCTGGGACGCTGGGTCAGCTCGCGTCCCTTCTCGCTGAAGGGAATCGATGCGTACACCGGCAGGCCCAGCAGCTCGATGTCCACCGGATCCTCCACGCCACGGCGGAACAGCTGGCGCATCAGCACGAAGGCGACCATCAGCACCGCGCCCAGGGCGGTGCCCGCCGCGATCACCGGCAGCGGCTTGGGCCAGGCCGGGCTGTTGAGGTTGACCGCCGCCGGATCGATCACCCGCGCGTTGCCGACCGCGCTGGCGCGCGCGATGTTCAGCTGTTGCGCCTGATCCAGCAGGTTGGCGTAGGTCTGGTTGGTGACCTCGACGTCGCGGTTGAGCCGGAACAGGCCCTGCTGGGTGTCCGGCAGGTTGTGGATCTTGCCCTGCAGCGCCGCCCGCTCGCCCTCGAACTGGCTGATCTGCTTCTGCAGGGTCTGGTAGGTCGGATGCGACGGCGTGAAGCGGTTGGCGACCTCGGTCATCTGGATGCGCAGCTGCTGGATGCTGGAATCCAGCGCGATGGTCTGGTCCAGCAGGGCGCGGTTCTGCACCGCCACGTCCAGGGTCTGGGTACGCGCCTGGAAGTTGCGCAGCGCGGCCTGCGCCTTGTCCAGCTCCTCGCGCACGTTGGGCAGCTGTTCGGTCACGAACTTCAGCCGGCTGGCCGCCTCGGCGGAGGTGCGGGCGACGTTCTGGTGCACGTACTCGCGGGTGACTTCGTCCAGCACCCTGCGGGCGCGCTCGGGATCGGCGTTGGCGTAGGTCAACGCGATGACGCCGGAATTGCGGCCCTGCTCGGTGGCGGTGATGTCCTGCTTCAGCGCCGCCATCACCGTGGACGGATCGCGGCGGGTCACATCGAAACGCATGCCCGGGTTCGCCACCAGCCGTCGCACCTGCACGGCGATGCCGCCGGATTGCGCCAGCGCGCCGGCGCGTCCGCGCAGCAGCACGTCGCCGCCCGGCGAGGCCAGCAGGTACTGGCCGTTCTCGCCGGCGATCAGTTGCAGGCGCGCGCCGATCAGCTCGGGCGGCACCTCCATCCGGCCGATGTCCAGCACCTCGCCGCCCCAGCCGTAGCGGTTCATGCCGAGCCACGGCGCGGCCAGGGTGCCGGGATGGGATTTCTGGTGGCGGCGGGCGATGAAATCACCCAGCAGCGGCAGCCGCGCCGGCTGCACGTCCACGTCCAGGTCCAGCCGGCTCATCGCCTCGCCGATCACCCGGCGCGAGGTCAGCAGCTGGACTTCGGTCGCGCCCGGCGAAGTGGAAATCGGCGGCGGCCCCTGCATGGCGGCGTTCGGATTGACGCCGGGCGGAATCGCGGGGCGGTTCTCGACCTGCACCACCGCGTTGGCCTCGTAGGTGGGCGTGACGATCGCCAGGTACAGCAGGCTGGCGAGGAAGAACACCGCGGTCCCGAACAGGATCAGGCGCTTGTTCTCGTTGAGCGTGGCCACCAGGGTCGGCAGGTCGACGTCGCCCTCGCGTGGGGCGGGCGTCAGCTCGGGACCGGGCGGAAACGTTCGCGTGATGAGTTGAGTGGCCATGGGGGAGTCACCTCGTTGCCTTGCTTATGGGGTCGCGCCAGCCGGGTCAGGACGCTTCGCGCACGCCGTAGGCGTAGCGGATGTCGTCGGCTTCGCGGATCTGGGATTCGTGGTTGCCGGAACGCAGCCGGATCAGCGCGTCCGGCACGTCCTCGCCGGGCAGGCCGGCGCGGGTGTCGGCGGTGGTCGCGCTGGCCAGCGACTGGTAGACCGCGGGTTCGCTGAGCAGGGTCAGCACGCGGCCGGCGATGGCCAGCGCGGTCGTGCCGATGGCGATGCCGTCGCCTTCCTGGGTATCGCATACCCGCAGGACCGGTTTGCCGGGCAGTTGTCCCGGGAAGGTGCTGCCCTGCCCGGCCAGCACCAGCTGCGCGCGCTCCAGCAGGTGCAGCCACGCCAGATAGTCGGACAGTTCCAGCATGTGCACGTTGCCGAAGGCGTGCAGCGTGCCGGATGCGTCGTGCGCGTCGGCCGCCTCGCGCGGCCAGACGATGTCCACGTCGGGTCGACGCCGGGCGATCATTTCCAGCGCCTCGACCAGCGGCGCGGCGTCGGCCCGGTCGGCGGTACAGGCGACCATCAGCAGCGGGCTGCCCTCGCGCAGGAACGGGAAGCGCCAGGCGATCGCGTTGCCCAGGCGCGGTTCGGCGCGCAGGGTATCCAGGCCGGTGCGCAGGCTTTCGGCGACGATGCCGTCCTGCACCAGCACGCGATCCCCGGGCACGCCCTCGACGCGCAGGCGCTGGCCGGCGTCCTCGCTGGCGGCCACGTGAAGCGCCGCCAGCGACTGCACGATGCGGCGGCTGGCCTCGTTGGGCCAGTGCGAAGGCGTGGCCGCGCTGGCGTCGCCGTCCACGCACACCACCGGCACATCGTCGGCATGCGCGGCCAGGCTGAGGGCGAAGGTGGCCGGACCGTTGCCGGACACCAGCACCACGTCCGGGCGCAGTTGATCCATCAATTCGCGCACGCCGTTGACCAGCGCGTCGGTGCCGTCGTCGCCGGACAGGCGTTCCTGCGCTTCCAGCCCGAACAGATGCAACGCCGCCTCGCCGTCGGTGCCGGGCACCTCTGCCAGGCAGACGCTGGTCTGGAACCGGCCGTCGTCGGCCAGCCGCTGCGCGATTGGCGCCACTCCCATCGCTTCCGGGGTCGCCGCCACCACGCAAAGGGCGCGCAGGGGTTCATTGCCGTCGGCGTCGCGCGCGAGCGGATACGGCTCGTGATCCTCGCTGCTCACGCGGGCGGGCGGTGTCCGCAGCGCGTTGCGCGCCGGCACGAACCGCGCCAGCCCGGTGGACGGGCGCCAGCGCCAGCGGAAACCGCGCTTGCGCATTTCCAGCAGGCGCGGCAGGCCCACGACATACATCACGGTGGCGGCGATGAAGCACGCCAGGTTGAGCAGATCCGGGGCCGCGCGCAGCACGTAGCCCAGCAGCGCCAGGCCGATGCCGGCGACGACCATCAGGGCCAGGGTGGCGCGCGAGGAGAAGCCTTCGTCCATCAGCAGGTGATGCAGGTGCTGGCGATCCGCGCCGAACGGCGAGCGGCCGGCGCGGACGCGGCGATACATCACCGCCAGCGTGTCCATCACTGGCAGCGCCACGCACCACAGCACGTCCACCGGAGCCAGCCGGCCGACCCGCGAATGGCTCAGATAGATCAGGCTCCAGCCCAGCAGGAAACCGATCGCCATGCTGCCGGCGTCGCCCATGAAGATCTTGCGGCCGTCCGGCCAGCCGAGATTGGCGAAGATGTAGGGAATCAGCGCGGCGAACAGCACCTGCAGCATCAGCATGACGCCCACCACCGACCAGCCGGCGCGGTCGTACATCAGCACGGTGCCGATGCAGACCAGCGCGACCGAGGCGGCCAGGCCGTCGATGCCGTCCAGCATGTTGAAGGCGTTGATCAACCCGATGACCGCGAAGATGGTCAGCGGGATGCCCCAGATGCCGAGGCGGATGTCACCCGGCAGCAGTCCGCCCAGGTGGTCGACGTAGTAGCCGGTGCTCAGGATCACCAACGCCACGATCGCCGACTCGATCAGCAGCCGGGACTGCACGGTCAGATGGACCACGTCGTCCGCCACGCCCATGGCCACGATCAGGGCCGCGCCCATCATCACGCTCATGACGAAGCGATCGATGAAGCCCAGGTACGCCAGTCCGACCAGCAGCCCGATGAAGAAGCAGATGCCGCCGATCAGCGGTACGCGGCCGTTGTGATGCTTGCGGTCGTCGTCGGGACGATCCACCAGTCCCACCCGGCGCGCCCATGGGCGCATCGAGAAGATGGCGAACAATGTCACCGCCAACGCGATCGCGCTGGCCGCGATGATCCTCGGATGCTCCATCCAGAATTCCTCGTTTGTCCGTGATGGCCATCCTGTCCAACCGGTCATCCCTGGCAAAAACCGCCATTCCACGCGGTGTGCGTGGTGGTGATTTGTTCCGCTGGCAATCTACGGACAGCATCTTGATGAGCGCATGAAAGCGCGAACCACGCACGGGGATCCGCTCAGGTGTGTGCAGGCATCGCGCACAATCGTGAATCACGATTCATCGGCATGCGCTCGCACCAGGCGTGCGCGGACGCCTCGATGAGATCAAAGGCGCGCACGAAGTCGGCGCGTGGACGCCCGCAGGGATCGCGTATTTCGCTGTTCCCCTTCCATCGGCCCAGCAGTTGCATGCGCTGACGCAGCGGCGGTGCGATGGCCGCGAGCGCGCGCAACTGTCGATGCTCCATCGCCAGCACGAGGTCCGCCTGCACGAGCATCTGCAGATCGATCTGGCGCGCGGCATGGTGATCCAATCGAAGACCATTTTCCTTCAGCATCTCGGCGGCCATCGGATGCACGCCGTCGCCCACGCGCGCGGCCAGCCCGGCCGAGCGCACCTCCACCTCGCCCGCGGGCCACCGCGCCCGCATCACCGCCTCGGCCATCGGACTTCGACAGATGTTGCCGACACAGACAATCAGGATTCGATACATCGTCACACCGCGAGTGGGATATGGCGCAGCCTGCATGCGCAGGTGTGTCGAGCGTGTATGCGGAAGCTCTTCACATGCTCGTCAGCGCCTCCGCTTTAAGAGGGAGACAGCTGGATGAAGGGCCTGGACTACGGTTCAATCCGGATCAACACGTGTTGGTCGCGGAACAGGATAGGTCCCGGATCCAATGGCACGACGGAGACTTCCCGCCGTCGTTCCAGCCAAAGCTGGAATCAGGCGTCCGCAGGCCTGTCGCATAGGAAGCGAACTAGGAAGCAAACATGGGTCCCAGCGTTCGCTGGGACGACGGCTTTGAGTTGTCATTCCAGCGTAAGCTGGAATCCATTTGGCGAAACCGGAACCTCTACCCCCGAAGCCCCCGTGCGCTCCAGCGGAGCGCCTCCCCGTCCCAAGGAGTTCCCCATGCCCCTGCTGAAAGTCCGCCTGACCGGAAGTGAAGCCGACGCGGCCACCGTGATCAGCGTGGTGCATGGCGTCGATGGGGTCGAGCGGGTCGAGGAAGTGGCGGACCTGATGCCGCACATGGACGACGATGACTCCAGCTCCGCCGGACTGGTCGACGATCAGGGCAGCGGCGGCGTTCACGCCATCGAGATCGAGGTTCCCGGTCCGCATGCGGGCGACGAGGTGCGCGAGCTCATCATCCGCAGCGCGGAAAGCCTGGGCATGGCGGTCGAGTTCGTCGACGAATTCTGAGCGGGCGGCGCAGCCGCGCGCCCGCGCGGTAAAAATGTTCCGTTCACGACGACAGCCCCGTCGCGACCCGGCACGCGGCCGGATCGCGACGGAGGGGCTGCTACATCATCTTGTCGCGTGACTGCTCGGCGCGCGCCGCGCCGATGGCGGTTTCGACATTGCGTTCCTCTTCCGGCGGCGGCAGCACCGCCGGCAGGCCCAGCGACTGGATCCACAGTTCCCGTGCCCAGCCGCGGGTGTGATAGAGGTGGTGATCCTCTTCCTTCTCCACCTCGTCGTGTGCGGCCTTGAGGATCTTTCCTTCCTGCTTGCCGGCCTTTTCCGCCACCCGGCCGATCAGTTCCCAGTTCTGGTGATCCTTGGTTTCGGCCAGGACCACGCATTCGGCGGCAACCAGTTCGGCCGCGGCGGCATCGGCGTTGGCCATCGCCATCTCGATGGCCTTCACCAGGGAGCGGCCGTGATGCGCCACGACCTCGCGCCCCGGACTGGCGGCTTCCGGATCCTTGCCCAGCTGTTCAAAGACATCCAGCAGAATCTGCTCATGCCGGCGGGTTTCATCCAGGTATTTCCGCCATTCTTCCTTCAGATCCTCGTTCTGTGCCGCCTCGATCGCCGCGGTGTAGACCTGGATGCCGCCGCGTTCGGTTTCGAGCGCCTGCAGCAACAGTTCGTTCACCTGCGCCTGGTCGGTCATGGATGCGCGTGCCATCGGATACTCCTTGCCGTCGGGTTGGGAGAAAAACACGCGGCCTCGCCGCGTCATCCCAGTTCTAACCTCGCCGGTGCAAACGCGCCGTGACAAACAAATGCCCAGGCGTGCATCGATCGTTAACGGCAACCCGCGCGCTTGAACACACGCTCTTGCCGGACTCGGGAGTAGAACCCGGCTCAATCCCATTCGCGTGCGCGGCACGTCGGAGTCCCCATGAGCCCGCTTACGGACGCGGCCTGCTGCTATCTGCCCGAGCGCGCGCCCCCGGTGAACGTGCCGCTGGCGATTTACGCCTGCTCGATCGACGACACCACCGGCTGGTTCAACGGTCACTACGATGGCCGCGCCTGGCACGCCGAGCATCTGTCCGGCGACGAGGAAGGCTGGTACGTGCTGGGCTGGCGTCCGTCGCACGCGACGCTCGACGACGCCTGCGTGGATTGTCTCGGATTGCCCACGCATCCCCGCGGCCACGAGCCGGCGTTGCTGCGCGCGTCGCCGACGGCCTGAGCGGAACCGCCACGCTGCGCTGAGCGCTCCGCCGCTCGCGACCGCTTCTTAACGGCGTGTGGACGCGCCCTGCACCGCCGGTTTCGCGGCGATGGCGGAGAATCTTCTGTGTGGATGCCGGAGAACACCCCGGCTGGCTGCGCATTCAGTGGATACGGCTCCCCGTGGGCCGAGGTCTTGACCGGCAGCCCCACAGGAGAACCGGCCTCAGGCCTCACCGGCCGACAGGAACGGCGGGTCAACCTCGTCTGGATCGCCTTCCGGTTCTCCCCCTTTCTCTTTCCGCCGCCGCGCCCTGCACACGTTCTCTTGATGCCGATGCCGGAAAGTGGACCTGCACGCCAAGCAGGAGACGCGCATGGGCAAGCGGCATTCGATGGAGACGCGCCTCGCCGAACTGGAGGCGATCTGCCTGCGCCTGGAACCCGCGCTGGAGCAACGCGTCCAGCGGCAGGATCAGGCGATCGGGTACGTGCTGGAACATTTCGGCCGGCTCCAGGGCCAGCTCGCGGTCATGGGCTACGTGGCCTCGACGGTGATGCAGGCGGTGGAGGAGCCGGTGCAGACCCGGCTGATCGCCTGCCTCCAGGTCGCCGCCGAGAACTTTCCCCTGGGCCTGCCTCCCCATTTCGAAGATGGCTTCCGGGAATCGGCCGAAGCGCTGATCCCGGATATCTGGAGCCTGCACTAGCGGCCTCAGCCGCCCCGTCTACGCTCCGGCGCCACGCCGGCGGACAGGTGTTCCAGCGTCCGCGCCAGATCCATCGGCCGGGCCAGCAGATAGCCCTGCACCTGATCGCAGTGATGGCGGTGCAGCCAGTCCAGCTGCGCCTGCGTCTCCACCCCTTCCGCCACCAGGGTCAGGCCGAGGCTGTGGCCCAGGGAAATCATCGCGTGGCAGATCGCCGCACTGCGGTCGTCGTCGGCGACGTTGCGCACGAACGCCTGATCGATCTTCAGCGCGTCCAGCGGCAGCTGGTGCAGGTACGACATGCTGGAGAAGCCCGTGCCGAAATCATCCAGCGAGGTGCAGATGCCGTGCTTCTGCAACGTGCGCAGGGTGCGCATGGTGCTTTCGGGACTGTCGAGCAGCATGCTTTCGGTGACTTCGATGTGCAGCGCGCCGCGCGGCAGGCCGAAGCGCTCGTGCAGCTGGATCAAGCGTTCGGCGAAGTCCCGCCGGCGCAGTTGCGCCGGCGATACGTTGACCGCGATCGGCAGCTGGCCCCACCCGGCCTCCACCAGCTTGCGATGGCAATGCGCCGCCTCCTCCATCACCCAGTCGCCCAGCGCGGGAATCAGGCCGGCGTCCTCGGACAGCGGAATGAACTGCGATGGCGGCACGAAGCCGCCATCGGCCTGCGGCCAGCGCAGCAGCGCCTCCAGGCAGACCGGATGGCGATCCTGGAGCCGGTAGATCGGCTGGAAATGCAGCATGAAATCGCGCTGTTCCAGCGCCACGTGGATGCGGCCGATCATGCGCAGGCGCTCGCCGGCCGCCTGCGCCATCGGCGCATCGAAGGTCCGGCTGGGAACGCCCTGCGAACGCGCCACGTGCGCGGCGAGCGCGGCATGGCTGACCGCGTTCTCGAACCCGGTGCCGTCGAACCGGGCGACGCCCACCCACGCTTCCAGCGTGCGCCGCGATCCGCCCTGCTCCACCGGCAAGGTCATCGCGCGGTGCAGCGCGGTCACCGCCATGTCCACGTCCACGCCGTGCCGCAGCGCCACCACGAAGGCCTCGGAGGGCACGAATGCGCTCTCGCCCCAGGGATCGGCCAGCGATTCCAGCCGATTGGCGAGGATGTCCAGCACCCGGGTCGCCACCGCCTGGCCCAGGCTGTCGATGACCAGTTCCAGGCCGCGCAGCTGCAGATAGGCCAGCGCGTAGGGCCCCTTGCCCTCGGCGGCCAGGTGGGTCTTCAGCCCCGGCAGGTTCAGCAGGCCGGTGGCGGCGTCGTGGCTGGCCCGGTAATTGAGTTCGCGCTCGTAGGCGAGGGTTTCGCTGATGTCCTCGGCCAGCACCAGCTTGGCGGGCCGGCCGTTGTAGCTGATGGTGTCGGTGCGCACCTGCACGTCGATGACGCTGCCATCCTTCTTCACATGCTTCCACAGCTCGCCTTCCGGGGTGGGCGCCGGTTCGCTCAACGACTGCAGGACATCCACCGAGTCGCGAGGCGGGCGGATGTCCAGAATGGTCATCGCCAGGAACTCCTCGCGGCTGTAGCCGTAGTGGCGGACGGCGGCGTCGTTGACCTCCAGGAACCGCAGGCTCTCCAGATCGAACACCCAGAACGGCATCGGGTTGCGATCGAACAGCAACCGGTACTGGCGCTCGGTTTCGAGCAGGCGCGCCTGGGCGCTGCGTTCGTTGGTGATGTCCAGCACCGTGCCGGTCATGCGGGTGACTTCGCCGTCCTGCTCGACCACGCCTCCGCGGGTCAGCAGCCAGCGGACCTGGCCATCGGGCCGGATCACGCGGTACTCGGCGACGAAGGGTTCTCGGCTCCGCCAGGCCTGGGCGAAACGCGCGCGCAGCGGCTCGCGATCCTCCGGATGCACCAGCGCGTAGAACTCCTCGCTGCAGGCGCTGTGGCGCTCCTGGCCCAGGCCGAAGATCTCCGATACCTGTTCGGACCATTCGACCCGCGGCGGCGACCGCAGCACCATCCAGCTGCCGGTCCTGCCGACGCGCTGGGCCAGCCGCAGTCCATCGGCCGCGCGCCCCACTTCGGTGACCAGTCGCTTCTGCGCCCGCGCCGCCTGCCGGATATGCCGCAGCAGGTACAGGAAGCCCGCCCAGTACAGCGCATAGACCGCCAGCGACCCGAACAGCAGCAGGTACCAGTCGCGCAGCACTTCGGCCCGCCCCAGGCCGGCGCTGACGAACACGCCGTAGTCGTCCAGGTGCATGCGCGCGGTGATCCGCATCACCCCGTCCACCCCGCTCCGCCGGATCATCGTACTGGCGGCGTAGGGCGGACCGGACGGCAGGATTTCCGGATAGCGGCGCCCCAGATAACGTGACGCGTCACGACTGCGCGCGAGCACCGTGCCGCCGTGATCCATCACGGTCACCACGCCCTCGCGGCCGGTGTCCAGGTCCGCGACCAGGCGCTGGATCTCGGCCACCCGCAGCCGGGTGACGATCCACCGCCCATCCTCCATCGCCATCAGCAGCGGCCACACCCATTCGCCATCCACCTGCTGCAGGCCGCCGAAGCTCAGCACCTGCGGACGGGCGCCGCGCAGCCGGGAAGGAATCGCAAAACCGTCGCCCGGCGTGATCGCCTGGCCGCCCGCATCCACGATCACGATGCTGTGCAGCTCCTGATGCCGCTGCACGACGCCGGCCACCGCTTCGCCCAGCAGCACGGGCGCGGACGCGGGCACGGTCTGGAACGCATGGCGGGCATCGCCGGCGATGCCCGCCATGGCGCGTTCGAGATTGCGCAGTTCCAGCCGCAACAGGCGCGCGGTGCCTTCGGCCAGCGCCATGCTCTGGCGCTGCGCGGCCTGCAGGCGCAGCTGGTGATCGCGATACACGAAGTAACCGAGCAGGTACGCGAGCATGAGCGCCAGGACGATGCCTGACCAGGCGATCGTCCGGGTGGAGCGAGTTATAGGCAATTCCTTGCGCGTCTCCGTCATGGCAACCATCGAGTAGCCAGGCAGCGGAATGGTCAACGTCCCCCGACCCCGGAAGATACCCCCGTTGGCGTTCAAGCGGAAGTCCGGCGGTGCGGCCCGCCGCCGGGCGGTCGGCGGCCGGCGATCAGCCGTTCGATCCACGCGAGCAGGACCAGCACCGACAGGGTCGCGGCGGTGACGAGGAAGGCCAGCAGGTTGTAGTCGAAGCCCACCGCCACGCCGATCACCGCGACCATCAGCAGCGATGCGGCGGTGGTGATGCCGACCACCGTGCCGGCGCCGCGCTGGGCGAAGATGGTGCCCGCGCCGATGAAGGACACGCCGGCGATCACCGCCTCCACCAGCCGGAACGGATCCACCACCAGCGTCGGACTCGCCTCACGCATGCTCTCGGTCATCACCATGTCGCCGATGCCGACCAGGAACGCGGCCGCGCCGCCGACCAGCATGTGGGTGCGGAAGCCCGCGGGCCGGTTCTTGATCTCGCGCTCCACGCCGATGCTGCCGGCCAGCAGCATCGCGTACAGCACTTCCAGCAACACGTTTACCTGCGCCGTCAGCTGCGCGGACATCGATCGGCTCCGGTTCGCCGCCTCGCCGCAGCCTCGCGCGGGCGAGGTCAAGATTCCGTGCGCGGTATGTTGGCTTCGCATGAAGACCCATCCACGCGGCGCTCACACCGCGATATCTAGGATGAAATCATGGAAAGCGAAAGTACCCTTGCGGCGGAACCACCGCTGATCGAGGAGGACTGGGCGCTGTTCCTCGATGTCGACGGCTCGCTCGCCGAGCATGCGCCCACCCCGGACGCGGTGCGGATTGACCCCGCGATCAAACAGGCCCTTCCCGCGCTGTCGCGCAAATGCGGTGGCGCGCTGGCCCTGGTGAGCGGACGCACGGTGGCTGCGCTCGACGCGTTGTTCGCGCCGCTGGTCGTCGCGGCGGTCGCCGGCCTGCACGGGCTGGAACGGCGCGCGCAGGGCGAATGGCAACCCGCGCCGGCGATGGATGCTCCTTTCCTCGCGCTGGCCGCCGAAGCCGAAGCGATCGCCGGCCGCTATCCGGGCGCGTTGGTGGAATGCCGCGGTGGTTGCCTGTTCCTGCATTGGCGCGCCGCGCCGGAAGCGGCGAAGGAACTCGGCGCATTCGCCGACAGCCTGCGCGCGCGCCTGCCGCGCCACCGGCTGCATCCCGGCGCGCACGGCATCGAGATACGCCCGCTCGGCATGGACAAGGGCGAGGCCATCGCCGCCTTCATGGCGATGCCGCCTTTCCAAGGCCGGCGCCCCGCCTTCATCGGCGACGATCCCGCGGACGAGCCGGGATTCGCGCGGGTCAACGCGCTGGGCGGCGTCAGCGTGCTGATCGGCGCGGGGCGACCCACCGCGGCACGCCATCGACTGGCGAATCCGGACGCGGTCCGGCGCTGGCTGCTCGCATCCCTGAAAGACGAGGTCATCGCATGAACATCGACTCACGATCGCGGCCCGTGATTCACGAACGCGCGGAGACCGGACGCATCGTGCAGGTTTCCAACCGGGTGGCATTGCCCGGTGAAACCCAGACCGGCGGCCTGGCGGTGGCGCTGGCGGCGGCGATGGATGGCGCTCCGGCGCTGTGGCTGGGCTGGAGCGGCCGCATGGCCAGCGATGCGCGCCTGCCGCTGGAGACGCTGCATTCGGGGCGGATCGAATACGCGTTGCTGGATCTGCCGGCGGACGATTTCGACGGGTATTACCACGGCTTCGCCAACCGCGTGCTGTGGCCGTTGTTCCATTACCGCATCGACCTGGTCGATTACCACCGCGAGCACCACGAGGCCTGGCTGCGGGTGAACCGGTACTTCGCCGAAGCGCTGGCCCGCCGGCTGCGCGCGGACGACACCGTCTGGGTGCACGACTACCACCTGATTCCGCTGGCGCGCTGCCTGCGCGAACTTGGCGTGAGCAACCGGATCGGGTTCTTCCTGCACATCCCGATGCCGCCGCCCGACGTGCTGCGTGCCCTGCCCGTCCATCGCGATCTGCTGGAAGCGCTGGCCTGCCACGACCTGACCGGATTCCAGACCCGCGCCGATCTCGACAACTATCAGCATGCCTTGCGCCAGCACGGCATCACCCGCCACGGACGCAGCGGCGCGTTCCCGATCGGCATCGATGTCGAGGCGATCGCCGCGCAGGCGCGCAGCGCCGAGGCGGAGCGGGCCGAACACGACCTGCGGGCGAGCCTGTCGGGTCGCCGGCTCGCGATCGGCGTGGATCGGCTGGATTACTCCAAGGGCCTGCCGGAACGCTTCCGTTCCTTCGAGCGCCACCTGGAAAGCGGCGCGGCGTCCGCCGGCCAGTTGACCTACCTGCAGATCGCGCCGCCCAGCCGCATCCAGGTTCCCGAATACCAGGACGTGCGCCGCGAACTCGAAGGCCTGGCCGGGCATATCAACGGCCGCCACGCCAAGCCGGACTGGACGCCGATCCGCTACGTCAACGACAGCTTTCCGCAGCCGGTGCTGGCGGGCTTCCACCGGGCCGCGGCGATCGGCCTGATCACGCCGCTGCGCGACGGCATGAACCTGGTCGCCAAGGAGTACCTGGCCGCGCAATCGCCCGCGGATCCCGGGGTGCTGGTGCTGTCGCGTTTCGCCGGCGCCGCCGAGGAACTGGTCGAAGCGCTGATCGTCAATCCGCATGACCCCGACGCGGTGGCCGAGGCCATCGACCTCGCCGCGGGCATGCCGCTGCGCGAGCGCCAGGAACGCTGGCGGGCGCTGATGGCGCGGCTGCGCGGCAACGACGTGGGCCATTGGGCGCGCCGCTTCCTCGAAACCCTGCGTGCCGAACCACGGCTCCGTGGCGGAGGCGCCATGACCACCGCGCTTGCCGGACCGCGTTCCGGGGCGCTCACCGGAGATTCGCTACGATGAGAATTGCGCAGATTTCGCCCTTGCTCGAAGCGGTGCCCCCGCGCCTGTACGGCGGCACCGAACGGGTGGTGTCCTACCTGACCGAAGCGCTGGTGGCCGCCGGCCACGAGGTGACCCTGTTCGCCTCCGGCGATTCGCGCACCTCGGCCACGCTCGTGCCCGGCCGCGACCGCGCGATCCGGCTGGACGATTCGCCGCTGAAGTCGCCGGTGGCCGCGCACCTGGCGATGCTCGCCGACGTGGCGCGGCGCGCGCCGGAATTCGACATCCTGCATTTCCATATCGACCTGTTGCCGTTCCCGCTGTTCGAGCCGTTCGCGGCGCGCACGCTCAGCACGCTGCACGGCCGCCAGGACAAGAAGGATCTGCCGGCCTACTACCGGCGCTGGCCGGAATTCCCGCTGGTGTCGATCTCCGAAAGCCAGCGCAAACCGATTCCGTGGGCCAACTGGCTGGGCACGGTCTACCACGGCCTGCCGGAGGATCTGTACGCGCCGTCGCCGGCCCCGCGCGGGGACTACCTCGCCTTCCTGGGCCGGGTGTCGCGCGAAAAGCGGCTGGATCGGGCGATCGCCATCGCCCGCCGGGTCGGCCTGCCGCTGCGCATCGCGGCCAAGGTGGACACCCACGATCGCGTGTACTTCCGCGAAACCATCCGTCCGCTGCTGGATCAGGACGGGGTCGAATTCATCGGCGAGATCAACGACAGCGAGAAGCCGGCGTTCCTGGGCAACGCGCGTGCGCTGCTGTTCCCGATCGACTGGCCGGAGCCGTTCGGGCTGGTGATGATCGAGGCGATGGCCTGCGGCACCCCGGTCATCGGATGGCGTTGCGGCTCGGTCCCGGAAGTGGTGGACGAAGGCGTCACCGGCCATATCGTCGACTCGATCGCCGCCGCAGCCACCGCGGTGGAACAGGTGGATCGCCTGTCGCGCGCGGGGATCCGGGAAACCTTCGAGCGACGCTTCTCGGCGACCGCGATGGCCAACGACTACATCGCGCTGTACCAGTCCCTGCTCGCGCGTCCGGATCTGCGCATGGCCAAGGGTTGAACGATGGATTCCGCCGCCGACGCCGCCCTGTACACCCGCTATGTACTGAAGGACGGCGACAGTTTCCTGGTCGCCAACAGCTACGGCGACATCGCCGGCCCGGCCGAAGGCCTCTTCATCAGCGACACGCGGGTGCTGTCGGGCTACCACCTGCGGCTCGGCGACGAGGCGCCGACCCTGCTCAGCGCGGCGGTGACCCAGGACAACGTGCTGTTCGTCGCCCATCTCACCAACCGGGCGCTGTCGCCGCTGGACGAGGCCGGCACGCCGCAGGGCCTGATCCACATCAGCCGCAACCGTTTCCTGTGCCAGGAGCGGATGTACGAGCGCATCAGCTGCGTCAACTACGGCGAGCAGCGGGTCACCCTGCCGCTGCGCTTCCGCCTGGCGGCGGACTTCTGGGACATGTTCGAGGTGCGCGGCAGCCGTCGTCCGGCGCGCGGGCGCCTGATGGAACCGGAGCCCGGCGAGATCGGCTACGGCTTCCGCTACCTCGGCCTGGACGACGTGGAGCGCACCGCCTACATCCGTTTCTCGCTGCCGCCGCGATTCTCCGACGCCGGCGAACTGGAGTTTCCGCTGACGCTGGAACCGGACGAAGTCCGCGAGTTCTACATCGAGGCGGGCGCGGATGCCGGGGAACCGCCCTCGCGCGAACGCTATCGCTACCAGGCCGCCCTCGCCCGCCGGCGCATGCGCTCGCGCCAGCGCCGGGGCGCGCGCATCGTCAGCAGCGGGCCGCTGTTCGATCAATGGATGCGCCAGTCGCGTTCGGACCTGGCCCTGCTGACCAGCGATCTGGACACCGGCCCCTATCCGTACGCCGGCATTCCCTGGTTCTCCACGCCGTTCGGGCGCGACGCGGTCATCACCGCGCTGCAGACGCTGTGGGTGGATCCGGGGCTGGCGTGCGGCGTGCTGCGTTTCCTCGCCGCGCACCAGGCCAAGGAGGATGCGCCGTTCCTGGACGCGTCGCCGGGCAAAATCATGCACGAGACCCGCAAGGGCGAAATGTCCAGCCTGCGCGAGCTGCCGTTCGGGCTGTATTACGGCGGCGTCGACACCACGCCGCTGTTCGTGATGCTCGCGCACGCCTATTGGCGCCGCACCGGCGACGACGCGTTCGTGCGCGGACTGTGGCCGTCGCTGACCGCCGCCATCGGCTGGGTGGAACGGGTCTGCGACGGCAATCCGCTCGGCCTGCTGGACTATGCGCGCGGCGAACGCAGCGGCCTGAGCAACCAGGGCTGGAAGGACAGCGGCGACTCGGTCTTCCACGCCGATGGGCGGCTGGCGCCGGGGCCGATCGCGCTGGTCGAAGTGCAAGGCTATGCCTACGCGGCGCTGCGCGGGATGGCGGCGCTGGCGTCCATCGCCGGTGACGACGAGCCGCGCGCGCACGCCTGGGCGGCGCGCGCCGAACGCCTGCGGCGGACGGTGGAGGAACGGTTCTGGGACGAGGAACTGAAGTTCTACGGCCTGGCGATGGATGGCGAAGGACAACTGTGCCGCGTGCGCACCAGCAATCCCGGCCACCTGCTCTACACCGGCCTGGCGGCGCCGGAACGCGCCGCCGGCGTCGCCGCGCAGTTGCTGTCGTCCTCGTTCTTCACCGGCTGGGGCGTGCGCACCGTCGCCCGCGGCGAGGCGCGCTACAACCCCATTTCCTACCACAACGGCTCGGTGTGGCCGCACGACAACGCGATCTGCGCCAGCGGCATCGCCCGCGCCGGTTTCCGCGGCGGCGCGCCGCGCCTGCTGCGGGGCGCGTTCGAGGCGGCGGTGCATTTCGACATGCGCCTGCCCGAACTCTTCTGCGGCTTCTCGCGCACCCAGGGCGCGCCGCCGGTGGCCTATCCGGTGGCGTGCCTGCCGCAGGCGTGGGCCGCCGGCTCGGCGCTGATGCTGCTGCAGGCGTGCCTGGGCATCGAGATCGATGGCCGTCGGGACATCGTGGAGATCAACCAGCCCGAACTGCCGCCGGGCATCGAGGATGTCACGGTCAGCGATCTCCGCCTGGGCGAACGCCGCTTCGACCTGGCGTTCCGCAAGGTCGGCGAACGCATCAGCGTGTTCGCCGAGGGCGAAGGCGCGCCCGGCCTGGCCGTCAGCATCCGCCAGTGACCGTCAGGCCAGCGGCACCCCCGCCGCGGGCAGCCGGCGCAGCAGTTCGTACAACAGCGCGCCGCGCACCGCCGCTACCCGCCGCGGTCCCTCCACATAGACCGACAGATTGAAGAAGATCTTGTTGTCCTTCACCTCCTCCACCAGCACCAGCGGCTCCGGCCGCGGCAGCACGTCCGGATTGGCCTCGATCACCGCGCGCGCGACGGTGACCGCCTTCTCGACGTCGGTGGTGGCCGCCGGCAACGGCAGCAGGATTTTCACCAGCCCTTCGGCGCGGGTCAGCGTGCGGTTGCGCACCACCTTGGTGATCAGCTCCGAATTGGGCACCAGCACGGTGGTGCGGTCGGCCATGGTGATCTCGGTCGCGCGCACGTTGATGCGGCGCACGTCGCCCTCCGCGTCGCCGACCACCACCCAGTCGCCCACCCTGACCGGGCGCTCGGCCAGCAGGATCAGGCCGGAGATGAAGTTCTGCACGATCGCCTGCAGGCCGAAACCGATGCCCACGGTCGCCGCGCTGGCGATCCAGGTGATCTTGTCCAGGCCCACGCCCATCGCCGCCAGCGCCATCGACAGCGCGATCACCACGCCAGCGTAGCGGATCACCGACGCCAGCGAGGCGCGCATGCCCGGATCCAGCCGCGTGGTCGGCAGGTAGCGGCCATCGAACCAGTGTCCGAACAGGCGCGCGCCCAGCATCACCGCAACGAACACCAGCAGCGCCCGCAGGAGATCGCCCGCACCCAGCCGCAGCTGGCCGATCGCGATCACCGCCGAGCCCGGATGCAGGCGGCCGAACAGCTCCGACGGCCCCAGACCGTAGGGCGCCGCCAGCAGCACCAGCGCGCCCAGCAACAGCAGCAGCCGCACCGCGCCGAACACCAGCGCGCCGAACTGGTCGACCTTGCGCGGCTCCAGTCCCAGCCGCCACGCCAACACCCGGCCGGCGCGACCGTTTCCGCCCAGATACGCGTCGATGACATCGCCACTGGCGACCGCGAGCAGATAGACGAACACCAGCACCACGCCGCCCCACAGGGTCTGCCTGATCAGGAACGCGCCGGCCGCGTAATAGCCCGCCAGGGTCGCGGCCAGGCTGCCGAGGATGAGCAGCCAGCCGAGCAGGATCACCGCGCGCAGCAGAACCCGCTGGCGTCCCTGTGGCGCGGCCGCCGGATCGCCGCGCAGCGCCAGCCCCAACCGCGACCACACGCTCGCCAGCACCGCCGACAGGAACACCGTGACGAACGCGCCGCCGAGCTGCGCCGCCTGGCTGCCGGCCGGCAACCAGCGCGCCAGCAGGATGTCCGTCCAGGTCGCCAGCGCGACCGCTCCCGCGAGCAGCCACGGGACATGCCGCATGCGCGCGGCCACGTCGTCGGGAATATCCGGCAGGCGCAGGCCCGCGTCTCCGCAGGACAGCACGTTGCGGCCCAGGCTGAGCATGAACACCGCGAACACGCAGACGCCGGTCAGGGGTCCCAGCAGTCCCGGCAGCGGCGAATCCGCCGGCGCGCCCCAGGCGAGGATCTGCAGCAGCCCGGTCACCGCCACCGCGCTGAGCGCCGTCGCCGCCAACACCCGCAGCAATGCGGTCAGCGAACGCCGGACGCGGCCTTCCGGCAGTCGCGGCGACAGCCTGGCCAGCAGTCGCGGAACCGCCCACAGCGCGACCGCCCACAGCGGCAGCAGCGACAGCGCGAGCACGCCGACAAGTCCATCGGTCTGGCCGCGCAGATCGCGCCATGCGGCGGCGACATCGCGTTCGACCGCCGGCGCCGCCCACGCCCAGTCGCGCACCGCGCCGCGCCACATGCGACGGCTGTACATCGGCGCGCTGTCGCGCTCGCCCACTTGCTCCAGCACCTCGCGCGCGGTGGCCTGCACGGAAGGCGACGATGGCGCGGACTCCGGAAGCGCCGCCGGCGAACGGGCGGAGACCGTCGGGGCGCCGGCCATGAGCAGCATCAAGGCCGCCAGCGCGGCGCCGCGCCATCGGCGGACGAAGCGGGCGGAACACCGGATGCGGGAAGGCGTGGACGTGGTTGTCGGGGATGCGGTGAAGGCGCGCATGGTCGACCGGAGTTGGAGGATTTCGACCCTAACCGAGCCCGCGGACCCGCCATGTGAAAAGCGCGCGGCGATCTCCCGCCGCCATTGCACGCCGTCTTCGCGCCGGGAACACGATGATGGTCACCGCGATCCGGAGCAGATGCCATGTCGAATGACACCATCCCGGCCTTCGTGATGGTGGAGGACACCGTCATCGCCGAAGCGTTCACCGCCAGCGACCGCCCGGGCCGCTGGACCTCCGGCCGCCTGCCGGTGATTTACGCCGCGCGCTCGGCCGCGGCGGCGATGCTGGAGCACCGCGCGCACCTGGAAAGCACGCCGATCAACGATCTGAAGCTGATCGAAGCGCGGTTCCCCGTCGATTCGCTGCATGTCATCGAAGTCGGCGAGGACCTGCCGTGGCGCGAGCGTCCCTATCGCCCGGAAGTCCAGGCGCTGGGTGACGCCTGGCTGGCGGCCGGAAACACGCTGCTCGCGCAGGTGCCCAGCGCGCTGTGTCCGTGCGAACACAACCTGCTGATCAATCCGCGCCATCCCCTGTTCGCGCGGGCCAGCTACCTGCCGGCGCACCATTTCAGGATGGATCAGCGCCTCGCCTGATCGCCTTCACGGCGCCGCGACACGACAACAAGCGCGATCAGCGGTCACCTTCATGAACATCAACATCGCATGCACGCGCGCGGCGCATGTGGCCGCGCCCGCTTCGCGTTGCCCTAACAGCCATTCCGCGATGCTCGGCATCTGACGATCCACGAGAGTGAACATGGCGAATCCATGCTTTGCCATCGTCGACGATGACACCGAGTTCGCGTCGATGACCCTGGACCTGGCCCGGCGCCGCGGCTTCACCGCGCATGCCTTCCATGGCGTCGCCGACGCCGCGTCCTGGCTGGCCCATCATGATCCCGATCTGACTCTGCTCGACATGAACCTGCCGGACGGCACGGGTTTCGACGTGCTCGACCGCATTCCCGTGCAGCATCAGGGCCAGATCGTGTTCGTCAGCGGCAGCAGCGACATCGATCACGCGCGTCGCGCGGTGGCGTCCAGCGCCTCGGCCTATCTGGCCAAGCCGCTGCCGCCCGTCCGCCTGATGGGACTGCTCGACGACGTGCGCCAATCCCACCACGC
The DNA here is from genome assembly GCF_051953815.1 of Pseudoxanthomonas sp. Classification (GTDB taxonomy): domain Bacteria; phylum Pseudomonadota; class Gammaproteobacteria; order Xanthomonadales; family Xanthomonadaceae; genus Pseudoxanthomonas_A. Next base: position 219,800 of record NZ_JBQCIJ010000046.1, on the reverse strand, counting down.
GCGCGAGGCGGCGCGGCGCGAGGACGGCGCCGATGGCCTGCTCGGCGAGACCGCGGCCATGCACGCGCTGCGCCACGAAATCGCCCGCGCCGCGCCGCACGACGTCAGCGTGCTGCTGTTCGGCGAGACCGGCAGCGGCAAGGAACTGGCCGCGCGCGCCCTGCATGCGCAGAGCGGCCGCGGCGGCCGTTTCGTCGCGGTCAATTGCGGCGCCCTGCCCGCCGAGTTGCTGGCCAGCGAACTGTTCGGCCACGAACGCGGCAGTTTCACCGGCGCGGCCAACCGGCATCTGGGCTTTTTCGAGCAGGCCCAGGGCGGCACGCTGTTCCTCGACGAGATCGGCGACATGCCGCCGGCCCTGCAGGTGTATCTGCTGCGCACGCTGGAGACCGGCGTGGTCCAGCGCATCGGCGGCCAGGGCGAGGTGCCGATCGATGTGCGGGTGATCGCCGCCACCCACCGCTTCTCCGGCAACGGCTGCGCCGATCTGCGCCCCGATCTCTACTTCCGCCTGGCGCGCTATCCGATCGAAGTGCCGCCTCTGCGCGCGCGCCGGGCCGACATCCCGTTGCTGGTCAACGCCTTCATCGACCGGCTCAACCAGCGCAGCGGCCAGGCCAAGCGGCTGGAGGAGCGCTGCCTGCCGGCGCTGATGGCGCACGCCTGGCCCGGCAACGTGCGCGAGCTGGCCAGCGCGGTGGAACTGGCCTACCTGCGCAGCCAGGACGACGGCGTGCGTCCCCTGCCGATGGCGTCCTCCCGGACCGGCCTCGCGGGCGACGACGATCCGGCCGGCGTGCGTTTTCAGGTCGGCATGACCTTCGCCCAGGTGGAGTCGGAAATGCTGCGCAAGACCCTGGCGTTCCATGGCGGCGACAAGACCGCCACCGCCCGCAGCCTCGGCATCAGCGTGCGCACCGTGCACAACCATCTTGCCCGGAAGCGCGACCATGTCTGACTGGCAGCATGAACTGCGCAACGAACTCAACCTGATCCTGTACGCCAACTCCGTCGTGCGCCAGGCGCTCGCGGATGGACAGGCCGAGGATGCGCGCGCGGGACTGGATCGCATCGACGCGGCGGTCGTCCAGTGCGGCGCGCTGCTGGATCGCGCGGGGGCGAATGCGTCGCCGCGCGCGGCGCGCGCCATCCCCGAGAGTTAGGCGGCGCCGCGTTCCGCGCGTTCGCGGGGGTCATTCAATGCGGACGTCGCGCGGACATGCCGGCGTCCTCCGGCTCGGATCCGGCGGCTTCCTCGCCGTCCTTGTCCCCGCTCTGCGCCTGCTGCCGGCGGTTGGCGCCGCGCGCCTCGCCGCCGCGCGCGCCGATCCGCGCCATGTGCGTGCGGTCCTGGCTCACCACTTCACCGCCCTTGCGGCCCGCCTCGCGCGCTTCCTCGGAATCGAATTGATGGGCGTTTCCGCTCCGGTGGGCGGCGCGTCCGCCCTTGCGCGCGATCTCGCGCTGGCGCTCCGGATCCATCGCGGCGAAACCGCGTGGTTCACGGCGGCCGGGAGACGGACCGCGGGGGGAGGATGAAGAAGAAGCGTTCATGGCGTTTGCGTTCATCGCGGAGGGGCTCAATGACAACGGGGAACGGGACATGGGGTCGCCTTCTGTTGGAAAGGAAATGGCGCGCGGCGACCACGCCGCGGCCACAGCGTGCTCCGCAATGTCCGTGCCAACGGCGGAGCCCGCGCAGGGAGCGCTCCGGCGACGACCAGGGCGGAACAAGCTGCACGCCGTGAAATTTGTGCGTCAGGGTGGCGGCGCTCCGCCACGCTCGCGCTGGCCGCGATCGCGGATGCAGTCCGCCAGCTCGTCACCGACCTTGCCGTCGCAGTCCGTCGCCGCGGGCGGTGGCTGGGTCAACTGCACCGGCGCGTCGCGCGTCGCCGCCTTGTCGTCGCCCCCGGGGTCCACCGCCTCGCCCGGTGGCGTGCCGCTGCCGGTGCTGGAGGCGGGCACGTCGGCATCGTCGCGGCGGTCGCACGCCGCCAGGGCCAGCAACAGGCAGGCCAGCAGGCTCCATCGTTTCATCTCGCACCTCGTTTTCGCGTTGGCTCGCGTAGATCCGCGCAAGGCGCGTGCCAGTCGGCGCGCGCACAAACTTCGCGGCGGGGCAAAAGCTGCCTGCGTCGCCGGACGCGGGCGCGCGATGGGCGCGCACGCGCGCGCCCGCCGATGGCATGGCGTTTGCGTGATGGATGCGAAGGAGTCCGTCCAGAGCGCCATCGGCGTGGCGCGGCTCCGAATCCGCACAGGAGCAGGCAGATGGAAGACAACAGGCAAGTGGGCACCGAACTGAAGGCCGCGATAGGCGAACTGCGGCAACTGGCGACGCAGCTGGCGGACGCCAGCCGCGAATGGTGGCAGAACCGGAGACAGGACATGAACCAGTACAACCGGCAATACGGGCGGCAACAGGACGAACGGCATCCGCGGGACGAGCGCGACGCGCGCGGTTATGGCGAGGGTTACGCCACCGCCGGTGTGCAGCCCCGTCCGCGCCCGCGCGATTGGGAGGAAGGCCGATTCGGCGAGGACGAGTACGAACGCTGGGGCCGCGGACGCGAGACCGACGAGGACGTTCGCAGCCAGTACGACGGAGGACGCGGTGGACGCGGCGGCGGACGCGATAGGCACGGCGCCGGCCAGGGCCGTTCGGGCTTCAGCGACTACGGCGCCACCGGCCAGCGCGAATACGGGCGCGGGTTCGACGACAGCGATTTCACCGGCGGCTATCGCCAGGGCGACACCGAAAGCGGCTACTACGCCAATCGCGGCGAGTACAGCCAGGGCTATGGACGCGAGCGCGATCCCGGGCGGGTCTATGGACCGGAAGACTTCAGCCAGCGCTATGCGCAGGGCGACGTGTTCGCGGGCGGCGGTTACGGGCGCGGCGGGCGCCATGCGCGCGGCGCCGGCCTGGGTGACGACGGCCGCTACGGTGGCATGGGGCGCGGGCGGTCGTCATGGCGCGACGACCGCCAGGCCGGCGGCGCCGCCGGATTCGGCGAGTCCAATCAGGGCTTCCGTGGTCGTGGACCGCGTGGCTATACCCGCTCGGACGAACGCATCACCGAGGATCTCAACGAACGCTTCACCGACGATCCGTACCTGGATGCGGACGACGTGCAGGTCAGCGTGAGTGGCGGCGTCGCGACCCTGACCGGAACCGTGGAGCATCGCTGGATGAAGCATCGCGCCGAGGACATCGCCGATGCCTGCAGCGGCGTGAAGGATGTGCGCAACGAGATCCGGGTATCGCCCGCGCTCGGACGGATGCCGGACACGGGGCTGGAAACCCCGTCCGCCACCGGCGAGTCCGCCGGCCGGCGCAGCGGCGCGACGACCCAGCGTTCCAGCACCGGCGGCAACCCCTCGCCGACCGCAGGCAGCACCCACTGACCGCCCGCGCCGGGCGGCACGACAGGCACGGCCGTCCATCCGGGCGGCCGTGCGGAGGCATCCGGCATGAAGCACCGTACTTCGATGATCGCGTGGCTGGCGCTGGTGGCCGGCGCGGTCATGCTGCTGCGCCACCTGCCCCCGCGGCGCAACGACGACGGGGACGACACGCCCGCGGATTTCGACGATGACGCCTTCCTCGAGGCCGCGCTGGCGCTGGGCCTGCGCGAACGACGCCTCGCCGCCGGCATCCTCGAACACGCCGGCGACGAATCGCTGCGCGCCCTGGCGCGCATGATCCTGGCCCAGCACCAGAACGCGGATGGGGTGTGGGCCGGCCATGACACGGCCGGCGCGGGCGATGACGCGTCCACCCGGCTGCCGGGTTTCGATCCGGACGAATACGAGCGCCAAGCCGCGCTGGCGCTGCAATCGGTGCTGGACGAGGCGTGGCCGTTGTTCGACCAGGCGTCGCAGCGCTGCGCCCGCGACGATCTGCGCGACTGGGCCCTGCGCATGCTCGCCTGGCTGGAGGAGTCCGAACAGATCCTCGCGCCCATCCTGGAACAGTTGCCCCCCGAGCCGCCGGGCCGTCCGCAACCCAGTCCCGAGGGCGTCTATTGAGCGACGCAAACCGCCGGGCCCGCACCGCGTGCGGCCCGTTCCTTTTCCCAACCGACGGGAGATGTCCCATGGCCCGCTGCGACGTCTGTGGCAACGAGTACGACAAGAGTTTCACCCTCACCCAGCAGGGACGCACCGGCACCTTCGATGCGTTCGAATGCGCCATCCACGCCTTCGCGCCGCGCTGCGCGCATTGCGGCTGCATGGTCATCGGCCACGGGGTGGAAAGCGAAGGCACCATCTACTGCTGCGCGCACTGCGCCAAGCAGTCGGGTGAAAGCGGCCTGCGCGATCGCGCCTGAGCCGGCGCGGCCAGCCGGCTATCCGTATGGCCCGCCCATCACCGGCAACACCGCGCCGTTGATGTACGAGGCGGTGATCGGCGAGGCCAGGAACACATAGGCCGGCGACAGTTCCTCCGGCTGCGCCGGTCGTCCCATGTCGCTGTCCTTGCCGAACGTGGCCACCTTGTCCGCTTCCCGATCCGCCGGATTCAACGGCGTCCAGACCGGTCCCGGCGCCACCGCGTTGACCCGGATGCCGCGCGGCAACAGGTTGCTGGCCAGCGATTTGGTGAACGCATGGATGGCGCCCTTGGTCGCGGCGTAGTCGAGCAGTTCCTTGCTGCCGAACAATCCGGTTTCCGAACCGCTGTTGATGATGCAGGCGCCTTCCCGCAGGTGCGGCAACGCCGCGCGGGTCATGTTGAAGTAGCCGCCGATGTTGGTCTGCAGGGTTTCGGCCAGCTGCGCGTCGCTGATGTCTTCCAGCCGCTTGACGTGCTGCTGGAAGGCGGCGTTGTTGACCAGGATGTCGAGCCCGCCGAACACCTCCAGCGTGCGCGCCACCGCCTGCGCGCAGAACGCCGGATCGCGCACGTCGCCGCTGATCAACAGGCAGCGCCGTCCTTCGGCCTCGACGTGGCGCGCGGTCTCGCGCGCATCCTCGTGCTCGTCCAGGTAGACGATGGCCACGTCCGCGCCTTCCCGCGCGAACAGCACGGCCACCGCCCGGCCGATGCCGGAGTCGCCGCCGGTGATGAGGGCGCGGCGATCCTGCAGCTTGCCGCTGCCGCGGTAATCGCGGGCGAGGAAACGCGGCGGCACGTCCAGCTCGGATTCGTTGCCCGGCTTGGCCAGGTGCTGGCGGCTCAGCGGTGGCTCGGGCTGTCGCCGGCTGCCCGCCTGCACCGGTTTCTTCCCGGGCGAAGGCGCGCGCGCGTTCTTCTCCATCGCCTCCTCCTGCAGCCGACGCTGGCGTTGCGCGGTGGAGGCGGCCTTCGCGGACGACGAAGCGGAAACACCGCGACTCCTTTTCGTGTCTTTCGTACCGGCGTCTTTCGCGACGGAGGATTTCCTGATGGCGGATTTCTTGACGGAAGACTTCTTGGCGCTGCCTTTCATGTTCACTCCCGGTTACGCCAGCGCAGGGTCGAACGCGGCGTTTCTGCTGAACAAGCACGTTAGGGAGCGGCTCGTGAGCGCCGCGCCAAGGCGCGCTCTTCACGTGCTCTCCACTTCGCCGGAAATTTTTTCCGGCGGATGGAAACGCCTGCGTCCCTGCTTGCGCGATGCACGATCCAGGGTGTTGTTTCCAGTCAGTTTCCGATGGCATGTGATCTGCTATGTAACCGCATCCCCCAAGCAAACAGGATGCATGCCATGACCAAAGCCGTGCCGATGAAGCTTCCTTCGGACTTCACCTGGGTGGAAGCCACCTCCGACGACGCATGGAGCGGCGCGCGCCTGTTGCTCGATGGCTGCAGCGTGCTGGAGATACATCCGTTGCGCGATGGCTGGCTGGTGAGCGTGCAGTTGCACGACCCGCTCAATCCCCAGGCCAACGTCGCGGTGCGTTCGGTGGCGGCCGGCATGCGCTGGTCGGCGCGCTGGGCGCGCAGCCGGATTGCGCGCCTGCGGGTGTTGGCGGCGGCCGAACGCCGGCGCGCGCCCGTGCCGGTCGCGCCCATGGCGCCGCTGCCGCGTCCGCATCGCGAAGCGCCGGCGGTCGCCGTTCCGCAGGCCAGCCGGCACGCGGTGCATGAACTGGCCGACGCCTGAGCCGCGCCCGCGGCCGGCGCGCTGAGTCCATGCCGCGCGCCATCGCGCCGCCCCGGGTGCCGCTGGCCAAGCCGGTGGAGGCCGTTCCGGCCGGCACGCTGCGCCAGTTGCGCCTGCGCGCGGCGGATTGCCGGGCATGCCCGTTGTGGCGGGACGCGACGCAGACGGTCTTCGGCGCCGGTCCCGCGCGGGCCGCGGTCATGCTCATCGGCGAACAGCCCGGCGATCAGGAAGATCGCCAGGGCGAGCCGTTCGTGGGGCCGGCCGGGCAGCTGCTGCGCCAGCTGCTCGCGGAATGCGGGCTGGCCGCAGACGAGGTTTACCTGACCAACACGGTGAAGCACTTCAAGTTCCGCCAACGCGGCAAGCGACGCCTGCACCAGCGCGCCAACGCCGCCGAACAGGCGGCGTGCCGGCCATGGCTGGCCGCCGAGCTGTCGCGCCTGCGTCCGCGCTGGGTGGTCGCACTGGGCGCGATGGCCGCGCAGACGCTGTTCGGCAACGCCTTCCGCCTGACCCGTGAACGCGGCCGCTGGCGCGCGCTCGACGAGCGCACCGACGCCATCGCCAGTTGGCATCCCTCCGCCATCCTGCGCATGCAGGGCGAGCCGCGCGAACAGGCCCTGCGCGACCTGCGCGGCGATCTGCGCAAGGTCGCCGCGCGGGTGGCCGGCGACGTTCCTCCAACCGCATCCGGAGATGCCCCATGAAGCGCAAACCCGCCCCCGCCCCCGCGCGGCAATCCGCAGGGCGACCAGCAGAAAGCCCATACCCCCGATCGCCTGCGCAACGACGATGCGCGCTGGAAGGACCACGACCAGCCGGACGTGCCACGCGGCACCGGTCGCCGCGATCCCGAACGCGATTACCCGGATCCGCTCGGCACCGGCGATCGCAACCGGCGCTGAATCCGATCGCGGGACGTCGCCGGGTTCACGCCGGTACCACCGGCGCGGTTCCACACTGGCCTGGTCCTCCCACTGGAGACCGCCATGAACCGCGACCGCAAGGATCCCCCCGCACCGGAAGAAAACCGCGACGCGCCCGAAACACCGCACGAGGAACGCAGGCGCAAGCATCACGAAAGCGAGAACCAGGACGAGGCGCTGGAGGAAACCTTCCCGGCCAGCGATCCGGTATCGCCGTTCGTCCCGGCCAAGGCGCCGGATTGACCCGTTCAACCACTTCAACCACGAACGTCGCGATACCAGCGCGCCACCGCCGCCGGCATCCGCGTCTCCACCTCCAGCGCGAACGCGGCCTGTTCGTCGCAGGCATCGCGCAGCGAAGGCGCGAGCGGATGCAGCGAGGGATCGATGCCGCTTTCAAGCATGGATTGCCAGAGCGCATCGGCCCAGCCGTAGAGGGAATCGCTGCCGCGCGCCAGCGCCTGGCCCAGCCAGGGCCGGGCCGGATGCAGCGCGAACCCCTGCCCGGCCATCGCATCCATGTAGTCCAGCACCGCCCCGTGCGCGCCACGGAACCATTCGCTGAACCCGCCGGCGGCGCGCACCGACAACAGCGGCGCCGGCGCGTTGTGCGGTTTCAGCGAACGCTTGAGCGCGGTCTCCCACGACTGCGCCTCGGCGATGGCGTCGGCCTGCAGCAGCCAGGCGCGATCCAGGTCGAAGAACTCGAACCAGCGCGGCGCCAGGCTGCGCGCACGCGCGAGCGGATCGCGGGAGATGCCCAGCTTGATCAGGTCCTCGCCCGCGCAGGGCAGCAGGTAAAGGAAGGCGGTCACCGGGGCGTCAGCGCGGGGCGCGCTCCTCGCGCGAACGCGCGGTGCGGTCGCGTCGCAGCGCGCTGATCACGATGCCAACGCCCAGCCCCGCGCCCAGCAGGAACAGCAGCAGCGCCACCGTCGGGTAGCCCCACAGGGTGCTGCGGGTCTCCACCCGCATCATCAACGAGGACGCGACGATCAACGCGGCGGTCACCAGCCCGGCGGAGATCCGGTTGGCGATCTTCTGCAGGTTCTCCATCAGCCGCGATTCCTCCAGGCCCGCCACGCGCAGCTGCAGCTTGTTCTCGGCGATCAGCGACAGCGCGTCGGACAGCTTGCGCGGGCCTTCGCGCAGCAGGGTCTGGATCTCGATCAATTCGCTGGCGATGTTGGGCGAGGACAGCGACTGGCGCAGGCGCGCGCGGATGACGTGCTGAAGATGCCTTTCCACCACCGCCTTGGGATCCATCTCCGGCGCCAGGTGCCGGCAGACCGCATCCAGGTTGAGCAGCGCCTTGCCCAGCAGGCTCAGCTCCGGTGGCGTGCGCAGGCCGCAGGCGGTGGCCACCCGCACCAGTTCCAGCACCACCCGTCCGGACGAGGTGCTGCGCGCATGCGCGGTGTAGTGGCTGACCAGGTGGCCGACCTCGCGCACGAAACGCTCCTCGTCGTAATCCTCCAGCCGCGTGCCCATCGCGATGGCCTCGTCGGCGGCCTGCTCGCCACGGCCGTCGACCGCGGCGAACAGCAGCTTGAGCAGGCAATCGCGTCGCTTGGGCGGGATATTGGCGACCATGCCGAGATCGAACACCGCCAGGCGCCCGTCGCGGGTCACCCGCAGGTTGCCCGGATGCGGATCGGCATGGATTTCGCCGTGCACGAAGATCTGATCCAGATAGCCGCGCAGCAGCGCCGAGGCGAGCGTGTCCATGGCCTGCTCGGTGCGGCGGACGCCGGGAATCTGGTCCACCCGGATGCCTTCCACCAGTTCCATCGTCAGGACCCGGCGCCGGCTCAGATCGGCCACCGGCGCGGGCACCCACAATTCCGGGAACGGCGCCAGGTGCAGGCGGAAGCGGACCAGGTTCTCCGCTTCGGCCTGGTAGTCCAGTTCCGCCAGCAGGGTGCGGCTGAACTCTTCCAGCCAGTCGGCGAAGCGGACCCGCCGGCCGACATCGGTGAAGCGATCCGCGCCGCGGGCGAAGCCGCGCAACAGCTCCAGATCCCCGAGCAGTTGCTGGGCGATGCCGGGCTTCTGCACCTTCACCGCCACCGCCCTGCCGTCGCGCAGCCAGGCGCGGTGCACCTGCGCCAGCGAGGCCGAGCCCAGCGGCCTGGCTTCGAAATCGGAAAAGGCGTGGCTGAGGCGAACGCCCAGTTCGGCCTCCACCACCTCGCGCACCGCCTCGAACGGCACCGGTTCGACCTGTTCCTGCATGCGCTCGAAGGAACTGGCATAGGCCGGCGGCACGATGTCGGGACGGGTGGACAGCATCTGTCCGATCTTCACGAACGCCGGGCCGAGCGCTTCGAGATCATGCGCCAGCTCCTGCGGGGTGCCCTCGGCCGCGTCGGGGTCGGCGTCCTCCAGGCGGGTGTCCAGCCCGGAGAACAGTCCTGAATTCCGGTATCGGAACAGGAAGCGCAGGATCTGGCCGCGCCGCCTGCCCGCGCCCGGCGAAGGGTCGAGTTGCCTGGCCTGGGATTCCATGGGCGGATTCCTTGAACGGGACTCCATTGTCCCGGCCCGATGGCTACGCACGGTGAAAGCCGCCGCCGGCGCCGCCCGCCGCGCCGGGGGACGGACTCACGTGGCCTCCAGATACTCGCTCATCAGGCGGCGCAGCGTGGCCACCTCCACCGGTTTGGCCAGGTGCGCGTCGAAGCCGGCTTCGCGCGAACGGCGCTTGTCGTCCTCGTGGGTCCAGCCGCTCAGCGCCACCAGGGTCAGCGGCGCGTCCTTCCGCAACGCGCGCATGCGCGTGGCGGTTTCATAGCCGCTGAGCCCCGGCATGCCCAGATCCATCAGCACCATTTCCGGCGCGAATCCGACGAAGCGGGCCAACGCGGACTCGCCATCGTAGGCGACCGCCACCTCGTGTCCGGCGAACTCCAGATACTCGGCCACCGCGTCGGCCGCGTCGCGGTTGTCGTCGACCACCATGATCCGGTGCCGGCTGCGTGCTTGCATTTGCGGGTTCGCCATGTCGTCGTCTCCGGGTATGTCCGTCGTGATGAGCGGCAGTTCGACTTCGAACCGGCTGCCCTGCCCGATGCCATCGCTGTGCGCCGTGACCCGTCCGCCGTGCAGTTCGACGATGCTGCGGACCAGGGTCAGGCCGATTCCCAGGCCGCTCAGCATCTGCTGCTTTTCCTGGCGGATCTGCGAGAACAGGTTGAAGATTTCGCCTATGCGCTCGGCCGGCATGCCGACGCCGTTGTCGCTGACGGTCACCCGCACGCGATCCCCGACCCGTTCCGACGCCAGCGCGATCCGGCCGGGCGCGTGGGTGAACTTGGCGGCGTTGTTCAGCAGGTTGGAGAACACCTGCGCCAGCCGCACCGGATCGCCGTCGACCAGGCAACACGGCGGCGGCGACAGCGCGATGTCGAGCGTGTGTCCGGCCTGCTCGATCCACGGGCGGCTGGTGTCGATGGCGACCTTGAGCACCTCGTTGAGATCCAGCGGCTCGCGCCGCAGCTCGATGGTGCCGCGGGTGATGCGCGAGACCTCCAGCAGGTCCTCCACCAGCCGGACCATGTGATCCACCTGCCGCTGCATGCGGGTAAGCGAGCGCGCGAACGGCGCTTCGCCCGCCTCCACCAGCAGTTCCAGGGTGGTCCGCAGCGGCGCGAGCGGATTGCGCAGTTCGTGCGCGAGGATGGCCAGGAACTCGTCCTTGCGTCGGTTCTGCTCGGCCTGCTGTTCCAGCAATTCGCGCTGGCGGGCCTGCAGTTCCTTGAATTGCTGGATGTCGGTGGTGGTGCCCAGCCATTCGACGATGCGGCCCTGCGGATCCCTGAGCGGTCGCGAGCGGGTGGAATGCCAGACGTAGCTGCCGCTGCGGGCGTGACGCACCCGGTGTTCCACCGCCATCACCCCGCCCTCGCCGGCCTGCTCCCACGCCGAGAGGGTGGCGGTGCGATCCTCCGGATGGATCGCTTCCAGCCAGCCCAGCCCGACCGCCGCCGCCGGATCCTGCCCGGTGAACTGTTCCCATTGCGGGCTTGCCCAGGTCCAGTGGCCGCGATCGGAGGAACGCCAGACCAGTTGCGGAATGCCTTCGATGAGCGTGGACAGCCGCCATTCGCTTTCGCGCAACGCGCTTTCCACCCGCCGGCGTTCGGTGATGTCCTGCGCCACCGAAATGCCGCCGATCACCACGCCGTCGCGCCACAGCGGCACCGCCCCGAACACGATCCAGCGCTCCTGCCCGTCCAGGTAGATGTGGAAATCCACCGTAGGCGGCACCGTCTCGCCACGCAGGGCGCGCGAACTGGGATACTCCGCCGGCGACAGCAACCGGCCGTCGGCGTCGTAGGCGCGCCAGCGCGAACGCGGGTCCCGCGACGGCAGCACGTCGCCGACCAGTTCCTGCAACCGCGGGTTGGTCATCAGGTAATGGCCCTGGGTATCGAACAGACCGATGCCGACGGGTACGTGTTCGATCACCGCCGCCAGCTGCACCTGGCTCTCGCGCACCGCCTCGCTGATCCGGCGCCGCTCGCTGATGTCGCTGAACAGCACGCCGACCTGATGGCCGATGTCCTCCAGCGGGAACGCGTACACCTCGAACCAGCGTCCGCCCAGTCCCATCGCCTGCTTCTCGAAGCGTCGCGGCTCTCCAGTCCGCGCGACCTCTCCATACAGTTCGTACCAGGAGGGCTCCAGATCGGCGGCCACTTCGCGCATGCGGCGCCCGGCGACGTCGCTCAGGCCGGAGTGACGGGAAAAAGCGGCGTTGACCTCCATGAACCGGTAGTCATAGGCATGTCCATCGCCGTCGAACGCGACGTCGATGATGCAGAAGCCCTGGTCGATGGATTCGAACAACTGCCGGAACCGGGCCTCGCTGCGGCGCAGTTCCACCGCCACCCGCGTGCGCAGCACCGCCTCCCAGGTGCGGTCGCCGACGTCCCGCACCAGCGCCAGTTCATCGGCGGTCCATGCGCGCGGTTCGGCGTGGTGGACCGCCAGGATGGCCTTGAAATCGCCTTCCCGCACCAGCGGCACGCTGATGTGCGCGCGGATTCCGCTGTCGCGATACGTGCGTCGCTGCACTTCGTTGAGGCCGGCCAGTGCGTGCGTGTCGTCGCAGCTGAGCGATTCGCCGCGACGCATCGCCTCGCCGACCGAATCGCCGAACGCGTCCAGGCGATGCTGGCCGGTCAGCGCCGGCAGGCGCCCGCTGCTGTACTCCACCTGCAAGGCGAAACGCTCGCCGGCCTTGTCCATTTCCGCGTAGCAGACCCGATCGACGCCCAGATGGCGGGCCAGGTGCTCGGCGGCGAAAGCCATCACCTGGCGTGCGTCACGGATGCGGCGGATGCCATCCTCCAGCGCCAGCAGGACGGATTGGCTGCCCGCGTCGGGGCTGCGCGGATCCAGCATGGAACGGTCCCTTGTGCGATCGGTTCCAAGCTGTGGCAAGCCCGGTGAAGGCCATGTAGAGGCCGCTGGCTTCAGCCGCCGGCGGCCAGTCCCGGCCAGTCCGGATGGCCGCTGGAGTCGTACCACTGCTGCGCGCGCCGCAGCGCCTCGGGCTTGCTGAGGGAGGCGTCGGCGTAGAAATACCAGCGCGCCCCGCTGGCCTTCCGCAACTGCTCGTGGACCAGCCGGAAGCCCGCTCCCAGCGTGGCGCCGGCGTCCCCCTGCACCAGTTCGGCGTGCCCGGGCGATATCAGAAGTGAATAGGTGCCGCTCATGCCGTGTTCCTCCGGCGCACCTTATCGCACACCGGCGTCCTCGCCCCGTGCACGCGCTCTTCGCGCGATCCCGGCGGCAAACCCCATTGATTCAAGTCAATGCCGCGCGCCGCCATCCCGTTAACCTGCGCGCAGTCCATCCGGGGAACCGCCACATGCATCCGATCCTTCGCGAAATCCTGCTGGAGCCGGTCGGCTGGCTGGCCATCGGCGGCAGCCTGGTGATGTTCGGCATCGGCCTCTGGGTCAGCCTGTTCCTGCGCAAGAAGATGCGCGAGGAAGAGCGCCGCCGCGGCGGCAGGTAGGACCCGCCCGGCATCGTCTTTGGGGAAGCCGCAGCGGCTGGGGGATTCAGCCCTGCGGCACTCCGGTCATGTCCGGCAGGTGGTGGGCCACGCCCTTGTGGCAATCGATGCAGGTCTTCTTCTGCGTACCCAGCCACAGCTTGTGGGTCTGGGCCGCGCGTGATCCCTGCCGGGTCAGATCCATCGACGAGTAATCGTGGCAGTTGCGGCACTCCAGCGAATCGTTGGCCTTCAGCCGCTCCCATTCGTGCATCGCCAGTTCCAGCCGGTGGTCCAGGAACTTCTCGCGGGTGTCGATGGTGCCGAACACCTTGCCCCAGACTTCCTTCGACGCCTGCATCTTGCGGGCGATCTTGTTGGTCCAGTTGTGCGGCACGTGGCAGTCCGGGCAGGTGGCGCGCACTCCGGAGCGGTTGGAGTAGTGGATGGTCGTCTTCAGCTCCTGGAAAACGTTGTCGCGCATCTCGTGGCAACCGGTGCAGAAGGTCTCGGTGTTGGTCGCTTCCAGCGCGGTGTTGAAGCCGCCCCAGAACACCACGCCGGCGACGAAGCCGGCCACGGTCAGGAAACCCAGGCTGTAGTGCCGGCTGGGGACTCGCAGGGTGCGCCAGATGGGCAGCAGGCGTTGCTTGATCCGTTCCCACATGGCTCATTCGCTCCCCTGCTTGGCCGGCGCGGTCGGCGCGGCGGGGGTGGCCGCGATGACACTGTCGATGTCCTGGAAGTTGTTCGCCACCAGCGGCCTGGCGTCGGTCTGCACCACGTGGCACTGGTTGCAGAAATAGCGTCGCGGCGAAATGGTCGCCAGGAATTGATCGTCGCGGTCCATATAGTGGGTCACGCTCACCGGCGGCGCCTGGAAGGTCGCGGCGTTGGCGCGCGCATGGCACAGCATGCAGCGGTTGCTGTTCTTGTCGACCTGGTAGCCATCGATCGCATGCGGGATGGTCGGCGGCTGCATCGGGTAGGCGCGCACCCGCTTGATGTCGGTGTTCTCCACCCGCGCCATCGGTGGCGGCGCGCCTTCCTGGTCGACCGGCACGCCCCGGCGGAGGGCGTCGATCTGGCCGCCGGGCAGCGGCGCATCGATGGCCGGTCCGGGCACCGCCGGCGTGTCGGCGGTCGCCTGTGGCTCAGATGCGCGATGGCTGCCGAACATCCACCCCGCCACGAACACCAGCACCGCCAGGACCACCGTCAATCCCAAGGCAATCAGCAATGGCTTGTTGCGCATGGCGAATCTCCTAGACGGCCAGCACCTTGACGGCGCATTTCTTGTAGTCGGTCTGCTTGGAAATCGGATCGGTCGCGTCCAGGGTGACCTTGTTGATCAGCTGACCGGCGTCAAACCACGGCACGAAGATCACCCCGGGCGGCATCCGGTTGCGGCCGCGCGTCTCGATCCGCGACAGCATCTCGCCGCGCCGTGACACCACCTTCACCTCGTCGCCGCGCTTGAGCCCGCGATCGCGGGCATCGTCGGGATTCATGAACACCACCGCGGCGGGGAAACTGCGGTACAGCTCGGGCACGCGCATGGTCATCGAACCGGAATGCCAGTGCTCCAGGACCCGCCCGGTGACCAGCCACAGGTTGTACTCCTCGTCCGGCGATTCGGCCGGCGGCTCGTAGGGCAAGGCCCAGATCACCGCCCGGCCATCCGGGTTGCCATAGAACTGGAAGCCGGTGCCCGCCTTGACGTAGGGATCCGCGCCTTCGCGATAACGCCAGCGGGTCTCCTTGCCGTCGACCACCGGCCAGCGCAGGCCGCGCGCTTTGTGATACGCGTCGAACGGGGCCAGATCGTGGCCGTGGCCGCGCCCGAACGCGGCGTATTCTTCGAACAATCCCTTCTGCACGTAGAAGCTGAAGGCGGCCGACTCGTCGTTGGCGTAGCCCGGTTCGATGTCGGTGATTGGAAAGCGGTCCACATTGCCGTTGCGGTACAGCACGTCGAACAGGGTCTTGCCCTTGAACTGCGGATTGGCGGCCAGCAGTTCCGCCGGCCAGCACTCGTCGGTGGTGAAGCGCCTGGAGAATTCCATCAGCTGCCACAGGTCCGAACGCGCCTGCCCCGGCGCCTTCACCAACTGGTGCCAGAATTGCGTGCGCCGCTCGGCGTTGCCGTAGGCGCCCTCCTTTTCCACCCACATCGCCGCCGGCAGGATCAGATCCGCCGCCTGCGCGGTCACCGTCGGATAGGCGTCGGAAACGACGATGAAGTTCTGCGGATTGCGGTAGCCGGGCCAGGTTTCCTCGCGCAGGTTGGCCGCCGCCTGCATGTTGTTGTTGACCATCACCCAGTAGGCGTTGAGCTTGCCGTCCTTCAGGGCGCGGTTCTGTTCGACCGCGTGATAGCCCGGCTTGGGCTTGATGGTGCCGTGCGGCACCTTCCAGATTTCCTCGGCGTGCCTGCGGTGCTCGGGGTTGGTCACCACCATGTCCGCCGGCAGGCGATGGCTGAAGGTGCCGACCTCGCGTGCGGTGCCGCAGGCCGAGGGCTGGCCGGTCAGCGAGAACGGGCTGTTGCCCGGGGTGGCGATCTTGCCGGTCAGCAGATGCAGGTTGTAGACCATGTTGTTGGCCCATACCCCCCGCGTGTGCTGGTTGAAGCCCATCGTCCAGAACGAGGTGACCTTGATCTTCGGATCGGCGTACAGCTCGGCCAGGTGTTCCAGCCAGCCGCGCTCGACCCCGGTCATCTCCACCGCCTTGTCCAGCGTGTACGGCGCGACGAAGCGAGCGAAGGCGTTGAAATCGATGGCTTCGCCGCCGTTCGGGTCCTTGGCGTTCTTTGCCTTGATTTCCAGCGGGTTGTCCGGGCGCAGACCGTAGCCGATGTCGTCGTTGCCGCGCTTGAACGTGGTGTGCTTGTTGACAAAGTCCTGGTTGACTTTGCCGGTGCGGATGATGTGGTTGGCGATGTAGTTGAGGATGACCAGATCGGTCTGCGGTTTGAAAACGATCGGAATGTCGGCCAGTTCGAAGCTGCGGTGTTCGAAGGTCGACAGCACCGCCACCTTGACGTGCGGATGCGAGAGCCTGCGATCGGTCACCCGCGTCCACAGGATCGGATGCATCTCGGCCATGTTCGAGCCCCACAACACGAATGCATCGGCGGCCTCGATGTCGTCGTAGCAGCCCATCGGCTCGTCCATGCCGAAGGTGCGCATGAAGCCCATCACCGCCGAAGCCATGCAGTGGCGGGCGTTGGGATCGATGTGGTTGCTGCGGAAACCGGCCTTCATCAGCTTGTTGGCCGCATATCCCTCGAAGATGGTCCACTGGCCGGAACCGAACATGCCGATCGCGTCGGAGCCCTTCTCCTTGAGCACGCGCTTGAACTGCGCCGCCATCACGTCGAAAGCCTCGTCCCAGCCGACCTGCTCGAACTCGCCGTCCTTGGCGTAGACGCCGTTCTTCTTGCGCAGCAGCGGCATGCCCAGGCGGTCCTGGCCATACAGGATCTTGGACAGGAAATAGCCCTTGACGCAGTTGATGCCGCGGTTGACCTCGGCATGGACGTCGCCGTGGGTGGCGACCACGCGGCCGTCCTTGACCGCCACGTTGACGCCGCAACCGGTGCCGCAATAGCGGCACGGCGCCTTGTCCCATTTCAGCGCGGTCAGGTCACCCTCGGTCACCAGGTTGCTGCCGTCACCCGCCAGGGGCAGGCCGGCGGCGGCCGCGGCGGTGGCGACGGCGCTGTTGCGGATGAATTCCCGGCGGGTGCTCATGGCTGGACTCCGGCAAGGTTCGAATCGGGAGGGGTGTCCATCTCGGCCTCCAGCGCATCGCGCGGCTCGGCGTGGTGATAGACCAGCAATACGTTGAGCACGCCCGGCACCGCGCGCAGCTGATCGACGTGATCCATCACCGCGTAGCGGTCGGCGGATTCGCACAGCACCACGCTGCGGGTATCGCCGGGGATGGCCAGTTCCAGGTCCGCGTGTCCGCCGATCGCGGCCGCCAGCGCGGGCATGGCTTCACGGCGATGCTGGATCACGAAACTTGCGATGTGCAGTTCGTCGTCGCCGGGCGCGCTCATGCCGCAGATTCCTCGGACTGGTGCAGGTGGATGGCGTCGGTCGGGCATACCGCGACGCACGCGCCACAACCGGTGCAGGCATCGGCGTCGATGCAGGCGGCGCCGCGTGCGGCCGGCGGAATCAGGATGGCGGCCGCTGGACAGGCGTCGCGGCAACTGGCGCAGACCACGCCCCGCGCGCCGAGGCAGGCGTCATCGACGACGGCGCGTTGGATCCAGGGTGCGTCCTTGCCTTCATCGCGCAGCGCGCCCGGCGCGCAGGCGTCTACGCAGGCATGGCAGAAGCTGCATTCGCCGCGCTCCGGATCGAACACGGCCTTGCCCTTGCGCAGCACGAGCACCTGTTCGGGGCAGGCGTCGACGCAGGCGACACAGCCGGTGCAGGCGCGGGCGAACGCGCTTCCGGGCAATGCCCAGGGCGGACGCAGCACCAGTGGCGAGGGTACGCGGGCGGCGCCCGGCGTCCGTTCAGAACGGTCATCGCCATCCCGGCCGAACAGCAACGCGCGTCGCGACATCGTCCGTGCCGTGTCCATCGCTCAGGGTCCGGAAGGCGGGCCGGCGAACATCTGGTAGATCCAGACGAGGAATCCGTAGCCGGCGACGATCAGCACCGCCGTCAGCGGAAAAACGACCACGGTCAACAGCAGAAAGGCAAGGCGTTCCCGGGCCTTGCCTGCGACATCCTGGCGGGGCGGATGCTCCATGAGGCTCACCTGGCGGTTGATGGCTGGGCGAACTGCGCAGCGAGCCTAGCACAAACTTTCGCGCCCGAACGTGTCAGTGGTCAGTCTCCGCGGCGCAGCGCGTCCCATTCTTCCGGCGTGTTGCAGTTGATCAATCGCGCGTTCCTTCCCTCGACGTCGATGACGTCGCCCGCCAACGCCTGGTGGATGGCGCGCAGCGAACGCTGCGGCGGCGGCGCGATCGCCAGCGCCGCCAGCACCGCGCGGCTGCGGGGATCCAGCACCAGTCGCATCGGAAGCGGATGCCCGGCGAAGATCGCGCAATCGGCGGACGATGCGGCCAGCACGCCCAGCGTCGACACATCCAGCAACGGCATGTCCACCGGCACCAGCAACCAGACGCCATCGTCGAGCCGCGGCGCCAGTTGCGCGAGCGCGGCCGCCGGACCGCCATCGCGGACGACGTCCGGAATGGCGTCCGGATCCGGATGCGCGCCGCTGATCACCACCCGCGCCGCGCCGGCTTCGCGCAGGCGTTCGCGCATGTGTTCCAGCAACGTCCGGCCCTGCCAGGGCAGCATCGCCTTGTCCCGGCCCATGCGCGACGAGCGTCCGCCGGCCAGTACGACGCCGTTCCAGGGGGAAATCATCGCGTGCATGCCGCGCGGCTCATGCCGTCTGCGTCCAGCCCAGCGCATCGAGGTGGCCGGGCGGATACACCGTCACGATTTCACCGGGCGCGAGGCTGCCGTCATCGCCGTCCGCCGGCGGCAACACCAGCCATGCCTGCGAGACCAGGAACGGCCGCAGGCGGAACGATTCCTGGCGTGGCAACGGATGCACCGTCAGCTGTCCGCGCGCATCGCAGGTCACGCGCGCATGTAGATGCGTGCGCAGTCCGGGCCGCCGCCACGCGGGCCCGGCCAATGGCAGTCGCAGCGGGCGTTCGGCGGGCAGGCCCAGCATCGCCCGCAGCACCGGCTCGACGAAGAAGCGCAATCCCACCGCGCAGGAGGCCGGATTGCCCGGCAGGCCGACATGCAGCGGCCCCTCCGGCAGGCGCGCGGCCAGCAGCGGCTTGCCGGGCCGGATGCCGACGCCATGGAACAGCAGTTCGGCGCCGCGCGCGCGCAGGCTCCCGGGAACGAAATCGAAGCGTCCCTTCGACACCGCGCCGGTGCTGATCACCAGATCGACGCCGCGCTCGCGGATCCGATCCAGCGCGGCCGCGAACGCGACCGGATCATCGGCCACGCGTTCCTCCATCACCACCTCCGCGCCGGCCGCGCGCAGCCGCAGCCGCAGGAACGGCGTATTGCTGTCGTGGATGCCCGCGCCGTCGGCGATGCCGCCATCGACCAGCTCCCGGCCGGTGGCGATCAGCGCCACGCGTGGCCGCCGCACCACGGGCACGCGGGTCACGCCCAGCGCGGCCAGCAGCATGAGGCGGGCGGAATCGAGCCGCTCCGAAGCCTTCAACACCGGTTCGCCCTCGCCGACGTCCTCGCCGCGACGGCGGACGTTGGCGCCGGGCGCGGGGCTTTCACGCAGGCGGATTCCGATCGGCGGCGCCCCGGCGTCCTCGCCGGCGATCGCATCCACCCGCTCGACCGGCACCACCGTGTCCAGTCCCGCGGGCAGCGCCGCGCCGGTCATGATCTCCCACGCCCCGTCGCCGCCTTCTCCCGCCGGGACGCCGGCGGCGATGGCGCCGCGCACCGGCAGCTCGTGTCCGGCGGCAAGCGCGCGTCCGCGCAGGGCCAGGGCGAAGCCGTCCATCGCGGCGTTGTCGAATCGCGGCAGCGCCGCCGGACTGACGATGTCCGCCGCCAGCACGCGGCCATCGGCCTCGGCGGAGGCGACCGTCTCGCTGTCTCCCCTCGCCACCCCGCGCAGGAGGATGGCCAGGGCCTGCTCGTAATCGACCACGCCTGCTCCCTGGAAGATTGCCGTGTCCGTATACCCGTTCCCGGCGACACCACCGGCATCATCCGCGGGCAAGGACGCCGCATCCTCACATAGCTGAAGGGTTCCGGCCAACTGGCCGACGGTTGATTCAGGTCAAGGCGGCGGGGCCCGCCCCTGTCTAGCCTTGTTCCATGCCAGCCCTCTCCGCCCTCTTCGATCCCGAACTGCTCCGGCGCTACGACAAGCCGGGCCCGCGTTACACCTCCTATCCGACCGCGCCGCAATTCTCGGCGCAGTTCCAGGAGGCCGAACTGCGCGACGTGGCGGCCATCACCAACGGCGATCCGATTCCGCGCCCGTTGTCGCTGTACCTGCACATCCCGTTCTGCACCAGTCCGTGCTTCTACTGCGGTTGCAACCGCATCATCACCCGCGAGAAGGCGCGCGGCGACGCCTACCTGACCCGGCTGTACCGCGAAATCGCGCTGGTCTCGCCGCTGTTCGACCGCGACCGCGACGTCAACCAGGTGCACTTCGGCGGCGGCACGCCCAACTTCCTGTCGCCCGACCAGATCACCGAGGTCGTCGACGTCCTGCGCCGCCATTTTTCGTTCGCTTCGGGCACGGGCTTCGACTGCTCGATCGAACTGGACCCGCGCTTCATCAGCCCGGACGAGGTCGGTCAACTGGCCCGCGCCGGCTTCAACCGCGCCAGCCTGGGCGTGCAGGACTTCGACCCCGACGTGCAGCAGGCGGTCAACCGCGTGCAGGGCGTCGACGACACCCTGGCGATCATCGACGCCTGCCGCACCCACGGCATGCGCTCGGTGAATGTCGATCTGATCTACGGCCTGCCCCGGCAGACCCTGGCCGGGTTCTCCCGCACCCTCGACATCACCCTGAAGGCGCGCCCGGACCGGCTGGCGATCTACAGCTATGCACACCTGCCGGCGCTGTTCCGCCCGCAGCAGCGCATCCACGCCGAAGAGCTGCCCTCCCCCGAACAGAAGCTGGACCTGCTGCGTTGCGCGATCGACAAGCTGGGCGAAGCCGGCTATGTCTACATCGGCATGGATCACTTCGCCCTGCCCGGCGACGATCTGGCGCAGGCGCAGCAGCGCGGCGACCTGCACCGCAATTTCATGGGCTATTCGACCCACGCCGAGAGCGACCTGATCGGCCTGGGCGTGAGCGCGATCAGCCACGTGGGCGCCAGCTTCAGCCAGAACCCGCGCGACATCGGCAGCTGGGAACAGGCGATCGACAGCGGCCGCCTGCCGGTCTGGCGCGGCATGCGCCTGGACGAGGACGATCTGCTGCGCGCGGACGTGATCCAGCAGCTGATGTGCCACGGGCGGATCGATTTCGACGCGGTCGAACGCCGCCACGTCATCGACTTCCGCGACTATTTCGCCGACGCCCTGGCCCGCCTGGAGCCGTTGCAGGTCGACGGGCTGGTCGAGGTCGGTCCCCGGGAAGTGTGCGCCACCTCGCGTGGACGCCTGCTGTTGCGTATCATCGCCATGTGCTTCGACCGATACCTGCCCGCCGCCGCGGACACCGCGACCACGCGGTTCTCGCGAACCATCTGACCTCATCCGGGGCGTCCGCATGAGCTCGCCGGTCGTTTTCCCACGCACCGACGCCACCATCCTCTCCGACGACGGCGATTCGCTGACGTTCTGTTCCACCTGCGCGTTCTCCCAGGCCTGCCTCAGCGAGGGCATGGACAAGCGCGCGCTGATGGATCTGCATGTCCTGGTGGAGCATGTCGGCCCGCTGCAACCGGGCGAACACGTATTCCGCGAAGGCGACAGTTTCAGCGCCATCGCCGCGGTACGCGCCGGCACGGTCAAGACCTACCAAGTGGATCGCGATGGCCACGAGCAGGTCCTGGGCTTCCACCTGCCCGGCGAGGTGATCGGCCTCAACGCCATCCACGGCGATCGCTATCCCTGCAACGCGGTGGCGCTGGACACGGTGATGCTCTGCCGGTTCTCGTTTCCCAAGATCGCCCTGCTCGCCACCCGCCTGCCCAACCTGCAGCAGCACCTGTTCCGGCTGATGAGCCATGACATCGGCGTGGCCTCGCTGTTCGCCCGCGACAACAGCGCCGACGAGCGCATGGCCGCGTTTCTCATCGGCCTGTCGCGGCGGCTGGCCGCGCGCGGTTATTCCTCGCGCCGCTTCCAGCTGACCATGTCGCGCACCGATATCGCCAATTACCTGCGCCAGGCGCCGGAAACGGTGAGCCGGGTGCTTCGCCGGTTCGAGCGCGACGGACTGGTCCGCATCAAGCAGCGCGACGTCGAGATCCTCGACCTGGATCGCCTGCACGAACTGGCGTCCATGGTACTGCGCGACTGATACCCGGCGCATCCGGGCATTGATCCCCGCGACGCGCGCCGTCCGCACGCGAATGACATCGGCTTGACGTAGGTCATGGAGGGGATCCGGACGCGGGCGGAACATGCCTGTGGTTCCCACGGAGTCCCGCATCATGAATTCCACACGCAAGCTGTGGGCAGGGTTGGCCGCCCTGCTCATCGCCTCGTTCGCCGTCCTACTCTGGGTCGGCAGCGAAGTCCACCGACAGGCGCCGCCCCTGCCCGAACAGGTGGTCGATGCCGATGGCCAGGTTCTCTACACCCGCCAGGACATCGAGACCGGCCGCCAGGTCTGGCAGTCCATCGGCGGCCAGCAGCTGGGCTCCATCTGGGGCCACGGCGGTTACGTCGCTCCCGACTGGGGCGCGGACTGGCTGCATCGCGAAGCCGAGGCCATCCTCGACATCTGGGCCAGGCGCGAAGCCGGCGTCGCCGGCTACAAGGAGCTGGACGCCCCGACCCAGGCCGCCTACGCCAAGCGCGTGCAGGCGCTGATGCGTCCGAACACCTACGACGCCGCCACCGGCACGGTGACGGTCGATGCCGATCGCGCCGCGGCCATCCGCACCGTCGCCGCGCACTACGAGCAGTTGTTCGGCAAGGACCCGGCGATGGTCAAGCTGCGCGAGGCCTACGCCATGCGCAACGACACCGTGCCCGATGCCGGCCACCGCCGCCAGCTCACCGGTTTCTACTGGTGGGCCGCCTGGTCGTCGGTGACCCTGCGCCCCGGCGCGGAGATCACCTACACCGCCAACTGGCCGGCCGACGAACTGGTCGGCAACACGCCACCGCCCAGCGCGTTCCTGTGGACGGTGTTCAGCGTGCTGTTCCTGATCGCCGGTGTCGCCCTGCTCGGCTGGCACTACGCGGTCAACCATGGCGACGAACTGGCGCACGTGCTGCCCAAGCGGGATCCGCTGGCCGACATCAAGGTCACCCCGTCGATGCGCGCCACGGCCAAGTATTTCTGGGTGGTCATCGCGCTGTTCCTGGTGCAGATCCTGCTCGGCGCGATCACCGCGCATTACCAGGTTGAAGGCCAGGAAGCCTACGGTTTCGCCCTGGCCGACGTGTTGCCGTATTCGCTGACCCGTACCTGGCACACCCAGCTGGCGGTGCTGTGGATCGCCACCGCGTGGCTGGGCATGGGCCTGTACATCGGCCCGGCGATTTCCGGGCACGAACCGAAATTCCAACGCCTTGGCGTGAACTTCCTGTGGGTCTGCCTGTTGATCATCGTGGTCGGCGCGTTCGCCGGACAGTGGTTCGCGGTGATGCAGAAGCTCGGTCTGAAGCACAACTTCTGGTTCGGTCACCAGGGCTGGGAATACGTCGACCTGGGCCGTTTCTGGCAGTGGTTCCTGTTCATCGGCCTGACCCTGTGGCTGGTGCTGGTCGGCCGTGCCCTGTGGCCGGCGATGCGCAACGGCGGCGATTCGCGCTCCATCGTGTCGCTGCTGTTCCTGTCCACCGTGGCCATCGGCCTGTTCTACGCGGCCGGCCTGATGTGGGGCGAGCACACGCACCTGTCGATGGTCGAGTACTGGCGCTGGTGGGTCGTGCACCTGTGGGTGGAAGGCTTCTTCGAGGTCTTCGCGGTGGCGGTCATCGCCTTCCTGTTCACTCGCCTGGGCCTGCTGCAGGTCAAGTCCGCCACGATGGCGGTGCTGTTCGCGACCATCGTGTTCATGGCCGGCGGCGTGCTGGGCACCCTGCACCACCTGTACTTCACCGGCACCCCGACCGCGGTCATCGCCATCGGCGCCAGTTTCTCCGCGCTGGAAGTGGTGCCGCTGGCCTACGTCGGCTTCGAGGCGTACCACAGCTACCGGATGGGCAAGGCCACGCCGTGGATGCAGCGTTATCGCTGGCCGATCCTGTTCTTCATCGCGGTCGCGTTCTGGAACCTCGTCGGCGCCGGCCTGTTCGGCTTCCTGATCAATCCGCCGCTGCCGCTGTACTACATGCAGGGCCTGAACCTGACCCCGACCCACGGCCACACCGCGCTGTTCGGTGTGTACGGCATGCTCGGCATCGGCCTGATGCTGTTCTGCCTGCGCGGCCTCAAGCCGGACGTGGTGTGGAACGAGAAGCTGCTGAGGACCGCGTTCTGGTCGCTCAACATCGGTCTGGCCGGCATGGCCCTGTTCACCCTGCTGCCACTGGGCATCATGCAGCTCAACGCCGCGCTCAAGCACGGTTACTGGTACGCCCGCTCGGCCGAGTTCATGCAGCAGCCGGTCGTGGACATGCTGGTGTGGATGCGGGTGCCGTCGGACACGCTGTTCAGCGTCGGCGCGTTCGCCCTGGCCTGGTTCGTGTTCCGGCTATGGGTGGCGCCGCGCCGGGAAGCGCTGCCGGCGGCGGTGCCGGCGGAGGGCTGACTCACGGCGGTTTTCAAGCGCAATGAAAAAGAGCCGCGAAAGCGGCTCTTTTTTGGCTTATCGTTGCAATCCGACAAGGCGGCGGCGTTCCAACCTCTCAGTTCGAGCAGCCGCAGCCCCCGCAACCGCAGCCGCTCCGACGGGCGTCTTCCGGCACATCCTCGACCTGTTCGCCGACCGTGGACAGGATCTCGCGCACGCGCTCGGGCGAAAGCGTGGTGAGGATCGCCAGGCGCCCGCTGGCGGATTCGAACTGGACCTCCGCGTCGGGATCCCATTCGCGCAGGGCGTGGGTCATGGCACGGGTGCGTTGCTGGAGCGGTTCGTCGGTGTGTTCGGGAGCGGACATGCGGTTTCCTTGCTGAGTGTGGGCCGGGGCGAGCGCCCCGGTGCCGGCAAACGTACGCAGGCCCATGGCACCTGGCATTGACCCGCATCAAGCCGGATCGCCTCTTGCGACGCTCCCCGCCCCCTTCGTCAACTCCGTAGGAGCGACGTGGGTCGCGACCGCTTCCCCTGGACATCCGGGATCCATCCCCAGTCCACGGGCTTCCCAAGTCCACATCCATCCCAACGTCGCTTCAGTGCAAGCAGGAATCCATCGGGATTCCGGGCTGCCGCGAATGCTGGCCGGAGGTCAACATGGGTCCCCGCGTGCGCTGGGACGACGGTGTCGGGGTTCCTTTCCCACTCCATCGTTCCTGTCGTCCTTCCCAACGTCCTTCCCAACGTCATTCCAGCGCAAGCAGGAATCCATCGGGATTCCGGGCTGCCGCGAATGCTGGCCGGAGGTCAACATGGGTCCCCGCGTGCGCTGGGACGACGGCGTCGGGACTCCCTTTCCCATTCCATCGTTCCCGTCGTCATTCCAGCGCAGGCTGGAATCTATTGGGATCCTGAGCTCCCGCGAGCGCTGGCCGAACGTCAACATGGGTCCCCGCGTTAGCCGGGATGACGGTGCCGTACTTCATCGGCGGAACGGTGCCGGTGCGGATCCACCGGCGTTGATCCGCATTCGGCCTGATCCAGGTCAAGGAAGGTCCCGACACCGCGGCGCAGACTGCGGTCATGCGACCGATTCCCGTTTCCAACCATCCTCCGACGCCCGCCGGTCCTTCCGCCGGCATGTCCGCGCGCCAGTTGTTGCAGGCGCCGCATCGGCTGATGTTCTTCATCGGCGCCGGCAACGTGCTGCTGGCGATGCTGTGGTGGGCGGCGTGGCTGGCGTCGCAGTACAGCGGCGGCTGGCGGATGCCGGATACGGCGGTGCCGCCGGGCTGGCTGCATGCGTTCCTGATGCAGTACCTGGTGCTGCCGAGTTTCATCTTCGGTTTCCTGCTCACCGTGTTTCCGCGCTGGATGGGCCTGCCGGATCTGCCGCGCTGGCGGTATGCGCCGGTCGGCGCCGGGCTGATGGGCGGGCAGTTGGCGATCCTGCTGTCCACGCTGGGCTGGGAAGCCGGTTTCACGGTCGGCCTGTGGATGGCGCTGGCCGGCTGGCTGGCCGGGGTCGCCACGCTGGGCCGGTTGCTGCTGCGCGATACCGCGCGCACCTGGCACGCGCGTTCCTGCTTCGCCGCGCTGCTGCTGGGTTGCGCCGGGCTGGCGTGCTTCCAGGTGTTCGTGCTGACCGGCGACGCGTGGTACGCGTTCGCCAGCATCAAGCTCGGCGGCGTGGCGATGCTGCTGCCGATCTACCTGACGGTCGCTCACCGCATGTTTCCGTTCTTCGCCGCCAACGTGGTGCCCGGCTACAAGCCGTGGCGGCCGATGGCGTGGCTGGGGGCGATGTGGGGCTTCCTGCTGCTGCACCTGGTGCTTGAACTGCGGCATGCCTACCCCTGGCTGTGGCTGCCGGACGCGGCGCTGCTGATCGCCAGCGGCGTGGCGCTGTGGCACTGGTGGCCGCGCGGACGCATGCCGGGCCTGCTGGCAGTGCTCTTCATCGGTACCGCGTGGCTGCCCACCACCTTCGCGCTGTACACCGCGCAGAGCGTCATCTACCTGCTCACCGGGGAGTTCGTGCTCGGACGCGCGCCGATGCATGCGATGTTCATCGGATTCTTCGGCAGCGTGCTGGTGGCGATGGTCACCCGGGTGACCCAGGGCCATTCCGGGCGGCCGCTGAAGATGCACGCACTGGCCTGGTTCGCGTTCACCGCGTTGCAGATCGTCGCGGTGATGCGGGTGGTCGCGGAGATCGCGCCGGACGCGCTGTTCTGGCAGGTCGCCTCGGCGGCGGGCTGGTTGATCGCGCTGCTGCCGTGGGTGACCCGCATCGGGCGCATCTACCTGAGTCCGCGCGCCGACGGGCGACCGGGCTGACGCCGTGATCACCTTCTATCCCGACATCAAGCTGGTCCACATCGGCGCCGCGCTCACCAGCGGCACGCTGTTCGCGCTGCGCGGACTGGGGTTGTCGCTGGGCATGCGCTGGCCGCGGGTCGCGCCGTTGCGCTACCTCAGCTACACCGTCGACACCGTGTTGCTGACCGCCGCGATGATGCTGCTGACGATCCTGCCCGCCGGCGTGTTCGCCAATGGCTGGCTGATCGTGAAGGTCGGTTTCATCCTCGCCTATGTCGTGCTGGGCGTGCTCGCCTTCCAGCCGGCGCGCGCAAGGCTGTCCCGCGTCGCGCTGTACGCCGCCGCGCTGCTGTGCTTCCTGCAGGTCTACGGCATCGCGCGCGCCCACCATCCGATGGGCCTGCTGGCCCTGCTGGGGTAGTGCCATGAACGAAGCGTTGCTGCCACCGGATCCCTGCTCGCCCTGCGCGGGCTGGATACGCGAATCCTTCGACGCCGCGGGCGCGAGGTTGGACTGCCCCGCCGGCGAGGACGGCTCCAAGAATGAGGACGCGCCATGCTTCTGACCCGACTCGATCTGCGCGGACTCGCGCCGCCGGAACCGATGCAGCGGATCCTCGCCAGCCTGGAAACCCTGCCGCGCGGCGGGCGACTGGTCGCGTTCACGCCGTTCCGTCCGCTGCCGCTGATGTCCCTGCTCGATGCCTGGGGCTACGCCTATCGCGTGCACGAGTTGCCCGCCGGCGACGCCTGCATCGCCATCTGCCACGGCGACGATCACGCCGCGCTGGAACCGCCGCGGATCGCATGAGCGGGCTGGCGTTCGCCCAGGCGCCGCCTCCCGGCCAACCGCTGCGTTTCCTGCTGTCCTCGCTGGCCTGGGGCGCCGGCGCCGGACTGTGGCTGCTGTGGACCGGCGAAACCGCGCTGCTGACGCGCTGGGCGCCGCACACGCTGGTGTTGGCGCACCTGTTCACCCTCGGCGTGCTGGGCAACGCGATGATCGGCAGCCTGTTCCAGTTCCTGCCGGTGGCCGCCGGATGTCCGTTGTCGCTGCCGCGCCAGGCGAACTGGCTGCACGTCGCGCTCAACGCCGGGTTGCTGCTGTTGCTGTCATCGCTGGTTTTTCCGTCACGTGCGCTCGCCGGCGCTTCGTCGGTGTTGCTGGCGCCGCCGCTGGCCCTGTTCGCCGTCAGCGGATTGATCGCGGTGATGCGGGGAAGCGGCCCGCGCGCGCCGCGCCTGGGTATCGGCATCGCATTGGCGTCGCTGCTGGTCACCATCGCGCTGGGGCTGGCGCTGCTGGCCGCGCTGTCCGGGCTGTGGGCGCTGCCGCTGGACCGCATCGCCAATCTGCATGCCGCGCTCGGACTGGCGGGCTGGGCGCTCGCGCTGCTGGGCGCGGTGGCCAGCATCACCATGCCGATGTTGCAGGGGACGCGGCGGATTCCCGCCCCCTTGCTGCTGGCGTGGCTGTGCACGCTGCTGCTGGCGCTCGCCTGGACCGGTGGCGCGGCGCTGTCCGATCCATCCGGCCTTCCGGCGCGTGCGTTGGCGTTGCCCGGGCTGGTGTTCTGCATCGCCGTGCTGGTTCTGCAGGCGCGCGCGCCGCACCGGCGCAACCCGGTGCTGCGGCGTTTCTGGCAGGCCGGCTGCGTGGCCCTCGCCTTCGCCTGCCTGCTCGGTCTCGCCCCGGCCCTGTCCCCGCGCGGACTGCTCGCGCTCGGCGCGCTGGTGATCGCCATCGGCCTGCCACTGCTGGTGCTGGGCATGCTGCTGGAAATCGTCGGCTTCCTGGCCTGGATCGAACTGCGCCGTCGACATCCGCGCGGCGTGCGCGTCCCCGGCGTGGATCGCCTGCTGGACGATAAGCGCAAGCAGTGGCTGCTGCGCGCCCATCTGGCATCGGCCGGCCTGCTGTTGCTGGCCATCTGGCAACCCACCTTTACCCGCGTCGCGGGCGCCGCGCTTGCCCTGGCCTGGACCGCGAGCGGCGCGGCGGTGCTGGCCTGTTGGCGCGACGCGCTGCGCTTCCGTCCCCGGGAAACGGATCGCTCCACTTGATCTGGGTCAATGGCAGGCCCCGCCGCGCTGCCTAGGATGGGGTCACCGCAGAGGTGAGCCCGCCATGCCGCCGTTTGTCGCACCGACCATGCCGGGCTTGCCCGGTTGCCGCTATTGCCCCGTCGCGGGCGTCGTCCCGTGCTGAGCCGGATGGCCCTGGATGGCACCCGGGCGGCGATCGATCGGGTCGACGACGCCATGATCATCCTGCTGGGCGGGCGCCAGCGGCTGGCCGGGCTGGCGGGTCGGCTCAAGCGCCACGCCGGCATGGCGCAGACCGATCCGCTCCGCGAACAACAGGTCCATCAACGCGCCTGCCGGCTGGCGCGACGCAGCGGCATTCCGCCCGCCAGCGCCGAACGGTTGATGCGCTTGCTGATCGCCGAGGCCCATCGCTGGCAGGCACGTCCTTCCACCTTCACTTCCGAGCCGTTCCCTCCCATGGCAACCACCGGCACGTCGTCATCGCGCGGCGACTCCTCCACTTCCTCCCTGCTCCGCTGGCTTCCGCCGCCGCGACGGCTGCGTCCCTGGTTGTCACGCGTGCCGCGCTCCATGCGCGAACGGCTCCTGCTGCGGTTGCTCGCACCAGCCCTCGCCACACCGCAGGTGCGGCGGATCCTGGATTCCATCAACGGCCGCCGGCTCGGCATCGACGTGCGCGATCTCGATCTGCGCTGGGTGCTGGTGATGGAGGCCGATGGCCTGCGCCTGGCGGATGGCGTCGCCGAGGCCACCGTCAGCGGCAGCGCGACCGATCTGCTGCTGCTCGCCAGCCGGCTGGAGGACGCCGATACGCTGTTCTTCCAGCGCCGGCTGATGTTGACCGGCGACACCGAGCTGGGGCTGACCGTGCGCAACCTGCTGGACCGGCTGCCGTGGGAATCCTTCCCATTGGGTTCGCGCATCCTGCTCCAGCGCGGTGCCCGCGTGGCCCGCGACGCACGCCACGCCTACCGCGTCCATCACGGCGAGGTCGCATGAGCGCCATCTTCCAACCGCGCTGGACGCCGGATCTGGAAACGCGCTACGCGGATCTGACCGCGCGCGTCGGCGACACCGTGCCGTGCCTGGAATGGCCGCTGCACCTGCCATGGATCGACGCCATCCAGGCGCTCAAGCGCGAACGCGGCGCGGTGATCATGGCGCACAGCTACCAGTCGCCGGAGATCTTCCACGGGGTGGCCGACGTCACCGGCGATTCGCTGGCGCTGGCGCAGGCGGCGGCGGACTGCGACGCCGACATCATCGTGCTGTGCGGCGTCCACTTCATGGCCGAGACCGCGAAGCTCCTGGCGCCGCGGCGCACGGTGCTGATTCCGGATCCCGAAGCCGGTTGTTCGCTGGCGTCCTCCATCACCGCCGACGACGTGCGCGCGCTGCGTGCGCGCCATCCCGGCGCGCCGGTGGTCAGCTACGTCAACACCAGCGCGGCGGTGAAGGCCGAATCCGATGCCTGCTGCACCTCGGCCAACGCGGTGCGGGTGGTCGAGGCGATGAACGCCGACAAGGTGATCTTCCTGCCCGATGCCTTCCTTGGCCACCATGTCGCCGCCCGGACCGGGGTCGAACTGGTGTTGTGGGATGGCCGCTGCGAGGTGCACGAACAATTCACCGCGCAACAGGCGCGCCACACCCGCGAGACCTTCGGCGCGCGCCTGCTCGCGCATCCGGAATGTCCACCGGAAGTGCAGCGCGAAGCCGACTTCGTCGGTTCCACCACCGCCATGGGCGCCTGGCTGGAGCGCGAGCGCCCACGCCGCGTGGCCCTGATCACCGAATGCTCGATGGCCGACAACCTGCGCCATCGCTTCCCGGACGTGGACTTCATCAAGCCCTGCAACCTGTGCCCGCACATGAAGCGGATCACCCTGCCGAACATCCACGCCTGCCTGCGCGACCTGCGCCATCCGGTCGAAGTGCCCGCCGACGTGGCCGGACGCGCGCGCGCCGCGCTGGAACGCATGCTCGCCGTGGGCCGGGGCGAACGCGCGTGAGCACCGGCGTGCCGCCGCTGGTGGTGGTGGGCTGCGGCGTCGCCGGCCTGGCCACGGCGCTGTCGGCCGCGCCGCGCAGGGTGCTGCTGATCGGACGCGCGCCCGCCGGCATCGACTGCTGCACCGCGCTGGCGCAGGGTGGCATCGCCGCCGCCCTGGACAGCGGCGACAGCCCCGACGCGCACGCGCACGACACCCTCGCCGCCGGCGCCGATCACAACGACTACGACGCGGTCCGCTATCTGGTCGACAACGCGGTGATGGCGGTGCGCTGGCTGCAGGCGCAGGGCGTACCATTCGACCTGGAAGGCACCCGCTTCCTGCTCGGCCGCGAAGGCGGCCACCGTCGTCACCGCATCGTCCATGCCGGTGGCGATGCCAGCGGCGCGTCGCTGCTGCTGGCGCTGATCCGGGCGGCGCAGAACGCCCCGCACATCGACTGGCGGCCGCCGGCGATGCTGGACGCGCTGCGCGTCGGCGATCACGGCGTCAGCGGCCTGCGCCTGCGCCGGCAGGCGGACGCGCGCCCCGAGGAGATCGACTGCGCCGAGGTGGTGTTGGCCACCGGCGGCTGCGGCGCGCTGTTCGCCGCCAGCACCAATCCTTCCGGCGCCGACGGCAACGGCCTGGCGCTGGCGCTCGCGGCGGGCGCGCAGGCGCGGGACCTGGAGTTCGTCCAGTTCCATCCCACCGCGCTGTCGGTGGCCGTCCATGGCGCCCTGCCGCTGATCACCGAAGCGCTGCGCGGCGCGGGTGCGCGCCTGTTCGACGACGACGGCGCGGCGATCATGACCGGGCAACATCCGCTGGGCGATCTCGCGCCGCGTGACGTCGTCGCGCGCCAGGTGTGGCTGGCGCAGCAGGACGGACGGCGCATCTGGCTGGACGCCACCCACCTGCACGAAACCTGGCTGCTGCAGTTCCCCACCGTGTACGCGCTGTGCCGAGCGCACGGCATCGATCCGCGCGTCCAGCGGATTCCGGTCACGCCGGCCGCGCATTTCCACATGGGTGGCATCGCTGTCGATCTCGATGGCCGCACCTCGGTGGAAGGGCTGTATGCGGTGGGCGAAACCGCCTGCAACGGCGTGCACGGGGCCAACCGGCTGGCCAGCAATTCGCTGCTCGAGGGCGTGGTCTACGGCCGCCGCCTCGGCCAGCATCTGGGCAGCCTGCGCCGGCATGTGCCGGAGGGCGGCGGGCACTGGGTCGAACGGGGCCGTGAAGCGGACGCCGCAGCGCTGATCGGCCTGCGGGCGCTCGCCTGGCGTGCGCTGGGCCCGGTGCGCGAAGGCGCTCTGATGCGTGAAGCGCTGGACGAACTTGCCCGGGATGCCTCCATCGGTGGCAGCTGGCAGGGCCAACTGGTGGGCCGCCTGCTGCGGGCGGCGCTGGCGCGCACGCGCAGCCTCGGCGCGCACTATCGAAGTGACGCGCCAGCGGAGTGAATCCGGCGCGCTGAACGCGATGCGTTGAAGCGGATGCGTTGAACTGGATGCGTCGAGTTGGGGCGCGTTGAATCGGGCGTATCGACTCCCAGGAATCGAGATTGGCGCGCCGGATTCCGCGCCAGTCCCCTGCTCATCCGATCATGGGCGCGGCCAGCGACGCCCGCCCCGGCTTGCCGTGCCAGTAGCCGTTGCGCGCGCCCAGGCGCGGCGGTGGCAGCGGCGCATCCAGCATGCGCCGGAAGTGATCGACCATGTCCGCCATGTCGTCCTGCACCGGCGACAACCGCAGGATGTCCACGCCACAGGCGATCAGCTCGTCGCGTTCCGGCGCCAGATCGACGACTTCCATGCCCTGCACCTGCACGCCGTTGATGACCATGAAGGGCTCGCCCTCGCGGGTGGCCAGCGGCAGGCCGCCGGGGTGCTCGATGCAGCGGAAACCGCAGTCGTCCTTGGACACGTCATAGGCGCGCGCGGTGAAACAGCGCGCCGAATACGCCAGCGGCAGTCGCCCCCAGGCCAGCACTTCCAGCTCGGGCATGGGCGTGCCCTGCTCTGTCATCGCCGCGCGCAGATCCCGCAGCAGCTCGCGTCCCTGTTCCACCCCGGGCACCCAGCGCACCAGCCCATCCTCGATCAGCAGACCCAAGGCAACCTGGTTGTAGACGTTGAGGGTGGGTCCGGCCACGAACGGCAGGCCACGCTCGCGACAGACCTGCACGGCGGAAAGATCGTTGGCTTCCAGCAGGAAACGGCCGTTCTCCGCCAACCGGACGACCGTGGACAGTTCCGACTCGGCTTCGATCAGGGCCAGCGACGACAGCACGATCTGCTTGCCGCTGCCGGCCAGTTCCTCCGCCAGCGCCAGCCAGTCGCGCGTGCGCAGCTCGCGCCGCTTGCTGCACACGGTCTCGCCCAGGTAGAGGATGTCCAGCGGCCATTGCGCGGCCTGCCGGTAGAAAGACAGCACGCGCTCGCGCGGCCAGAAGTACTGCAGGGGTCCAAGACTGAGTTTCATCGTTCAATGCCAGGCGCGGTGGTACGGTCCAAGGGTGGTCTGCTGGCCTTCGGCGTGCGTGGACAGATCCGCCTGCCAGTCCTCGCGCATGCGCCAGTCCTCGCGTTCGCGCGCCTGCGCGTCGATGGCTTCGCGCCAGACCCGGGTCACCGTGCGCACGTAGGCCACGCCACGCTGGCGGCCCTCGATCTTCAGCGCCGCCACGCCGGCCGCGACCAGTCGCGGCAGCAATTCCAGGGTGTTGAGGCTGGTGGGTTCCTCCAGCGCGTGGAAGATTTCGCCGCCGACATCGTAGCGGCCCTTGCACACGGTCGGATAGCCGGCCGGTTCGGTCGCGCCGAAGCGATCGATGAGCATGCCGTTGAGGCGCACGCTGCGGCCCTGGTCGGCATGCTCCTCCCAGCGCACGAAACTGGCCGGCGAACACACGCCATGCCGGTTGGGCGAGGCGCCGGTGACATAGCTGGACAACTGGCAGCGGCCCTCGACCATGATGCACAGGCTGCCGAACGCGAATACTTCCAGCGGCACCGGCGAGGCCTGGCACAACCGCTCGACCTGCTGCACCGACAGCACCCGCGGCAGCACCGCGCGCGAGATGCCGAAGCGTTCATGCGCGTAGCGCAGCGCGGCCGCGGTGGTCGCCGAACCCTGCACGGACAGGTGCCGCGCCAGATCCGGATGACGGACCGAGGCGTAGTGCAGCACCGCCATCTCGGCGGCGATGATGGCGTCGGCGCCGAACGCGGCGGCCTGATCCACCGCGTGCCGCCATTGCGGCAGGCGCGCGCTGTCCGGATAGGTGTTGAGCGCCAGGTACACCTTGCGCCCGCGCGCATGCGCATAGGCGATGCCTTCGCGCATCTCCACGTCGTCGAAGTTCAGCCCCGGGAACGCGCGGGCGTTGGTCTGGTCGCGGAAGCCCGCGTAGACCGCGTCGGCGCCGGCATCGATGGCGGCCTTCAGCGCCGGCAGGTTGCCGGCCGGACATACCAGTTGCATCAGGGGGTTCTCCAGGCGGGGGAATGCCGGCGGCGCGCCGCCCGGGCATCGGGGATTTCCGGTCCGGCACCCTGTGCGGACTCGGCTTCCACGGTCCGGCGGATCTGTCGCCACAGCGTGTCCACGCGCCGCTCGACCTGCGGATCGAGGGTGATCGGCCGGCCCCATTCGCGCGCGCTTTCACCGGTCCATTTGCGGGTGGCGTCCAGGCCGAGCTTGGAACCGACCCCGGACACCGGGGTGGCGAAATCGAGATAGTCGATCGGGGTGTTCTCCACCAGCAGGCTGTCGCGCGCCGGATCCACCCGGGTCGACACCGCCCAGATCACCTGCGACCAGTCGCGCACGTCGATGTCCTCGTCGGTGACGATGACGAACTTGGTGTAGGTGAACTGGCGCAGGTAGGACCAGACGCCCATCATCACCCTGCGCGCGTGTCCCGCGTACTGCTTGTGGATGCTGACCACCGCGACCCGGTACGAGCACGCTTCCGGCGGCAGGTAGAAGTCCACGATTTCCGGGAACACCTTGCGCAGGATCGGCACGAAGATGTCGTTCAGCGCCATCGACAGCACCGAGGGTTCGTCGAACGGCGCCCGCCCCATGTAGCTGCCGTGGTAGATGGCGCCGCCGCGCAGGCGCATGCGCTCGATGGTGAGCACCGGGAAATGCGCCTGCGCGTTGTAGTAGCCGGTGTGATCGCCGAACGGCCCTTCCAGCGCGGTGTCGCCGGGATGGATGAAGCCTTCCAGCAGGATTTCGGCGCCCGCCGGCGCGTCCAGCCCGGTCAGCGCGCTGCGCCAGACCCGCGTGCGTGCGGCCCTCAGCAGGCCGGCGAATTCGTATTCGGACAGCGTGTCCGGCACCGGCGCGACTGCCGCCAGCAGGGTGGCCGGATCCGCGCCGATCGCCACCAGCACCGGAAAGGGCTTGCCGGGATGTGCGGCCTGCCAGCCGGCATAGTCGAGCGCGCCGCCGCGATGCGGAAGCCAGCGCATGATCACGCGGTTGCGGCCGATGACCTGCTGCCGGTAGATCGCCACGTTCTGGCGTTCCTGGCGGGTGCCGCGGGTGATCACGAGGCCGAAGGTGATCAGGCGGTCGATGTCCTCCGGCCAGCAGCGCTGGATCGGCAGCCGCCCCAGATCGACGTCCTCGCCTTCCAGCACCTGCTCTTTGAACGCCGCTTCCTGGACCACGCGCGGGGCCACGTAGGCCAGTTGCGCCAGCCCCGGCCAGTCGGCCAGCGCGCTGCGCAGGTTGCCGGGCCAGCGCGGCTCCTTGATGCAGGCAAGCAGTTCGCCGAGCTCACGCAGCGACGTCAGCGGCCGGCCATCCAGCGCCAGCTCGATGCGGCGGCGATGGCCGAACAGGTTGCCCAGCAGCGGATGTGCGGAACCGGCGTTGTTCATCAGCAACGCCGGCCCGGACTCGCGCAGGGCGCGCAGGCTCAGGGCGGTGCTTTCCAGCTCGGGATCGACCGGCGCGTCGATGCCCATCAGTTCACCCTGCCCGCCCAGATGATCCAGGAACTCGCGCAGATCGTGGAAAGGCATGCCGCGTCCGATGGCGGGAAGGAGGCGGCATTGTCCTCACGCCCCGCCACGGGCCACATTGATCCACGTCAAGCCGGCG
This sequence comes from Pseudoxanthomonas sp., assembly GCF_051953815.1. GTDB lineage: Bacteria > Pseudomonadota > Gammaproteobacteria > Xanthomonadales > Xanthomonadaceae > Pseudoxanthomonas_A. The sequence goes on along the minus strand of NZ_JBQCIJ010000046.1, from coordinate 183,858 downwards.
CCGCTCAGTAGCTGTACTGCACCTGCACCCAGAACTTGTCGGTATCCACCGTGCGTGCGCCGTCGGCGCTGCGGTAGCTGGCCAGCTTGAGCAGTCCGTCGAGTCCCTTCACGCCGGGAATCGCGTGGCGCCAGGACAGATCCAGTTCGCGCCCGAAGCGGTGGCCGCCGCGATCGCTGCGGAAATCGTGGTACCACGCCTGCCACTCGCCGCCAGCGAGCGGAAGGACGACACCCGCATAGGCATCGCGCAGGCCGTCGGCCGGCGTGGTCAGGAACTGATCCGCCCAGCCCTGGAACGCGTGCTTGGTCGCCAGCGGTGTCTGGAACGCCTGGTTTCCCGCGCCGCCGCGACCGGCGCCCAGCACTTCGTAGCCGGCCTTCCACTGGATGGCCTGCCAGCGATAGCCACCTTCGGCCAGCCAGTAACGGCCATCCAGTTGCCAGGGATTGCCATCGAGCTCGCGCTGGCGCGCATGTTCCAGAACATAAGAGAACGCGCCGGCCTTGCCCTGCAGGCGCAGGCCGGTGGTGCGGCTGGACAGCGTGCCCAGCGGCGCGCCCGTCGCCACCGCGAGATTGTCCAGACCGAGGCGGTAGTGATACCCGATCGCGGTCAGATGGGGCGAGAACGCGTACTGCGCCTGCAACAGATGACTGTGCCCCTCGATGTCGGCGGGCGCGGTGCGGCTGATCGGACGGGTGTCGTCCGGGCCGAACACGCTGTTGATGTTGTCCAGGTAGGCGTAGGTCAGCTTCCAGGCCGGCGCGGGCGTCAATTCGATCATCGCGCCGTCGTAGGTCTGCTCGTTCTGACGCCAACCGACCCCGCCAACGAAACGCTGGTTGGACAGGTTGATGCGCTGCCGCCCCACTTGCACGTTGCCCCAGCCAGCGGTGTACCTCAGCAGTGCCTGGTTGACCTCGGTGCCTTCCGGATCGCCGACGGTGCTGTAGCGGCCGCGACCGTTGCGGGTGTCGTTGAAGCGCTCCGTACCCAGGTGGCGCACGTCGTCGATTTCAAGCAATCCCGACAGCCCGTGCCAGCGCGGCGTGCGATAGCCGATGCGGGTGCGCAGCGTGTGCGCCTTGGCGGTGTCGAGCGCGTTGTCCTGCTCCATCTGCTCGTAGCGGTAGCGCGCGTCCAGGATGACCTTGCCGGCGGCATCGTCCGGTGACGCGGCAAAGGCCGGCAGCGCGATGGCCAGGCAGGGAATGCCGAGCAGGCAGCGGATGTGGTGTTTCATGGAGTCCCCTTGTGGTTTTCGTGCGTGGCCATGGCCACGCTCAGTAGGTGAAATTGAGCTTCAGCCAGGCGGTGCGGCCGGGCTCGTTGATCCGGACCGGATCGGCCGGATAGCCGAAGGCGCTGTTGCCGCCGAGATTCAGGTGTTCGCTGTAGGCGCGGTCGAACAGGTTGTCGATGCCGGCGGTCAGCTGCAGGTGGTCGCTGAAGCGATAGCCGCCGTTGATCGAGAACACCGCGAAGCCCGCGCTGGGGCCGAGATCGCGGCCGACCACGTTGCCCTGGCCCGTGCTGACCCGGTGCTGGGAATCGACCAGGCGCAACAGCGCGCCCCACGACCAGCGTTCGTGCTCGCGACCGGCCGACAGCCGCGCTTCCAGCGGCGTCATCTGCGGCAACGGCGTGCCGCTGGCGCGATCCTCGCCCCAGGCATAGGCCAGCGAGCCGCCGAGCTTCCAGCCCGCGCCGGGACGCCATTCCACCCCGGCCTCGCCACCGCGGATGTCGGCGTCGATATTGCGCGCGCGGGTGGTCGCGCCCATCCCCATCATCCCGGGCAGGTAATCGAACAGGATGTAGTCCTGCATGCGGCCAGCGTAGACCGACACCCACGCATCGAAACGCTCGCCGCGGTATTGCAGGCCCAGATCCAGTTGGGTGGTGCGCTCGGGCTGGATGCCGGCGAAGGCGTTGACCGAACCGGCCGGACCGCGCCTGGGCGAGAACAGTTCCCAATAGTCGGGCATGCGCCGGGTGTGGCCGATGCCGGCGTATGCGCCCAGCTTGCCGGACATGTCGTACTCGTAGCGCACGAAGGCACTGGGCAGGCTTTCGCTGCGCGCCTGCCCGGCGGTGGGATTGGGCATCGGCATCATGCCGCCGGTGCTGCGACGCAGGTCCTCCACCCGCGCGCGATCCACACGCAGGCCGCTCATCACATGGTGCTTGTCGGTCAGATGCCAATGCGATTCGGCGAAGGCGCCGAAGGTGCGGAAGCGCGCATCCACTGTCCACGGTTGCTGCTGATAGGTACCGCGGCCCATGCCGCTGCGCTGGCGATGGCGGCTGTCGCGCAGATCCACGCCGGCGGTGATTTCCCAGTCGTCGCGCTGCCAGGTCGCCGCGACCCGGCCACCCCAGGTGCGGTGGCCGACGTTGCTGGCCATCGGCATGGGCATGCTGCTGGCCGGATCCGGACGCCGCAGCGTGTAATTGTCCATCACGTGGTCGACGTCGTTGAGGTAGAGGTTGGCCTTGACCGCGTCCAGCAGGCCACCGATGTCGCTCTTCTCGAAACGCAGGCCCAGGCTGTCGCGGCGGAAGCGCGAACCGTCCATGCCGCGGCCGGCATAGCGGGCCTGCGCATCGCCGGTACCGGCGCTCAACTCCAGCACGGTGTCCTCGTCCGGCGTCCAGCCCAGCGCGACATCGGTGTTCCACTTGCGCCACGCGGACGGCACTTCGTCGCCGTTGCCATCCTGGTAGTCGTCGGCCTCCGATCGGTTTCCGCCCAGCCGGAGATAGCCGGTGGCGTTGCCGGCGGTGGCGTCCACCACCTGATCGTTGCGGTTGCGGCTGCCGGCCAGCGCGCTGGCATTGACGCGCACGCCGGCGCGATCGAAGTACGGAATCTCGCGCTCGAAGCGCACCGTGCCCGCCGACGCGCCGCCACCCCATAGCACCGTCTGCGGCCCCTTGATGACGATCAGGCGGTCATAGGTTTCCGGCGCGATGTAGGACATGGCGTTGTCCATGCGCGAGGGGCACGCGCCGCTCAGCGCGCCATCGTTGGTCATCAGGTTCAGGCGTGATCCGAACATGCCGCGCAGCACCGGATCGCCGTTGGTGCCACCGCTGCGCAGGGTGGCGAATCCGGGAATCGTCTTCAGGTAGTCCGCGCCATCGCTGGCCGGCACCGGCTGGCGCGGCAGTTTCGGATCGGTGACGAAGGTCGTCGCCAATACCGGTGCCACGCCCACCACCACCACGCCATCGAGCTCGGTCGGCGCGACGGGTCCCGCGCCATGCACATGCTGGCCGACATCGTTGGGCGGCGCCTCGGCGGCCAACACCAGCGACGCCGGTGCGAGCGCGAGGGACAGGGCGACGGCAAGACAATCTCTACGCATGACACGACTCTCCGTATTGGTCGACGCCATTGTCTGGAGCCGCTCCAACGTTGGGATGCGTCAGGTTGTCGCAGGGACGGGTTCGTCGAAAGCGAACTTGATCCATGTCAAGCCGGATGAAGTTGCCGGTGTTTTTCGCCGAATCGAGGGCATCGATTGATGCAAATCAAGGCGACCACGAAGGTGGGACAACTAACGTTCTCCCATCGGCCAAAGGCCATGACAAGGAACGCGCCATGAAGCGCAAGAGCAACTCCCTGCTTTATTACGCCCTCGCCTGCGCGATGGGCGCCACCCTCGCCGGCAACGCCTTCGCGGCCGACAACGGCGCCCCCCAGGGCGAGCCGATCAAGGCGCTCCTGACCGCGCCGCCGATGGTGCCGCCGCCGATCACGCGCAGCGCGCCGGCCAAGGTCATCGTGGATCTGGAAGTGGTCGAGAAGGAGATGAAGATCTCCGACGGCGTGACCTACAACTTCTGGACCTTCGGCGGTTCGGTCCCGGGCAGCTTCATCCGCGTGCGCCAGGGCGACACGGTGGAATTCCACCTGAAGAACCACCACAGCTCGCACATGCCGCACAACATCGACCTGCACGCCGTCACCGGCACGGGCGGCGGCGCCGAGGCCACGTTCACTCTTCCCGGGCACGAAACCCAGTTCACCTTCAAGGCGCTCAATCCCGGCCTGTACGTCTACCACTGCGCGATGCCACCGGTCGGCATGCATATCGCCAACGGCATGTACGGCCTGATCCTGGTCGAGCCGCCGGAGGGCCTGCCGAAGGTGGACAAGGAGTTCTACGTGATGCAGGGCGACTTCTACACCGAAGGCAAGTACGGCGAACCCGGCCTGCAGCCCTTCAGTCTGGAAAAGGCCATCGACGAGCACCCGACCTACGTGGTGTTCAACGGCGCCGAGGGTTCGCTGACCGGCGACAACGCGCTGCAGGCCAAGGCGGGTGAAACCATCCGCATGTTCGTCGGCAACGGCGGCCCCAACCTGGTGTCCAGCTTCCACGTCATCGGCGAGATCTTCGACAAGGTCTACACGGAGGGCGGCAGCAAGTACCAGGAGAACGTGCAGACCACGCTGGTGCCGGCGGGTGGCGCGACCATCGTCGAGTTCAAGGCCGACGTGCCGGGCAACTTCGTGCTGGTCGACCACAGCATCTTCCGCACCTTCCACAAGGGGTCGCTGGGCATCCTGAAGGTGGATGGTGAAGCCAAGCACGACATCTACACCGGCCAGCAGTCCAGCAAGGAGTACCCGCAGGGCCAACCCGCGGGCAAGTGAGCGAAGCCTCAGTAAGGACGTCCATGTACCGGAGACTGCCCGCCTTGTTGCTTGCCTGCCTCGCCGTACCGGCGATGGCGGGTGGTCCCGGCTACGTGGACGTGCCGGGCGGGAGTTTCCGCTCGGCCATCCGCTACGAGGAAAGCGGCGACGCGCGAGCCGTCGCCGCCTTCGCCCTGATGGAACGCGCGGTCAGCAACGCCGACTTCGCCCGCTTCGTCGCGCGGCATCCGCAATGGCGAAGGGACCAGGTACCGGCGCTGTTCGCCGGCCCCGGTTATCTCGGCCACTGGGCAGAGGCCGCGGGCCCGGGCGCGGCGGCCGATGCGGACGCGCCGGTGGTCCAGATCAGCTGGTACGCCGCCGACGCCTACTGTCGCGCCCAGGACGCGCGCCTGCCGACCTTCCTGGAATGGGAATACGCGGCCGCCGCCGACACTCATCGCCGCGATGCCCGTGGCGATCAGGGCTGGCAGGCGCGGTTGCTCAACGACGCCACGGCCCGCGCGATCGATGCCGGCGACGCGCCGCCCAACGCCTACGGCATCCAAGGCCTGCACGGCGTGGCCTGGGAGTGGGTGGACGACTTCGCCACCCTGATGGGCGACAGCGACAAGCGCGGCGCCGACGACGGCGACAAGCTCAAGTACTGCGGCGCGACCGCACTGGCCTTCAACGACCGCCAGCACTATGGGGTGATGAAACGCTTCGCCCTGCTGTCGGCGCTGCAACCCGCCAACACCCTCGGCAATCTCGGATTCCGCTGCGCAAGGAGCCAGCCATGAAGATGCCCCTCTCTTTCCTCCTGCTCGGGCTGGCGCTGTTCCAGCCCGGCGCCCCGGCCGCCGCGCAGGCGTTGCCGGGAGATTCCCTCTACCAGCTCGACGCGAAGGTCACCGACCAGGACGGCAACGCGGGCCAGTGGCGTGATCTGCGCGGCCGCCCGCGCGTCATGTCGATGTTCTATACGAACTGCCACCTGATGTGCCCGCTCATCATCGAGAACGGCAAGGCGGTCCAGAAGCAGTTGACACCCGCCGAGCGTGCGCGCCTGGAGATGGTGATGATCAGCCTGGATCCCGCCCGCGACACGCCGCAGGCCCTGCGCGAGACCGCGCAACGGCACCGGGTGCCGGCGCAGTGGCGATTCCTGCAGCCCGGCGCCAACGACGCCCGCGCGATCGCCAGCGTGCTCGACGTGCGCTACCGCCCCCGCGAGGACGGCAGCATCAACCACACCAGCGTGCTGGTGCTGGTCGACGCGGAAGGCCGCGTGCTCGCCCGTTCCGAGGTCGCCAGCGCGATGCCGGACCCGGCCTTCATCGCCGCCGTCCACACCGCCCTGGCTGCTTCTCCCGCCCCTTGACCCTTCACTCACACCCCGCAACCACACAGGAGTTCTCCATGAAAATCGTTTCCGCTTCCCTGCTCGCCCTCGGCCTGCTGGCCGCCGCCGGCATGGCCCAGGCCGCCAACAACTGCACCGTCAGCCTGAAGGGCGACGACGCGATGAAGTTCGACCTCAAGACGGCGACCGTCTCCGCCAGCTGCGCCACCATCACCATCGAACTGGCCCACACCGGCAAGATGCCGGCCGCCGCGATGGGCCACAACGTGGTCATCGCCGCCGCCAAGGACATGGACGGCATCGCCCGTGACGCCATCAAGGCCGGCGTGACCAACCACTACGTGCCCAAGGGCGACGCCCGCGTGATCGCCTCCACCGCCCTGATCGGCGGCGGCCAGAAAACCCGGATCACCCTGCCCGGCAAGAAGCTGACCGCCGGCGGCGACTACAACTTCTTCTGCAGCTTCCCCGGCCACTCCACCTTGATGAAGGGCAAGCTGGTGGTGACGAAGTAACCCACCGGGGACAGGGGCGCCGGGGCCGGTTTGCCGGCGCTCCTGCTTTCATCGCCGTTCTTTCCTCCCACCCCTGACACTGGTGCCGCCCCATGGAATACCACATCCCCCTGCCCGGCCCGTCCGTGGATCCGATCACCATCGAACGGGTACTGCAGGAATTCGATCCCGCAGGCCTGGTCGACCTGGACGCCAAGGCCGGCAAGCTGCGCATCTCCACCGTGGTGATGGACATCGAACTTGTCTTCATCATGGAACAGGCCGGACATCCGGTGCGACTGACCCAGATCGAACGCATTCCCTCGGTGTGCTGCGGCGGTTGCAGCGGCTGATGGCTTCGCTTCCGCTTACCTATCCGGAAGCGGAGCGGGCTCCCCGGGAGAGATCCCCCGCAACTGATACCGCTGCCAGAAATGATTGGCCATGCGCAGCGCGGCGTCGTCGGCTTCGCGGCGCATCGCTTCGTTGCCGCATTCTGCGGTGGTCCGGCGGAACAGATCGAGCCAGCGCAGGAACGCCTGTTCGGTCAGGCCCGGCAATTCCAGGTGGCGGCTGACCGGAGCGCCGTGGAAGCGTCGCGTCCCCCGCAGCAACGCGGACCAGAACGCCACCAGCAGCGACTGGTGCGCGGCCCAGTCCTTGACGCGGGCATCGAAGATCGGCGCCAGCAGATCGTCCTGGCGCACGCGCGCGTAGAACGTCTCCACCAGCCTGGTCACCTCGGCTTCGCTGCACAGCCACGGCCCCGCGCCGCCGGCGTCCTCGGGGGAAGGAAAACGCATCAAAAGCTTCCTGTTCGGGGATCGTCCGGCACCGTAAGGCATCGCGGCGTCCCGCCCCATGATCCGGATCAATCGAACCGGGTTCGGCGAACGTGGAGGCTCAGGCGATCGCCGGCGGCTCGAACTCGACATGGCCGGGTCGCTGCAGGACGCGGTCGGCGTCCTGCGCTTCGGGCAAAGGCAGCGTTTCCAGGAACTTCACCTCGCCGCCGATCAGCACCGCGATCGCCAGGCCATCGCGATAGAGCACGCGCGAGCCCGGCACGCGCGCCACTTTCTCGCCCGGCAGCAGCGTGCCCAGCAGGTTGGCCGGATCGGTGGCGGCAATCGCCACCCATTTGCCGTCGGCGGGCCGGCGCCGGACCTGCCGCAAGGCCGCGACCGCTTCCGGCAGGGCGAACTGTTCGCCTGGAATTCCGCTGATGAAACGCCCGCCCCGGATCTCCCCGCGCGCTTCCAGGCGCTGGTAGACGCGCGCCAGTTCCCGCCACGGCGGCAACCACGCGGCTTCGCGTTCCAGCAATCGCCAGCAGACAACGCCGTATCGGCGCAGCAGCGTCCGCGCCACGTGCTCCACCGCTTCGGCCTGCGCGCTGCCGCTGCCGGCGGGCGCGCCGGCCCGGATCAGCGCCCAGCGGCCGGCGTCCTGGATGCCGAACATCGGCTTGCGCCGGCGATGGCGGGATCCGCCGTCGCGCTTGGACGCCGGCACCAGCAACGCGCGCAGGCCGCCAAAGCTGTCGCAGTGGACGCGCCCCCGCACGACCAGTTCGGCCAGCGCATCCTCCAGTTCCGTGCGCAGCAGATGCGCGCCGTCGCCGATTTCATCGAAGAACGAAGCGCCGTGCGCGCCCAGATGATCCACCACACGGCGCGCGCGCGAACCGAGATCCTCGTCATCCACCGGCGCCGGCGCCAGGCGCGACCACAGCGGCGCCTGCCGGCGCGGCAGCAGCAGGATCGGGGTGGCGCGCAGCGACACGTTGCCACGGCCACCGCCCTCGCCGGCGGGCGGCCGCAGGCGCGTCCACAGGGTGCGGCCGGCGGTGCACAGATCGTCCAGCCAATGGATGGCGTAGCCGCGCACGCGCGCCGGCAGCAGATCGGCTTCCCAGCTGGCGGCGGGCGCCTCGAATCCTTCCAGTTGCCCCAGCACGCCGGCGAGCGCCTCCGGACCACTGACCCGCTCGGCCTCGCTCAGATGTTGCCAATCGAACAGGAAGCGCTGGAAGTCGCGCGGTTCGACCGGTTCGATCTCGCGCCGCAACTGCTTGAGCGTGTAGCGGTGGATGCGCGCCAGCAGATGGCGCTCGCACCATTCTTCTTCCGTCGCGCCGGGCGTGAAGCGGCCCTGCATGACATAGCCTTCGCTCTGCAGCGCCAGCAGGGCCGGATCCACGTCCGCCGCCGGCAACGCCAGCGAATGCGCGAGCACGGACGCGGGCACCGGCCCCGACGCGGTCAAGCGGGCGCGCAGCAGTTCCCGCATCGCGCTCTCGCGCGGCCACTCCGCCTGGGCGTATTCCTCCGGCGGCTCGACCACCGGCGCGATCGGCGCCTGCGGAAACAGCGCACGCAGCATCGGCAACTGTTCGGTCGCCAGCCACAGGCCGGCATCGCCCGCCTGGAGGCGGGTGGCGCGTCCGTCCGCCGCCAGCGCCTGCAACCATGCCTGCCAACCGGGATTTTCCATCGCTTCGGCGGCGGTCACCACGCCCACGCCGGTCAACGCCTCGTGCATCTCGTCCGGATTGCGCGGCTGCGGCCAGGCTTCCTCGCGCACGGCCTGGATCGCGGCGGGATCCAGCTTGCCGAGATCGTCGGCGGATTCGGCTTCGCGATACAGCCGGCTCTGCACCGCCTGGGTGCGGCGTTCCTCCAGCGGCGCGTCGTCGAGGAAGGCGTACGGACGCGCGTTGAGCACCTCCGCGGCCAGCGGCGACGGCAGCGGCAGATCCCGCGCGACGACTTCGATCCCGCCTGCTTCCAGCCGCCGCAGCAGATCCAGCCAGCCTTCGGCGTCCATGGCTTCGTGCAGGCAATCGTCCAGGGTCTGCGCGACCAGCGGATGATCCGGAATCTCGCGCTCGCCGACGATGTTCTCCAGGCAGGCGACCTGATCCGGAAACACCGTCGCCAGCAGATCCTCGGACTTCATCCGCTGCAATTGTGGCGGCACCTTGCGGCCGCCGACGAAGCGCGGCAGCGCCAGCGCGGTGGTGGCGTTCCAGCGCCAGCGCACGCCGAACAGCGGCGCGTCCAGCAGCGCCTGCACCAGCACGTCCAGCGCCGAGGACGAGTGCAGGTAGCGCGACACCTCGATCAGCGGAAAGCTGTGGCTAGTGGACAGCGACAGGATGATCGCGTCCTCGGTCGCCGCCGCCTGCAGCTCGAAGTTGAACTGGCGGCAGAAGCGCTTGCGCAGGGCCAGGCCCCAGGCGCGGTTGAGGCGGCTGCCGAACGGCGAATGGATGATCAGCTGGGTGCCGCCGGATTCGTCGAAGAACCGTTCCATCACGATGCGCGACTGGGTCGGCAATTCGCCCAGCGCGGCCACGGCCTTGCCCAGGTAATCGACGATCTGGCGCGCGGCCTCCTCGTCGAATCCCATCTCCGCGACCAGCAGGCGCAGGCCTGCCGCCTCGCCGCCTTCGGCCAGCGCCCGCGCCACCTCCTCGCGCAGGCGCGCCACGCCCGAGGACAGTTCGTCGCTGCGGCCCGGCGCCTCGCCCAGCCAGAACGGAATGTTGGGCGGCGCGCCGCGCGCGTCCTCCACCCGCACCCGCCCCGGTTCCACCCGCAGGATGCGATAGCTGGCGTTGCCCAGCTGGAACACGTCGCCGGACAGGCTCTCGACCGCGAAGTCCTCGTTGACCGTGCCGATGGTGTGCGCCTCGGGCTCCAGGATCACCGCGTAGTCGCCGGTGTCCGGAATGGTGCCGCCGGACATCAGCGCGGTCATCCGCGCGCCCTTGCGCTCGCGCAGGCGCCGATGCACGGCGTCGCGATGCAGGTAACCGGCGCGCGGGCCACGACGGGTGCTGAAGCCGTCGGCGAGCATGCGCACCACCGCCGCGTAGTCCTCGCGCGACAACGACGCGTACGGCGCCGCGCGCCGGACCAGCGCATACAGCGCGTCCTCGTCCCATTCGCGGCTGGCGGTCTCGGCCACCAGTTGCTGGGCCAGCACATCCAGCGGCGCCACCGGGATGCGCAGCGCGTCCAGTTCGCCGCGGCGGACGCAATCCAGCAACGCGGCGCATTCGATCAGTTCGTCGCGCGACTGCGGGAACAGGCGCGCCTTCGGCACGCCGCCGACCGCATGGCCGGACCGGCCCGCGCGTTGCAGGAAGGTCGCGATGGATCGTGGCGAGCCCAACTGGCACACCAGATCGACGTCGCCGATGTCCAGGCCCAGTTCCAATGAGGCGGTCGCCACCAGCACCTGCAGATCGCCGCGCTTGAGCCGCTGCTCGGCGTCCAGCCGCGCTTCCCGCGCCAGGCTGCCGTGGTGCGCGGCCACGCCCTGCTTGCCCAGGCGCTCGCCCAGATGACGCGCGGCGCGTTCGGCCATGCGGCGCGTGTTGACGAACACCAGCGTGGTGCGATGCTCGCGCACCAGCGCCGCGACCCGGTCGTAGACCTGTTCCCACTGATCGTTGGACATCACCGCGCCCAAGGGCGTCGGCGGCAGTTCCAGCGCCAGATCGCGCTGCTTGCCGTAGCCGATGTCGACGATCTCGCAGGCGGGCGGTTCCGGTCCCTCGCCCGCGCCCACCAGGAAACGCGCGACCGCCTCGACCGGTTTCTGGGTGGCCGACAGGCCGACCCGCACCGGCGGCTGCGCGCACAGCGCCTGCAATCGTTCCAGCGACAGGGCCAGGTGGCTGCCACGCTTGCTGGCGGCCACCGCGTGGATTTCATCGACGATCACGGTGCGCACGGTGGACAGCATCGCCCGGCCCGAAGCCGAGCCCAGCAGCACGTACAGCGATTCGGGCGTGGTGACCAGCACGTGCGGCGGCGTGCGGAAGACCTTCTGGCGCTCGCCGGCCGGGGTGTCGCCGGTGCGCACGGCGGTGCGGATGTCCACGTCGGGCAGGCCCATCTCCGCCAGTTCCGCGCGGATGCCGGCCAGCGGGGCCTCCAGGTTCAGGTGGATGTCGTTGGACAGCGCCTTCAGCGGCGAGACGTAGACCACCGCGGTTTCATCCGGCAGGCCGCCGGTTTCCAGCCCGCGCCGCACCAGCTCATCCAGCGCGGCCAGGAACGCGGTCAGGGTCTTGCCCGAACCGGTCGGGGCCGCCACCAGGGTGTGGCGGCCGGACTGGATCGCCGGCCACGCGGCGCGCTGGGCCGGCGTGGGGCCCGGGAACGCGCGCCCGAACCAGCGGGCGACGGCGGGATGGAAGGAGTCCAGCGGCATGGCGGCGACGATACCGGGAAATTTCCCGGAAAACGGTGAAAACCGGAGGCTGAGGTGGTGCCGTTCGCAAGGGGATCCAAGCGCGCGGGGTGAATGGATGCCGTCCGATGTTTCGGTTCATCCATTCGGAAAAGCCGGCCAGTTCGCATGTTCCTTCCCCCCTCGGAGCGGGGGAAGGTGCCGAAGGCGGATGGGGGCAAGGGGGCCTGCGAAGAGCGCCCCCATCCGGCGCTGGCGCGCCACCTTCCCCCGCCTTGCGGGGGAAGGTACATGCAATTCCGCGTGCTGGAACGGCAGCTACCGCAGGGGGGAAGGAACTGGCGAGCGGCCTGGCGTCTTGTTGTTCAGTCCGCCGCCGGCAGTTCGATCCGGATCACCGTGCCTTCGCCGATCGCGCTGTCCACGCCGACGCTGCCGCCCGCGCGCTGCACCAGGTCGCGCACCACCGACAGGCCGAGGCCGGTGCCCTCGCCCGCCGGTTTGGTGGTGAAGAAGGGATCGAACACGCGCGCCCGCACTTCCGGGCCCATGCCGGTGCCGGAGTCGCGGAACACGATCGCGATGCGATCCGGTCCGGCGGTTTCCGCGTCCAGCTCGAAACGGCCGCCCTCGGGCATCGCATGATTGGCGTTGGCGGCGATGTTGAGCGTCATCAGTTCGAACTGGGTCCGATCCAGCCGGATCGGCGGCAGCGCCTCGCGCAGCGACAGGCGCACGTCGACCTGTGGATTGAACAGTTGTCGCAGCATCGGTTGCAGTTCGCGCAACGCCTGGCCGGCGTCGAAGGTCTCCGGCGCGGTGCTGTCCTGGCGACTGAAGGTCAGCAGCTTGTGGGTCACCAGGGTGGCGCGGCGCGCCGCCGATTCCACGCCCGACAGCGCCTGTTTGAGTTCCCCGGGATCCTCCGTGCGCCGGCCGCGCCCGGCATAGCCCAGGATCAGGGTCAGCAGGTTGCCGAAATCGTGCGCCACGCCGCTGGCCAGGCGGCCGACCGCTTCGACTTTCTGCGCATGAATCAACTGTTCCTGCGCGCGCTCGCGCTCGCGGCTTTCCTGTTCCAGCCGCCGGTTGCTCTCCACCAGCGCGTCGCCGCGCGCGTTGGCGTCGCGCAGGCTTTCGCGCAGCGCGGCGGAACTGCGGTCCAGCACCACCGCGATCATCAGGAACATCGCCGTGCGCGAAGCCAGATCGACCAGCAGCGCGTGCGCGTCGCCCTGCCGGCCGATGTCCACCCACATGCCGCCGCAGAACGCGATGGCGATGCAGCCGAACATGATCCACAGGGCGCGCCGGCCCACGATCAGGCCGGCGATGGCCATCCACAGCACCAGGATCGGTTGTTCGTACACCTGCGCGGCAAAACCGGTGGACAGGTAGGACGGCACCACGGTGACCGCGAACACTCCCAGCAGCAGGTAGGAAGCGCCGAAGAAGGCGCCGCGCCGCACCAGCCAGAAGCTGACCCCGGCGGCGGCGCTGACCGTCAGGCTGAACACCATGCTGGTGATCTCGCCGGGTCGCCAGGGAATGTCGATCGAGGCGCGGAAGATCCAGGCGACCGGCGGCAGTACCGCCAGCAGCAGCGAGATCACCTGGATCATCGGCGCGTTGCGGCGCGCCACCGGATCGGCGATCGGCACCTCGCGCAGCCATCGCAGGGGCCGCCGGAGCAGCGGGCCCAGCAGGGGAATGCGGCCCAGCAACGGGGGGCTGGCTGCCGATGGCGTGTCGGGCATGGTGATCCTCGTGATTTCCCGCCACGGCGACGCCCCCTGACATCGCCCCGCGGTGTGGCCGGATTATAGGCCGGAGGCGGGCTCCGGTCCGGCGCCGGCATGCAGCTTCACCTCCACCCGGCGGTTCGGGATCAGGCATTCGCGCAAGGCTTCGCGCGGCTTGACCCCGTCGCAGGCCTGCACCTGCTCGGTATCGCCGCGATAGCTGTAGCGGATGGCGTCGGCGGGCACGCCGTGCTCGACCAGCCACGCCTGCACGGTGCGGGCGCGCCGTTCCGACAGCCCCTGGTTGTAGTCGTAGCCGCGGCCCTGCAGGCGATCCGCATGACCGACCAGTTCCACCGATTGCAGGCTCAGGCCCTCCTCGCGCAGCCGCGCCAGTGCGCGTTCCAGGCTTTGCAGGGAATAGGCGCGGATGTCGCGGCGGCCGTCGCGATCGAACTCGAACAGCACGTTGGCGGTCAGCACCGCGTCGCGCGCCGGTTCACCGGCCACCACGCCGCACTGCCGGGACAGCGCTTCGGCGTCGCTGACCATGTCCTCGGCGATCTGGATGTAGGGCTTGGCGTGGCGCCACTGCTGCTGGTTGAACTCGTTGCCGGCGTGGACCAGTTCCACCTCGCCGCAGGCCACCGCCTGCTGCGCGCAGGTGAAACCGGGCGTGCCGTGGATCGCGCCCAGACGCTTCCACAGGTCCTCGCGCAGCCGCGCCGCGCCGTTGACCAGCGGCGTGTCGGTGGGCAGCGGCGAAACGCCCTGCTCCATGCCGACGATCAGCTTCTCCGATTCGGTCAGCGCTTCCTGCGGAAAGGCGCTGCGATCGTTGCGCGTGTATTCGTGGAAGGACACGTCCAGCCAGCATTGGGCCTTGGACAGGTGGTAGTCGCGTACCGGCCGGCCGGCGTCGTTCAACGCCTTGATGCGCAGCTGCGTCGCCTCGTAGCCGGACAGATCGGCATGGATGGCCTCGTCGGTGATGCGATCGCGCTCCGGGGTCAGCCGGGTCTGCTGCGCGCCGGCCGAGCCGGCCAGGGCTGCCAGCACGGCGGCGGTGATGAGTGTGGACTTGGTGATGGTCATATGGGGTTCCTCAGCGCACCGGATCGCGGTAGCGGGCGTCTTCCCTGCGGAAGAGGTCTTCGTCGAACTTGAATCGCAGGCGGATGAACGCGCCCTGCTGGGTGTACTCGTAACCGGTCAGATCCTCGTCGCCGCGGAAGCCCGTGGCGTTGTAGCCCACCGACAGCCACAGGTTCTGCCGCAGCAGGCGCCCGACTTCGACACCGAACGCGTACTGGTTGGCGCCGTACTGGCCGCGGAAAGTCGAGGCCAGCACGCCGATGTCCCAGTTCTCGGTGATGTCGTAGACCACCCGTCCGGACAGCAGCACCGCGTGGAAGTCATCGTTGACCCGCCCGGTGTCGGCGTAGAAGAAGCTGTCCTTCTGCCACTTCGCCGCCACCCGTCCGGTCAGCCACCACGGCCGCGACGGATGCCAGTCGGCGTGCGCGGACACGATGTGCGCGCTGGTGCGGATGTCCTGGCCGGTATCGGAACCGAAACCGGTGCCGTCCATGCCGCTCTCGTCCTTCTCCAGCTTGTACTCGTAGCGCGCCAGCGCGTTGATCCGGTTGGTGTCGGTATCGCGATAGGCCACGCCGACCTGGAAGCGGTCCTGCAGCACGTCGCCACGCGACGCGTACACGGTGCGCAACAGGTAGTTGCGGGCCAGCACGGTCCAGTCGCGATTGAGCTTGCGCGCGGCCAGGAACTGCAGCAGCGTGGTGTGGTAGGCCTCGTCGGTCGGGGTGTCGGCCACGTCGTCGGAGATGCGATGCTCCAGGCGGATGTTGCCGCGCCACAGCGGATTGGCGCTGTAGTCCAGGGCGATGCCCACGCCGGTGGAATCGCCGACATTGCCGGAGATCACGTTGGTGTGCTCCAGCGAGGTGTCCAGCCGCAGTCCTTCGCTCAGATCCCAGCGGTTGCGCATGCCCGACGCGGCCTGGATGTCGCGGCCGGCGATGGCGTCGCGCAACCGGTATTCCGAGAACAGCTGGGTATCGCGCAGGAAGCTGGTGTCCACGCCGACGGCCACGGTGTCGGCCTCGCGGCCGTCCTGGGTCAGCCCGTTGACGCCGCTGATGCCGGTCTGCTTCTCGTAGCGGCCATACAGGCGGCTGCGTTCGCGCAGCTGGTAGTCCAGGCCGAAGGCGACCCGGTTGCGATCCTCGCCGCGGATGTCCTGCTCCACCTCGCCGCCCAGGCTCAGGCGGTCGCTGGCGCGATAGCCCACGCCGAAGCGCAGCATGTCCGAGGACAGCTCGGTGCCGACCGGCAGGCCGCTGGCGACGTCGTTGGGATTGCCGCTGTTGATGATCGGCAGGCCGGTCAGCGGATCCAGCGGTTGCTGTCCGTAGCCCAGCGCGCCGCCGCCGGCGCCGGTGGCGTAGCCGCCGGACAGGCCGCCCAGGTTGCCGTAGCCGCTGTTGGTCGCCCAGGTGTAGTAGGCGCCGACGGTCTCGCGGATCGCGCGATAACCGAAGTCCAGGGTCAGCTTGTCGGTGGCCTTGATGCGCGTGCCGACGCTGCCGGCGTTGCGCTCGCCGCCATCGGGATTGCGATCCTCGCTGCGCAGGCCTTCGGCATACAGCTCGAAGCGCTCGTTCAGGCGGTAGCGCGTGGTCAGGCTGTACTCGCCGCGTCCGCCGTACAGCGGCGAGGACGGGTTGTTGAACTCCGGATCCGACTGGCCGGCGAACAGTTTCAGGTCCGCCTTCTCGCCGGCGTGCCCCAGCTCGACCCGCCAGGCGTTGCCTTCCACCAGTCCGCTCAGTCCCTGCAACGCGGGCGTGCCGTACTGGTTGATGGAGTTGGTGTTGACCTCGCTGCGGGTGCGCGCGGCCTCGGCCACCAGCCAGGTGTTGGCGCCGAAACGGTAGCCGATGTTGGCGCTGCCCATCTCGAAGCTGGCGAACGGATTGCGGTCGTCCACGTAGGAACCGCCGACCTCGCCGTTCTCGCCCAGCCGCAGCTGCGCATCGCCGCCGACCACCCAGAACTTCTCGGTGCCCTGGTCCAGTTCGTAGGTGATGCGCAGCGAGACCGGATTCAGGTCCGCGTCGAAGGACGGCAGGAAGCTGTTGAGCAGGATGCGGCCGGAGAACGGCTCGAAGCTGTAGTCGACCAGCCGGCCCAGCGGACGCACCGAGACGATGCGCGAGGGCTGGTTGCGATCGCGCACCACCACCTCGACCCGCTCGCTGCCTTCCAGCACCGCGTTGTTGCGCAGGCCGTAGGGGCCGCTGCCCTGGCTGGGCAGCTCCTCGATGACCTGGCGCAGCGAGTCCTCGATGGCGAACACGTTGCCGCGCACGCGCTCGTTCTCGAAGTGCCAGCCCAGGCCGGTGGCGGTGCGGTTGTAGGTGCCCAGCACGCGCTGGGACGCGCGCGCGCCGAAGTCCACGCCGGTCTGGGTGGCGATGTTGTCGCCGGTCTGGAAATCGCCGTACAGCAGGTAGCTGCGGCCCTTGTCCACGCGCACGTACAGGCGTTCGGCCGAGCGCGCGTCGAAGCCGCGCAGCGAGGCGTCGCCATAGACCGGATAGAACTCCTCCGGCTGGATGTCGCGGAGCAGGCGCGCGCGCACTTCCTTGTCCGAATCGTAGGCGGCGGTCAGCAGGTACTCGCCCTTGATCCGGCCCTTGACGAAGAACGCGGCGCGCGCGGCGCCGTTGGCCTTGCCGTTGTTGAACTGCTTTTCCCAGCGGCGGATTTCGCGCTCGAAACCATCGCCGCGCTGGCTGCCGTCGATCAGGTTGTCTCCCTTGCGGCGGAAGTTGATCACGCCCTCGATCAGGCCGGTGGCGATCATCTCGCGCATTTCCGGCACGAACCCGACCACGCCTTCGGCGGTCTCCCCGCCCGCGGTCACCCGCAGCAGGACATCCTGCGGATCGTGCGGCGCGAGCAGATCGAATTCGGCGCGGCCATCGCGCACCGGCAACTGCACGCCGGGCGTGACCTTGTCGGCGTCCAGCCGACCGGGGCCGAGTTCGTCGGTGCGGCCATCCGCCAGCTTGATGCGCCCGCCGGAGTTCTCGATGGTGGCGAAGGCTTCGCCGGCCAGCGGCTTGCCGTCGGCGCCATACAGCTGCACGACCACGTGCACCGGCGACTGGCCGTCGGCCGGCACACCGTCGCGGTCCACTTCCACCACCACCCGCTGCACGCCGGTGTTGACCCGGTAGTCGACGTTGCCCGGCTGGGCGAACAGCGGTTGCGAGGCGCCCTGCTGGCTCTGCGGCGACTGCGGGAACAGCGGCGTCGCCTGCCCCAGCACCGGGGTGAAGCGCTGGTCGCCGGAGACGCTCTGCGCCAGCGACACCGCCGGCAACAGCACCAGCGCGAGCGCCAGGCTCAGCGGTTTGCGGGAGAAACGTTCGGGACGCATGGGATTCCTGGCCTGGCGGGCGCGGACGGGACGCGGGGCGCGGTTCATGGCTGCACCTCCGTGCCGGCGGCGGGACTCGGGGCGGTCGCCCTCGGGTCCACGATCGGGCGCTGGTTCGCCGAGTCGGTGCCCTGCTGCGGGCTGCGCGGCGGCTTGCTTTCAAAGCGCAGCGGCGATTGGCCCGGTTCGGTTTCCGGCGCGCGGATCTCGCCCTGGGTGCGCCGCGCCTTGACCTGCTCGATCACCGGGTTGGAGCAGCTGCCCTCGATGAAGTCGGCGCGATGCAGCTCGCCGTTCTTGAGGTCGATGAACAGGCTGTCGGCGTCACCCAGGTTGCGGTTGCTGCTGGTGGTCAGGCGCGAGCCGACCGGCAGCGTGGACGCGTCGACCTTCAGCGTGTGGCTCTTCGGCGGCAGGCCGCAGTAGCTGTACTTGCCTTCCGAATCGCTGATCAGCCAGGTGCCGTCCTCGAAGTACATGCGCACGCCGGGGATGCCCAGTTCTTCCTTGTCCTGCACGTGGTTGACGTTGCAGTCCACGAAGATCTTGCCGAGCACGCAACCCTCGTCGGCGAATACGCCGCCGCTGACGATCACGCGGTACTCGGCCGGGTTCGACGGCACCGTACCGCCATCCGGGTACGGCGCCAGCGTGTTGGGATCCACGCAGCCGCCGGTGATGGAACAGCCCCAGGCGCGCGCGCGGTTGATGCCGTCGCCCTGCTGGCTGCCCACGCCCACGCGGACGCGGTAGCTCAGCACCTTCTGCGCGCCCACCGCCAGCGAACCGACGTCGAACACCAGGGTGGGACCGGGCTTGCCGAGCGGATCGGCGATGCCGTGGCCATCGACGCGGGCGGTGCCGGCGATGAAGGTGAAACCGTGCGGCAGGCGGTCGACCACGTTCACCGTGCCCAGCGCCGCGCCGGCGGTCTGGCGGATGGTGATCGTGTAGACCAGGCTGTCGCCCACTTCCACGGTCTTGCGATCGCCGGTCTTGGTGATGACCAGGCCCGGCGCGACCTGCGGATCCAGCGGGATGTGGTTGTGCACCGGCGCGGCCACGCCCGAACCCAGATTGACTTCCAGGTAGTAGGTGGTGCCGCTGCCCACCGGCGCGGTCGGCGCGGTCGCGTTGCGCTGCACCGGATAGCCCACACCCGGCGTGGACGGCGGCGTCAGCGGCGCGGTTTCCGCCGGAATCATGCCGGACTGGAAGGTGTAGCCGGCCGGCGGCGTTACCGAGATCTGGAACCGGCAGGACGCCGGCGCCGAGGGCGCGAACAGGAACTGGTAGAAGCCTTCCGCACCCACCGTCATCGAGACGCGGTTGCCGTCCACGCTGTAGCCACCGCCCGCGGCGTTGAGCAGATGCGCTTCCGGCGAGTAGCCGGCGCACACGCCCACCGGCGTCAGCGTCACGCGGGAACCCGGCACCGGACTGCGGGTGACGGCGTCATAGACCACGCCGCCCGGATTCAGCGGCAGGCTCTGCTGCGGCAGGTTGGCGCCCGCCGCCAGCACCACCGACAGCTGGGTGGTGCCACCGTTGCTGGTACGGCAGGAACTGGCGGTGCCGTTGGCGATCGCGGTATCGGTGGCGCACGCCGCCGGCGGACCGCCCGCGGTTTCGCCGCTCACCGGCCAACCCCAGATCACGCCCGAGGACGGATCCCGGAAGCGGATCGACAGCGGCGTGCCGGGCACCAGATCCGGCACCGAGTAGCTGCCGTCGGCCGCGGTGTTGGTGGTCGCGACGACGCGACCGTCGGCATCGACCACTTCGACGATCCAGCCGGACAGGCGACGGTCGCCGCCATCGAGCAGGCCGAAGTCGGCGCCCTGGTCGAACCACACCGTGCCGGATACCGACGCGGCCAACTGCACCGGGGTCGGCAGGCGGCAGGCGTTCTGGGTGATCGCCGGATCGCACAGCGGCAGGTCGCCCGGATTGCCTTCGAACGCGTTGCGCTCCTGCGGAGTCGGCGCGCGGTATTCGTTCTCGCCGCCGCCCTCGACCATCACCGCGTTGTCCACCGGCGATGCGTTGGCGGCCGTCGCCGCCACCCGCACGCGCGCGGTGATGGCGTCGGTCAGGGTCGCGCCTGGCACGATGATCGTGCTGGCCACGCAGCGGAAGCGACTGTCGCCGGCCGCGCCGGTGCAGACCCAGCCGTTGCCGGTCGGCGTTTCCGCCAGGGTCAGGCCCGCCGGCAGGCGATCCTGGACCACGTAGTCGCCGCTGCTGGGCTGCTGGCCGATGTTGCGCACGCGCAGCACGTAGGTGCCGATGTTGTTGACGGTGAAGGTCGCCGGGGTGGCGGTCTTGCTGACCACCAGGTCCGGCGAATCGCCGATCTCGCCGAAGTTGTTTTCCACCGACTCGCCGCCGGTCGGCAGCACGATGCCGCTGACCGCCGACGGCACGGTCTCCACCGGCGTGGCGGTGCCGACGCGGCTGCCGTCGATGTTGCCGGCGCTGGTGATGCCGTTGAGGGTATGCGGCGGCTGGACGGGCTCGGTCACCGTGTAGGTGCCCGGGCGCAGATCGTCGAAGCGGTAGCGTCCCTCGGCGTCGGTGGTGACCGTGCGCTGGACCGTCTCGCCCAGATCGTTGGTGCCGGTCAGCACCACGTCGACATTGGCGATGCCCGGTTCATTGGCATCGATCACGCCGTCGTTGTCGGCGTCGTTGTAGACGCGACCGGCGATCGAACCGGCCGGAATCTCGCCGAAGTCGTTGCCGGACACGTCCTGGGCCACGCCCACGGTGATGCCGCTGATGACCGACGGCGCGGTGGTCGGCGCGGTGGCGTTGCCACCGCCGGTACCGGCCACGGTGATGCCGTTGAGCGTGCCCTGCGGCTGCTCCGGTTCGGTGACGGTGTAGGTGCCCGGCGGCAGTTCGGTGAACGCGTAGCTGCCGTCCGGTTGCGTGGTGACCTCGCGGGTCACGCTGTTGCCGGCCAGATCGGTGCCCTGCAGGCGGATGGTCACGCCGCCGATGCCCTGCTCCGTCGGGTCGATGACGCCGTCGTTGTCGTTGTCGCGCCAGACCCGCCCGCGCAGGCTGCTGTTGAGCGGAATCTCGGCGAACAGGTTGTCGACCGAACTGGCGCCCGGAGTGGTCAGATCGATGGTGCCGACGGCGCTGGGCGTGGTGGTGATCGGCGTCGCGGTGCCGGACGGCGTGCCACCCACGTTGCCCGCGGTGGTCTGGCCGTTGCTGGTGCCGGCCGGCTGCTGCGGCTCGGTCACCGTATAGGTGCCCGGGCGCAGGCCGTCGAAACGGAAATCGCCGTTGGCGTCGGTGGTGGTGGTCAGGTTGACCGTCGCGCCGGTGTCGTCGGTGCCGGTCAGCTGGATCGTCACCCCGTCGATGCCGGTCTCGCCGGCGCCGGACTGCACGCCGTCGTTGTTGCCGTCGAAGAACACCCGGCCGGACACCGCCACGCCGAGGATCTCGCCGAAGTCGTTGCGCTGCGAATGGCCACCGGCGGGCAGCACCAGATTGTTCACCGCGCTGGGCACGGTGCCGGTCGTGGTCGCGGTACCGGTGGCGACGCCGCCGACGTTGCCGGCCAAGGTGGTGCCGTTGAGGGTGGTGACGCCGCCGACCACCGGCTGCGCCAGCTGTTCGGTGACGGTGTAGGTCCCCGCCGGCAGATCGATGAAGCGATAGTCGCCGTTGGCGTCGGTGATCGCCTGGGTCACCGGGTTGCCCAGCACGTCCAGGGTGCCGGCCGGCAGCGTGACCACGACGCCGGCGATGCCCGGTTCACCCGCATCGCGCACGCCGTCGTTGTCGGCGTCCAGCCAGACGCTGCCGCTGATGGTGGCGGCCAGTTCGCCGAAGTTGTTGTTGCTGGAGCCGGTCGGCGGCAACTGGGTGATGTTGATGACGTTGCCGGTGTTTTCCTGGCCATTGGCCAGGCCGCCGGGCTGCTGCTCGGTGACGCGGTAGTTCTGTCCGGCGATGGCGTCCGGATACAGATAGCCGCCGTTGGCGTCGGTGGTCAGGGTCTCGCGGGTATCGTCGCCGTTGCCGAACACGCCGTCCGGGCCGGCGCCCTCGATGACGATCTGCACGCCCGGCAGGCCGGGTTCGCCGCCGTCCTGGGTGCCGTCGTCGTCGCGATCCAGGTACACCCGGCCGCTGATCGCCGCGGTGGCCAGTTCACCGAAGTTGAACTGGATGCCGTTGCCGGTCAGCACAATCTCCTCGATGGTGTCGGTGCCGTCGCCGGAAGCGGCGGTGCGTCCCGCGCAACCCGCGCAGGGCGCGCCGCCGACGGTGCCCGGATTGATCGCCAGCGGCTGGTTGCGGTAACCGTTCGGCAGCGGTTCGCGCACGGCGTACCGGCGCGCCGGGCTCAGGCCGGTGAACTGGTAGCTGCCGTCAGCCGCGGTGGTGGTGGTGGCCTCGACCACATAAGCCGAACTCCCCGCGTCCCAGACCAGCAACTGGACCGTGGCGCCCGGAATCGGCGCATCGCTGCCCGCGTCGCGCACGTTGTTGTTGTTGAGATCGACGTAGACGAAACCGGACAGCGAGAACAGGCGCGGCTCCGGGAAATCGAACTCCACGCCGTTGCCGCCGCTGTCCAGGACGATGCCGGAGATCACGCTGTTGCCGGCGGTGTTGCTGGTCGCGTAGTCGGCGCCGGCGGGAGCGACCCCGGTGCTGGTGCCGTTGCGTTGCGGGCGGGGTCGGTTGGGCTGCGGCAGGCCGTTGTCGTAACCGGCCGGCTGGGTCTGGGTGATGGTGTAGCCCGCGGCGTCGGCCGGGGCCAGACCGGTGAACTGGTAGTCGCCGGCGGCATTCGTGGTGACCGAGCGATTGACCGGATTGCCATAGCGATCCGTGCCGGTCAGCACCAGGGTGACGCCGGTGATGCCTTGATCGGCGCCGGCGCCGGTGCCGTCCTGATCGCCGTTGTCGTTGCGATCCAGGAACACGCGGCCACCGATGCGCGCGTTGCGCACCTGCACTTCCGAACTGCCGTTGTTGTTGGCCGGATTGCCGTCGATCGACA
The DNA here is from genome assembly GCF_051953815.1 of Pseudoxanthomonas sp. Classification (GTDB taxonomy): domain Bacteria; phylum Pseudomonadota; class Gammaproteobacteria; order Xanthomonadales; family Xanthomonadaceae; genus Pseudoxanthomonas_A. The sequence goes on along the minus strand of NZ_JBQCIJ010000046.1, from coordinate 160,894 downwards.
CGTCGCCGCCGTCCGCGTCCTTGCCCGGCTGGACCTGCGCCTCGTTGGTGCGGTTGGTGTCGAAGGGCGCCGCCGCGGAACCGTCATAGACGCCCGGCACGGCCCGCGCGTACAGGCGCACCGTGACCGTATTGCCCGCGCCGCCCGGGAACTGGCCGCCGAAGTCGCAGGTGATCTGCTGGCGCTGCGCGGGTGCGGTGACGCTGGTCACCCCGTTGGAGATGAAGCAGACGTTGTCGCTGCCCGCCGCCGGCACCGAGGCGGAGACCGCCAGCGGACTAGACAGCGTCGCCGCGCCATTGGCAACCGCGACGGGCGCCTGCGCGCCGCCGGACAGCCACTCGAAGCCGCTGGGCAACATGTCGACCAGGCGCATCTTCTCGACCGTGGCCGCGCCGTTGTTGCGCAGGACGATGCTGTATTCGATCGGCTGGGCGACGTCCACCGGCGACGGCGTCACCGTGGTCTTGCTGACCAGTTCCAGATCCGCGGCCGGGAAGATCGTGCTGTTGACCGAGGCGATGTTGTTGCCGGCCTGGGTGACGTCGTCGGTGCAGCGACCGGAACTTTCGTAGGTGTTGGTCTCGTCGGCGCACACGTAGGCGCGGTTGCCGAACACCACCGGACCGGTGGCGGTGCCGTTCAAGGTCATGACCACTTCGAAGTTCACTTCCTGGCCCGCGTCCAGGAAGCTGTCGGCCGGGGTCGCGCCCAGCCGGCAGACGACGTTGGCGTTGGCCGCGGACTGGCTGCACTGCACCGGCTTGTTGACCAGCGAGTAGCCGGCGCTGGCCGGCGCGGCATTGACGTTGGCCGCGTTGCCGCTCTGCTGGAGGGTGAAGCCCGCCGGCACCGTCAGGATGTCGGTCATCTCCACTTCCTCGGCGCGCGAGGGACCGGCGTTGCGGATGCTGAAGCGGTAGCGCAGCGGGTCGTCCAAGGTGAAGCGGGTCTGCCCGGCCGGATACACCGCCACCTTGCCCTGCTGCAGATCGATGGCCGGCACGGTCACGTCGAAGGTGGCCGTCTTGCTGTTGTTGGAGCGCGCGGCGGCGTCGTTGCAGGCGCCGGACAGCTGCACCGGCGTGGTCGAGGTCTCGGTGCGGTACTCGCAGTAGGCCGGATTGAGCGCCACGCTGGCCGTGTTGGTGGCGTTCGAATACAGCACGCTGCCGGAGGCGCCGGACAGGTTGCCGGGCTTCTTGATGCGCGCGCGGATGGTGATCGTGTGGGTTTCGTACCGCGCCACGACGCCGTCGTTCGTACAGGAGATCGCGCCGGTCGCGTAGTTGCTGGCCGAGCAGTTCATCGCGGCGTTCGCCGTCGTCACCTCGACGATCTCGTAGGCCGGATCGGTCAGGGTCGGCGTGCCGGTGGACAGGTTGTCGGTGACGGTGAGCCCGCCGACCGGGATCGGATCCGGTCCCAGGTTCTGCGCGGTGAGGGTGAAACTCATCACCTGCCCCACCGCCGGCGTCGTCGGATTCGCGACCTTGGTGGTCAGCGCGACGTCCATGCGCGGCGTCACCACGACGCGGGCGTCGTCCTGCAGGGTGCCGCTGAGGATGGCGTTGGGCGAGGTCAGCGTCGCGGTGTTGTCCTGGTTGCCGCTGCCCACCGGGCGCATCACCGCCAACCTCACGACGATGGTCTCGCCCGCCGGCACGTTGCTGAACGTGCAGGCCAGGTTGGGATTGCCCGCGGCGAGCGTGGCCGGGCAACTGCCGGTCGCGCCGCCCGTGACGCTGGTCGTGATCGACACCGCCGGCGTGCGATGCGCCGGGGCCGGCGCGCCGGGACTGTTGAAGTTGATGATGCCGGGCAGGTTGTCGACCAGTCGCAGGGTCGGAATCGTCTGCTGCGACGGGTTCACTGCGGTGGTCGGGGTGGTGATGGTGATGCGCCAGTACAGGGTGTCGGCGTCGCCCGCCAGGGTGGGACCGTCGCCGACTGCGTCGAACCAGGCCGAGCCGTTGACCGAGGATTCCTTGACCACGTTGACCACGGCGCTGCCGCTGATGATCGGTGTGGCGTTCAAGCCGTTGCCGGCGTCCGCGCAATCATTGCCGGTGCGTCCGCCATCGGCGGGACTCGGGCCGGCGCTGGCGCCCAGGCCCAGCGCATCCAATGCGCGCGTGCCGGTGCAGGCGCGGTTGCTCAGCTCGATGGGCGTGCTGCCCAGCGCGCCCACGGTGGTGCGGAACCGCACCTGCGTGCTGTCGCTGCGCGCCAGTACGCCATCCGCCGTGGTCTGGCATTCGATCCGGGTCGTGCGGTTGCTGTCGCCGACGAATGCCGGCGGCGTGACACCCGTTGTCGCCGAGCATGTCCAGCCCGCGGTGAGCGCCGTGACCAGCCCGCCCGCCACTTCCTCCGGTCGCGCGTAGTCGACCACGCGCAGCGGGCTGGCGACCGTGTAGGTGGCATCGTGCGTGCTGCCACTGTCGTTGGTCACCGTCACCGTCGTGGTGATGGTGTCGCCCGGCGCGATCGGACCGCTGCCGGGATTCTTCGCCTTGGTGGCGCGCAGATCGGCGAAGGGCTCGGCGACCTGGAACGGCAGCAGCACGCTGTTGTTGCCGAGATTGGCGTCGCCCATGCCGGCGGGCGGATCGACCACGACCGGGAACTGGCCGTCGGTGGCGCTGGTCGGCATGGTCAACGGCAGCGTGAACGGCTGCGAGCCGTTCACCGCCACCGTGCCGGTGGTGCAGGTCACCCGGGTGCCGGTGTAGGTGTTGCCGCCCACCGTCAGCGACTGGCCGGCCTGCGCGGTGCAGCCGGCCGGCAAGGTGCCGATGACGAATTCGGCCGGAATGATCGTGCTCACGGTACCGCCGGTCGAGGACTGCGGTCCGTTGTTGCGGAAACGGATCACCAGGTTCTGGGTCGCGCCGGTCGCCTGGTAGCTCGCCGGGAAGGTGCCCTGCGCCTGGATGTCGGTGCCCGGCACCGCGGTATAGGGCACGTTGGCGCTGTTGTTGCCGCTGTCGGTGTCCAGGTAACTGGCGTTGGCCGAAGCGATCGACGCTTCGTTGGTGAACGAACCGTTGGTGCCCTGGGTGCCGATCACGGTGATCGTGCTGGCTCCCAGGGCGGCGATCGTGAAGGGACCGCTGTAGGTGCAGGTCAGCCGGCGCGTGCTGTTGGCGTTGGCGACCGAGTTGCAGGTGGGCGTCAGCGGACCGGAGAAGGTCCGGTTGGTGAGATTGAAGTCGGTGCTGGTGCCCGGCAGGTTGTCGGTGACGATGATCGACGCGCCCGCGGGCACATCGGTGCCGCTGCTGATGCCGGGAGTGAGCTGGAACTGCACCTGGCTGCCCGATACCACCGGACCGGCCGCGGGCGTGGTGCGGGTCTTGCCCACCCGCAGATCGCCGCTGTTGCGCACTTCCGCCGACACCGTCGCCGGCGGCGGCGCGGTACCGGTGGCGGTCAGGTTGAAGCCGCCGACGGCCTGTCCGCGTACCTGGAAGGTGATCGTGCCGCTGGCGCCCGTGGTGCCGTTCGGCACCGCGCACACCAGGTTGGGGGCGGTGTAGGTGCAGCCGGCCGGCAGGCTGGCCGGTTCCACCGCGAGCTGGCTGGGAATCAGGATGCTGATGGTGTCGCCGGTCGTGTTCGACGTGCGCGACCAGTGAACGTCGATATCGGCGGTCATGCCCAGGCCGATATCCGGCGGCGACTCGACCGAAGTGGCGACCACCGCGGCCTGCGCCAGCGGTGCGAACAGCAGCGTCGTCAGCAACGCGCCCCAACGGGAAACACATGTCGCACGGCCCGCTGATTTCCGGTTCCGATGCTCCGCACAAAACCCAGCCGCCAGCGACACGCCGCCGGCGTTCGCCTTCTCGTCCTGCTTGTACACGCGTTTCCCCTGTTCCGTTTCGCCGCGTGGGGGCGGCGGTTCCGCCATCGCGAACGGATGCCGCCGCATCGCGCCGGGACGGCCGCAACGGACGACTTGATTCGGATGGTGTTGGCCCACCGATGGCCGGTGGTGCCGGACGGCGCGTGTGAAAAGCATGTGCACGCCGACAGGCGCGCGCAGTCTAGTTTGTGACTAGTATCACCTCAATAACACAACATCACGCACACTTTCGCTGACTCTCGAAGCCTCTCGCCCAGTGCGCGGAACCCGTCAGCCGTTCTCCCCGAGCCACAGGTAACCATTGCCGCGAACGGCCCGCATCGGCAGTTCGCGACCGGTCTGTTTCTTCACCCGCGTGCGCAGGCGATGCAGCAGCACCTCCAGCCGATGCGGATCGAATGCGGCGGGATCGTCGGTGAGCGCCTGGATCAGCGTGTCGCGCTGGATGGTCTGCCCGGGCTGGGCCAGCAGTGGCTGCAGGAACGCGCGTTCCCCTTCGGCCAGCACCAGTTCCACGCCGTCGGGCGTGCGCAGCTTCCAGCCGCCGGAGGTCAGCGACCACGCCGGCACCGGCTCCGAAGGGGCGACCGCGCGGCGCGTCATCGACATTCGGCGCCACAGGCTGTCGATGCCAGCGGCGAGCACGTCCATGTCCAGTGGCTTGACCAGATAGAGATCCGCGCCGGTGCTCAGGCCGCGGGCCATGTCGTCGGCGCCGCCGCGCGCGGTCAGCATCAGGATGCCGACCGAAGCGATCTGCCGCAGGTGGCGCGCCACCGCATAACCATCCTCGCCGGGCAACACCACATCCAGGATCACGATGTCGCAGCGGTGCACCGCCAGATGGCGGTAAAGCGCCTCGGCGTTGGCGAAACCCACGGTCTCGAAACCGCGATCGGCCAGTTCGGTCACGATCAGTTCGCGGAGTTCGTCGTCGTCTTCCGTCACCGCGATGCGGGCGGACATCAAAGGGGCGTCGAGCATGGATTCAAGCGGGTGGGATGCCTGGTCGTGTAATCCGTGTTGCGCCCGCAGCATATCGGATTCATGGTGGAAACGGTTACCCGTTGCCGGACCCGACACCGGGCTCCGCTGCATTGGTGATCAATGCTCACATTGACTCACTTAAACTCTCCCGGTGCATGTCCCCTCCCCGGCCGGCGCCCTGGTCCCTGAAAGAAGAAAGCCCGTCCTGTGGACGGGCTTTCCATGCGGCTCGCGATGTCGCCGCGACTCAATCCTTCCAGGTCTTCCGGATCGGATGGGCCTCGGTGTTGAACACCACCGCGTCGAAGTCCAGCGCGGTCTTCGGCGCGAACAGCAGGTAGTAGTACTTGAAGGTTTCGGCGAACAGGAAGCTCTCCATCGAATCGCTCTTCTCCTTGCTGCGCACATCCTTCAGCGCGGCGAAGCCGTGTTCGGTACGGGTGTTGCTGACGAAATCCTCGAAGAACTCCTTGCCCATGCCGCGATAACGCGCATCGCCGGTGAAGTGATGCAGGTAGTAGGCCGACTCGACGATCTCCGGACGCAGCGGATAGCCCGGCGAGGTCACTTCCATCTTCGCGTAGTCGATGGCTTCCGGTTCGATGCCATGCAGGCGCCACATCTTCAGGCCCGACTCCTGCAAGCGCTTGGCGCGTTCCAGATCGCCGCCGAACGCCAGCAGGCCGGGCATGAACGCATCCAATGCGCCATAGGTGGTCTGGGTGCGCTTGCCGGTGTTCATGTCGGCGTAGCCGTACCACAGCTCGCCTTCGCGCACCTCGTCGGCCAGGTACTGGTTGACCGGTCCGATGCTCTCGTCCCACATGCGCTTGCAGTCGGCGTCGCCGAACAGTTTCCAGCACTTGAACAGGTACTCGTAGTACGAGTCGATGCCGCCGGCGATATGGCTGGTCGGGTTGGTCCACTCGCCGGTCTCGATGTTGATGTTGAGGCCGACCAGGCCGATCCTGGAGCGGCGGTTGAAGGTCTCCACCAGCGCCCGCTTGGCCTTGTCGTAATAGACCGGATTGCCGGTCAGCTTGCTCAGCGCGCCGAACTCGATCAGCAGGGTGCCGGTCTCGGCCGGATTGCTGATGGTGCCGCGGACCTTGCCGGTGCGCAGATTGACGTGGGTGTACGGCAGGCCGGTCTTGCTGTCGAACACCGGCAGCAGGCGCTTGCCCAGATCCTCGGCCAGCTTGAGCAGGCGCTCGTCGCCGCTGAGCTGGTAACCGGAGATCAGGCCGCCCAGCAGGCGGATGGTGATCTCGAAGTTCTGCACGTACATGTCGTGATCGAACGAGAGCCGGCTGGCGATCAGTTCGCGTGCTTCCGCCGCTTCCTTGTCCAGGCCGAGCAGGATCAGGGTATCCAGCGCGTCCACCGGCGACATCAGCAGCGACGTCTCGTACCAGTCGCGCGGCTGGCCGCTGATGGGTTTCAGATCGTCGTGGCCCTTGGCGAACTGCATGTAGCCCTGCCAGGCGTGCCGGGTTTCCGCCTTGACCTGTTCGGCCAGGCGCGCGGCCTCGGCATCGTCCACCACCGGGACCGCCGTCGGCGCGGCCGCCCGGGTCGTGGCGGGGGTCCCGGTCTTGGCGGCCGTGGCGACCTCGGTTGCCGGCTTCTGGCTGCAGGCGGCGCCGGCCACCAGGGTCAACGCCATCACCACCGCGCCGGCCAGGCGCTGGCCACGCAGGGCGCGACGCGGGGAACTCGTCGGAATCATGTCGTCGTGCATGGGAACTCCTCTTTGCGGAAAACGATCAGGGCGCCGGCGCGGACATCGCGTCGGCCAGGGATTGCAGGGTCAGGGCCTTGCGCAGCGCGTCCGCGTCGGCACGGGAACGCACCTGCAGGGTCACCGCTTCGCCGGGCAGCAGATCCAGCGCGTTGTCGGACAGCGTCGCGTCCAGATCGCCGAAGTCCAGCCACAGGGCGCGCACGAACACCGGCGAACGCAGGGTCAGGCGATAGCCGTCACCGCTCGCCGCCAGGTCGGTCTGGATGCGCGGCGCCGGCAGTCGCAGCTGCCTGGGCGCGGTGAAGTAGACCAGTCCGCGTGACACGGCTTGGCCACCGGTGACGAGGTCGAAGACCGCGACGGTGCGCGCGGGATCCGCGCCGCCCAGCAGGTCGGCGTCGGTGAACTCGCCGGCCGGCGTCGCGGCCAGGGCCGCGAGGGCGGCGGGCCGGCGTTGTTCCTTCAGCACACGCCCGTCGAAATCCATCACCCGCAGGCGCCATTCGGCGTCGGTCGACGTGGTCCGATCGGACAGCAGCGACAGGCGGGTCACGCCATCCTTGCGCAGCGCCGCCACCGCCAGCGGGGCGAAGAACCGGCGCGCGTGGAAGTTCAGCGGCTTCCAGCGACCGTAAAAGTCCACGCTCGACCACGACGCGCCCGGCCATACGTCGTTGAGCTGCCAATACAGCGAACCCATCGTGTACGGGCGCGAGGCGCGGTGATGCAACGCGGCCAGTTCGATGCCGTCGGCCTGCATCACCCGGCTCAGATAGACGAAGCCGGCGAAGTCGCGCGGCTTGCCGTACTCGCGCTCGACGTACAGCGACAGGCGGGTATTGCCCTCACCCGCCAGAAATTTCTGGTGCGCCTTGATCACCGGGCTGTCGACCGCCTGCTCTTCCGGCTTGGCGAAGCTGGCGATGGTGCGCGGCTCCGGCCACGCCTGCAGGCCGAACTCGGACATGAAGCGCGGGGTTTCGTCCAGGTAGGCCTGCACCGGTTTGGATCCGGCCCAGACATCCCAGTAGTGCTTGTCGCCCTTGCGCGAGTCGTTGGCCTTCTCGTCCAGATCGTTGCTGGGCGAACTGGACCAGTACGGCACGCCCAGGCCCTGTTCGCTCACCACCTGGCGCAGATCCTGGCCGAACAGCGCCACGTAACCCTGCCAGACCTTGTCGGCGAACACCGGATCCGCGGCGACCAGCTGCTTGCGGTGGCCCCAGTCCTTCCAGGCGGTCTCTTCCTCGTTGTTGCCGCACCACAGGACGATGCTGGGGTGATGGCGCAGCCGGCGGATGTTGTCGCGCGCCTCGGCCACGACGTTGGCGCGGAACGCCGGATCGTAGCCGGGCTGCATGCCGCCGCCGAACATGAAGTCCTGCCACACCAGCAGGCCGAGCTCGTCGGCGATCTCGAAAAAGACATCGTCCTCGTAGTAGCCGCCGCCCCAGTTGCGCAGCATATTCATGTTGGCGTCGCGCGCGGCGGTGAGCGCAACGCGCAGGCGCTTCTCGTCGGCGCGCGGCGGAAACGCATCGAACGGAATGACGTTCGCGCCCTTGCCGAACACCGGCACGCCGTTGATCACGAAGGCGAAGCCCTGGCCCTGCCCGTCCGCATCGACATCACGCTTCAGCTCGACCGTGCGCAGGCCGGTGCGGCGCTCGCCGCGCGCCTGGCCGCCCTTGGCCTTGACCGTGGCGCGGAAGGTGTAGCGCGCCTGTTCGCCGTAGCCGACCGGCCACCAGCGGCGCGGCTTGGGCAGGCTCACGTCCACCGTGACCGGCTGCACGCCGGCGGTGAGCGCGGCCTTGCGGCGCAGTACATCGACCCGGCGGCCTTCCGGATCCAGCACTTCGATTTCCACCTCCGCCGGCGCGGCGCGCGCGGCGTCCACCTCCACCAGCACCGCCAGCCGCGCCTGGTTTTCGTCCAGCGCGTCGGTGCGCACGGCCAGATCGGTGATGCGCAGCGCGTCCCAGCTTTCCAGCCGGATCGGCCGCCAGATGCCGGCGGTCACGTAGCGTGGACCCCAGTCCCAGCCGAAGTGGTAACCGGGCTTGCGCACGAAGTTGCCGACCATCGCGTCCTTCGGCTCGTCGCCATAGGGCGAGGGATAGTTGCCGGCGATCTTGTGCGGCATCGCCTGCACCTTCGGCAGCAGCGTGCGGATGGGCGAGCGGAACACCACCCGCAGTTCGTTGCCGCTGGCTTTCAACCGTCCATCCACGCGTACCCGCCAGGTGCGATGGCTGTTGTCGGCCTTCAGCAGCGGCTGGCCGTTGAGTTCCACCTCGGCGAAGGTATCCAGGCCCTCGAACACCAGCTCCGCGTGCGGCCGCGCCAGGGTGGCCGCGTCGACGTCGAACCGACCCAGGTACTCCCAATCGGCCAGGCCGATCCATTGCAGTCCGGCTTCCGGCGCGCCGACATAGGGATCCGGAATCCGCCCGTTGGCGAACAGATCGGTATGGACGGTGCCGGGCACGCGGGCCTTCGCCCATTCGCCGGCCTGCGGGTGCGCGGCGGCCTGGGCGTCACCGGGCAACAGGCGGAAACGCCAGTCGGCGCCGACCGCCTGCGACTGCGCGGCGGGCTGCGCCATCGCCGTGCCCGCCATCAACAGCCAGCAGGCGCAGACGGCGGCGCGCAGCCAGGCGGGAACGGCGGCGGCAACAATATGGGTGCTCATGGGTTCATTCCTCCTCGTCGGCACGCGCCGTTCCGGCATGCGGCGGGACGTGCGTGGCCAGATCCTGCGCGATTCCCGCGTCAATGCCGCAGTTGCGTCGCGTCCAGCGGTTGCAGCGGCGCATCGCCCTTCGCCCAGCTCAGGCCGAGGCCGATATCGCCCGAGCGCTGGTAGAAGTCCAGTCGCAGCCGATGCCAGCCCGCGCGCAGCGGCGCGCTGCCTTCCACCGGCTGGTCGTAGGTTTCGTTGCGCACGATGGCCTCGTCGTCGATGTACAGCGCCGAGGCATCGTCGGCCTGCGCGCGGAAACGGTACAGACCGTCCTCGGGCACGTGCAGCCAGCCTTCGAACCGCAGGCCGAAATGTTCGTGACGGCCATAGCCGCGCCAATCGAAGGACTTCGCGCTGCCGCTGCGGACCGGCGCCGTGGCTTCCATTTCAGCGAAGCGATCGAAGGTGCCTTCGTAGTAGCGATACGCAACTCCGCTCTCGCGGGCGTTGGCCGGCTCGGGCTGCGCGGGCTGGTAGCGGCGGTTGCGCAGCGTCGCCCGGTGGATGCCGCTCTCGCGTCCGTCGGCGGTGATCGTCAGCGTACGCACCGTGACCGCGCCATCGGCCGGCACGGTGACGCTGACCGGTCCGCCCGCCAGCGGCGAGGCGGTGGTCGGAACGCTGCCGTCCAGCGTGTAGTGGATGCGGCTGTCGGGCACGCGCGGGCGCAGATCCAGGGTGTAGCGGTCCTGCTCCACCGCCATGTCGTCGCGCAGGCCCCACGGCGCCGGGATGCGGAAATCGACGCCGGCTTTGGCCAGGCGCGGATACTGGCCGGACAGGCGCCGGTCGAACGCCTCGAACTCGCGCAGCGCCTGCGGCGTCCACGCGACCTCGGCCAGCGCCAGCAGGCGCGGAAACACCATGTACTCGAGCACTTCCTCGCGCGGAATGCGCTCGGTCCAGACGTTGGCCTGCACGCCGAGGATGTGGTGGCGCTTGCCGGCTTCCAGTTCGGCCGGCACCGGATCGTAGGCGTAGACCGTTTCGATGGGCAGTTCGCCGCCCTTCTGCCACAGCTCGCCGTCCTTCGGTCCCTGGCCGTAGTCGAAGTAGCAGCAGCGGGTCGGGGTCATGATCACGTCGTTGCCGTGGCGCGCGGCGGCGATGCCCCCGGCCTCGCCACGCCACGACATCACGGTGGCGTCGGGCGCCAGCCCGCCTTCGAGGATTTCGTCCCAGCCGATCAGGCGCTTGCCGCGCGAGTGCAGGAAGCGCTCCATCCGGCGGATGAACCAGCTCTGCAGTTCGTGTTCGTCCTTCAGGCCTTCGCGACGGATGACCTCCTGCGCCGCCGCGCTCTGCTGCCAGCGCGTCTTCGGCGCCTCGTCGCCGCCGATGTGGACATACGGCGCGGGAAACAATGGGATGACTTCATCCAGCACGTTCTCCAGGAACGTGAAGGTCGGCTCGGTCGGGCAGAAGATGTCGTCGAACACGCCCCAGGTGGTTCCGGTCTCGAACGGACCGGGCGTGCAGCCCAGCTCCGGATATGCGGCGAGCGCCGCCAGCGCGTGGCCGGGCATCTCGATCTCCGGAATCACCGTGATGTGCAGCTTCGCCGCGTAGGCGACCACCTCGCGCACCTCGTCCTGGGTGTAGAAGCCGCCGTAGGGCTTGCCGTCGCCGTCGGTTTCCCTGCGCTGCCCGCCGACTTCGGTCAGGCGCGGGTAACGCTTGATCTCGATGCGCCAGCCCTGGTCGTCGGTGAGATGCCAGTGGAAGCGGTTGAGCTTGTAGTGCGCCATCCGATCCAGCATCTGCTTGATCAGGGCGACCGGGAACTGGTGGCGGGCCACGTCCAGGTGCATGCCGCGATAGGCGAAGCGCGGTGCGTCCTCGATGTGTTGCGCTTGCAGTTCAAGCCGCTGCGCGCGCTCGATGGGCAGCAGTTGCATCAGCGTCTGCATGCCGTAGAACTGGCCGGCGGCATCGCCGCGCAGGGTCACGCCCTTCGGCTGCACATGCAGCGTGTAGGCCTCCGTCGCGGCGCCCTTGCCCGCGGGCGCCAGCCGCACCACGTCGGCCGCGCTTGCCGCGGCGCCATCGCAGGCCCGCAGCGTCCAGCCCTGTTGCTCGCGCAACCACGCGTTGAACCGATCGGCGTTGGCCTGGGAGGCCTTGCCGTCCGCGCACAACCGGGTGGCGGGCGACAGCACGAAGGTGCCGGCTTCCGGTTTGACCGATGCCGGCAGCGGCACCAGCGAAGGTGCCGACGCCTGCGCGTTCGCGAATCCCGATGCCAGCAGCAACAGGCCCGCCGCCCACCCACCTTGCATCGATCCAAATCTTGACGCGTGTATTCCGTGCAAAGCCCTTCCCTCCTCGCTCGGTGTGTGGCGCCCCGGCTCAGCCGCGCGGGCGCACCACGTTCAGTACCTCATGACAGGCACCCATGGTGTGGTAATCCGTCTTGCCGGCCGGACTCTTCTCGTCGCTGTACTTGCGGTTGTCCGCATCCAAGATGCGATACCACGCGCCGTAGCGATGATCGACGAAATGCTTCCACGAGTAATCCCACAGGCGGTCGTACCACTGCCAGTAGGACGCGTCGCCGGTGCGCTGCGCCAGCAATGCCGCGGCGGCCAGCGACTCGGCCTGCACCCAGAAATACTTGTCGTCGTCGCACACCGTCCCGTCCGGCGCGAAACCGTAGTACAGGCCGCCGCGCGTCTGGTCCCAGGAACGCGCCGCCGCGACATCGAACAGATGGCGCGCGGTCGGCACCAGCCAGTCGGCCTCGACATGCCGATCCAGGATCATCAGCAGCTTGGCCCACTCGGTCTGGTGGCCCGGCTGGAAACCCCAGGGGCGGAACAGGTGCTTGGGATTGTCGCGGTTGTAGTCCCAGTCGATGTTCCACCGGGTGTCGTAGTGTTCCCACACCAGCCCGTCGGCCTTGGCGGCCTGGCGGCGGGTCATGTTGTCGGCCAGTTGCAGGGCGCGCTCGACGTAGCGACGCTCGCCGGTCGCCTCGAATGCCGCCAGCATCGCCTCGCACATATGCATGTTGGCGTTCTGGCCGCGGTAACCGGTGAAGTTCCACCGCGCGTCGGCCTCGTCCTTGTACAGTCCGAACTCCGGTTCCCAGAAGCGCTGTTCCAGCAGGTTCCAGGTTTCGTCCATCCAGCCGCGAGCTTCCTCGACACCCGCTTTGACACCGCAGGAGTACGCCAGCAGCACGAACGCCACGCCGTAGCAGTGGTTCATGTCGTCTTCGACCACGCCGTCGCGCAGCGTCCACGCATAGCCGCCGGTAGCCGGGTTGCGGTGCACCTCGCGCAGATAGCGCAGGCCGTGCTTCACCGCGTCCAGGTACTCCGGGTTGCCGAACTCGCGGAACGCCATCGCGTAATTGAAGACGAAGCGGGTGCTGCTGACCAGGTGGCGATGGCCGGCGTCATAGACGCTGCCGTCGTCGCGGAAGTAGTGGAAGAAGCCGCCGGCGGGATCGATGGCGCGCGGATGGTAGAAGGCCATGGTCTGCGCGATGTGTTCGCGCAGGAACGCGGGCGAACGGAAATCCGGTGCGGGGTCAGGCGTGCTCATGTTGGTCCTGCAGCAGTTGTTGGACTTCGGCCAGGGTCGGCATGGCGGCGAAGGCGCCCTTGCGGGTCACCGCCAGCGCGCCGACCGCGGCGCCGAAGCGGAGGGTGTCCTCGATGGCGGCGCGATCACGGCAGAACGCGGCGAACCCCGCGCCGTCCCCGCCCCGTTCGCCCAGCCGGAACAGCAGGCCGCCGACGAAGGCATCGCCCGCCGCGGTGGTGTCGCGGGTTTCCACCCGGAAACTGGTCACCTGTCCGGACGCCTCGCGGGTGAACCAGCGGATCGGCGCGGCGCCGTCGGTGACGATCAGCAACTGCGCCTGGCCTTCGAACAGGCGCTCGCGCACCCGGGCCTCGCCTTCGGCGCCGCCACCGAACGGCCGCGCCAGATAGTCGAGTTCCTCCTGCGACAGCTTCACCAGATCGGCATTGACCAGCGCCTCCCACAGGCGCGGTGCCGGGTCCACGTTGGCCGGCCACAGCGCGGGACGCAGGTTCAGATCCAGGCTGACCACCGCGCCGGCGGCGCGTGCGCGCAACATGCCGTTGAAGGTGGTCTCGGCGATGGTCGGTTCGGTCAGGCTGTTGGAACAGACGTGGAAACTGCCGGTGCCGTGGAAGCAGTTCGGCTGGAAGTGCTCGGTGCGGAACAGCAGATCCGCCGCCGGCGGACGGTAGAAACTGAAGCTGCGCTCGCCGGTCGCGTCGAGCGCGACGAAGGCCAATGCGGTCTTGGCTTCGCCGGTGCGGACGATGCAGTCGGTGGCCACGCCGGCCGATTCCAGGCTCTCGCGCAGGAAGTCGCCGAACATGTCTTCACCCAGCATGCCGGCGAAATGGGTGTCCGCGCCCAGCCGCGCCGCGGCCACCGCCACGTTGGCCGGCGCGCCGCCGGCGTACTGCAGGAACGCGCGCGGAGTGTCCGGCGTGGCCGGCGGCTGCGCGAGTAGATCGATCAAAACCTCGCCGAAACAGACGATCTTCGACATTTTGGCCTTACGCTCCCTTGACCGCCGAGGCGCTCGGGCGCGAACCCGAGAGGCCATAGAAAATGATGTAGCCGTAGCAGAGCAGCGGCAGGATGAAGGCATGATGCAGACCGATGCTGTCCGCCAACACACCCTGCAGGTACGGAATGATCGCGCCGCCGACGATGGCCATGATCAGCAGGCTCGACGCCTTGCCGGTCAACGGACCCAGGCGTTCGATGCCCAGCGCGAAGATGGTCGGGAACATGATCGAATTGAACAGGCCCGTGGCGACCACGCTATACACCGCGACTTGGCCTTCCGTCAGCATGGTCATCGCCAGCAGCACCACGTTCACCGCCGCGAAGATCGCCAGCAGCTTGCGCGGCGAGAACTTGACCATGATGGCCGAGCCGGCGAAGCGGCCAATCATGGCCATCGTCCAGTAAGCCGACACATAGTGCGTGGCTTCCTGCTCGGTGAAGCCGCCGATGTTCGGCATCGACAGGTAATTGACCAGGAAGCTGCCGATCGCAACTTCGGCGCCCACGTAGAAGAAAATGCCAAGCACGCCGAACAGCACATGGCGATGGCGCAGTGCCTCGCCCAGCGTGTGCTTGACCGGATCCGCCTGCTCGGTGGTCTCGGTCAGCGCCGGCAGGCGGAACAGGAACACGAACACCGCCAGCAGGAACAGCGCGATGCCCAGGCCGACGTACGGGCCCTGCACCGCCTGCGCTTCCTGGGCACGATAGGCCAACTGCTCGGCCGCCGGCAGCGCCGCGATCTGATCGGCGCTCTTCACCGTGTTGCCCAGGATGAGCAGGCCGCCGAAGATCGGTGCGATGGCCGTCCCCAACGAATTCAGCGCCTGCGCCAGCGTCAGTCGGCTGGAGCTGGTCTGCTCAGGTCCCAGCAGCGCGACGTAGGGATTGGCCGCCACCTGCAGCACGGTGATACCCGTGGCCAGCACGAACAGCGCGCCGAGGAAGGCCTCGTAGATGCGCAGTTCGGCCGCCGGCCAGAAGCCCAGCGCGCCGATCCCGGCGATCACCAGGCCCGCCACGATGCCCTTCTTGTAACCCAGGTGCGCGACCAGTCGACCCGCCGGCAGCGACATCAGGAAGTACGCGCCGAAGAAGGTGAACTGCACGAGCATCGCGCGCGCGTAGTTCAACTCGAACACCGCCTTCAGGTGCGGGATCAGGATGTCGTTGAGGCAGGTCAGGAAGCCCCACATGAAGAAGATCGTGGTGACCACGGCCAGGGCTACGCGGGTGTTGACCACGGGGGCGCCGGCGGAGGTCTGGGGCTGGGGTGTCGGAGCAAAGGCCATGCGGGGCTCGCCTCAGGGTGCGGTTGGTGCGGAGAAGAAGCAGGAAGAAATCACGGGCGCGGCGCCCCGCTGCTTTCGCGGATGCGCAGCTCCACCGACGCGGTGGTGCGCTGCGGCGGCGCTTCGGGTTCGCCGAGACGGCGCAGCAGCAGTTCGGCGGCCTGCCGGCCGCGCTCGCGCGGATTCACCGCCAGCGTGGTCAGCGGCGGCGTGGTCACCGCGGCCTCGGAAATATCGTCGAAACCGGTGATCGCGAAATCGCGTCCCGGATGGATGCCGCGCGAGGCCAGGCCCAGCATCAGGCCCAGGGCGACGGTGTCGTTGTAGCAGACGGCTGCGGTCGGGGCCGGTTCGCGCGCGAACAGCTCGCCGGTGCGGGATGCCGCTTCCAGGCGATTGGGCGCCGATTCGATCATGCGGTCGTCTTCGACCTCCAGGCCGGCTTCCTCCAGTGCCTGCGCGTAGCCCGCGCGACGCTGACGGCACGAGGACGAATCGGCGTGGCCGCCAAAGAACGCGATGCGCTTGTGACCGAGCTCGATCAGATGGCGGGTCGCCATGTAGGCGCCGCGCTGGTTGTCCAGGGCCAGGAAATCCCAGTCCGCGCCGTCCAGCTCGCGGTTGAACAGCAGCACGTTGCCGTGCGCGCCGAGCACTTGCCGCAGCTGCGCGCTGTCGCTGCCTTCGGCCGGCGACAGGATCAGGCCCGCGGGCATGTGCTCCATCAGCGTGGACAGCACGGCCTGCTGGCGTTCGGGCGATTCGGCGGTGCTGCCCAGCAGTGTCACGTAGCCGCGCGCGCCGAGCGCCTCGTCCACTCCGGCCGCGAATTCGGCGAAGAACGGGTTGGACAGATCATTGATGACCAGCGCGACGCTGGAGGAGGTCTGCCGGCGCAGATTGGCCGCGCCGCGGTTGTAGACATAGCGCTGGCGCCGCAGTTCGGCCTCGACCCGCGCGCGGGTATCGGCATGCACCAGCGGACTGCCGCGCAGGACCAGCGACACCGTCGCGCGCGAAACCCCGATCGCATTGGCGATGTCGGTGACCGTGACCGCCCGGCGGCCGGTCGTCTTGCGGCCGGTCCCTGCACGGGCGCCCTTCCCTGTCGCGGTGGCTTTGTCTTTCATCTGTTCGTAACGTCCCGGGAAGCCGCAAGCCTAAACGATCACGCGGGGGAAAATGCCATGCCGGCCGCCGGACCGGTGGGAGAGAGCGCCGGGGAGGCGGACATGGCGCAACTCACTGGCCTCCCGCCGACGACACCGCGCAGAACGATGCCGGCAGATCGCCCGCGCGGGTGCCCCAGCCGGTGGTCGGCGCGGTTTCCGTCAGCGCGTACTCGATGCGGCCTCCCCGCTGCAGGCGATTCCAGTCCAGCCAGACCGGCGCATGCGCCTGTCCGTCCACGCGCACGCCATCCACGTACTGCAGCGTGCGGCCGTCGGCGCCGGGCGCGTCGATGCGCAGCGTGCGGCCCTGCCCCAGATCCATCTCGACCCGGCTGAAACGCGGCGCGTGCAGCAGGAACTGGCCGGTACCGGGCACGGCCGGATACAGGCCCATCGCGCTGAACAGGTACCAGGCCGACATGGTGCCGAGGTCATCGTTGCCGGTGACGCCGTTGGGCGCGTTGGTGAACAGCTGCTGGGCCGCGCGCAGCACGGTGGTGGTCTTCCACGGCTGGCCGATCAGCGTGTACATCCACGGCGTGTGCAGGTCGGGTTCGTTGTTGGGGTTGTAGCGGTACTGGTTGTAGTAGCTGTACGGGCCAACCACCCACTCCTTGCGGGCCGCGTGCAGCGGATCCTTCACCAGCGCGTCGTAGGCGAAGAACATGTCCAGGCGCTTGCCGGTCTGCTCGACGCCATGCATCGCCTCGACCAGGCCCGGCACGTCCTGCTGCGCCAGCCACTGGTACTGCCAGGCGGTGCCTTCGTGGAAACCATGGTGCGAGCGCGGGCTGTAGTGGCCATCGGCCGGCACGTACCAGCTGCCGTCCTCCATGCGCGGGCGCGGGAAGCCTTCAAAGCCCGCCTCCTCGTCGCGCACGCCGGCATCCCACACCTTGCGCCAGTTGCGGCCGCGCTCGCGCAGTACCGCCACGTCCTGGCCCAGTCCCAGGCCGTCGGCCATCTGCGCCAGCGAACAATCGGCCAGCGCGTATTCCAGCGTGGCCGAACCGCCGTGATGCGGATCCACGTCCATGCCCTTGGACGGCCAGGCGCGGTCGTACTGGACGAAGCCGTTGGCCAGATAGCTCGCGTTGCCCGAACGGCCGGCGTGTCGCGAATTGGTCGGCGGCATCTCGAACGCGTTCTGGCGCAGCGCCGCGTAGGCCTGCTTCTCCACGCCCTTGAGCGCACCGAAGCGCCACAGGTCGACCATGAACGGGGTGACCGGATCGCCGGTCATCACGTTGGTCTCGAAATTGGCGTAGCCCCAGCGCGGCAGCCAGCCGCCCTGTTCGTGGATCGCCAGCAGCGAACGGCCGATGTCGCGCGCGCGTTCCGGGCGCAGCATCGCCAGCAGCTGGTTCTGCGAACGGTAGGTGTCCCACAGCGAGAAGTACTCGTAGTAGGTCCAGCCGTCGGCGCGGTGGATCTGCTCGTCGTAGCCGCGATAGCGGCCATCGGCGTCGCTGCCGGTCAGCGGCTGCAGCAGCGCGTGGTACAGCGCGGTGTAGAACACCGTGCGATCGTCCTGGTTGCCGCCCTGCACGCGCACGCTGGCCAGTTCCTTGCGCCAGGTGTCCTGCGCCTGCTTGCGCATCTGCTCGAAGCCGAGCAGCTTGCCGCCACGCATGCCGTCGCTGCGCAGGTTGTTGCGCGCGCCCTCGGCGTCGACGTGCGAGATCGCGCTGATCGCGGTGACCGCCTTGCCCTTCGTCGTGTCGAAACTCAGCCAGGCGCCGTTGGGCTTGGCCTCGCCTTCCATGCTGTGGCGCGCGCCCGGCAGGCCGCCGGCCTCGCCCCAGGTGCCGAACGCCTTGAACGGACGATCGAACTCGATGCGGAACCAGGTGGTGTACTGGTGGCCGCCGCAGAAGCTGCGGGTGACCAGCTTGCCTTCCACCACGCGGTCGCCGACCACGTCGATGGTGCTGCCGATCACCGAATGGCGCTCGTTGGCCTGGGCCACGTTGACCAGCACGTGGCCTTCGCTGGCGTTGGCGGAGAAGGTGTAGCGCTCGGCCGCCGCGCGGGTCAGCGCGGTCGCCTCCGCGTCGATGCCGCCGTAGTCGAGCAGGCGCACCTTGTAGTAACCGGCCTGCCCCACTTCACCGTCATGGCTGTAGCGGGAGGCGTAGGTCTTGTGGTTGAAACGCTTGGGATCCTGGGTGTCGAAATCGCCACCCGGCCCGATCGTGCCGGTGACCGGCAGGACCGAGACCTGGCCGCCCTGCTCCCAGCAACCGGCGCCGGACAGGAACGAGTGGCCGAAGCCGCGGATCTTGGGATCGTCGTAACGCCAGCCCGAGTAATGCTCGCCGATGGGGCTGACCTGGATCAGGCCGAACGGCGCCGAAGCGCCCGGGAAAGTGTTGCCGTCGTCCTTGCTGCCGATGAAGGTGTTCACCTCGCGCACCGGATCCACGGCGGGCGCCGCCTGGACCAGGGGAGCCGCCAGCGCCAGCAGGCCCGCGAAGGCCAGCGCTGCGGTGCGGAAACGCGGGGAAGTCGGTACTCGGGACGTCGGTGTCATGCGGTCTGATTACCTGTATGCGTGCGGTCGTCGCGACCGCGGGTTGAAGCTTCCTGGAGTCCGGACGGCATCGCCCTGGGGGATGCCGCCGGATTGTATGACGCGTGTTGCCACTTGCCGGGCGGGA
Source organism: Pseudoxanthomonas sp. (assembly GCF_051953815.1). GTDB lineage: Bacteria > Pseudomonadota > Gammaproteobacteria > Xanthomonadales > Xanthomonadaceae > Pseudoxanthomonas_A. The sequence goes on along the minus strand of NZ_JBQCIJ010000046.1, from coordinate 141,862 downwards.
AAAACGGCCCGGCCGAAGCCGGGCCAACCTGCCCCGGGCCGTCCCGGAGGACGGGAGAGAACCCCGGGTTCCGCTTAGAACGTGAACACGTATTCCATCGCCACTTCGCGGCCCACCGCGCTCAACAGGCGGGTCGGTGCGAAGTCATAGTCGAGCTTGTACGGATCCTTGTGGTTCCAGCTGGCCGCGTTGAAGGCGTTGTTCACATAGAAGTTCAGCTTGGCGTGCTCGCTGATGCGATAGCCGACGTTGAAGTTCCAGGTGATGAACGGTCCGACGCGCCCGTAGTAGCGCTTGGTGGACTGACCGGCATTCGGGTTCGGATTCGGCTGACCATTCGGCAGCGTCGCCGGCTCGTGGCAGTTCAACGACGGGTTGTCGCTGGGCACGTAGCCGTCCGCGAACGGCAGGCAGCCGCCGGGATTGCTCAGGCGGTCCGTGCCCCAGTGGTAGCGCACGCCGGGCACCGAACCCACGCGGTCGGCGTAGACGTTGGCGTTCCAGTCGCCACGCTGCCAGGCCACGCTCGCGCGCAGCTTGCTGCGCAGGTCGCGGTCACGACGCTCCGGATTCGGATCGTTCTCGTAGCGCTGTTCCTTGGTCGACAGCTGGTTGGTGTAGTTGAAGCCGAACTGGAAGTTGCCCCAGTTGTCGGTGTCCAGGCGGTAGCGGCCGGTCACGTCCACGCCCTTGACGGTGCGCTGGGCCAGGTTGAACGGACCACGCTCGATCGAGACCAGGCGGCCATCGACGCGCGTCACGCGGTCGTAGATGCCCTGGCAGTACTCGGCGCCGGCCGGATTCGACCACGGGGTACCGTCCATGTTCATGCCGGTCCGGCAGCCCGCTTCGGCCGCCAGGATTTCGTCGGCGCCCACGTCGACGATCATGTCTTCCAGCTTGATCGTCCAGTAGTCCGCCGAGAACGACAGGTTCTGCATCGGATCCCACACGAAGCCGACCGTCCAGGATTCACCGGTTTCCGGCTTCAGGAACGGCGTGCCGCGACGGTTGATGTCGAAGGTGTACCAGACATCCGGATTGCCGACGCCGCAGTTGTTGGTCTGGTAGGCGCCGCTCTGGATGCAGGTCAGGCGGTCGGTGGTGGTCACGGCCGCGCTGCTCGGCTGGCCCAGCAGGTAGTGCATGTCCGGCGCGTGGAAGCTGGTCGCGTAGGAACCGCGCACCAGCAGGTTGTCCAGCGGACGCCACTCCATGCCTAGGTTCCAGGTGGTTTCCTTCTGCGAGCCGATGTCCAGGCCGGCGTCGTTGTTGTAGGCCTTGTAGCTGCCGTAACGGTCGTAGCGCGCCGCCGCGGTGGCGGTCAGCGAACTCAGCAGCGGCACCTTGAACTCGACGCCCGCCGAGTAGCGGGTGCGTTCGCCGCCGCCGCGATCGACATTCTGCAGATCGAAGTCGATGCCGGCGCGGGCGTCCGGGTTCAGCGTGTAGCCCTGCTGCGCCGCTTCAACGACCGCCGCGAATCCGATCGGACCCGCCCAGCCTTCGAACAGATCGCCGGACACGTCGAACGAGGCCTGGTTGACCCAGGAAGCCGCCTTGTTCACCGCGACCGTGCCGAACTGCTGGTACACGCCCGGGGTGATCGGGTTCCACCAGCGCTCTTCGTTCAAGTCGTAGATGGCTTCGCCATCGGCGGTGGTGCCCAGGCGCGGGCCGAGGAAGTAGTCATACGACTTCTGCTCGTCCACCACGTTCTGGCGCTCCTCCACGCGGTAGTAGGAACGGCCGATGGAGGCGTTCCAGTCGAAGCGATCGGCGAAGGAGCCGCGCAGGCCGGCGCTCCAGTCCCACGACAGCTCGCGGTTGGTGTTGCGCAGCGTGTCCAGGCCGCCCACTTCGTTCGGAGTCAGCTGGCGCGAACCAATCAGGGCGCGGCCCGACGGCTGATCGATGAAGTAGCCGTTGGCGTCGTCGACCAGGTACACGCTCGGCGGCGCGGTGCCCCAGAGCGCTTCGGAATGGAACACGGCCAGGTTCGACCAGGCCTGCAGGCCGTTGCCGAAATCCCAGGTGCCATACAGGTTGCCGGAGAGGTTCTCCGAACCGCTGGTGAGCAGCCAGTTGGCGTAGTCGGCGCTCATGCCGCACAGCTGGCCGGTGTTGGTCACCGTGTTGGTGCCGTAGTTGTAGACCAGGCGATCAGCGGTGTAGTACTCGCCGCCGAACTTGTCGCAGGTGCCGGTCGGCGGCGCCAGGCGGGTGCCGCTGCCGGCGTCGATCAGCGCCAGGCCGGTGTTCGGACGGAAGCCGACCTTGCGCTGTTCCATGTTCCAGGAGGAGCGCGGCGCATCGGAGTTGTCGTCCATCGCCGGGCGATCGCGGCCGAACAGCGGATCGCGCTTGTTGTACTGCAGCGCGTAGGTCAGGCTCCACTGCTGGCCGGTCTTGCCGCCCGCCCAGGACAGATCCCAGGTATCGCGGCCACCCTCGGTCGAGGAGCCGCCGCGGATCCGGAACTCGTCGCCGTCGTAGTTCGTCTTCAGGATGATGTTGACCACGCCGGCGATCGCGTCGGAACCGTAGATCGCGGACGCGCCGCCGGTGAGCACTTCCACGCGCTCGACGGCGGCGGCGGGAATGTTGCTGTAGTTGGAGAAGTTGGTTTCGCCGTTGTACGGCAGCGGGTAGTCGGCGACGCGGCGGCCGTTGACCAGCAGCAGCGTGCGGTTCGGGCCCATGCCGCGCAGGTTCAGGCCGCTGGCGTTCGGGGTGTGGGAGCCCCACTGCGAATCGGCTTCGACCGTGCCGGTGGCTTCGGTCAGGGTGGTGAGCACGTCATAGACGGTGACGAAGCCTTCCTTCTTGATCTGGTCGGCACTGATGATGTTGACCGGCGCCGGACCTTCCACCTGGGCGCGCTTGATGCGCGAACCGGTGACGGTGACGGTGTCGAGTTCCTTGGTGGACTCGGAAGCGGCCTCCTGGGCGGCCACGGACAGCGTGGGGAGCATCGCCAGCAGCAGGGCGCTGCTCAGGACATTGCGACGATAGCGGTGGGACTGAGCCATTTTGCGAAGTACTCGGGGTGATTTGTGGTGTGGTTTTTGACTTGCGGTACGGCGGCGTCCAGATTTCTCTCGATCTAACCCTGCATTTGAATCGTTCTAATGACTCAAGTGCCTCTCTCTGGATCGATCCAAATTAAGCATGGGTGAACGTAAGCCGCATTCCGCACCGCAACAATCCGCATCAAGGCGGTTTTTTGAATCGAAATAAAACTTACGAATCAATGCGTTGCGGGACCCGAACCCAAGGCCCTGCCATGGCGACATGACGGACGCATGAAGGAACTGCGCAAAAAGTGATTCAGGGCACGCGCCCCGCCCGTCACCCGACCGGTTACCGGTGGGCGCCGCCCGACCGGTGAGGCCGAACTAACGCCGCGCGAGCGCCTGCCGGAACGCGGCGACGATCGCCGGATCGGTTTCCTGCCGGTCGTATTCCAGCCCGGTCAGCGCCGGGTTGCTGAAAGCCATCGCGGACACGCGCCGCGCCTTCGCCGAGGCATGCACTTCGGTGACGCCGGTGGCGTCGATAAGGCCGGCGACATTGGCCGGCGTCAGTCCCGCGCCGGCGAGGATGGAAAGCCGTCCGGCCGCCTGCCGCACATGGCTGGCGATGGCGGCGGCGCCCTGCACCGCATCGGCCTCTCCGCCGGACGTCAGTACCCGGTGGCAACCCAGCGCGACGATGGATTCCAGCGCCTGCACGGGATCGCGCACCGCGTCGAAAGCGCGGTGAAAGGTCACCTGCATGCCCGACGCCGCGGCCACCAGTTCGCGACACAACGGCAGATCGATATCGCCGACCGGCGTCAGCGCGCCAATCACCACGCCGTCGCAGCCCAGCTGCCGGCAGGCGGCGATGTCGTGCAGCATCACCTCGGCTTCGCGCGCGTCGTAGAGGAAATCACCGGCGCGCGGACGGATCAAAACGAAGATGGGGATCGACAGGCGCTCGCGGGTCATCGCCAGGGTGCCGTAGGAGGGCGTGGTGCCGCCCTCGCCCAGGTTCTCGCACAGCTCGATGCGATCCGCGCCGCCGGCCTGCGCCGCCAGCGCGGACAGATGCGAGTTGGCCGCGATTTCCAGCACGAGGCCGCGAGAAGAACCGCTCATGATTGGGTGGTTGCGTAGATGGAGCCCGACTCGCGCAGATCGTCCTGCCTGCCGGCATCGCAGACGGCATAGACGAAGCCTCGGTGCAGCGCGAACGCGCCGACCTCGCCGTGCTTGTTGAGCGCGAGGAAACAGACCTGCAGGTTCCGGCTGGCCTCGGGGCGCTTGCGCACCACCCGGTCGATCGCCTCCCGGCAGGCCTCCATCGGCGAACGTCCCTGCCGCATCAGCTCCACCACCAGGAAGCTGGCGGCATTGCGGATCATCTCCTCGCCCACGCCCGAGGCGGTGGCGGCGCCGACCTCGTTGTCGACGTACAGGCCCGCGCCGATGATCGGGCTGTCGCCCACCCGGCCGTGCATCTTCCAGGCCATGCCGCTGGTGGTGCAGGCGCCGGCCAGGCGGCCCTGCGCATCGATCGCCAGCATGCCGATGGTGTCGTGGTTGTCCTTGTTGCCGGGCTGGCCGCGCCGCTCGGCGTTGATCTCCGGCTTGTATTCGGCGGTCTTCAGCCATTCGCGCCAGGCCTTCTCCGCCTGCGGCGTGAGCAGGCGCTTCTTCTCGAAGCCTTCGGCCACCGCGAACTGCTGGGCGCCCTCGCCCACCAGCATCACGTGCGGCGTCTTTTCCATCACCCGCCGCGCCACCGAGATCGGATGCAGGATGTCCTCCAGCGCGGCCACCGAACCACAGCGGCCGTCACCGTCCATGATGCTCGCGTCCAGGGTCAGCACGCCGTCGCGATCCGGATTGCCGCAGTGCCCCACGGTGGGGTTGCAGAGATCGCTCTCGGCCCAGCGCGCACCGGTTTCCACCGCGTCCAGCGCGCTGCCGCCACGGGCCAGCACCGGCCACGCGGCCTGGTTGGCCGGGACGCCGAAATCCCAGGTGGAAACCACGCGCGCGCCGGTGGCCCCCGCGGCGCGCGCGCGCGCGACGGGAAGCGACAGGGCGCCGGCGGCCAACAGGCCGGCCTGCAGGAACTGCCTGCGATCAGTCATCGGATCCTCCCTCCGGGTGCGGCGCGTGACGGCGCCGGATGTCAGTCAATCAATCCAGGTGATGCGAGGCGTACCAGGCCGCCGCGCCCATCACGCCCAGCTGGCCGTGATCGACCCGCCAGACCGGAACATGCCGCAGCACATGGCCGAGCACGCCCTTGTTGAGATAACGCTCGCGGAACGCGCCCTTGCGCAGGAACTGCTCGATGTGCCCGGAGATGCCGCCGGCCAGGTACACGGCCTTGGCGCCGAACGCGACCGCCAGATCGCCGGTCAGGCTGCCCAGCCAGCCGCAGAACACCTCCAGGGTTTCCACCGCCAGCGCGTCTTCGCCCGCCTGCGCGGCGGCGATCAGCTGTTCCGGGGTCTGCCAGCGCGGCGTCGCGCCGCGGATGTCGCACAGGCATGGATACAGATTCATCAGGCCGCTGCCGGACAGCACGCGTTCGTTGTCCACGTGCGACCAGCGCTTCATCAGCCGCGCCAGGACTTCCATTTCCAGCGCGTTGCCCGGCGCCAGCGCCGCATGGCCGAACTCGCTGGCCAGCACCGGCCGGGTGCCGCCTTCGAACCGCAGCGCCGCGCCCAGCCCGGTGCCGGGCCCGAGCACCAGCGCCGGCCAATGGAAGGTGTGCGGATGCTCGCCGCTCAAGGGCGACAGGCCGTCGGCGTGCAGATAGGGAATCGCGTAGGCGACCGCCTCGAAATCGTTGATCAGCGCCAGCGAGCCGAGCCCGGACACCTGTCGCGTGCGTTCCAGCGAAACCGGCCACGGCAGATTCGCGTTGACCAGGGTGTCGCCGTCCAGCAGGCCGGCGATCGCCACCACCGCCGCGTCCGTGCCGGCACGCTCGTCCTGGGCGAAGGTGCGCAGGATGGACGCCAGGCCGGGATATTCCGCACAGGCGTACTTCTGGTAGGCCAGGATCCGGGGCGCGTGGCCGGTCGCCACCACCACCCTGGCCACGCGGGCGAACGTTCCGCCGACATCGGCGACGATCAGTTCCCGGCCGGGCGGCGCGTGCGTGGCTTGGGTCATCTGCGGCACTTCAGGATTGGCCGGGTACGGTACCGCAACGTTCACGCGCTAGCCCTAATTTGGATCGATTCAAGCGGGTGGATTCTGTGGCATCGCAAAGCGTTTGGAAAGATGCCGGATCCATACCGGGGCGTACTCCGCAGGGCTCGAAAAAATACCCGTTCACTTTAACAGGCATCCAGCGGCCGTTCGCGACAGGCGGGCTGGACCCGCCTCCAATGCTTATTCCACCGTGTACGACGCGGCCCACCGGTGCACATTCACCGGCGGCGCGGTTAAAGTACCCGCCGTCATGTCCCTTCCCTCGCTGCTGCTGCGGATCCTGTTGAGCGTCGCCCTGCTGGTCTCGGGGACGGGCAATGCCGTGGCCGCGTTGCAGATGCATCTGGCGACCCAGGCGGTCGCCTCCCATCACGGCCACGCGATGGACGACGACGCGGACTGCGCCGCGGCCGAACAGCCCGAACCGGCCGCCTCGGCGCCCTGCCACGACGAGGCCGGGACCCGCGGCGCTCCCGAACCCTTGCAGGCCAACGATCATTGCCAACCCGATGGCTGTGCCAGCGGTCATTGCGATGGTTTCTGCGCCCAGCAGGCGCCCGCCACGGTGCCCTCCATCTGGGTCGGCAACCCGCTCCGCGCCCATGCGGATCTGATCGGCCGGCTCCGCGCCGGCCATCCCGCGCCGCCGCTTCCGTCCCCGCAGCGACCTCCCATCGCCTGATTCCGGCCCCAGGGCCGTGGATATTCTCCGCCGCCGCGCTCTCTCCGTCGCGCCGTGCGTCTTTCCCGCAGTTCCGGCCTCCCGGACTGCCTTCGAATATCGTCAGGAGTTTGCATGTCTTCCGATCATTCCGGTGCGGGATCCGCTTCCGGATTCCAGCTTTCCCGGCGTCGCTTCGTCACCGGCCTGGCCGTCGGCGGTGTCGCCGCCGGTTTCGGCCTCGCGCGCCTGCCCGCCTGGGCCGGCACCGCCCAATCGATGTACCAGGCCCCGGTCCTGAGCGGCACCGATTTCGATCTGGCCATCGGTACCTCGCCGGTCAACTTCACCGGTCGCACCCGTCCGGCCATCACTGTCAACGGCAGCCTGCCGGCGCCGATCCTGCGCTGGCGCGAAGGCGACACCGTCACCCTGCGCGTGGCCAACCGCCTGCCCGACGCGCACAGTTCGATCCATTGGCACGGCATCCTGCTGCCGGCCAACATGGACGGCGTGCCCGGCCTGAGTTTCGACGGCATCGCGCCCGGCGAAACCTACCAGTACCGCTTCCAGCTCAAGCAATCCGGCACCTACTGGTACCACAGCCACTCGATGTTCCAGGAACAGGCCGGCTTGTATGGCGCCCTGGTCATCGACCCGGCCGAACCCGCGCCCTACCGTTTCGATCGCGAGCACGTCGTGCTGCTGTCGGACTGGACGGATCTGGATCCGGCCGCGCTGTACCGGCGCATGAAGAAGATGCCGATGCACGACAACACCTATCAGCGCACGGTCGGCGATTTCGCCCGCGACGTGCGCCGTGACGGCCTGTCGGCGACGCTGGCCGATCGCGGCATGTGGGGAAGGATGCGGATGACGCCGACCGATCTGTCGGACATCAACGCGCACACCTACACCTATCTGATGAACGGCAACGCGCCGGCCGGCAACTGGACCGGCCTGTTCCGCTCCGGCGAGAAGGTGCTGCTGCGCTTCATCAACGGCTCGGCGATGACCTACTTCGACGTGCGCATCCCCGGCCTGAAGATGACCGTGGTCGCCGCCGACGGCCTGTACATCCATCCGGTCACCGTCGACGAATTCCGCATCGCCGTGGCCGAGACCTTCGACGTGCTGGTTGAACCCAGCGGCCAGGACGCCTTCACCATCTTCGCCCAGGACATGGGCCGCACCGGCTACGCGCGCGGCACCCTGGCCGTGCGCCAGGGCCTCGAGGCGCCGGTGCCGGCGCGCGATCCGCGCCCGCTGCTGACCATGTCGGACATGGGCCACGACATGGGCGGCGGCGGCCATGACATGAAGGGCATGGAAGGCGGCTGCGGCGCGAACATGTCCGGGCAGAAGGGCATGGAGGGCGGTTGCGGCGCGAGCATGGGCCACGGTGGTCACGGCGGCGCCGGTGGAAAGGCGCCCGTGCACGCGCCCAGCGAAGCCGGCAATCCGCTGATCGACATGCAGACCGCGGCGACCTCGCCGAAGCTGGACGACCCCGGCATCGGCCTGCGCGACAACGGTCGCAAGGTGCTGACCTACGCCGACATGAAGAGCCTGTTCGATGATCCCGATGGACGCGATCCCGGCCGTGAAGTCGAGCTGCATCTCACCGGCCACATGGAAAAGTTCGCCTGGTCGTTCAACGGCATTCCCTTCGCCGGCGCCGAACCGCTGCGCCTGAACTACGGCGAGCGCATGCGCATCGTGCTGGTCAACGACACGATGATGCAGCACCCGATCCACCTGCACGGCCTGTGGAGCGATCTGGAAGACGAGCAAGGCAACTTCCACCTGCGCAAGCACACCATCGACATGCCGCCCGGCACCCGCCGCACCTATCGCGTGCGTGCCGATGCGCTGGGCCGCTGGGCGTTCCACTGCCATCTGCTGTACCACATGGAAGCCGGCATGATGCGGGAAGTGCGGGTGGAGGAATGAACATGAACCTGTACCTCCCTCTTCCCCTTGGCCTGCTGGCCGCCGCGCTGTCGCTGGCGCTTGCCGGCAACGCCCGGGCCCAGCAGCATGATCACGGCGCGCACGCCTCGCCTGCGAGCACCCAGCAGAAACCGGCAACGCCAGCGCCGGAACCCGCGAAGGCCGACACGCAGACGGACCATTCGACGATGGACCACTCGCGGATGGACGACGCGAAGGTCGATCATTCGAAGATGGACCACTCGAAGTCGGACGCCTCCCCGATGGACCATTCGAAGATGGATCACTCGCGGATGGACCATGGCGCGGCGGGTCGGGCGACCACCGAGCCGCGCGAACCGATTCCCCCGGTCAGCGACGCCGATCGCGCCGCCGCGTTTCCTTCGCTCAAGCCACACGCCATGGAGCACGCCTCCACCTTCCACTCGCTGGTGATGATCAACCGGCTGGAAGCCTGGGATGCCGATCACGGCACCGGACAGGCGTGGGAAGGCAGCGCCTGGTTCGGCAGCGATCTCAACCGGCTATGGCTGCGCAGCGAGGGGGAACGCGAAGGCTCGCGCACGGAGTCGTCCGAACTGGAAGTCCTGTACGGACGCAGCGTTTCGCCCTGGTGGGACCTGGTCGTCGGCGTGAAACAGGATTTCCGTCCGGCCGATTCGCGCACCTGGGCCGCGTTCGGCGTGCAGGGTCTGGCGCCGTACAAGTTCGAGGTCTCGGCCACCGCCTACCTGGGTGAATCCGGACAGGTGATGGCCACCGTGGAAGCCGAGTACGAACTGCTGCTCACCAACCGCCTGATCCTGCAACCGCTGGTCGAAGCCAGTTTCTCGTCCAGGGACGTGCCCGAGTACGGCGAAGGCACCGGCCTCAACAAGGTGGAAGCCGGCCTGCGCCTGCGCTACGAAATCACGCGGCGTTTCGCGCCCTACGTGGGCGTGGTGCACGAGCGCCTGTTCGGCGACACCGCGGACTATCGACGCGGCGAAGGTGGCGACGTCACCGATACCCGCTTCGTCGCCGGCGTCCGCCTGTGGTTCTGATCCCGCGCGACGGCAACGCCGTCGCCCATTCCGATTTGGAGAATGACTCGATGAAGAACATCCCCGCTTCCGCCCTGCTCTTCCTGTCCCTGCTGGCCGCGCCCGCGTTCGTCCAGGATCACGGCAGCCATGCCGGACATGGCGCACAGCCCGCCGCGAAGAAAGCCGATGCCAATACCGATCAGGCGTTCGATCGCCTGGACAGGAACCGCGACGGTTTCGTCAGCAAGGCCGAACTGCCCGAGCGCCACCCGCTGCTGCCGCATTTCGGCATGGGCGACAAGAACCGCGACGGCAAGCTGGACCGCAAGGAATTCGCCAGCGTCATGGCGATGCTGTAATCCCCTCCGGTGGAATCCATCCGGATTCCGCCGGTCTTCCGGAGAAACAATCCCGATGAATCCATTGCTCAGACATCTCGCCGCCACCGCGTTCCTGGCCGGCTCCGGCGCGCTGCTGGTGGCCTGTGGCGCCGCGCCGGGCGCCGCCTCCGCCACCGATCGATTGGCAACCGCGGCGGCCCCTGCGCCGGCCATCATCCCGGCCTCCGCCACGCCGTCTCCTGCCGTCGCCGCGACGCCCGCCACGCTGCCGTTGATCCGCGTGCACAAGAGCGCCAGTTGCGGTTGCTGCGGCGCGTGGGTCGATCACGTCCGCGCCGCCGGTTTTCCGGTCGAGGTCCATGACACCGAGGACATGATGACGGTCAAGGATCGCCTTGGCGTGCCCGAGCCGATGATGTCGTGCCATACCGCCGAAGTGGACGGCTACTTCGTCGAAGGCCACGTCCCGGCCGAAGACATCAAACGCCTGCTTGCGGAAAAGCCCCAGGCCCGCGGCCTCGCCGTGCCGGGCATGCCGCTCGGTTCGCCGGGCATGGAAATGCCCGACGGCCGCACGCAGCCTTACGAGGTCGCCCTGGTCGGCGGCGATGGTTCGGCCGCGACCTTCGCGCTCCATCCCTGAAAGAAACGGTCCCGGCGGATGCGATGTCCGCCGGGACCGGCTCACGCATGGCCTAGATCTTGAAGTCGTCGAAGGCGATCCGCGCCTCGTCGACGCCCAGGCGCTTGAGCAGTTGCCGTGTCGCCATCAGCATGGCCGGCGGCCCGCACAGATAGAAATCGCAGGCGTGCAGGTCCGGATGTTGGCGCAGCAGCGTGTGCTCGGCCACTTCGTGGACCAGCCCGCGCAGCAGGCCGTCGCCGCACGCGGCCTCGTCCGACAGCACCAGATGCCAGCTGAAGTTGCCATGCCGTTCCGCCAGCGCCGCCATCTCCTCGATGTAGGGCGCATCGCGCAGGCTGCGTGCGCCGTACCAGAAGTGGATGCGTTCGCTGGCGCCGCCATCGAGACAGGCGTGGATCATCGCGCGCAGCGGCGCCATGCCCGCGCCACCGCCGATGAACACTTTCTCGCGATGACCCGGCTTGATGGCGAAATCGCCGAACGGCCCGCTAAAGCGCACCCGATCGCCGGGTTTCAGCGAATACAGATAGGTCGAACCCTTCCCGGTCGGCATCCGTTTCCTGCCCTGGGCGCCCGGATTGAAGCGCGCGAGCAGGCTCAGGCGTCCATCCGTGCCCGCCACCGGCAGCGACAGCGAGTAGGAACGCCGCACCGCTTCCTTGTTGACCAGATCGGCGGGCAGTTCCAGCGCACGCCAGTCGTCGCGATGATGATCCGGATGCGACAGATCGTGCGGGCGCAGGCGATAGTCCGGCACATGCACCTGCAGGTAGGCGCCAGGCTGGTATTCGGGTCCCGGCGCGTGGTCCGTCTTCAGCACGATCTCGCGCAGGAACGGCGTCACCGCCTCCACCCGCTCCACCACCGCTTCGTGTTCGGTCCACAGGCGGCTGCCACCGGCGACTTCGATGTGGGTGTCCTTGTCGACCTGAAGATTGCACGCCAGGCGATACCCCAGCTTCAGCCGCGACTCGGGCAGATGCGCGCGATCGGCGGAAGTGGGCGACGGCGGCGTGCCGCGGAAGCGCACCTCGCACAGGCCGCAGCTTTGTCCGCCGCCGCAGTTCGACGGCAGTTGCAGTCCGTTGCGCGCCAGCGCCAGGTAGACATCGTCGCCATCGGCGGCCTCCACCGTGCGCAGGCAGGTGCCATCGGGATCGTGCACGGCCAGTTCATGGCCCCGGCGCCAGCGGCGCGGCACGAATTCGCTCAGGCGGACGCTGGCGAACAGCAGCCAGATGCCGGTCAACGCCATCCACAGGCCGCCGATGCCGGCCGACACCACCAGCGGGTTGTTGAAGTCCACCCGTCCGCTGTAGTCCATGATGTGCAGCATCCAGAACACGTCGAACAGCCGCCAGGTGCGATTGCGATGCTCCAGCACCTGGCCGGTATCCGCCGCCAGGTACACGGTGGTCTCTTCGGCGTCGTCGAAATCCACACGCCACAAGCGACCGGGGTGATCGCGCACCTCCAGCGTGCGTTCCAGCAACCGGGCCGGTGCCGCCCGTCCAGGCCCGGTGTAGGACGCGCGCGCCAGTTGCGCCGCCAGCGTGGCGTCGATGTCCAGGCGCCTACCCGACCGCGCGTCGACCAGGTGGACACGGGTGCCGTCGAACACCTGGTAGACCGGCCGCTCCAGCAACCAGCCGCTGGCGACCGATTGCGCCTGCCCGCCCACCATCGCCAGCGCCTCCGGCGCCGGCCTCGCATCGGCCGGCCACGCACGCGGCGCCGCGGCGTGCGCACGGAACTCGTGCCCCTGCACCTTGTCGTGTTCCAGCCACGCCATCATCAGGCCACTGGCCATCCACAGCACGAACTGCGCGGCGATGAGCAGGCCAAGCCATTTGTGGATCTTCCGCATCCAGGGCGTCATGCGCGGCGCCTCCGGGTGAAGCTGTAGAACAGCAGCCAGGCGCCGCTCAGCGCGAACACCAGCCCGCTCGCGGCGGCCACCCGCAGCAGTGTGTTGTTGACGTCGGTGCGCTTCTCGTAATCCATGATGTGGAACATCCACAGGAAGTCGAACCAGCGCCACAGGCTGTGCCGGCGCGCCAGCAGCTCGCCGGTGTCGGGCGAGAAGTACAGCGTGGTCTGGCCGCGATCGTCGAACCGCACCGCCCACATCGGCACCGGGCGGGTCTGCACTTCGCGCGGCGCGCGGGTGATCCACTCCGCACCGGTGACTTCCGCATCGCCCTGGTAGACCGCCCTGGCCAGCGCGACCACGGTGGTGCGCTCCAGCGGCGTGATGCGCTCGCCGGTGGCGGTGTCGATCAGGGCCGCGCGGTCGCCCTGGCGGATTTCATAGACCTCGCGGTCGAGCAGGCGCTTGATCTTGATCGCGGTGATGCCCGGGTTGCGGGCCATCAGCTGGTCCTGCGCCAGGCGCGGCGCGGTCGCCACCAGCGGCTCGCTGTGGCTGTGCGCCAGGTGATCGCCGTGGATGATGTCGAGCGGCACGACGGTCATGTAGACACCGCTGATCATCCACAGCAGCGCCTGCACACCGACGATCAGCCCGATCCATTTGTGGGCGCGGCGCGCCCAGAAAGCGGGTTTCATGCAAAGGTTCCTGTTGGTTGCGGCGTGGCCGCGATCGCCCCGTCCGCCGGCACGCCGGCGGACGGGTCACGGTTCACCAGCGGTAGCCGAAACGCGCGTACCAGCGCCGGCCCAGCAGGTCGTAGGTCATCGTGTCGGTGTTGCCGTCCGTGTAGCTCTGGATGAACGGCGCCTTCTTGTCCCACAGGTTGTCGATGCCAAACGAGACATCGAACGACTTGCCGACCGGCGCGAACTTCACCTGCGCGTTGTGGTAGGTCAGGCTGGGCGCGTGATCGCCGATGTCGCCCCGCGCCGCGTTGATGTCGTCCGCCTTGCCGATGTACTGAAGGCTGTACGACCCCGACCACGCCTCGCGCGCCAGCGCCAGTGACGCCAGCGACCGCCAGTGCGTGTAGCTGCCGCGGCCACCGGTGATCTTGCCGGCGTAGTCGATGGTGTCCCCTCCCGGATACGGCACGAATTCGTAACGGTCCAGATACGACACGTCCCAGTTCAGGGTGGCCTTCCAGTCCATCAGATCGAACTCGTACAGCACGCCCAGATCGATGCCCGAGATCCGCTCGCTGGCCGCATTCACGGGCTGCGCCGACAGATAGTCGATTTCACCGGTCACCGGATTGCGGGTGAAGTTGGCCGCGCTGCAGAACGGATGCGACAACCCCGGCGTGTTGTAGCAGAGCGCCAGCTTCTCCGAACCGGGCACGCTCTGGATGGCGTTCTCGATCTTGATGTCGTAGTAGTCCAGGGTCAGGGTCAGGCCCGGAGCGAAGCCCGGCGTCCATACCGCTCCCAGGGTCAGGGTGTCGGCGTCTTCGGGTTCCAGTTTCGGATTGCCGCCCACCGTTGTCAGGATCGTGTTGCCGAGCTGGCGATAACCCACCGGCACGCCATCGGCCTGGCAGTTCTGGTAGACCGTCGAGGAAGCCGGCAGCGTGCTCCAGTTGCTGCAGGGATCGGCGGTGGTGAGATTGCCTTCGCTGACGCCGCCGAACAGTTCCGGCACGTTCGGGATGCGGAAGGCGGTGGCGCGGGTGGCGCGCAGCTTCAGCGCGGGCGTGACCTGCCAGTCCAGGCCGACCTTGTAGTTGGTATCGCTGCCGAACAGGTCATAGTCCGAATAGCGCACCGCGGTATTGAAGTACAGCGAGTCGGCGAACGCCTTGCCCTGCAACAACGGCAGCGCCAGCTCCACATACGCTTCCTTGGCGGTGTATTCGCCATCGATGCGCTGCTGGGCGTTGCTGTTGGCGATACCCAGTTGGGTCAGCTGGTCCGGATCGCGCCAGCCACGGTCCTTGCGGATTTCCACGCCGGTGGCGAAGCCCACCCAGCCGGCCGGCATCTCGAACAACTGGCCGGTCAGGTTGGCGTTGAAGCTGCGCTGCTCGTTGCCGCCGGTGTCGCGGGTGGTGAACAGGATGTAGTCCAGCACCTGCTGGGTGATGTCGCCGTACCCAAGGTAGTCGGCGCAGGGGATCGCCGCGCCCGGCGCGTTGCTGCAGATCGCGGTATTCAGCGTCTGGTCCACCCGGTCCAGGTTGGCGACGTTGGTGGAACCGTCGATGCCGGTGTTGCGCCCCCAGTTGACGGCCGCGTTCCACTCCCAGCCCGTGCCGAAGTGCCCTTCCAGTCCCAGCACGGCGCGGAAGGTATCGGTGTCCTGGTAGAACTCGCGCGGACCGGCTTCTTCCAGCCGGCGGCGCTGCAACACCAGATTCTGCCCGGTCGGATTGGTCGGATGGTTGGCGGCGATGTTGATCGCCCGGTACTGGCCGATCGCGCCCGGCGTGGCGATCTGGTTCGACTTGCGGTTGGTGAACATCAGCTCGGTGAACAGGTTCACGTCTTCGGTGAGCTGCAACTGGCCGAAGGTGCTGAAACTCAGGCGCTTGATCGGATTGACCGCGTTGAGCGTGGGATAGGAGTTGTAGTTGTGCTTGGCCGAGTACGGCTCGTAGAAATCGCCGTCGCCGTTGGGATCCTGGTTGAAGTTCACCACGGTGCCGTCGGCCAGGCGCGCGCGCCCGCCGATCGTCGCCGAACTGCCGACGCATTCCAGCTTGCCGTTGACCTCGCCCAGCGCGCAGCGCTGGCGGTCGGCCATGTTGACCGCCTTGCCTTCGGTGTAGCTGAGCGAGGTCATCAGCGAGCCGCGTTCGCCCTGGATGCCCCAGCTGAAGTCGAAGCCGGTTTCCTCGCCATCGCCCTCGAAGGTCTCGCCGTAACGCAGTCCCAGCTGGGCGCCGTCGAACGATTTCTTGGTGATGATGTTGACCACGCCGGCCACGGCGTCGGCGCCATAGATGGCCGAAGCGCCGTCCTTCAGCACTTCGATGCGCTCGATCAGCGCCACCGGGATGACGTTGAGATCGACCGAGCTGTTGGCGCCGGTGCCGCCGTTGACCACGCGTCGGCCGTTGAGCAGCACGAGCGTGCGGTTGATGCCCAGGCCACGCAGGTTGACCTGGGTGGTGCCGTAACCGTTGTTGGCCCAGTAGGCGTTGGTCTGGTTGCCGGCGAAACCGGCCGAGGCCGGCATGCGCTGGAGCAGCGTGTCGATGCTGGTGGCGCCGGAACGGGCGATGGTCTCGGCATCGATGACCGTGACCGGGCCCACGCCCGAAATCTGCGCGCGCTTGATGTGGCTGCCGGTCACCTGGACGGTATCCAGATTGGTGGCCTGCTCCTGGGTGGGCTGCTCCTGGCGGGAGGGGGTGGCGGTGCTGTCCTGCGCATGCAGGGTATGGGCGAAGCCCGCGCACAGCAGTGCGCCGACGGCTGCGGCCAGCGGATTGGGTTTGAAAAACATGGGCTCTCTCCCCGTGTCGGGTGTCTTGTCTGGTTCGGATGGTGTCCCGCGGTAAAAGTCCGGCAGGACGAACTGGCCGCGTGCGCGGCCGTGACAAGCTCAGCCGATCGGAGGTCGGAAGACGCGGGAAACGCCACTGCGGACCGCGGGCAGCAACGGAGGACTCAGATAGGGGGCGTCGAGGGCATGCTGGGCCGCGAACAGCGGCGCGGTGCGCCCCGGGTAGAAGGTGAGCACGCAGCTGCACGCGCAGGTGGTCGCGCTGCCGCAGTCGCAGTCGTCGTGGTGATTGCCGTCCGTCGGATCGCCGGTCAGCCAGCCATCGTCGGCGGTGCAGGCGGGCGCGCCGCGATCCGGTCTGGCCTGTTCATCGTGTTGGCGATGACCGCCCGCCCCGCCGGCGCTTCCGGCTACGGCCAGGTCGTCCACCGCCATCCGGGTCGCCGCCCACGCGCTGGCCGCGCCGTCCAGGCAAAGGACGGTGATCAGGACCAGCCGCAGGAGCAGGCGAATCGACATCGGCGAAGAAGGCACGTCAGGTTGTCTATACGAGAGACTTAACACTTATCGAAATCGAGTGTCAACCGTTTGTGCGCCGCCGCATCGAAATTGCTGGCGGAGGTTGTATAGACATGACATGCTTTTTCCATGGAGACGCCCAAGCCGCACTACCTGAAGCTGAAGCAGTACATCCTCCGCCATATCACCAATGGCGACTGGCCGCCGTTGAGCCGCGTGCCCAGCGAGAACGATCTGGTGGTGAAGTTCGGCGTTTCGCGGATGACCGTCAACCGGGCGTTGCGCGAGCTCAGCGACTCCGGCGTGCTCACCCGCGTGCAGGGCGTCGGCACCTTCGTCGCCGGCCCCAAGGCCGAATCCGCGATGTTCGAGGTGCGCAGCATCCGCGAGGAAATCACCGCGCGCGGACAGCTCCACAGCGTGCAGGTGCTGATCGGCGAATCGGTGGTGGCGCGGCCCAATGTCACCAGCCAGTTCGGCCTGGAATCCGGCGCCGAACTCTTCCATACCCGCCTGCTGCACAAGGCCAACGGCAAACCGCTGCAGCTGGAGGATCGCTTCGTCAATCCGGCCAGCGCGCCGGACTACCTGGGCATCGATTTCCAGACCGAGATTCCGCACCAGTACCTGATGCGGGTCGCGCCGCTGGAGCGCACCGAGCACGTCATCGAGGCCGAGACCGCCAACAAGCGGCTCGCCGCGCAACTGGAAATCGCCGAGGGCGATCCCGTGCTGGTGCTGACCCGTCGCACCTGGTCGCGCGGCCAGGTCGTCACCTGGGTCCGCCTCACCTACCCCGCTTCACGTTACCGGTTCGTCGGCACCTTCCAGGTCGGCGCAACCCTTACTCCAGGAGGATAACCATGACCGTCACCGATCCCTCGCGCACCGCCGGCGCCCGTCCCGTCCGCGCGCCGCGCGGCACCGATCTGCACTGCCGCAGCTGGCTGACCGAAGCCGCCTACCGCATGCTGCAGAACAACCTGGATCCGGAAGTGGCCGAGCGTCCCGAGGAACTGGTGGTCTACGGCGGCATCGGCCGCGCCGCCCGCAACTGGGCCTGCTTCGACAAGATCCTGGAAACCCTGCGCACGCTGGGCGACGACGAATCGCTGCTGATCCAGTCGGGCAAGCCGGTCGGCGTGTTCCGCACCCACGCCGACGCGCCGCGCGTGCTGATCGCCAATTCCAACCTGGTGCCGCACTGGGCCACCTGGGACCACTTCAACGAGCTCGATAAGAAGGGCCTGATGATGTACGGCCAGATGACCGCCGGCAGCTGGATCTACATCGGCAGCCAGGGCATCGTCCAGGGCACCTACGAAACCTTCGTCGAACTGGGACGCCAGCACTACGACGGCGACTGGTCCGGCAAGTGGATCCTGACCGCCGGCCTCGGCGGCATGGGTGGCGCGCAGGCGCTGGCGGCGACGCTGGCCGGCGCCAGCAGCATCGTCATCGAATGCCAGGAGTCGCGCATCGACTTCCGCATGCGCACCCGCTACGTCGACTTCAAGGCCAGGACCATCGACGAGGCGCTGGAGATCATCCGCACCACCGATCGCCCGGTCTCGGTCGGCCTGCTCGGCAACGCGGCGGAACTGCTGCCGAAGTTCGTCGAACTGGCCCGCCAGGGCGTCGCCCGCCCGGACGCGGTCACCGATCAGACCTCGGCGCATGACCTGATCAACGGCTACCTGCCCGCCGGCTGGACGGTCGAACAGTGGATCGCCGCGCGCAACGGCGGCGACGCCGAACGCGCCGCGCTGACCGACGCCGCCGCCGAATCCTGCGCCACCCACGTGCACGCGATGCTCGATTTCCACCACATGGGCGTGCCCACGATCGACTACGGCAACAACATCCGCCAGGTCGCCAAGGACCGCGGCGTCGCCAACGCGTTCGACTTCCCGGGTTTCGTGCCGGCCTGCATCCGCCCGCTGTTCTGCCGCGGCATGGGCCCCTTCCGCTGGGTCGCGCTGAGCGGCGATCCGGAAGACATCTACAAGACCGACGCCAAGGTCAAGGAACTGTTCCCCGACAACGCCCACCTGCACCGCTGGCTGGATCAGGCGCGCGAGCGCATCGCCTTCCAGGGCTTGCCCGCGCGCATCTGCTGGCTGGGACTGGGCGAGCGCCATCGCGCCGCGCTGGCGTTCAACGAGATGGTCCGCAACGGCGAACTGAAGGCGCCGATCGTGATCGGCCGCGATCACCTGGACTGCGGCTCGGTCGCCAGCCCCAACCGCGAAACCGAAGGCATGCGCGACGGCTCCGACGCGGTCTCCGACTGGCCGCTGCTGAACGCGCTGCTGGCCGCTTCCGGGGGCGCCACCTGGGTTAGCCTGCACCACGGCGGCGGCGTCGGCATGGGTTTCTCGCAGCACTCCGGCGTGGTCATCGTCTGCGACGGCAGCGAGGCCGCCGACCAGCGCCTGTCGCGCGTCCTGTTCAATGATCCGGCGATGGGCGTGATGCGCCACGCCGACGCCGGCTACGAGGACGCCCTCGCCTGCGCCCGCGAACACCACCTGCACCTGCCCGCCATCACCGGATAAGCCTCCATGTTGACTCTCGTTCCCGGCCAGCTGACCCTGGCCCAGATCCGCGCCATCGCCACCACCTTCGAGCCGATCCAGCTGGACCCTGCCTGCCTGCCGGCGGTGCGCGCCTCCGCCGAAACGGTGCAGTCGATCGTCGCCGCCGGCGCACCGGCGTACGGCATCAACACCGGCTTCGGCAAACTCGCCAAGGTGCACATTCCGGTCGATCAGCTGGAGCAGTTGCAGACCAACCTGGTGCGTTCGCATGCGGTCGGCATGGGGCCGCTGCTGGACGACGACACCGTCCGCCTGATCCTGGCGCTGAAGATCGCCTCGCTGGCGCGCGGCTTTTCCGGCGTGCGCGAGGAGACCCTGCAGGCGCTGATCGCGCTGTACAACGCGCGGATCTGGCCGTGCATTCCCTCGCAGGGCTCGGTCGGCGCCTCCGGCGATCTGGCGCCGCTCTCGCACCTGAGCCTGGCCGCGATGGGCGAAGGCCAGGTCCGCGTCAACGGTGAACTGCGCGATGCCGGCGAAGCCCTGCGCGCGGCCGGCATCACTCCGATCAAGCTTGCCGCCAAGGAAGGCCTGGCCCTGCTCAACGGCACCCAGGTCTCCACCGGCATCGCCCTGCGCGCCCTGTTCGCCGCCGAGCAGGTCTATTCGGCCGCGGTGCTGGCCGGCGCGCTGAGCGTGGACGCCGCCTGCGGCTCGGACGCGCCGTTCGATCCGCGCATCCACGCCGTGCGTGGCCAGCCCGGCCAGATCGAGGTCGCCGCCGAATACCTGCGCCTGCTCGATGGCAGCGCCATCCGCGAGTCGCATCGCCACAACGACACCCGCGTGCAGGATCCCTACAGCCTGCGCTGCCAGCCGCAGGTGATGGGCGCCTGCCGCGACCAGTTGCAGCAGGCCGCGCGCACGCTGTGGATCGAGGCCAATGCGGTGTCCGACAACCCGCTGGTGTTCACCGACACCGGCGACGTGATCTCCGGCGGCAACTTCCACGCCGAGCCGGTGGCGTTCGCCGCCGATCAGATCGCGATCGCCATCTCCGAGGTGGGCGCGCTGTCCGAACGTCGCATCGCCCTGCTGATCGACGCCAGCATCTCCGGCCTGCCCGCGTTCCTAGTGGCCGAGCCGGGCATCAACTCCGGCTTCATGATCGCCCACGTCACCGCCGCCGCGCTGGCCAGCGAGAACAAGACCCTCGCCCACCCGGCCAGCGTGGACTCGCTGCCGACCTCCGCCAACCAGGAGGATCACGTCAGCATGGCGACCTTCGCCGCGCGCAAGGCCGGCGACGTGGCGACCAACGTGCGCCGCATCGTCGCCATCGAACTGCTCGCCGCCGCCCAGGGCATCGATTTCCGCCGTCCGCTGAAGTCTTCCGAGCGGCTGGAAGCCGCCCACGCCTGCGTGCGCGCCGAAGTCCCCCACTACGGCGAGGACCGCTACCTGGCGCCGGAAATGCAGGCATTGGAAGCACTGGTCGCCAGCGGTACATTGACCGCCTTCGTCGACATGCCGCTCGGGGTATCCGCGTGATTCCAGGCTGGAAAGGCCGTATCGATCCGCCCGGCGACGGCGACACCCGCCGCTGGCACCAGATCGTGGGCCCCCCCGAAGCCGGCGCCCCCGCCGGCGTGGCGCTGGTGGGCTTCGCCTGCGACGAAGGCATCCGTCGCAACAACGGCCGCACCGGCGCGGCGCAGGGCCCGATGGTCCTGCGCGCGGCGCTGTCCAACCTGCCGGTCCGCGACGACACGCCGCTGTACGACGCCGGCGACGTGGTCTGCGAGGGCGAGGATCTGGAAGGCGCGCAGGCGGCGTTCGGCGCCCGCGTCGCCTCGCTGCTGGATGCCGGCCACCTGCCGATCGGCCTGGGCGGCGGCCACGAAATCGCCTTCGCCAGCTACCAGGGCCTGGTCGGTCACCTGGGCGCGCGCCGGCCACGGGTGGGCATCGTCAACTTCGACGCCCATTTCGATCTGCGCCAGCAGGCCACGGGCAGTTCCGGCACGCCGTTCCTGCAGGCACTGGATCACGCCGCCGGCATCGGCCTGGATCTGCAGTACCTGTGCCTGGGCGTCAGCGCCTCGGCCAACACCCGCCAGTTGTTCGAAACCGCGCGCCAGCGCGGCGTGCGCTACCTGCTCGACGACGAGATGGACCAGCGGCGCGTGGATCTGTGCCAGCAACGCGTGGCCGATTGGCTGCGCGGCGTGGATCTGATCTACCTGACCCTCTGCCTGGACGTGCTGCCGCACGCGATGGCGCCCGGCGTGAGCGCCCCCAGCGCCCGCGGCGTGCCGCTGGAGGTGCTGGAGCCGCTGCTGGAAACGGTCGCCGCCACCGGCAAGGTCGCGCTGCTGGACGTGGCCGAGTTGTCGCCGCCGTTCGACCGCGACAACGGCACCGCCCGGGTCGCGGCCCGCCTGATCCACCGCGCGGCCCATGCCATTCGCGGCTGAGGCCGCCAATGTGACACAACCCTTGACTCTTGACCAAGGTCAAGGGTGCAGAATGGCGCCATCCCGAACCGGAGAACGCCATGAACATCGGCCAATTGGCACGCCTGGCGGGCGTGCCCATCGATACCGTCCGCTACTACGAGCGCCAGCAACTGCTGCCGCCGCCCAGCCGCAGCCCGGCCGGTTACCGCCGCTATGAAGGCGCGGACGTCATCCGCCTGACCTTCATCCGCCGCGCCAAGGCGCTGGGTTTCACCCTGGACGAAATCCGCGACCTGCTGGAAATCAGCGCCGGGCGCGAGGACATGGCGCAGATGAAGGCCGCCGCGGCCGCCAAGCTGGCGGTGGTGGAGGAACGCCTGGCCGAGATGACCCGCATGCGCGACGCGCTGCGCAGCCTGGTCGACGCCTGCCCCGGACACGGCGATCTGAGCGACTGCCCGATCGTGGCCGCGCTGGCCGAGGAACCGAGATGAGCGGCTCCCCTCACACGCGCGACGGAGCCGGCGGCAACAAGACCGGCGGTGCGTCCTGCTGCCAGGGCGACGACGGAGCCCGGCGGGACATCGACCCCACGCGCGATCCGGTCTGCGGCATGCGCGTGGATCCGGCCACCACGGCGCATCACGCCGAACATGCCGGCCGGACTTATCACTTCTGCTCGGCCGGCTGCCGCGACAGGTTCGTCGCGGATCCCGCCTGCTTCGTCGGCTCCAACGACGGCAACGCCGCGTCGTCCTGCTGCGGCCCGGCAAAGGGCGAAGCGGCGGATGCGAAAACCTCCGGCGCCTGCTGTTCGGGCGACAAGGCCAGCCACGCGCAGGAACACGGGCAGCCGGATGCCCACCCGCATGCCGGCCACGACCATCTCCATCACGATCATGCCCATCACGGCCAGGTTCACGCTCACGGCCAGGCGCATGCCGGCGGCGCCGCGACCGATCCGGTCTGCGGCATGCGCGTGGATCCGACCACCACCGCGCACCACGCCGAACACGCCGGGCAGACCCATCACTTCTGCTCGGCCGCCTGTCGCGCGAAATTCGTCGCCGATCCGCCGCGCTGGCTCGCGCCGAAGCGCGAACCGGAAGCCGCCGTGCCCGGCGCCCGGTACACCTGCCCGATGCATCCGGAGATCGTCCGCGACGGCCCCGGCACCTGCCCCATCTGCGGCATGGCGCTGGAGCCGATGATGCCGTCGCTGGACGATGGCGAGAATCCGGAACTGACCGATTTCCGCCGCCGCTTCTGGTGGACCCTGCCGCTGAGCGTGGCGACGCTGGCGCTGGCGATGTTCGGCCAGTACTTCCACGCGATGTCGCCGACCACGCGCACCTGGATCGAACTGGCGCTCAGCACGCCGGTGGTGCTGTGGGCGGCCTGGCCGTTCTTCGAGCGCTGGGCGCAGTCCATCCGCAACCGCAGTCCCAACATGTGGACGCTGATCGGCACCGGCGTCGCGGCCGCCTACGTCTACAGCGTGGTGGCGACGGTCGCCCCGGATCTGTTCCCGGCCTCGTTCCGCGAACACGGGCGGGTCGGCGTGTACTTCGAGGCCGCCGCGGTCATCGTCTCGCTGACCCTGCTGGGCCAGCTGCTGGAACTGAAGGCGCGCTCGCAGACCTCGGCCGCCATCAAGGCGCTGCTGGGACTCGCGCCCAAGACCGCGCGCCGCCTGCGCGAGGATGGCCAGGAAGAGGACATCGAACTGTCCCATGTGCACGTGGGCGATCGCCTGCGCGTGCGCCCGGGCGAAAAGGTGCCGGTGGACGGCGTGGTCCTGGAAGGCCGCTCGCACATCGACGAGTCGATGCTGACCGGCGAACCGGTGCCGGTGGCCAAGGCCGATGGCAACAGCGTCATCGGCGCCACCATCAACGGTTCGGGCAGCCTGATCATCCGCGCCGAACGCGTCGGCAGCGACAGCGTGCTGGCGCAGATCGTGCAACTGGTGGCGCAGGCGCAGCGCTCGCGCGCGCCGATGCAGCGATTGGCCGACAAGGTATCGTTCTGGTTCGTGCTGGCGGTGCTGGCCGCCGCAGTGCTGACCCTGCTGGGCTGGGGCCTGTTCGGTCCGGAACCCTCGTGGACCTACGCGGTGCTCAACGCGGTGTCGGTGCTGATCATCGCCTGCCCCTGTGCGCTGGGCCTGGCCACGCCAATGTCGATCATGGTCTCCACCGGCCGCGCCGCGCAGCTGGGCGTGCTGTTCCGCGATGCCGAGGCGATCGAAACCCTGCGCAAGGTCGACACGCTCATCGTCGACAAGACCGGCACCCTCACCGAAGGCCGTCCCGCGTTCCGCACCCTGGTTCCGGCCAGCGGATTCGAGGAGAACGAGGCGCTGCGGCTGGCCGCCAGCCTCGACGCCGGCAGCGAACACCCGCTGGCGCACGCCATCGTCGCCGAGGCGCGCGAACGCGGGATCGTCCTCGCTCCCGCGCAGGATTTCGAATCCTCCAGCGGCATCGGCGTGCGCGGTCGTGTGGATGGCAAGGCGCTGGCGTTGGGCAACACCGCGCTGATGCAGGAAACCGGCGTCGACGTGTCGTCGCTGGACACCGACGCCCGCCGCCTGCGTGCCGAAGGCGCCAGCGTGATGTTCCTGGCCGCGGACGGTCGCGCCGCCGGGCTGATCGCGGTGGCCGATCCGATCAAGGTCACCACCCCGTCGGCGCTGCGGGCGTTGCAGGCCATCGGCGTGCGCATCGTGATGGCGACCGGTGACGGCGAGCGCACCGCGCAGGCGGTGGCCGCGCAGGTCGGCATCGACGAAGTCCACGGCGAGGTCCGCCCGGCCGACAAGGCCGCGCTGGTCGCCCGCCTGAAGGCCGAGGGACGCACGGTGGCGATGGCCGGCGACGGCATCAACGACGCGCCCGCCCTGGCCTCGGCCGACGTCGGCATCGCCATGGGCACCGGCACCGACGTGGCGATGTCCAGCGCGCAGGTCACCCTGGTCAAGGGCGATCTGGGCGGCATCGTGCGCGCCAAGGCGCTGTCGGAAGCCACCGTGCGCAACATGCGCCAGAACCTAGGCTTCGCGTTCTTCTACAACGCGCTGGGCGTGCCGGTGGCGGCGGGCCTGCTGTACCTGTTCGGCGGCCCGCTGTTGTCGCCGATGCTGGCCGCGCTGGCGATGAGTCTGAGCTCGGCTTCGGTGGTCGCCAACGCGCTGCGCCTGCGTCGCCAGAGGCTGCCGATGGCCGCCTGATCCGGCCGATCCCGTGCAACGGATGCGTCGCTAGAATGCGGCGCATCCCCCCACGCGGGACCACGCAGGATCTGGCGGCATGGAAAGTTCGCGACAACGGCCCGGTGCCGCATCCCCCTGGCGGTATCTGCTGCTGGTCGCCATCCCGCTGCTGGCGGCGCTGCTGCTCTCGCGCTGGCCGCTGCCGGTGACGGCGCCCGCGCCGGTGTCCGCCAGCGGCGCGTCGCACGGCGCCGCCGGCACTCCGCTTTCCCTGTTCCTGCTGCAGTTGCTGGTGGTGCTGTCCGCGGCCAAGGCCGCCGGCTGGCTGCTCAAGCGTTTCGGACAACCGGCGGTGATCGGCGAGATGGCCGCCGGCCTGCTGCTGGGCCCGTTGCTGTTCGGCGCGGTGATGCCCGAAACGCAGGCCTGGCTGTTCGCTCCCGCCTCGCTCGGCGCGCTCGGCCTGATCAGCCAGTTGGGCGTGCTCATGTTCCTGTTCGTGGCCGGCGCCGAACTGGAACTGTCCACCCTGCACGGCCGCCGCGCCTTCGCCCTGCTGGTCAGCCACAGCGGCATCGCCCTGCCGTTCCTGTGCGGCGTGCTGTTGGCCTTCGCGCTGTTCAACGCGCATGCGCCGGCCGGCGTCGGTTTCGCCAACTTCGCGCTGTTCATGGGCGTCTCGCTCAGCATCACCGCCTTCCCGGTGCTGCTGCGCATCCTCTCCGATCGCGGCATCACCCATACTCCGCTCGGCCGCATCGCGGTGGCCTGCGCCGCGCTCGGCGATGCCAGCGCATGGTGCCTGCTGGCCGCCATCGTCGCGTCGGTGCAGGCTTCCGGCTGGTCGTCCGCGCTGGTCAGCCTGCTGGGCACGTTGGCGTTCGCGCTGGTGATGATCGCGCTGGTGCGGCCGTGGCTGTCGCGGCACGAGGTCGCGCCCGAACGCGAAGGCCGCCACCTGATTGGCCTGTTGCTGATGGCGCTGGCCGCCGCCCTGGTGACCGAACTGCTGGGCATCCACGCGCTGTTCGGCGCGTTCCTGGCGGGCATCGCCGTCTCCGGCAACACGCGCCTGCGCGAACTGCTGATCCAGAAGGTAGAACCCTTCGCGATCTCGCTGCTGCTGCCGCTGTTCTTCACCATGACCGGCCTGCGCCTGCGCGTGGAAGGCTGGCAGGCCAGCGACCTGCTGCTGTGCGTGGTGGTGATTCTGATCGCCAGCCTCGGCAAGGGCCTGGGCACCTGGCTGGCCGCGCGCAGCGCCGGCATGCCGCAGACCGACGCGCTGCGCCTGGGCGCCTTGATGAACACCCGCGGCCTGATGGAACTGATCGTGCTCAACCTGGGCTACGAGATGGGCCTGATCGGTGATCGCCTGTTCGCGGTGCTGGTGATCATGGCGCTGGTGACCACGGCGATGACCGGCCCGTTGCTCAATCTGATCGAACGTCGCGCGCGGTCGGCTTCGCCCGCATAGCCTGTGCTTCGCCCAGCGGATACCTCACCGGCACACGCAAACCGCCTCCGCCCCAAAAAAGGGGAACACGGCGGGATCTGTCAACAATGCGTACCCG
Source organism: Pseudoxanthomonas sp. (assembly GCF_051953815.1). Taxonomy (GTDB): domain Bacteria; phylum Pseudomonadota; class Gammaproteobacteria; order Xanthomonadales; family Xanthomonadaceae; genus Pseudoxanthomonas_A. The sequence goes on along the minus strand of NZ_JBQCIJ010000046.1, from coordinate 115,326 downwards.
AAACGCGGGCTGTCAGTGCCCGCGTTCTTGAACTTCCATCCAGCATCGAATTCCGTCTGCACTGAATGTCGCTGCGCGAAGGCGACTAACCATGGCGCCCGGAAAAAACGAGGCGGCCAACAGGCTTCTTGTCGGGAGAGATCAGGAATCCATCCAGATAATCCGGGATATACCAGTCGTCCCACGGCGCAAGACCGTAGAATGCATTGGCAAACTCCTCGACAATACCCGAACCGCGAATCTTGGCACCGATGAATCCGGTCGCACGAAGCCTCTCATAAGGTCGCATCTCTCCCGGCATGTCGCTTGCCCGCTCTCCGAGGACTCGCCAATGCCCGGAATCCAACAGTTCCCTGGTGACAAGCACCAGTGAAAAGACAGCTTCCTTCCCAAGGATAGGAACGTCTTTCTCTTCGTCCCAGTGACCTCTGATGTCGAACAACGCGATCGCGACGCTGTTGAGAGCATCCGGCTCGTGGCCAATCACCTGACCCAAGCAGTTCGTTTCGTCCATCAACGGAACAAGAAAAATGCTTCCCTCGCTCCACTTCTGAATTCTTCTACGCGCCATCACTTCTCCGAAACAGAAGAATCAACGAGACACACGCGACCAGCACTATCAAGGCGACACTCAGGAAAACTCCCGCCATCGCCGTCAGATGAATGGGAAACCAGCCCGGGAGCACCCAACAGTCGTAGCCGCATCGGTTCCAGGTGCGAGTCGACCCGACGCAGACCGCGGCCGCCATCGCGATTAGCAGCGCCGGAACCGCCATCTTCTTTCGCATACAGACCTCCACAATGCGTCATAGACTGCCGCCGCACTCCCCGTTCTCATGGGCATCGCCTGGAAGGGGAATCGGCTCCCAGAGACCACGGAAGGGAAAATCAGGCTCCACTAGGCGCCATGCTATCTGAGTCGCCACATCCCGGAACCACCGCCCCCCGTGGACCTCGCCATGCCTATATGAAGGATCCGGTCTGACCTCGATAGCAAGACCCTCGCGAACGCAAGTCTCCAGGTACTGGACCAAGCGTCGATACTCCGATGGCGTTGTGAATCCATGGATGGGATACCAGTTGCTCCGTTTCATGCATTCCTCACCCGGCTCATCCCCCCATTGTCAATGGCGCATCGAGCGCATCCATATCATGCGCAGTTCCAACAGAACCGCAGGCAAAGTCGTACTGATCTCAGGATCTTTCTCATCGTCTTTGGACACCCACGGTGTTTTTTCCTTGCAAACAGATAAAAGGAAAGCCCAGCATTCACCGGGCTTTTCTGAGAGATGCGAAACCCGCGTCCTCACTTCACCTTCGCGTAAGTCCCCTTCAACGCCACGCCCGACATGAGGTTGCCGGCGTAGCATTCGTAGTTGGTCGCGCTCTTGAACTCGTTCTTCTTGAAGTAACTGGTGATGTCGATGACCGCATTGGCGCCGCGCGCCTTGGCGCTTTCCTGGAACGCCTTGAGCACCGACAGCGCGACCCAGCGACAGGATTCGACGTCACTCTTGCCGACGCCGTTGGTCTTCTTGTTGGAGACGTCCTCGCCCATGCGCGAGACCACCGCCGGATGGGCCTGGCCGGCCAGGTAGAAACGCACGCTGCCGTCGATGCCGGCTTCCTTGGCCTGCGGGGAATCAATCAGGTCCTGCAGCGGCAGTTCGACCCGCGTGTCGCCGGCGAAGGCGTTGGGCGCGGCGATGGTCAGCGACAGCACGACGGCGGTGAGAAAGCGTTTCATCTCGGTACTCCTTGTAGTGATAAAGACGGGGTCATTCCTGCCAACGGCGGAAAATCAGCGAGGTGTTGATGCCGCCGAACGCGAAATTGTTGCTCATCACGTGTTCGGCCCGCAGCTCGCGCCCCTCGCCGGTAATGTAGTCCAGTTCGGCGCAGCGCGGGTCGCGGCTGTCGAGGTTGAGCGTGGGGGCGAACCAGCCTTCGCGCATCATCTGCACGGTGGCCCAGGCTTCGTAGGCGCCGCAGGCGCCCAGGGTGTGACCGACATAGCTCTTGAGCGAACTGATGGGAATGCGTGGGCCGAACACCTGCGCGGTCGCGCGGGTCTCGGCGATGTCGCCGTGATCGGTGGCGGTGCCGTGCGCGTTGACGTAGTCGATGGCGTCCGGCGTCAGTCCCGCATCCTCCAACGCCAGTCGCATCGCCTCGGCCATGGTGTCGGCGCTGGGCTGGGTGACGTGCTGCCCGTCGCTGTTGGTGCCGTAGCCCACCACTTCGGCGAGGATGTTCGCGCCGCGCGCGCGGGCGTGTTCCAGTTCCTCCAGAATCAGCGTGCAGGCGCCCTCGCCCAGCACCAGCCCGTCGCGGTCGGCATCGAACGGACGCGGTGTGGTCTGCGGATCGTCGTTGCGCACGCTGGTGGCGAACAGGGTGTCGAACACCGCCGCGGCGGTGGCGTCCAGTTGTTCGGCGCCGCCGGCGACCATCGCCACCTGCTTGCCGAAACGGATGGCCTCGTAGGCGGAGCCGATGCCCTGGCTGCCGGAGGTGCAGGCGCTGGAGGTGGTGATGACGCGGCCGGTCAGGCCGAAGAACACGCCGATGTTCACCGGCGCGGTATGACTCATCATCTTCAGGTAGGTGGTCGCGTTGATGCCTTCGGTGGTGTGCTCGTTGAGCATGCGGCCGAAATCGCCAATCGCGCTGTGGGTGCCGGCCGACGAGCCGTAGGACACGCCGACCTTGCCACTGCGCAGCAGGGGATCGCCGAGCAGGCCGGCCTGCTCCAGCGCCAGTTCGGTCGCCCGCACCGCCATCAACGCGACCCGGCCCATGCTGCGGGTGGTCTTGCGGTTGTAGTGCGGCGGCAGTTCGAACTCGGCCGCGGGCGCGGCGAGTTTGGTGTTCAGTCCTTCGTAGACATCCCATTCGTGCATGTGCCGCACGGCGTTGCGGCACTCGCGCAGGCGCAGGTGCACGCTGGACCAGTCGTTGCCCAGGGGACTGATGGTGCCCGCGCCGGTGACCACCACGCGCTTGAGTTGATGGCTCATCCGATCAGCCCTCCGTTGACCGAGATGACCTGGCGGGTCACATAGGCCGCCGCCGGCGACAGCAGGAAGGCCACCACCGCGGCGACTTCCTCCGGCTGGCCCATGCGACGCATCGGAATCAGCTTGAGCGCTTCCTCGGCCACCTCGCCCGCCACCATCTCGGTGTTGATCAGGCCCGGCGCGACGCAGTTGACGGTGATCTCGCGGCTGGCCAGTTCCAGCGCCAGCGCCTTGGTCGCGCCGATGATGCCGGCCTTGGCGGCGCTGTAGTTGGCCTGCCCGCGATTGCCGACCAGGCCGGACACCGACGACAGGGTGACGATGCGGCCCGGCTTGCGCCGGCGCACCATCGGCATGGTGAGCGGATTGAGTACGTTGTAGAACGCATCCAGGTTGGTGTGGATCACCGCGTCCCAGTCCTCGCCGCTCATCGCCGGGAAGGCGTTGTCGCGGGCGATGCCGGCATTGCAGACCACGCCGTAATACGCGCCGTGCGCGGCCACGTCGGCTTCCAGCGCCTGCGCGGCGGCGGCGCGATCGCCCACGTCGAATCCCATCACCCGCGCCTGCCGGCCAAGCGCGCGGATCTCCGCGGCCACGGCTTCGGCTTCCTCCACCCGGCTGCGGTAATGCACCACCACATCGAACCCGTCCTGCGCGGCGCGCAGCGCGATCGCGCGCCCGATGCCGCGGCTGGCCCCGGTGACCAGGACCGTCGAGTCTCCACTCATGCTTGCTCGTTCTCCAGATAGGCCATCGGGTCCGGTGGTTCGAACACCGACACGTTGGCGCTTGCGATTTCATCCCCGCCCGCCAGGATCCGGCAGGCGAACATCCCCAGGCCATTGTCGCCCAACAGTTCCCGGATCGCCTCCACCCGCAGCAGGGTGCCGGCCGGGAAATGCGGCCAGGCGGACTGGTAGCGGCGCGTGCCCAGCAGGAAGCCGATCTTCGGTTCGCCACCGGCCTGGCGGGCACGGCAGCCGGCCCAGGCGGCGATGGCCTGGGCCATGTACTCCACTCCGACCCACGCCGGCACCCCGGCCTCCTCGCTGAACGGTCCGTCCGCGGGTACCCGGACCTCGACCGCCACGCGGTCCTCGTCCCAGTCCAGCAACCGGTCGATCAGGCGCAGGGTGCCGCGGTGCGGAATCACCCGCTCGATGTCGTACAGCGGCCTCGCGGCGTCGACGTTCCCGGCGTGCATTACCCGGCTCCCAGCAACAGGACGGCATTGCTGCCGCCAAAGGCGAACGAATGGCTGAGCACGTGGCGCAAGGGGCGCGCGGCGTGTTCGCCGGGCGCGGCGAAATGCAGCGGCGGCAGTTCGGGATCGGCCTCGCCGTCCCACCAGTGCGGCGGCAGGCGATGGCGCGGATTGTTCGCCAGCGCCAGCCAGGACAGGCCCGCCTCGATGGCGCCGGCCGCCCCCAGGGTGTGTCCGGTCAGCGGCTTGGTCGAACTCACCGGCGTGTCGGCCGGCATCGTCGCGGCGAGCGCGCGGCTTTCCATCGCGTCGTTCTGCGGCGTGGCGGTGCCGTGCAGGTTGACGTAGTCGATGTCGTCGGCGTGCAGGCCCGCGCGCGCCAGCGCCTGCTGGATCGCCGCGATCGCGCCGATGCCCCGTGGCTCGGGCGCGGAGATGTGGTGGGCGTCGGCGGTCTCGCCCCAGCCGGCCAACCGCACCGGCCCGGGCTCGCGGGTCATCAGGAACAGCGCCGCGCCCTCGCCGATGTTGATGCCGTTGCGATGGCGCGAGAACGGATTGCAGCGGGCGGCCGACACCGACTCCAGCGCGCTGAAGCCGTCGATGGTGAAGCGGCACAGCGAATCGGCGCCACCGGCGATCACCGCATCGACGATGCCCGCGCGCAACAGGCGCGCGCCGGAGGCCAGCGCCTTGGCGCTGGAGGAACAGGCGGTCGAAATGGTCCACGCCGGACCGTGCACGCCCGCTTCGGCGGCGATGAACCGCGCTGGCGTGCCGATCTCCTGCTGGGCGTAGTGGAACTCCGCCGGCCAGGCGCCGTGCGCGTGCTTGAAGGGCAAGGCCTGCTCGGACTCGCCGATGCCGGAGGTGCTGGTGCCCAGCACCACCGCCACGCGGTCCGCGCCGTAACGTTCGATGACGGCGGCCACCGCCGGCGCGATCTGCGCATGGGCGCTGCGCAGCAGCGCGTTGTTGCGTCCACGCAGTTGCAGGGGGTGATCGGAGAGATCCGACAGGGGCGCGTTCACCGTTCCCAGTACCAGTGGGCGACCCGGCGTCAGCGCCTCACTCGTCCGCGCGCCCGCGGGCGCATCGCTGGCGAACAAGGCCGCGGCCACCGCGTCGCGTCCTTCGCCCAGCGCGCAGGTGATGCCGAGTTCGTTGAGGAAAACCGATGCGGTGCTCACGGCGCCGGCTCCCCGCCCACGGTCTGGATCTCCAGCGCATAGCCTTCGGCCAGATTCCGCAGCCGCAGGCGATCCGGCGATTCGCGGGTCAGCACCAGCCACGGCGTGCCGGCGTGCGACAGGCTGCGCTCATGGCCGTCGTCCACCACCCGCCAGTCCGCCGGCAAGGCGCCACGCACGGCTTCCACCGGCCACAGCGCGAACTGCAGATCGTCCAGCACCCGCTCGCCGCGCACCGCGGCGGGCAACCACGGGGCGCGCTGCTGGCGCAGTTCCCGCCCATCCCATTGCAGGCGCACGCCGGACTGGCCCAGCGCCTGCACGGCCAGGCGCACCTCCTGCGCGTCCACTTCCAGCAATGCGTCCAGATCGCGCTGCTGCGCGCCGAATTCGAAGTGCAGGCGCTGCTGTACGGCCAGGGGCGCGCCCAGCGCGGCGGGCGCCAGGCGCAGGGGGGGCAGCGCGACCGCCGGCGCCGGCGTGCGATGCGCGCAGGCGGCCAGCAGGCACAGCATTCCCAGCAGGGCGATCAGGCGGCGCACAGTTCCTCCAGCACGCGCAGGCGGCGGCCGGTGTCGGCGACGTACGGGTTCCGGGTATCCCAGGCGTAGCCGGCCAGGATCGAACAGATCATGCGGCGAATCTCCGGCTGCTGGTCGGGATGGAAGATGATTTTCTGGAAGCCGCCCGCGTACCACGCCTCCACGAAGCGGCGGAATGTCTGCACGCCGGCGCGCAGCGGCACGGAGTAGTCCTGTTCCCAGTCCACGGTCTCACCGGCATAGCGGCGGCGCAGGCATTCGGCCGCCAGTTGGGCGGACTTGAACGCGATGGTGACGCCCGAGGAGAACACCGGATCCAGGAACTCGCCGGCATTGCCCAGCAGCGCGTACCCCGCGCCCCACAGCGAACTGACGTTGGCCGAGTACCCGGTGATCTGACGCACCGGCAGCACCGCCCATTCCGCGTTTTTCAACAGCCGGGTCAGGTTGGGATCCTCGCCGACGATCGCCTGCAGGCGTTCCAGCTCGCTGCCCGGATAGCGGTTGAGGAATTCCATCTCCGCGACCACGCCCAGCGAACAGCAGCCATTGGAGAACGGGATGGTCCAGTACCATACGTCGACGTGCTCGGGGTGGGTGGTGATCAGGATCTTGTTGCGGTCGAAACCGGCATCCTGCGCGATGTGGTCGCGAACGTGCGTGAAGATGGCGCCGCGCACCGGGAAGTTCGATGGCGATTCCAGTTTCAGCAGTTTGGGCAACAGGCGGCCGAAGCCACTGGCGTCCAGCATGAAGTCCGCTTCCACCTGGTAGGTCTCGCCTTCCGGCGAACGCACGGTGACCCGCGGGCGCTCGCCCGGTTCGGCCGCCAGCACCTCGTGCCGGTAGCGCACCTGCGCGCCCATCCGCTCCGCCCCCTTGGCCAGCACGTGGTCGAAATCGGCGCGCTGCACCTGGTAGGTGGTGCCCCAGCCCGGCGAGAACTTGTCGCGGAAATCGAACTGGGTGGTGCGCTCGCCGCGTACGAAGGCGGCGCCGTTCTTGTACTGGAAACCCGCTTCCACCACGTCCCGCAGCAGGCCGGCGGCTTCGATGTACTCCATGCTCTGCGGCAGCAGGCTCTCGCCAATGGAAAAGCGCGGGAACTGTTCGCGCTCCAGGATCAGCACGCGGCGTCCCTGCTGGCGCAGCATCGCCGCCGCCACCGAACCCGCGGGGCCTGCGCCGATGATGAGGATTTCCGTTTGTTCGACTTTCATTCCGTATGACTCGCGCTTCTGGATGGACGGGGACTTGCCGATGGACCGGCCGATGGGCGGGCCGGTGGGCGGAACAACGGTGAAACCAGCCACACCAGGCCGATGCCCAGCAACAGGGTCAGGCCGAAGGCGCGCAAGGCCGGCGTCGCCGACAGGCCCAGCAGGCCGAAGGAAAGCCAGGTGCTGGCCGCGCCGATGCACACCGCCATCCAGGCGCTGGCGTCGCCGCGGTGTTCGGTCAGGAAGATGCCGTAGTCGATGCCCATGCCCAGCAACAGCAGCAAGGCCAGCACGTTGAACAATTGCAGCGGCTGCCCGGCCAGGCCCAGCAGCGCCACGGTCAGCGCGCCGGCCAGCAGCGTGGGCAGCATCACCCGCCAGGCGCCGGCCCGGTAACGCCACCACAGCAGCGCATACACCAGCACCGCGCCGGCCAGCAGCAGTCCGCTCATCAGATGGCGGTAGTGGCGCAGCAGCCGGGAAAAATCGGCGGTGCGATCGACCCAGCGCACGCCCGGCACCTGCGCGGCCTGCTGTTCCAGCAACGCCAGCGCGCCCTCGCGTCCGAGGTCGTCAATCAGCACCACGCTGGCCTGTTGTCCCCCCACCCGTCCCAGCCACTGGTGGCGGAACGGCGCGGACACCGGCGCGGCCAGCCACGCCCCGGCCTGCAGCGTGGCGGGGCTGGAATCCGGACGCGGCAGCGATTCGCCCAGGGCCTGGCCGACCTGCGCCATCACCGCGCTTTCGACCCGCGCGGTCAGCGCGGCGTCGGCCCGTTGCCGGCGCTGCGAAGGCAACCAGTCGCTGATCGCCCGATAGCCGCCGATGCGGCCCTCGGCCGCCAGCCCGCGCAGCCGTTCGGTCAGGGCTTCCTCGCGCCGCAACAGCGTTTCCGCGTCGTCCGCGCGGACCAGGAAGAACTGCGCCGGACTCGGCATGCCGAGCAGGCGCCCCACTTCGATCTGCTGGGCCATGATGGCGGGCGGCGAGGATTGCAGGCTGCGCAGATCGTCGTCGCCGCGCACGCGCAGCAGGCCAGCGACCAGGACCACCGCCAGCAACACGCCGGCCACGGCCCAGCCACGACCGCGCGTCGCGCGCGGCCAGCGTTCCAGCGAATTTCCGATTGCCTGCGAAAACCGGTTCTGGCGCACTTCCCCGCCATCCAGCCAGGGGAACAGGCAGATCACGGTCAGGAACGCGGCGGCCAGTCCGACCACCGAGAACAGCGCCATCTGCCGCAGGCCCGGGAACGGCGCCAGCCCCAGCGCCAGATACGCCAGCACGCTGGTCGCCAGCGCCAGCCACAGGCCGGGCAGCAGATGGCGCAGCAGCGTCCAGCGCCGCTCCGGCGCCACGCCCTGGCGCGAGGCGAACCAATGGATGCCGTAGTCCTCGGCCACGCCGACCAGGCTGGCGCCGAAAATCAGGGTCAGCAGATGGACCTGGCCGAACACCAGCGCGGTCACCGACAGCGCGGTCGCGCAGCCGACCAGCAGCGACGCGGCCACCAGCAGGATCGGGCGCAGCGAGCGGAACGCCAGCCAGACCAGCAACAGCACCGCCGCCAGCGAGCCCCAGCCGATGGTGTTGATTTCGCGGTTGGCCTGCACCGCCGCCGCTTCGGCGTGCAGCGGCACCCCCGCGCGCAGCACCCGCAGCGACGGCGCCGCCGCGCGCGCGGCGGCATCGGCGCGATCCAGCGCGTCCTGGATGACGCGTTCGCCATCCAGCCGGAACGCCGAGGCGCGGGTCTGGAACGTCAGCACGCTCCAATAGCGTCCGTCCTGCTCCAGCAGGCCGTCCTCGCCGACACGCAGGCCCGACGCCTGCGCGCGCGCCTGCCACCACTGCGGCCACAGGCCAAGCGGATCCTGTCGCCATTCGGTCAACCGCGGCGCGCCCATCGGGCCGTACAGCGCCGCCAGGGCCTGCTCCGCCAGCACGCCGGTGTCGGTTCCCGTCAGTCGGGTGCGCTGCGCGGGCGTCAGCAGGCGATCCCGGAACGGTGCATAGAACGCCTGCGCCTGCGGAAACCAGTCCGCCGCGTTGTCGGCCGGCGCGAACGGCAGCCGCGCGGCGTCCTCAGCGGCCAGCGAGCGCCGGAACGCCGCCTCGGCCCGCTGCGCCTGCGCCGGTTCGGACGCGCCCAGCATCACCACGATCTGGCGCGCGCCGGCATCGGCGATGCGTTCGGTGGCATCGGCCAGCACGCGGTCGTCGGCGTCGCGCGGCAGCAATGCCAGGATGTCGCTGTCGATGGGCGGGTGCTGCCAGAACCGCCACTGGTGCGCGGCCACCGCCATCACCGCCAGCAGCCACAGCAGGGCCAGCCAGCGCCAGCCGGAACGCCAGCGGCGATCCCGCGCGTCCAGTCCTTCAGTCAAAGCGGCGCGCCTCGTCCGCATTCAAGATGGCCGGGGCGTCCTTCAACTCGGAGAACCGCAGTTGGGTGCTGTCGCCGTTGGCCTCTTCGATCCGCACCTCGCGCACATAGCGATCGCCGTTCAGCACGATCCGCGCGAACGCCTTGGCCAGCGCCGCCGAACGCGGCTTCAGGCTCAGGCGCCAGCCGTTGTCCGGCAACGCCTGCACCTGGGTTTCGAAACGCGCCGACAATGCGCCGACATCGCCGCTGACCAGCGCGAACATCATCGCGTTGACCGAACGCAGCGCGGGCTGCTCCCTGCCGTCCACTTCGACCCGCTGGCTGCCATCACGCTGGCGGCTGAGGATGCGATCGCGGGTGATCACCACTTCCGACGGGAACGGCTTGTCCGTGGTCCAGATCACGCCCTGCTGGCGCGATACCACGAACCGCCCCTGCGAGCGCAGCGGATTCTTGAACCCGGTGATGCGCTTCTCCTGCTCGAACCGGCCCCGCAGCACCTCGACCTGGGCCACCCGCTGCTGGACCATCGCCAGATCGTCGACCGCGCGCGCGGTCGGCATTCCGGCCCAGCCGGCCAGGGCGAGCAAGGGGAACAACAGGAATCTCGACCATCGCGTCATTCGACCCGCACTCCCAGCCGTTCCCACAACACCGGCGGACACACATAGAGCATCTCGCCTGAAGCCGCGTCGACCGCCACCTGGATGGTGTGGGCGCGGGTCAGGAGCTGTCCGGATCCGGCATCGCGGATGACGTAATCCAGCTTCAGCCGGTTTTCCCACTCCACGATTTCCGCGCGCACCACCAGCGGCTGCGCATAGCGCAGCGGGCGGATGTATTTCACCCGCGCGTCCACCACCGGCCACAGGAAGCCGGACGCCTGCATCTGCGGGTAGTCGTAGTCATGTCGCTGCAGCAGGGCGCAGCGGGCGATTTCCAGATACTTGAAGTAGTTGCCATGCCAGACCACCTGCATGGGATCGCAGTCGTGGAAGGCCGGCGACAGCGCGATCTCGCAGGACAGGTCAGGCGCCGTCATACAGGCTCCAGCGCCGTTCGCGCAGGTCGTCGCACAACGCGCGCAGTTCGGTATCCAGCGCGCGATCCTCCTCGACCAGGGCGACGCGCCCGCGCAGGTCCGCATACATCGCCGCGGCCTGTTCGCCGAAAGCGGCCGAACCGCCCGCCCGCGCCCGCAGTTCCACCGCCTGGCGCGCGGCGATCAGCATCGCCGCGACCACCTGCTCGGTCAGGGTGATCACGCGCAGGCAGTCGCGCGCGGCGATGGTGCCCATGCTGACCTTGTCCTGGTTGTGGCATTCGGTCGAACGCGAGAACACCGAAGCCGGCATGGTCAGCTTCAACGCTTCGGCGGTCCACGCGGATACGCTGATCTGCAACGCCTTCAGGCCGTGATTGATGGCCGCGCGCGGGCCGGTCGCGGCGGACAGGTTGGACGGCAGGCCGTGGTTGAAGCGCGTGTCCACCAGCAGCGCCAATTGCCTGTCCAGCAGATCGGCCAGGTTGGCGACCGCGTTCTTCATCGCGTCCATCGCGAAGGCGATGTGGCCGCCGTAGAAATGGCCGCCATGCAGGATCTGGCCGCGCTCGGGATCGATCAGCGGATTGTCGTTGGCGCTGTTGAGTTCGGTTTCGATCAGCTGGCGGAAGAACGGCAGCGCGTCCTCCAGCACGCCGATGACGTGCGGCGCGCAGCGCAGCGAGTAACGATCCTGCAACCGTTGTTCGTTGCGCGGGGGCCGATCGCTGTGCAGGTCCTGGCGCAGGCGCGCAGCCACCCGCGACTGGCCCGGATGCGGCTTGGCGTCGAACAGCACCTGGTCGAAGTGGTGCGCGTTGCCATCGCTGGCCAGCACGTTGAACGCGGTCAGGCGGGTCGCCAGCCGGCCCAGATAGTCGGCACGTTCCCAGGCCAGGCAGGCCAGCGCGGTCATCACGGCGGTGCCGTTCATGATCGCCAGGCCTTCCTTGGGCCGCAGTTTCAGCGGCGCCATGCCGATGTCGGCCAGCGCGTCGGCGGCCGGACGGCGCACGCCGGCGTGGATGACCTCGCGCTCGCCGCACAGCACCGCCGCCACGTAGGACAGCGGGGTCAGATCGCCACTGGCGCCGACCGAGCCTTCGGCGGGAATCAGCGGCAGCACGTCGTGCCGCAGCAGGTTCTCCAATCCATCCAGCAATCCCTGGCTGACGCCCGACATGCCGCGCGCCAGCGATGCCAGGCGCGCCGCCAGCACCGCGCGGGTTTCCCCGGCGTCGAGGAAGCGGCCCAGTCCACATCCATGGTAGGTGTACAGGTGATGCGGCAGCTCGGCGACCAGTTCCGACGGAATGTTGACCGTGCAGGAATCGCCATAGCCGGTGGTCACACCGTAGATGACGCCGTCCTCGCGCAGCACGCGATCGAGGAAATCGGCGCCACGCGCGATGCGCGCGCGGAAACCTGGGTCGTCGGACAGCCGTGCCTGGCGCTGGCGGCGCGCCAGCGCCCCCACGTCCTCGATGCAAAGCGGGGCATCGCCGAACCGGACCGCGCCGGTGTCACTCTCGGGGGGAAGCGTCATGCGTAACCTGATCCCAGAAGGGAAAGAAATTGAACCAATCGTAGGGAGCGCCGACCAATTGGCGTTCCAGCCATTGTGCGAACCGGCCGGCGTATTCCGCCAGCGCGGCGTCGCGCGAACCGCGCGGCAGCCGCACCGCCTCCGCGAACGGTTCGAAGCGGACCTCGTAACCATCGCCGGCGTGCGTGCAAGCCATCGTGAACACCGGACAGGCCAGCGCCGAGGCCAGCGCGTAGGCGCCGATCGGAAACGGCGCCGGATGTCCCAGGAACGGCACCCGCACGCTGCGTCCACCCTGCAACGGCACCCGGTCGCCGGCGATGGCGACGAACTCGCCGTCGGCGATCCGCTCGGCCAGCACGGTGGCGGTGGCCGGTCCGAGCTCGGTGACCTGCATCAGGCGCACGCCGTTGGCCGGGTCCAGTCGATCCAGCAGGCGGTTGAAGCGGGCGGCGTGGGCGGTATGCACCAGCGCAGTCAGGCGGAACCCCGGCACCCGGTCGGCCAGCGCCTGGCACAGTTCCAGGCAGCCGATATGGGCGGTGATGATCAGCCCGCCGCGCCGCTGCGCGACCATTGCCATCATCACGTCGCGGTGGATGGTGACCCGCCGCTCCGGGTAGCGGTGGCCCATCGCCAGGATCTTGTCCAGCAGGGTCTCGGCGAACATGAAGAAGTGCCGCAGGCTGTGCCCGGCGCCGGGCTCGCTGCCGAACACGGTGCAATCGTGCGCATGCAGGCGGCGCAGGTACTGCCGCGAAGCGCCGCGCGCGGTCGCGTTGCCCAGCCAGTGGAAGAACACCACCGGATAGGCGCACAGCCGGAACGGCCAGCGCCCGAGCCAACGATGCACGCCGCACAGGAAGCGCACGCCGATCACCGAGGTGGACTCGGCGATGTCGGCCCAGTGCGGCTGTCCGGTGGCGCTCATGCCGGCACCGCCCTGCCCCGCAGCAGCCAGATCGGCAGCCGCCGCAACATGCCGAAGAACAGCCGCGCATGCATGCGGCTGATGCGCACGTTGTCGCGCCAGACGTCGAAGTGGGACACGCCGTCGCGCGGATAGGTCACCCGGGTCGGCAGGTTGATCACCGGTACGCCGCGCCAGAACAGCCGCACGATGATCTCGATATCGAAATCCATCCGCCGGCCAATCGGCTCCTGCGCCATCAAGGTCAACACCGGCGCCAGCGGATAGATGCGGAACCCGCACATCGAATCGCGGATGGAAAACGACAAGGTGTTGATCCAGACCCAGGCGTGGGTCAGGTAGCGCCCGTACAGGCGCCCTTTCGGCACGCTGGCGTCGTACTCCGGCACGCCGCAGATGATGGCGTCGGGTCGCCCGCGGGAGGCGTCGGCGAAGCGCGGGATGTCGCCCGGATCGTGCTGGCCGTCCGCGTCGATCTGCAGGGCATGACTGGCGCCGAGCCGCGCGGCCTCGCGGAAGCCCGCCATCACCGCCCCGCCCTTGCCCTGGTTGCTCGCCAGCCGCAGCAGGCGCACCCGCGGCGCGTGCGTCCGCGCCAGTTCGTCCAGCACCCGCGCGCAGGCGGGACCGGAGCCATCGTCCACCAGCAGGCAATCCAGGCCTGAGGCCATCACGCCCTCGACCATCGCGCCGATCGCGTGTTCGTGATCGAACACCGGGATGATCACCATCAGCTTGCCTGCCGGCATCGCTCAGCCCTCGCCCTGCGGGCCGAACACGACCCGCCCGCTGGCATGCGGACCGTGCGCGGAGGTGTACTGGAAGACCAGGCTGCTCTTCTCCTCGAGCCATTGCAGGTGCAGGCGGATGCGATCGCCCGGACGCGCCACCCGCTGGAACTTCAGCGCCTCCATGCGCAGGAACCGCGGCGGCAGCGGAAACGCTTCGCGTCCGAACCGGATCGCCCAGTCCAGCTGGGCCACGCCAGGCAGGATGGTGGCCTGTGGAAAATGCCCGTCGAACACCGCCAGGTCCGCGTCCAGATCCAGTTCCAGTTCGGCCGTCGCCGATTCGCGCACGCGCCAATGCGGCGGCGGACGTTCGGGCCGGAACAGCGCGGTCAACGCGCGCTCGGTGACCTTGCCCTGCGCATTCACCGGCAGCGCCGCCGCGTACCGCCAGCGCCGCGGGCGGGTCACCGCGTCGTGGCGGTCGGCCAGATGCTGCGACAGCGATTGCGAAAACGCGCGCCGGCCCCTGTCGCGCAGCAGCGCCCAGCCGGTCTCATTGGGCACCACCACCGCCACCAGCGCGTCGCGCGCACCGGGCAGCACGCAGACCCGTACTTCCGAAACCAGCGGATGGGCGGCGACGTCGCGCTCCAGCGCGTCCAGCGACACCCGGCGCTCCTCGATCTTCACGATGCGGTCCGCGCGTCCGAGCAGGCGGAATCCATCGCCCTCCGCATGCACCCGATCCTCGCTGGTCCACCAGTCGTCTGCCTGCGCCAGATGCGGCGAGCGCACCCGCAGGCGGTCGTCCTCGATGCGCCAGTCGACGCCCGGCAGGGCGTGCCACACCGGTTGTTCACTGGTCCAGCGCCGCCATGCGATGCCGCCGGTTTCGCTGCTGCCGTAAATTTCCGTCGGCGCCACGCCCAGCCGCTCGCGCACCTCCAGCGCGGCCTCGGCCGCCAGCGCGCCGCCGGAGGAGAACACCGCCCGCACGCGACCGCGCAGCGCTTCCCAATCCAGTTGCTGCGGCAAGCGCTTCAGATGCGCCGGACTGGCCACCAGCAGCGAAGGCTCCGCGCCCAGCGCGACCAGCAGATCTTCATGGAAAAACGTCCGCGCCGCGATCGGCCGGCCGGACGCCAGCGGCCAGAGCACGCGGAACAGCAAGCCGTAGATGTGTTGATGCGAAACCGTGCCGTGGACGGTGGCGGCGCCGAGTTCCGCGCCGAACGCGGCCTCCAGCGCCTCCACTTCCCGCGCCAGTTGATCCAGGCGTTTTTCGATGGCGACCGGTTCGCCGGTGCTGCCGGAGGTGAACACCACCAGCCGGGTGGCCGCTTCATCCAGCGCGGGCAGGGAAACGCCGACGTTGCCGGAAGCCGCCGTCAGGCCGCCTTCCGGGAAATCCCCCGCGAATCCATCCACCCGGCCCGCCAGGCGTTCGCGGGTCGCCGGCAGGTTGTCGGCGCACAGGAACACCCGCTTGCCGGCGTGCCAGGCCCCGAACAGGGCGGCCGCGAACGACAGCGCGTCGTCGAAGTAGATGGCCCAGTCGCGCCCTTCTTCCCCAGCGAACGCGGCCTGCCAATCCGCCACCCGGGCGCAGAACGCCGGATGCTCCCATCCCGGCGCCACCCCGCGTCCCGCCCGGGGTTCGACCGCGACCCGGTCCAGCGGCAACCACTCATTCATGCCGGTGCGCCGCCCGCACGCGCTGACGCACCCACCATTCGCCCGCGAACAGCACGCCCATCAACAGATAGGCGATGCCGCCGTTGTAGAGCGCCCAGATGCGGTCGGTGGTCCATAGAGCCGTTGCCAGCGCCAGCGCGCCATTGAAGATGAAGAACACGCACCACACCTGGGTGACCCGGCGGGTGTAGACGACCGCATGCGGAGGAAGGTCCGGTTCGCTCAGGCGGGCGATCCGTTCCACCACCGTGGGGGGAAACCGCAGGCTCACCGCGAACACCGCCAGCATCACCGCGTTGACCAGCGCCGGATACAGCTTGAGCGGCAGCGCGTCGTTGAACACCGTGGTCAGCCCGGCCAGGATCGCCGCGCCCCCCGCCGCCGCCAGCCAGACCGGTTGCCGGGTCGCCAGGGCGCGCAGCAGGGCCAGCGCCATCAGCAGCAGGGCCAGCCAGCGCGGCTCGAACCGGCCCAGCGCCAGATAGACCACCAACGGATAGGCCAGCGACAGCGCGATGAACAATGCCGCGCGGACCCGGTTCGCCATGAGCGCTGCGCGCCTGGATCAGGCGGCTTGATCGCGGATCAGGCCATACAGCACGTCGACCACGTCCTGTACCGTGCGCACGGTCTTGAACGCGTCCGGCTGCAGGTTGCGCCCCAGCAGCGGCTTGAGCTGGACGATCAGATCGACGGCATCGATGCTGTCGATGTCCAGATCGTCGTACAGGCGCGACTCCGGCGTGATTTTCGCCGGATCGATCTCGAAGGTGTCGTGCAGGATCGTGGCGATCCGATCGAATAGTTCGTTCTTGGTCATGTTTCTCCCCTCGCCGCGTACGTCACGCCGCCCGCTGCGCCGCCACGAATTCGGCCAGCGCGCGCACGCTGGCGAAATGCCGGCGGGTTTCCTGCGAGTCGGCCGACAGACTGACGCCGTAGCGCTTCTGCAGCGCCAGGCCCAGTTCGAGCGCATCGATCGAGTCCAGCCCCAACCCCTCGACAAACAGCGGCGCCGTCGTGTCGATGTCATCGGGACCGATGTCCTCGAGGGACAGGGCGGTGATGATCAATTCCTTGATCTCGTGCTCAAGTGCCTGCACGCGTTTCCTCTCTCCGGAAAAAGTTCGTCAAACAAAAAGGTGGTTCGTCAAATAGTCGGTGAGCCGCCTGGCGGCTGCCGCGTCCCCTCCGGTTCCGGGTTCGGCGGCATCCAGGAACCGTGCGATTGGCAGGTCTTCCTGAACGTCCACCACCACATGGAATCGGCGCGTGGGCACACGATACCATTTCTCCCCTTTCCCCAGCGTCATCGGCGTACAGCTCAACCGTACCGGCGTCACGTCCAGACGGCCCCGGACGGCGATGTTGGCCGCCCCGCGCTGCAGCTTCGGCGGCTGCCCCCGGACTGTCCGCGTACCCTCCGGAAAGATCACCAGGTTGCCGCCCGCCTTCACCGCCGCGATGCAATCCTCCACCAGCCCGGCGCCGTCGTCGTTGGATACGTAACCCGCGGCCTGGACCGGCCCCCGCATGAACGGATTCCGGGCCACCGCCGACTTCACCACGCAATCGGCATTCGGCAGCAGCGACACCAGGAACACCACGTCGATCAGGGTGGGATGGTTGGCCAGGATCAGCAGCCCGTCCCGCTGCAGGCGTTCGCGATGGCGGATTTCGTAGGTCAGCAGGCCCAACCGGCGCATCAGTTCGACATGTGCGGCAAAGCTGCGCTGCACCGTCCGCCGGACCAGTCGCCGCCGGCGCAGCGGATCGCGCACGCACCATTGCAGGGGTGGGAACACCAGCAGTCGCAGGGCCAGCCCGCCGAGGCCGAAGGCCAGGAAACTCAGGCCGGTGCCGAATATCCGCCAGAGATGGTTCAGGCGTTCACCCACCGTGGCGCCACTCCCAGCGCTGGGCGTCCACGCGATGGCGCAGGGACCCGGAGCCGGCCAGCAGGAACCGCAGGACGTCCAGCCCGTGGGGCAGCCCCGATACGGACTCGGGCTCGCCTTGCTCCGCTACGCCGCAGCCCAGGGATATCCGGGCACCTTCACGCGCCGCGAGCGCGACCCGCCAGCACCAGGCGTGGAAGGGATCCGGCTCGTCCCTGAAATCGACATAGACCTCGGGCAAGGCGGCGTCGTAGACCACCACCAGCACCTCCGGCGCGCCATCTCCGAGCAGCCCGACCGCCTCCACCAGGGCCGTTTCCGGCGTGGCCCGGCCGGCGGCCAGTGCCAGATAGTTGCCGCGCTCTCCCCGCACGATCGAATACAGCGCGGCGATCGCGTTGTGGACCGACAGCCCGAAGCTGGTCGGAGAAAGACCTTCCTGCCGGCTCAGCGATTCCAGCAGTTCGACCGAACAGGCCACGTCGCCATGCCGCGAGGCGAACACGAATGGAATGCCCTCGGCCTCCGCGCGTTGGCACCAATAGGCGGTCTGGATGGCCATCCGGCCCAGGCGGTCGATACGCCGCCGCTGCATCGCCGGCACTTCACTCAATGCCGGGGTGCCGTCGCCCACCGGAATGAACGGCTGTCGCGCCCACGCCTGCCAGGCTTCGGCCGTTTCCAGCCCGGGCGCCCAGGCGGCCCATTCGGCGATGGTGAACTGGATATTCACGATGCTGCGTACCGCCGTTGTTTCTGCGAGCGCCCTATTCCACCGGATGCGCCCCGAATCCGCCACCGTGAAATTTTTTTTTCACAGACGCTTGCAAGTCGCCGAAGCTCTCCCTACAATTTCGCTTCTCCCGCCGCGTGGGGCCATAGCTCAGCTGGGAGAGCGCTTGCATGGCATGCAAGAGGTCGCCGGTTCGATCCCGGCTGGCTCCACCAACTTTCCAGGCATTAGGCCGTCTGGAAAGAAAAAATCAGGCGGCAAAGTTTCAAACGCGTCCCCATCGTCTAGAGGCCTAGGACATCACCCTTTCACGGTGGCGACCGGGGTTCGAATCCCCGTGGGGACGCCAATTTGATTGAAGCAAACAGGGCTCGGGAAACCGGGCCCTGTTTGTTTTTGCGATTGTCTTTGCGTGTGCGGATTTACAGGGGCGTTCGCGCTACGGGCGATACATGGGCGGTTGCGGATCCTGTCTGCCTGCTCCGTCACGAATCCGCGATGCGCACGCAGGCTATGCCGCGTCCAGCGCCGCGTTTTCCACGGCCTTCAGCGTCGCCACGCCGTGCCCCTGCTCGGCCAGGTACTCCAGCCATTTGCCGAGGAAGGTGTTCATGCGCATGCGATGGCTGATCACTTCCGCCGGTGGCGGATACAGGCCAATCACGTCCTGCCAGCGACGGCCGACGTAGCAGTGCGTGGCCTCGGCCTGGTGCGCGTCGCGATACAGGCGCACGAAGGCGGAAGGATCCGGCTCGCCGGTCAATGGATCGCGCAGATCGTAGGTGAGCCGCAACTCGACCGTGTAGCGGTGGGTCTCGATCACTTCCAGGCGCACGTCCAGGCCGTCGCCGACCGAGGACAGGTAGGTGCCGGCGGTCAGGTGATCCGGCGCGAACAGGCGCATCAGCCGCGCGTGGTTTTCCGCATACAGCGCCATCAGCCAGCCGAAGCGGCTGAGCTTGGGAATGCGGGCCTGGCGGTCGGTGGCGGGAGGTTGCATGGGGCCGATGCTACACGCTGGCCGGCGCCCGCGGCAGCATTGACGGCATCGCCCGGGAAGCCTAAGTTAAGGTTTCCCGTCACGGGATTTCCCGGCCGCTTCCGGCCAACTCCCCGCCTCAGAACATCTCGCGCTGCAGCCCCAGCGTGGACAGCACCTTGCTGGAGATTTCCTCGATCGACTTGTTGGTCGTGCTCAGGGTCGGAATGCGCTCCACCTGGAACATCGCCTCGGCCGCGGCGACCTCGCGCTTGCAGGTATCCATCTGTGCATAACGGGAATTGGGGCGCCGCTCCTGGCGGATCTGGTGCAGACGATCCGGGTCGATGGTCAGGCCGAAAAGCTTGCGGCGATAGGGACGCAGGCGCGGCGGCAGGCGATCGGTTTCCAGGTCCTGATCCGTCAACGGATAGTTGGCCGCGCGCACGCCGTAGTGCAGCGCCAGGTACACGCAGGTCGGTGTCTTGCCGGCACGCGACACCGCCACCAGGATGACGTCGGCCTCCTCGTATTCCAGCGCGATGCCATCGTCATGGGTCAGGGCGAAGTTCATCGCGTTGATGCGGCGATGGTAGGTCTCGAAATCCACCAGGCCATGCGCCTGGCCCACCCGCGATTGCCGCGGCGTGCCCAGTTCGCGTTCCAGCGGCTCGATGAACGGCGCGAACACGTCCAGCATCAGCGCCCCGCTTTCGGCCAGCAACACGCTCAGGCCCGGATCCACGCAGGAATTGACCACGATGGGCCGGCTGCCCAGCGCCACTCCGGCCCGGCGGATGCGGTCGGCCGCGTCCCGGGCTTTTTCCTCGTCATCGACGAAGGAAATGCGGTCGGTCTGGAAGCGGAAGCCGCTGAACTGGGTCAGCAGGCTGTGGCCGATGGTTTCGGCGGTGATGCCGGTACCGTCGGAAACATAGAAAACCGGCCTGGTCACCAGGCCGCCCTGCTCCGGATTCACCACGAAACCCCCTTCAGATCAAGCTTGTCTGCAATTGGTATTGCATAGCATCATATCGCCTCTTTCCCCACGGACACGGCCCGGCCGGTGGTCTCGGCGCGGCGCACGGTCAGCTTTGGAGCTTAACGCTTGAACGAGAACATCCTCTGGCTGCATGCGTTGCGCCTGTCCGACCTTGCCCGCGTCGGCGGCAAGAACTCCTCGCTTGGCGAAATGATCGGCCACCTGGCCGGCCTGGGCGTCTCCGTCCCCGGCGGTTATGCGACCACGGCCGAGGCGTTCAAGGCGTTCATCGCCCACAACGATCTGTCCAAGCGGATCTTCGACAAGCTCGCCACCCTCGACGTCGAGGACGTGCCGGCGCTGACCGCCGCCGGCCGCGAGATCCGCGGCTGGGTCATCGACGCGCCTCTGCAACCGGACCTGGACCAGGACATCCGCTCCGCTTACGCGCAGCTGTGCGCGGAAAACGGCGGCGGTGAAGTCGCGGTGGCGGTGCGTTCCTCGGCCACCGCCGAGGATCTGCCCGATGCCAGCTTCGCCGGCCAGCAGGAAACCTTCCTCAATGTCACCGGCGCGGACGACGTGGTCCACAAGGTGAAGGAAGTCTTCGCGTCCCTGTACAACGATCGCGCCATCGCCTACCGCGTGCACCACGGCTTCAAGCACGAGGACGTGTTCCTGTCCGCCGGCGTGCAGCTGATGGTGCGTTCGGACGTGGGCGCCTCCGGCGTGCTGTTCACCCTGGACACCGAATCCGGTTTCCGCGACGTGGTGTTCGTGACCGCCAGCTATGGCCTGGGCGAGAACGTCGTGCAGGGCGCGGTCAACCCCGACGAGTTCTACGTCTACAAGCCGACGCTCGCGCAGGGCAAGCCGGCGATCCTGCGCCGCGCCCTGGGCAGCAAGCAGATCCGGATGGTGTATTCGGACCGGCCGGGCGAGCGCGTGCGCAACGAGGACACGCCGGCGGACCTGCGCGGCAAGTTCTCGATCAGCGACGCCGACGTGCAGGAGCTGTCCAAGCAGGCGCTGGTCATCGAAAAGCATTACGGCCGCCCGATGGACATCGAGTGGGCCAAGGACGGCGTCAGCGGCAAGCTGTTCATCGTGCAGGCGCGCCCGGAAACGGTGAAGTCGCGCGCCAAGGCCACCCAGATCGAGCGCTATGCGCTTGAAAAGCGCGGCACCGTCATCGCCGAGGGCCGCGCCATCGGCCAGAAGATCGGCAGCGGCGTGGCCCGCGTGGTGCGCTCGCTGGACGACATGAACCGCGTGCAGCCCGGCGACGTGCTGGTCGCCGACATGACCGACCCGGATTGGGAACCGGTGATGAAGCGTGCCTCGGCCATCGTCACCAACCGCGGCGGCCGCACCTGTCACGCGGCGATCATCGCCCGCGAACTCGGCGTGCCGGCGGTGGTCGGCACCGGCAACGCGCTGGACAGCATCGCCGACGGCGTCGAAGTAACGGTCAGCTGCGCCGAGGGCGACACCGGTTTCATCTATGACGGCGCCCTGCCCTTCGAGCGCACCACGACCGACCTGGACAACATGCCGCCGGCGCCGCTGAAGATCATGATGAACGTGGCCAACCCGGAGCGCGCGTTCGACTTCGGCCAGTTGCCCAACGCCGGCATCGGCCTGGCCCGCCTGGAAATGATCATCGCCAGCCACATCGGCGTGCACCCGCTGGCGCTGCTGGAATACGACCGCCAGGACCTGGACACCCGCCGCAAGATCGACGCCAAGATGGCCGGCTACGCCGACCCCGTCAGCTTCTACGTCGACCGCCTGGCCGAGGGCATCGCCACCATCACCGCCTCGGTCGCGCCGAACCCGGTCATCGTGCGCCTGTCGGATTTCAAGTCCAACGAGTACGCCAACCTGATCGGCGGCACCCGCTACGAACCGCACGAAGAGAACCCGATGATCGGCTTCCGCGGCGCCAGCCGCTATGTCGATCCCTCGTTCGAACCTGCGTTCGCGCTGGAATGCCGCGCTGTGCGCAAGGTCCGCGACGACATGGGCCTGGACAACCTGTGGGTGATGATTCCGTTCGTGCGCACCCTGGAAGAAGGCCGCAAGGTGGTCGAGGTGCTGGCCCGCCATGGCCTGAAGCAGGGCGAGAACGGACTCAAGATCATCATGATGTGCGAGGTTCCCTCGAATGCCCTGCTGGCCGACGAGTTCCTGGACATCTTCGACGGCTTCTCGATCGGCTCCAACGACCTGACCCAGCTGACCCTGGGCCTGGATCGCGACTCCAGCATCGTCGCCAACCTGTTCGACGAGCGGAATCCGGCGGTCAAGAAACTGCTGTCGATGGCGATCCAGACGGCGCGCGCCAAGGGCAAGTACGTCGGCATCTGCGGCCAGGGGCCGTCCGACCATCCGGACCTGGCCGAATGGCTGATGCAGGAAGGCATCGAGTCGGTGTCGCTGAATCCGGACACCGTGGTCGATACCTGGCTGCGTCTGGCAAAGCGAAAAGCGTCATAATCCGGGCCGCATGGCCCTGATCACCCTTCCGACCAAGACGCCCCCCGCGGCGTCCACACCCTCCGCCTCCCGCGCGTTCGACTGGAGTTCGATCGACTGGGGGGCGGTGCTCGCCAACTGGGCCATCGCCGCCGCCATCGTGCTGGTGGGCTACTGGCTGTCCAAATGGATCAGCCGGATCGTGTACCGCGCCCTGACCCGAGGTGGCGTCGAAGCCACCCTCGCCGGCTTCCTGCGCAATGTCTGCTACGCGGTGATGATGGTGGTGGTGCTGATCGCCGCGCTGCAGAAGATCGGCGTGCCAACCACCTCGGTGCTGGCGGTGGTCGGCGCCGCCGGCCTGGCGGTGGGCCTGGCCCTGAAGGACTCGCTGTCCAACATCGCCTCGGGTGTGATGCTGATCGTGTTGCGCCCGTTCCGCGACGGCGACCACGTGCAGGCCGCCGGCCTGGAGGGCGTGATCGAGGAAGTGCGCATCTTCCAGACCCGCCTGCGCACCTTCGACAACCGCCTGATCGTGCTGCCCAACAGCATGATCACCACCGCGCCGATCATCAATTTCACCGCCAAGCCGCGCCGCCGCGTCGACATCCTGGTCGGGGTGGGCTACGACGACGACCTGAAGCAGGCCAAGGAAGTGCTGCTCGCGCTGGCCCGTGCCAATCCGCTGGTGCTGGCCGATCCCGCGCCAGCGGTCATGGTGAGCAAACTGAGCGAAAGCAGCGTCGACCTGACCCTGCAGGCCTGGGTGAAGACCAAGGACTTCGGCGAGGCCCGCAGCCAGCTGACCGAAGCGGTGCGCACCGACATCATCGGCCACGGGCTCAACATCCCGTATCCGCAGCGCGACCTGCACGTCTACCACCACAATGCCGACGGCACCCCGCTGACCCAGCTCATCACCCGCGCCGTCGCCGACGATGGCGACGTCGCGCCGCCGCCGCCGACACCCGCGCCCTGACCTGCCCCGTTCCCGTGGCAGCGACGTCGGTCGCGAGAGGCAACGGACCGGAGGGTTGGACGGGTCGCGACCGACGTCGCTTCCACCAGGAAGCCGTCGTCGCCTCAGCCGGCCAGTTGGGCCAGGTGCCTGCGGTAGTGGCGCAGTTCTTCGATCGAGTCGCGCACGTCACTGAGCGCGGTGTGCGCGGCCTGCTTGCGGACGCCTTCCAGCACCGGCGGCGCCCAGCGGCGGGCCAGTTCCTTCAGGGTGCTGACGTCCAGGTTGCGGTAATGGAAGTATTTTTCCAGCCGCGGCATCAGGCGGTGCAGGAAGCGGCGGTCCTGGCAGATGGAATTGCCGCACATGGGGGACGCGTTCGGCGGTACCCACTCTGTCAGGAACGCCACGGTCATCGCCTCGGCCTGGCCCAGGCCGACCTGGCTGTCCAGGACCCGCTGCCACAGCCCGGACTTGCGGTGCTGGTTGCGGTTCCAGTCGTCCATGGCCTCCAGCGCCTCCAGCGGATGGGCGATGGCCAGCTCCGGCCCCTCGACCAGCACGTTCAACTGCGAATCGGTGACCACCGTGGCGATTTCCAGGATGGAATCCCGGCCCGTATCCAACCCGGTCATTTCCAGGTCGATCCAGATGAGTCGGTCGTTGTTCGCGTTGTTGGCTGCCATGCACCTGTCCGTTGGAAAAAGGCCGGGATCCCGGCGCGTTGCGGGAAATCCGCGTGATGTCATCATAACGCAGACGCCCACCACCACCGGCCCATGAACAATTTCGCGCATTACGCCGTCCTGACCGCGATGCTGGCGCCCGCGTTCTTCCTGACCGCCACCGCCTCCCTGCTGTTGTCCGCCAACAACCGCCTGGCCCGGATCATCGACCGCGCCCGCACCCTCCTGCGCGAACTGGTCGACATCGAGGACGAGCACGAACGCCAGCTGTACGAGATGCGCATCCGGCTGCAACGCCGGCGCAGCCTGATCATCCTGCGCGCCGGCCAGCTGCTGTACGCGGCCATCAGCTGCTTCGTCGGCACCAGCCTGGCGGTGGCGGTGGACACCTTCGTCGACCACCGGCTGGGCGGCCTGCCCACCTGGCTGGCCGCGGTCGGGGTCCTGGCGATGCTCGCCGCCAGCCTGTTGCTGGCGCGTGAATCGACCCTGGCGGTGACCGCCATCAACGAGGAAATGGACCACCGCCACGTCAAGCGGCGGTAGGCGTCGGCTCGCGCCGGTCCCCGGCGCCCGCGAGCGCGCGTAGCGGCGCGTATTCCGCTAGATGAGCGGGCGACCGCGCTTGGCGCGGAAGTAATTGGTCAGGCGGCGACCGGCTTCTTCCCCCAGCACTCCGCCGTGCACCTCGATGCGATGGTTGTGGCGCGGGTCGGCCAGCAGGTCGAACACGCTGCCACAGGCGCCGGTCTTCGGATCGGCGGCGCCGTAGACCACCCGCGCGACCCGCGCATGCACCATCGCCATCGCGCACATCGCGCAGGGTTCCAGCGTCACGTACAACGTGGTGCCGATCAGCCGGTGGTTGCCCAATGCCTGCCCTGCCCGCCGCATCGCGACGATTTCGGCGTGCGCACTGGGATCGTGTTCGGCCAGATTGCGATTCCAGCCTTCGCCAAGCACCCGGCCATCGGCGTCCACCAGCACCGCGCCGACCGGAATCTCGTCATCCTCGCGCTCCGCCCGCTCGGCCAGCGCGAGCGCGTGCTGCATCCAGCGGATGTCGTCGTCGGGCGTGGGCATTGAAGGCGGGAACGTCGCGCGGCAGGTGCCACATCGTGGTCGATGCGGCACGCGAACGTCAATGCGGCGACCCGTCATCTCTGTTCCGGCCCGACGAGCCTCCGCGGATCGCTGTCGGCGCCACGCCCGCGTTCCCATCGATATACCTACGTATAACCGGAGCAGACCACGGCAGCCTAGGCACGCCCGGACGCGCTCCGGATAATTTCCCCACCGCGCATCAGCGCCCATCGACGGCGTGATCGCGCGGACGCACACCACCTCGATTTCCGCGCGTTCGCGCGCAGCCGGAGACTCTCCATGGATCCCGACCCACACGGGCGCTTCGCCGCGTCCCCGCACCTGCCGATTCGTCGCCACCCGGCGCCCTCGCCGAGGGTTTCCCACGCCTGACCGCGGGGACCTCACGGGCGTCCCCCGGAGGTTCCCATGATCCGTACTTCCCTCTATCCCGCCCTGCGTGGCGCGCTGCACGCGCGCGACGTCGCCACCCTCCGTCGCCTCTACCAGCAGCATGGCGCGGCCGCGTTCGCGGGTGCGCTGTCCGTCTGCTCCTCGCGCGTCTCCGCCGACGCGTTGTCGCTGCTGCCGTTGCAGGGCCGGATCCGCGTTTTCCCGCACCTGCCGGCGTCGGCGCGGGCCCAGGTCCGGCCGTTGTGCCGCTCCGTCCACACCGCGCCCGTCCTGGCGCCGCGATCCGGCGGTGAGCGTCCATGAAGACGCATCCGCTCCAGACCTCGGTCGCTTCGGCGAACTTCCACTTCTTCCGCCTGAGCCTGCGCCTGCGGCAGGGCTGGAACGACACCGTCGAAGCCAGGGTCCAGCGAGCGCGCGGGCTGCACCTGAGGTTCGTGCACCGGCGCGAACACGCCCTTGTGTTCGGCATCGACGCCCCGGGGAACAACCGCCGCGAACTGGCCCGGCTGGTGCGCCTGCTGTCCTGCCACCCGGGCGTGCGCACGGTGCGCTGGGAAGTCGTGCCCACGACCGCCGATTCGTTCGCCCCTTTCGCCTGATCCGTTCCCGAAGCCGCGCCGCCGGCGCGACGCATCTTTTCCAGGAGTTTCCCGATGAACCTGCTCAAGACCTGGTTCGATACCTTCCTGCGCAGCCGCCGCGCAGCCGGCCTGTTCGGCCGCCGCGCGATGCCCGAAGCCGGCTTCGGGCGTGGCGATGCGCGGGTGTCGACGCCCTTGCCCTCGCGGCTGCTGTTGCAGGCGGCGCAGGATGACGTGCCGGCCGCGCTGGCGCGGCTGGAATCACACGAGGATGGCCTGAGCGATACCGAAGCCGATGCGCGCCGCGACCGCTTCGGTCCCAACGAAGTCGATCACGAAAAGCCGCTGCCGTGGTGGCGCCACCTGTGGCAGTGCTATCGCAATCCGTTCAACCTGCTGCTGACCGTGCTGGCGGCGGTGTCCTATCTCACCGAGGATGCCAAGGCGACCGTGGTCATCGGCACCATGGTGCTGCTGTCCACCCTGATCCGGTTCGTCCAGGAAGGCCGCTCCAACCGCGCGGCGGAACGGTTGAAAGCACTGGTCGGCAACACCGCCACCGTCATCCGCCGCGATCTGGGCACCGAGGCGGCCGACGTGGCCGAACGCTATTTCGGCACCCAGTTGCATTCGCGGCGCGCGCCCAGCCACCAGGAAGTGCCGATCCGCGATCTGGTCCCCGGCGATCACATCGTGCTGTCGGCCGGCGACATGATTCCGGCCGATTGCCGGGTGCTGGCCGCCAAGGATCTGTTCGTCGCCCAGGCGGCGATGACCGGCGAATCGTTGCCGGTGGAGAAGTTCGCCGAATGCCGCCCCGGCGACGGCGATCTGCCGGCGCAGCCGAACCTGCTGTTCATGGGCACGAATGTCGTTTCCGGCACCGCCACCGCGCTGGTGGTGGCGACCGGCCAGGACACCTGCTTCGGCGCGGTCGCGCACCGGGTCACCGCCAGCGATCACACGCCCACCGCGTTCCAGGCCGGCGTCAACAGCGTCAGCTGGCTGCTGATCCGGTTCGCCCTGGTGATGGTGCCGTTCGTGCTGCTGATCAACAGCGTGACCAAGGGCGACTGGATGGAAGCATTCCTGTTCGCGCTGTCGGTCGCGGTCGGGCTGACCCCGGAAATGCTGCCGATGATCGTCACCTCCACCCTGGCCAAGGGCGCGGTGCTGCTGGCGCGCCGCAAGGTCATCGTCAAGCGCCTGGACGCGATCCAGAACTTCGGCGCGATGGACGTGCTGTGCACCGACAAGACCGGCACCCTGACCCAGGATCGGATTGCGCTGGAGCGGCATACCGACGTATTCGGACACGATTCGGAGGACGTGCTCAAGTTCGCCTACCTCAACAGCCACTACCAGACCGGGCTGAAGAACCTGCTGGATCGCGCGGTGCTCGAACACGTCGAACTGCAGACCGAACTCCGGCTCGCCCAGGACTATCGCAAGGTCGACGAGATCCCGTTCGATTTCGAGCGCCGCCGGATGTCGGTGGTGGTGTCCGAGCGCGAGGATCACCACGAGCTGATCTGCAAGGGCGCGGTCGAGGAGATGCTGGCGGTCTGCACCCAGGTACGTGACGGCGAAACCGTGGTGCCGCTGGATGCGCGGATGCTGGCGCGGGTCCGCCGGGTCACCCAGGAACTCAACGAGGAAGGCCTGCGTGTCGTCGCCGTGGCGATGAAGGAAACGCCAGCCGCGCGCGATGCGTACGCCGTGGCCGACGAAAGCGACCTGATCCTGGTCGGCTATGTCGCTTTCCTGGATCCGCCCAAGGAATCGGCCGCGCCGGCGCTGCGTGCGCTCGCCGACCATGGCGTCGAAGTGAAGGTGCTGACCGGCGACAACGAACTGGTCGCCGCGCGGGTGTGCTCGCAGGTCGGCCTGGAAGGCGATGCGGTGATCACCGGCCCGCAGCTGGATCGGATGACCGACGCGGCGCTGGCCGCGGCGATCCAGCGCTACCGCGTGTTCGCGCGGCTCACGCCGATGCACAAGGAGCGGCTGGTGCGGGCGCTGCGCGGCCAGGGCAAGGTGGTGGGCTTCCTCGGCGACGGCATCAACGATGCCCCCGCCCTGCGCGCGGCCGACATCGGCATCAGCGTGGACGGCGCGGTCGACATCGCCAAGGAGGCCGCCGACATCATCCTGCTGGAGAAGAGTCTGATGGTGCTGGAGGAAGGCGTGATCCAAGGGCGCCGGACCTTCTGCAACATGCTCAAGTACATCCGCATGACCGCCAGTTCCAACTTCGGCAATGTGTTCTCGGTGCTGGTGGCCTCGGCCTTCCTGCCGTTCCTGCCGATGCTGCCGCTGCAGTTGCTGGTGCAGAACCTGCTGTACGACGTGTCGCAGATCGCCATTCCCTTCGACAACGTGGACGAGGAACTGGTGCGGCGGCCGTTGCAATGGAACCCGGCGGACATCGGCCGCTTCATGGTGTTCTTCGGCCCGATCAGCTCGATCTTCGATATCAGCTGCTTCGCGATCATGTGGTACGTGTTCGGCGCCGACACCGTGGCCGAACAGGGCCTGTTCCAGTCCGGCTGGTTCGTGGTCGGCCTGCTCACCCAGACCCTGATCGTGCACATGATCCGCACGCCGCGCCTGCCGTTCGTGCAGAGCCTGGCGGCGCCGGCGCTGCTGGTGATGACCGGCGTGATCATGCTCGTCGGCGTGCTGCTGCCCATGAGTCCGTTGGCCGGCTACTTCAAGCTGCAGGCGTTGCCTGCCGGCTACTGGCCATTCCTGGTCGCGATCCTGCTGGGCTACGCGATCCTGACCACGCTGCTGAAGCGTTTCTACATCCGCCGCTTCGGCTGGCAATGAGCGGGCACTCGCCGCGTCCGCATGGAAGACCCATGAATCTGGATCTGAACCTGCCCCCGTTCGACCCGGGGGCCACCCTGAGCTCGCTGATCAGCCTGGGCACCGCTTTCCTGCTTGGCTCGGTGATCGGCTTCGAGCGGCAGGTGCGGCAACGTACCGCCGGCCTGCGCACCAATACGCTGGTGGCGGTGGGTGCGGCCGTGTTCGTCGATCTGGCGGTGCGTTTCCATGCGCTGCATGGCGGCACGCCGGGTCCGCTGCAGGTGGTGGCCTACGTCATCTCCGGCATCGGTTTCCTCGGCGCGGGCGCGATCATGAAGGAAGGCGCGCAGGTGTCCGGCCTCAACACCGCGGCCACGCTGTGGGGTTCGGCCGCGGTCGGGGCCTGCGCGGGCGCCAAGCTGCTGCCGGAAGCGCTGATGGCGGCCCTGTTCGTGCTCATCGCCAACACCGTGCTGCGGCCGGTGGTCAATCGCATCAACCGCCGTCCGCTGCAGGAGGAATTCAGCGAGGCCACCTATGCCATCCACGTCATCTGCCGGCGCGCGGCCCAGGCCGGAGTGCTGCAACGGACCACCGAACTGCTGGAAGCCGCGCACTATCCGATCCGTTCGCTGGAGCCGCAGCCATTCGGCACCGACGAGGTGGAACTCGAAGCCGTCCTGTACGCGACCGCGGTCGAGGCCGACGAACTGGATGCCGTGATGTCCGTCATCTCACGCCTGCCCGGCGTGTCGCAGGCGTTCTGGAGCGCCAGCGCGGAGGAATGAACTGCCAGCCCGGGTCATCGCGGCGCCGACGGCGGTGCTATCCTGCGCTGCCGGCAGCGCCTGCGGCGCGGCCTCCGGGAATCCACACCCCAGGTACATGCGAGCGCCCTCCTCCCGCCTCGGCCTGAGCATCGCCATCGCGCTGGCGATCATGGCCGCCATCTTCGTCGCCGACACCTCCACCGACTACGCGGTGGCGGCGGCCGGCTTCTATACCGTGGTCATCCTGGCGGTCGCGCATCGGCTTTCGGCCCGCCAGCTCGTGCTGCTGGCCGGCGCCTGCATCGGCTTGACCATCCTCAGCTTCGCCCTGACCGGTTTCGGCAGCTATCGGGTGGGGCTGATCAATTCGGCCATCGGCATCGTCACCATCGTCGTGACCACCTATCTCGCCTTGAAGATGGAGGCCGCGCGGGCAGCCGCGCAGGAAGCGCAGGCCCGCCTGTTGCGGGTGGCGCGCGCCTCCACCCTAGGCGAACTGACCGCTTCCATCGCCCACGAGGTCAACCAGCCATTGGCCGCCATCGTCACCAGCGGCAACGCCTGCCAGCGCTGGCTGGCGCAGGCGCCACCCAACGTGGACAAGGCGCAGCAGGCCGTCGCCCGCATGCTGGACGACGCCCTGCGTGCGAGCGAGGTGATCGTCCGCATCCGGGGCATGACCCGGGGACAATCGCTGCAGCCGCAGGCCTTCGCGATCAATCCCGCCATCGAGGAGGTCCTCTCGCTGTCGCGCGCGGAACTGGAACGCCACGAGGTCGCCGTCGTTCTCGACCTGGAGGACGACCTGCCACCGGTGTTCGCCGATCGCGTGCAGATCCAGCAGGTGCTCGGCAATCTGGTGCTGAACGCGATGGAAGCGATGTCCGACGTTCCCGTCGGGGCGCGCAAGCTGCACCTGGCGACGTCGCGCGGCGACGCGGGTCGGGTGCGGGTCGACGTCGCTGACACCGGCCACGGTCTGCCGTCCGCGATGGTCGAGCGCCTCTTCGAGGCATTCTGGACCACCAAGGCCGAGGGCCTCGGATTGGGCCTGAGCATCAGCCGCAGCATCGTCGAAGCCAATGGCGGCCGGATCCAGGCCGGCAACCGCGCCGAAGGCGGCGCGCGCTTCCAGTTCGAACTGCCTGCCGCGCCGGACACAACCGCATGAACCCACGCCGCCCGCCCGCGCCCGTCGAACCCGCGCCGCTCGTCCGGCTGATCGACGACGACCGTTCCGTGCGCGCCGCGCTGGAGGACCTGCTGGCCTCGGTCGGCCTGCGGGTCCAGGCCTTCGGCTCGGTCGCCGAGTTCCTCGCCGCGCCAGGCCAGGACGCGCCCGGCTGCCTGATCCTGGACGTGCGCATGCCCGGTCGGAGCGGCATGGACTTCCATCGGCAGATGGGCGAACTGGGGATCTCATGGCCGGTGATCTTCATCACCGGTCATGGCGACATCGCGATGGGCGTGGAAGCCATGAAGAACGGCGCGATCGAGTTCCTCACCAAGCCCTTCCGCGACCAGGAACTGCTGGACGCCATCCAGCGGGGCATCGAACAGGACCGTGAACGTCGCAGGGAAGAAGGCGCCATCGATGAACTGCGCGGGCGCTGGACATCACTCAATCCAGGCGAGCAGGCGGTGGTCCAGGGCGTGGTGCGCGGCCGCCTCAACAAACAGATCGCTGCGGACCTGGGCGTCAGCGAGATCACCGTGAAGGTTCGCCGTGCCCAGGTGATGCGCAAGATGCAGGCCAAGACGCTGGTTGACCTGGTGCGGATGTATGACCGCTTGCAGGCGTCCTGACATCATCCGGCTCGCCGGGCCGACTTTGCCCCTGCACGCGATGAGGCGGACTTTTTTCCGGAAGCCTGTCCGCCTGGTCCACCCGCCTTCGGCACCTTCCCCCGCAAGCGGAGAAGGAATCCCCGTCAGGCCACGCCGAGTTTCCCGCGCTCTCCCTCACGGGGTGTCGCGAGTTCCTCGGGGCTCACGAATTCGGCCAGATCCGCCGCCTCGTAGAACGGCCGGATTTCGATCTCGCTCGGGCCCGACATCGGCGCGCGCCTGGCCCAGGCCATGGCCTCGTCGATGTCCTTGACCTCCCAGATCGAGAAGCCGGCGATCAGCTCCTTGGTCTCGGCGAACGGCCCGTCGGTGACGGTCAGACGGGAGCCGTCATAGCTCAGTCGCTTGGCTTCGCCATTGTTCTTGAGGCCGGCGGCGGCCACGAAGATGCCGGCCTGGACCAATTCCTCGGTGAACCGATCCATTGCCGCAAAGGCTTCCAGCGCCTCGGGGGTGGGCTCGCCGATCTTGTCGCCACCTTCGATGGCTTTCACGAACACGAGTACGCGCATCGTCATTCTCCTGATGTAGTCCGCCCCATTGGCGTCTCATCTGGACGACGAGCCAGCGGAGCGGCAATCGACGCCGCTCGAAAGCTTCTCAGCAACAACCGGCAAACCGTTGTTTCAGAAAGCTTCTTTCAGACAACCTCTTATTCCCACTCGATGGTCGCCGGTGGCTTCCCGCTGATGTCATAAACGACACGAGAAACACCGCGCAACTCATTGATAATCCTGTGGGAAACCGTGCCCAACAGATCGTACGGCAGGTGCGCCCAATGGGCGGTCATGAAGTCGATGGTCTCCACCGCGCGCAGCGCGATGACCCACTCGTAGGCGCGGGCGTCGCCAACCACGCCGACCGACTTGACCGGCAGGAACACCGCGAACGCCTGGCTGACCTTGTCGTACCAGTCGGCCTTGCGCAGTTCTTCGATGAAGATGGCGTCGGCCTTGGCCAGCAGGTCGGCGTACTCGGCCTTGACCTCGCCCAGGATGCGCACGCCCAGGCCGGGGCCCGGGAACGGATGGCGGTAGACCATGGTGCGCGGCAGGCCGAGTTCGACGCCGAGGCGGCGCACTTCGTCCTTGAACAGCTCGCGCAGCGGTTCGACCAGGCCGAGCTTCATGTGCTCGGGCAGGCCGCCGACGTTGTGGTGGCTCTTGATGACGTGGGCCTTGCCGGTCTTGCTGCCCGCCGACTCGATCACGTCCGGATAGATCGTGCCCTGCGCCAGCCACCTGGCGTTGCTGAGCTTGTTCGATTCTTCCTCGAAGATCTCGACGAACAGGTTGCCGATGATCTTGCGCTTGGCTTCCGGATCGCTGACGCCTTCCAGCGCCTTGAAATAACGCTCGGCGGCGTTGACCCGCACGATCCTGACGCCCATGTGCTCGGCGAACATCGCCATCACCTGGTCGCCTTCCTGCCACCGCAGCAGGCCGGTGTCGACGAACACGCAGGTCAGCTGCTCGCCAATCGCCTTGTGCAGCAACGCCGCGACCACCGAGGAGTCCACGCCGCCGGACAGGCCGAGGATGACCTCGTCCGAGCCCACCTGCTCGCGCACGCGGGCAATCTGGTCGTCGATGATGTTGGCGGCGGTCCACAGGGTCTTGCAGCCGCAGATTTCGGCGACAAAGCGGCGCAGCAGGGTCTGGCCCTGCTTGGTGTGGGTCACTTCCGGATGGAACTGCACCCCGTACCAGCGCTTGTCTTCCAGCGCCATGGCGGCGACCGGGATGCGATCGGTGACGGCGGTGACGGTCCAGCCCGGCGGCGCCTTGGCGACATGATCGCCGTGGCTCATCCACACATCGATGCGCGGATCGCCATCGTGGTCGGTCAGGCCGCCGAGCAGCGCGTCGTGCGCCACCAGTTCGACTTCGGCGTGGCCGAACTCGCGGGCGTCGGCGGCTTCGGTGGCGCCGCCCAGCTGCGCGGCCAGGGTCTGCATGCCGTAGCAGATGCCGAGAATCGGCAGGCCGGCATCGAACACCTGCTGCGGCGCCTTCGGCGCGCCTGGCAGCGTGGTGGATTCCGGACCACCGGAAAGAATGATGCCCTTGGCGCCGAACTTCGCGATTTCCTCGGGATCATGATCCCAGGCCCAGATTTCGCAATAGACGCCAATCTCGCGGATGCGGCGGGCGATCAGCTGGGTGTACTGCGCGCCGAAATCGAGGATGAGAATTTTGTCGCTGTGCAGATCGGTCATGGCGCCGGAATTCGGAGTGGGATCGGGAATGGATGCGACCATGCTGGGGGCATCGATTCCCGATTCCCGATTCCCCATTCCCGGATGGATCACCCCATCCGGTAGTTCGGCGGTTCCTTGGTGATCTGCACGTCGTGGACGTGGCTTTCGCGCTGGCCGGCGCCGGTGATCACCACGAACTTCGGCTTGCTGCGCATGTCCGCGATGGTCGCGCAGCCCACGTAGCCCATGGTCGCGCGCAGGCCGCCCACCAGCTGGTGGATGATGCCGCCGACCGGGCCGCGGTAAGGCACGCGGCCTTCGATGCCTTCCGGCACCAGCTTGTCGGCGTCGGAGGCATCCTGGAAATAGCGATCCTTGGAACCCTTTTCCATCGCGCCCAGGCTGCCCATGCCGCGATAGCTCTTGTAGCTGCGGCCCTGGAACAGTTCGACTTCGCCCGGCGCTTCCTCGGTGCCGGCGAACAGGCCGCCGATCATCACGGTCGACGCACCGGCGGCAATCGCCTTGCCGATGTCGCCGGAGTAACGGATGCCACCGTCGGCGATCAGCGGGATGCGGTCCTGCAAGGCCTCGGCCACCATGTCCACCGCGGTGATCTGCGGCACGCCCACGCCGGCCACCATGCGGGTAGTGCAGATCGAGCCCGGGCCCACGCCGACCTTGACCGCGTCGGCACCGGCTTCCATCAGCGCCAGCGCGGCATCGCCGGTGACGATGTTGCCGCCGATGACCTGCAGCGACGGGAAGCGCTTCTTGACCCAGGCCACGCGATCCAGCACGCCCTGCGAGTGGCCATGCGCGGTGTCGACGATGACCACGTCCACGCCGGCCGCCACCAGCGCTTCCACGCGCTGGTCGGTGTCGCCGCCCACGCCCACCGCGGCACCGACGACCAGGCGGCTGGCGCTGTCCTTGGCGGCGTTGGGGTTGTCGGTCTTCTTCTGGATGTCCTTGACGGTGATCAGGCCGCGCAGCTCGAAACCATCATTGACCACCAGCACCTTCTCGATCCGGTGCTTGTGCAGCAGCTGCAGGACTTCGGCGTCGCTGGCGCCTTCGCGCACCGTGATCAGGCGATCCTTCTTGGTCATGATGTGGCGGACCGGATCGTCGAGCTTGGTCTCGAAGCGCATGTCGCGGCTGGTGACGATGCCGACCAGCTGGCCGCCGTCGACCACCGGCACGCCGGAGATGTTGCGCGCGCGGGTCAGTTTCAGCACTTCGGCGATCGTCGTTTCCGGCCCGACCGTGAAGGGTTCCTTGATGACGCCAGCCTCGAACTTCTTGACCTTGGCCACTTCGGCGGCCTGCTGTTCGACGGTCAGGTTCTTGTGGATGATGCCGATGCCGCCCATCTGCGCCATCGCGATGGCCAGGCGGGCTTCGGTGACGGTATCCATGGCGGCCGAGACAATCGGCAGGTTCAGGCGGAGGTCGCGCGTGAGGCGCGTCTCCAGGCTGACGTCTTTCGGCAGGACGACGGAGTGGGCGGGGACGAGCGAGACGTCGTCGTAAGTCAGTGCTTCAGCCTGGATGCGCAGCATCGGCGGACCCGGAGTGTGGGGAAGCGCGATATTGTAGCCCGTTACGGCCCCGAATGTCAGCGGCCGGCTGAATTCACGGCGGAATTCAGCGTGCCGCCAATGCGGCTTCCGCGGCTTCCAGGGTGTTCTGCATCAACGTGGCCACGGTCATCGGCCCCACCCCGCCCGGCACCGGCGTGATCCAGCTGGCGCGTTCGGCGGCCTCGTCGAACCCCACGTCGCCGACCAGCCGGCCATCGTCCAGGCGGTTGATGCCGACGTCGATGACCACCGCGCCGGGCTTGACCCAGGCGCCCGGGATCAGCCCGGGACGCCCCACCGCCACCACCAGGATGTCGGCGTCGCGGACCCGCGCCTCCAGCACGTCGGCGGGGGTGAACTTGTGGCAACTGGTCACCGTGCAGCCGGCGATCAGCAGTTCCAGCGCCATCGGCCGGCCGACATGGTTGCTGACGCCCACGATGGTGGCGTTCTGGCCCCGTACCGGCCGATCCGTGTAGGCCAGCAGCGTGGTGATGCCGCGTGGCGTGCAGGGGCGCAGGCCGAACTGGCGCAGGGCCAGATGGCCGACGTTGGCCGGATGGAAACCGTCCACATCCTTGCGCGGGTCGATCCGCTCGATCAACCGGCTGGCGTCAGGAATGCCCGGCAGCGGCAGCTGCACCAGGATGCCGTGAATCTTCGGATCCGCGTTCAGCCGATCGATGAGATCCAGCAGTTGCGCCTCGCCGGTGCCTTCCGGCAGATCGTAGTCGTAGGCGTGGATGCCGACCTTCTCCGCCGCCCGGCGCTTGTTGCGCACGTACACCGTGGACGCGGGGTCGCCGCCCACCAGCACCACTGCCAGCCCCGGCCGGTCCCCACCCGCGGCCAGGCGCGCGTCGACCCGCGCCTTGAGTTCGTCGAGCAGATTTTCGGCAACGCGGCGGCCGTCCAGGATTCGGGCAGTCATCGGGATCTGAGGGGAGCGGAGCGGTGTAAAGTCCCGCCATTGTCCCCGATTCCGGCAATCCTGTGTGGATGCGCCATTTCCGGGACGCCACCGACGGTCTCCCCATGAACGACACCACCGCCCTCGAAGCCGCCGCCTTCCGCCGCCTGCTCCAGCACCTGAACGAGCAACGCCCGGACGTGCAGAACATCGACCTGATGATCCTGGCCGGCTTCTGCCGCAACTGCCTGGCCGACTGGTACCGCGACGCCGCCATCGAACAGGGCGTGCCGCTGGACAAGGAACAGGCCCGCGAGCACATCTACGGCATGCCCTTCTCCGAGTGGAAGGCCCGCCACCAATTGCCGGCCACGCCCGAACAACTGGCCGCCTTCGAGGCCGCGCAGAAGCGGCATGGCTGAGGCGCGCGGGCGGCGCATGTGGCCGTGGCTGGCCCTCGCCGCCCTGCCCTTGCTACTGTGGCTGGCGCTGTGCGCGGGCATGTACGTGCAGCAGCGCCACTTCATCTACTTCCCGCAGGCCACGCGGACCGGTGCCCCCGACACCGACTTCGCGCTCGATCGCGACGGCCTCGCGCTGCGTGGCTGGCAATTGCATCCGGGTCAACGGGACGCGCTGATCTACTTCGGCGGCAATGCCGAGCGCGTGCATGACAACGCCGCCGACTTCGACCGCAGCCTGCCGGACTGGACGGTCTATCTGCTGCCCTACCGGGGATACGGCCCCAATCCGGGGGAACCGGGCGAAGCCGCGCTGGTCGCCGACGCCCTGGCCCTGTACGACGAAGTCCGCAGGCGCCATCCACGGGGCCGCATCGCGGTCGTCGGTCGCAGCCTGGGCAGCGGTGTCGCGGTGCAGGTCGCCGCCCGGCGCCCGGTCGATCGCCTGGTCCTGGTCACGCCATTCGACAGCCTGTCCGACGTCGCGGCCACCCACTATCCCTGGCTGCCGGTGCGCTGGCTGCTGCGTGATCGCTACGACTCGGCACGCTCCCTGCCCGCCCATCGTGGCGAATGGCTGGTCCTGCGCGCGGGACGCGACCGCGTGGTGCCGCCCCGCAACACCGATCGCCTGATCGCCGCCGCATCGACACCGCCGCAAGTCGTCGCCTTCCCGGAAGCCGGCCACGACGATCTCTCGCTGTCGCCGCGCTACTGGTCGGCGATGGCGGCGTTCCTGCGGGCGGACACCGACGTGCCCCGTCCCCGCTGAGCCGTCATTCCTCTTCTTCTTCGCCGATGACCTCGGCGGCTTCGTCGTTGAGCGCCCTGGCCTCGCGGCGCGGCGGCGTGAATGGCGTCGGCGTCGGCTTGAACGGCTGGTTGCCGCGCAGCAGCGGAATGCCGGCGCGCACGTCGCCGGCGGCGAGTTCCAGTTCGAACCGTTCCGCGTCCAGGCGGCGCACTTCCGCGGCGATGCTGGCGGCTGCGTCTTCCGGCACGCCCAACTGGATCAGCGCGGCCTGGCCGAATTCCACCGCCGATTCGAAGGTTTCGCGAATCTGGAAATCGACTCCGGCGGCGACCAGCGCCAGCGAGTGCTCGCGATCGAAGGACCGCACCAGCAGTTTCGCCTGCGGGAACTCCTGTCTGGCCAGTTCGACGATCCGGCTGGCCGATTCCCGCTTGTCGATGCACACCGCGATGGCGCGCGCGCTGTCCGCGCCCGACGCATGCAGCACATCCAGGCGGGTGCCGTCACCGTAGTAGATCTTGAAGCCGAATTCCTCGGCGCTGCGGATCATCTCGATGTCGTTGTCGATGATGGTCACGTCCACGTCACGCGCCAGCAGCGACTGGCTCATCACCTGACCGAAACGGCCGAAGCCGATGATCAGCACGCTGCCGCTCAGCCCCTCGGCCTTGTCCACGCCCTCCAGGTTGGCCTGGGTCTTGGGCGCGAAGCGACGGAACAGGGTGGCGAACAATGGAGTCAGCGCCATCGACAGCACCACGATCGCGGTGAGGTTGGCGGCGATCTCCGCATTGATGACGTGGGCCGCCGCCGCCGCGCCGAACAGCACGAATGCGAACTCGCCGCCCTGCGCCATCACCACCGCCCGGTCCAGCGCCTCGGCGTGGCAGGTCCGGGTCAGCCGCGCGACCACGTAGATGGCGATGGCCTTCACCAGCATCATCGCCAGTACCGCGCTCAGGATCAGCGGCCAATGGCCCCACACCACGCCCAGGTCCAGGGCCATGCCCACGCCCAGGAAGAACAGGCCGAGCAGGATCCCGCGGAAGGGTTCGATGTCCGCTTCGATCTGGTGGCGGAAGGTGGATTCGGACAGCAGCACGCCGGCCAGGAAGGCGCCCATCGCCATCGACAGGCCGCCCAGTTGCATCAGCAACGCCGCGCCCAGCACCACCAGCAGCGCGGCCGCGGTCATCACCTCGCGCGCGCGCGCCGCGGCCAGGATCCGGAACAGCGGATTGAGCAGCCAGATGCCCGCCGCGACTAGTCCGGCCACCGACGCCGCGGCGATGCCGATGCCGATCCAGCGCGACTCGCCGCCGCGCGCGGCCACGTCCGGCGACATCAGCGCGACCACCGCCAGCAGCGGGACGATCAGCAGGTCCTCGAACAACAGGATGGAGACGATCCGCTGCCCGCGCGGCAGCGCGATGTCGCCACGCTCGCCCAGCAACTGCATGACCACCGCGGTGGAAGTCAGCACGAAGCCCATCGCGCCGATGAACGAGACGGGCAGTGAATAGCCGAACGCCAGGCCCACACCGGTCAGGGCGGCCGCGCAGGCCAGGATCTGCAGCGTCCCCAGCCCGAAGATCTCGCCGCGCAGGCTCCACAGGTGCGAAGGCCGCATCTCCAGTCCGATCACGAACAGGAACATCACCACGCCCAGCTCGGCCACATGGAGGATGGCCTGCGCATCGGAAAACCAGCCCAGCCCGAACGGCCCGATCAGCAGGCCGGCGGCAAGATAGCCGAGTACGGAGCCGAGGCCGAGGCGGCGGAAGATCGGCACGGCGACGACAGCCGCGCCCAGCAGGGCGACGACCTTGACCAGGTCGCTGGTGGTGGATTCAACGGACATGCCGTCAGTCTAGCGTCACCGGCCGCGATCCGACGCCCGGATTACGCCGCCACTTTCCGGAGCACCCGTATCAGGCGCCGGCGCCGGGTGCCGGCGCCCTGCCCCGGCGCAGCGCCCGCGTTTCCCAGACGGCCACCCCGACCATCACCAGGGTCGTGCCGATGCCCAGCGCGAGCGCCGAAGGATGGGCCAACGCCGCCCAGCCAACCATCGACGCGAGCGCCGCCAGGCCCGCCAGATGCGAGAGCGGCGGGAAACGGCGGTCCCAGATGATCCATTTGAACAGCGCGTTGCCGATCAGGTAGAGCGCCGGGCCACCGAGGATCGCGACCACGCCGACCGGCGTGGCGTGATCCGGGTGCACCAGCACCAGTTCGTCGGCCACGGCGCAGACAATGATGCCCGCCACAATCAGCAGGTGCGCATAGGTGTAGGCCACCCGCGCCAGGCGTCCGGGATCCTCCGAATGCGCGATGCGATGGCTGCCGTGTTCCGCGCCCGAGTCGAAGTACACCCACCACATCGCCACGCTGCCCAGGAAGGCGGCCAGGAACGCCGTCACGGTGACCGGTGTCCAGGCCAAGCCGGCGAAGGTCGCGCCGGTGACCAGCAAGGATTCACCCAGCGCGATAATCACGAACAGCATGCACCGCTCGGCCAGATGCGCTCCGTCCACGTCCCAGTCGCTGGTCCGCGACCGGCCCAGACCCGGCACCCGGAAATACAGCGCCGGCGCCACGTACTCGATGGCCAGGGCGATGAGCCAGCAGATCAGCCGCTGCTGACCTTCCACCATGCCTCCGGCAAACCAGAACGCACCGGACAGCAACAGCCATAGCGCGATCCGCAGGAAGTTGTCGCGCTGTTCCGGATGGCCGCGGAATGCGCGGACCATGAACAGCGACCGCCCGACCTGCATGGCTGCGAACAGGGTGCCGAAGACCAGTCCCCCCTCGCCGAACGCCTTCGGAATCGACGATGACACCACCAGCCCGCCCAGCATCAGCGCGAACAGCAGGACGCGCACCGCGGTGGTGTCCGGATCCAGCCAGTTGGTGCACCAGGAGGTGAAGATCCACAGCCACCAGATGGCCAGGAACAGCACCGATGTCTGCAGGAAACCGGCCAGCCCCAGATGCGCCAGCAGCGTATGCGACAGTTGGGTCACCGCGAACACGAAGACCAGATCGAAGAACAGTTCGGTCATCGAGACCTTGCCGCTGTCGCGCTGGCCCCGTGAACGCAGCCACGAGGAGTGTTGCGTGGAAGCTTCTTTCATGGATGCCGATCCCGGGGCGTCAGTGCGGGCGGGTGCGCAGCCACCAGCCCACCGCCAGCGCGACCGGCAGCGCGTAGATGAGCAACTGGATGGGCAGTTCCTCCGACAACGAATAGCCATGCGAGAGGCCGGTGCGGAGATTCCAGGCCACCACGCCAAGCCAGGCGACGGCGAAACCGCCTGCCCACGCGCCGCGGCGCGCGACGGGCGCGAAATGCATGGCCGCCGCGGCCAGCAACAAGCCCAGTACGATCAGGATCAACGTGCGCATCCGATACCCTCCGCGTCGGGAACTACCGTCATTGCATCAGCGCCCGCCCATTGCCCCGGGAGCCTGGGAGCGAACATAACCGAAGGCCCGGAGGCGCGTCACGCCTCCTCGAATCACCCTTCCTCACGCGCCTCCCGGGGGCGGCATGGCGCCGGTTCAACCGACGCCGCAGAACCTGGCGTAGTCGATGTAGCCGGGGAATGGCACGCCCGGCGCGCACACCGGACAATGCGGGTCGGCGCGCAACCGGGTTTCGCGGAAGCGCATGCCGAGAGCGTCGAAGTGCAGCAGCCGCCCGGTCAACGGCTCGCCGGCGCCAAGCAGCAGCTTGATCACCTCGGTCGCCTGGAGCAGCCCCACCACCCCAGGCAGGACTCCCAGCACGCCGGCCTCCGCGCAATTTGGCGCGAACTCCGGCGGCGGCGGTTCCGGGAACAGGCAGCGGTAGCACGGCGCCTGGCCCCGATGGCGGCCGGCGTCGAACACGCTCACCTGTCCCTCGAAACGCTGCACTGCGCCGTACACCAGCGGCTTGCCGAGCTTCACGCAGGCATCGTTGAGCAGATAGCGCACCGGGAAGTTGTCCGCGCCGTCGAGCACCACGTCCACGCCTTCCAGCAGCCGCTCCACGTTTGCCGAGGTCACCCGCTCCTTCACCGCTTCGATGCGGGTGCCGGGATTGAGCGCATTGAGCGTGGCCTGGGCCGAATCGACCTTGGGCTGACCGATGCGTGCGTCGGTATGCAGGATCTGCCGCTGCAGGTTGCTGCGGTCAATGATGTCGTCGTCGGCGATGCGCAGGTGACCGATGCCGGCGGCGGCCAGATAGAAACCCGCCGGCGAGCCCAGGCCGCCGGCGCCAATCATCAGCACGCGCGCCGCGCGCAGCTTCTTCTGCCCTTCGACGCCGACTTCCGGCAATAGCAGATGACGCGAATAGCGGTCATAGAAATCGGTGGCCTCCGCATCCAGTTGCGGCTTCACCATCGGCAGCCCGTCCGCCATCCAGCGACTGGTACCACCGGCGACCGACAGCAGTTGCGTGTAGCCGCCAGCCTGCAAGGCCCTGGCCGCATCCATGGAGCGGCCCCCGCGCTGGCAGATCAGCACCACGGCGCGTTGCGGATCGGGAAGATGGCGGGACGGGTCGGCCAGCAGATCGGCCTTGGCGAGTCCGATGGCGCCTTCGGCCTGTCCGCCCACCCGTTCATGTTCCTCGCGCACGTCGATGAAGACGGCTCCTTGGGCGAGGTGCTCGCGCACCTGCGCCGGACTGATTTCACGGATGTCCATGCGCGGATTATCGCGCAGTTCGACCGGCGCGGCGGAACCGGCGCGGGCTCAGTACGGAAGGACTTCCACCACGTCGTCGACGGCGTAGGCGCGCTCGCCTTCCGGCAGCACGATCAGGGCATCGCTGTCGGCGGCGCCGCGCAACCGGTGCGAAGCATCGGCGGCGTTCGGCATGACCCGCACGACGCCGTCCGCGCCCGGTTGCAGGCGTCCGCGCAGGAACTCGTGGCGGGCATGGGTCTTGCGCCAGGGGCCGGCCAGGCGCGCATGCCAGCGTGGCCGTGGCTCCGTCCGCCCCTGCAATCCGTCCAGCAGCGGCACCCCCAATGCCAGGAAGGTCGCCAGCACCGAAACCGGGTTGCCGGGCAAGGACAGGAACAGCGCCCGTTCCCGTTCGCCGAACAACACCGGCATGCCGGGCTTCATCCGCACTTTCCAGAAATGGACCGTGCCGTTCGCCGCCAGGAAGCCGGGCAGGAAATCCTTCTCTCCCGCCGAAACGCCGCCGCAGGTGAGAACCAGATCGAAGGCCGCCGCCGCGTCTTCCAACTGGCTGCGGATCCGCTCGGGATCGTCGGGCAGTGTCGGCCAGGCGGTCGGCTCCAGGCCCTGCTGGCGCAACAGGCCCATCAGCAGATCGCGATTGCTGTTGTAGATGTGGCCCGGCGGCAACGGCAGGCCGGGTTCGACCAGTTCGTCGCCGGTGGTGAACACCGCGACGGTCGGACGCGGCACCACCGCGACCTCGGCGATGCCCAGTGCGGCCAGCAGGCTCACCCGGGTCGGCGTCAGTACTTGCCCGGCGCCCAGCAGGTGCTCGCCCGCCACCACATCCTCGCCGGCCCGGCGGATGTCCGCCCCGGGCCCGGGCACGTCCACCAGTTCGATCCAGCCATCGGCGTCCTCGCGGACCTCCTCCTTGATGACCACCGTATCCGCGCCCGCGGGCATCGCCGCGCCGGTGGTGATGCGGACGCAGCACCCCGGTTCCAGGTGCGCCCCAGGCGCCGCGCCCGCGTACTGCGCGCCGACGATGCGCAGGCGGGGTGGCCGGCCGGCGGTCGCCAGATCGGCGTGGCGCAGCGCGAAGCCATCCATCCGGCTGTTGTCGAAAGGCGGCAGCGCCATCGGCGCGACGATCGCTTCCGCCAGCACGCGTCCTTCCGCCCGCCGCAATGCGATGCGTTCGGACGGTCGCGCGCGTCCCGCCGCGACGGCGCGGAGCACTGTCAACGCCTCATCAATCGCGATCCGGCCGGGGATCTCCGCGCGCATTCCGGCAGCCGCCCTACTTGTTGCGCTTCACGTGCCGGATCAGCCGGCGCTTGCGCGCGATCTGACGATCGCTGAGTTCGTTCTTCTTGCCTTCGTAGGGGTTGGCGCCTTCCTTGAACAGGAAACGCACCGGCGTGCCGACCAGCTTGAAGCGCTTGCGGAAGAAGTTTTCCA
Organism: Pseudoxanthomonas sp.; assembly: GCF_051953815.1. GTDB lineage: Bacteria > Pseudomonadota > Gammaproteobacteria > Xanthomonadales > Xanthomonadaceae > Pseudoxanthomonas_A. Next base: position 71,516 of record NZ_JBQCIJ010000046.1, on the reverse strand, counting down.
GGTAGCGCTTGTAGGATTCCGGCAGGACCCGCAGGCGGGTGCCGTGGACAACGAAGGTCGGCGGGTTGCTGCCGCCCGGATGCACGTAGCGCAGCTTGGACACGTGGCCGCGGATGCTCGGCGGCGGATTGGATTCATATGCCACCTCCAGCGCCTTGTTGATCTCGCTGGTGGTGAATTCGCGCGTGGCGGACGCGTGAGCACGATGGATGGCGCGGAACAGCTCGCGCATGCCGGAACCATGCTTGGCCGAGATGCGCACGGCCTCGGCCCACTCGACGAAGCTGAGCTTGCGCGACAGCAGCGCTTCGGCCTGCTCGCGCTGGTAGGTGGTCAGACCATCCCACTTGTTGATCGCCACCACCAGCGCGCGGCCGGCATCGAGGATGGCGCCCAGCACGCTGGCGTCCTGGTCGGTGACGCCCTCGGTCGCATCGAGCAGCAGCACCGCGACCTGGCACTGCTCGATCGCCTGCAGCGTCTTGACCACGCTGAACTTCTCGACCGCCTCGTCGACCCGCGACTTGCGGCGCAGGCCGGCGGTGTCCACCAGCCGGTACTGGCGACCGTCACGTTCCAGATCCACGGCGATGGAGTCGCGGGTCGTGCCGGGCACCTCGGACGCAATCATGCGCTCCTCGCCCAGCAGCCGGTTGACCAGGGTCGACTTGCCGACATTGGGACGACCGACGAACGCCACCCGCATCCGGCCCGGATCGTTGTCCAGTGTTTCCGCCCCGCCCTCCTCGGGCAGGCGCTCCAGTACCTGTTCGAGCAGATCGTCGATGCCCTGCCGGTGCGCGGCGGAAATCGTCATCACGTCGTCGAAACCGTAGCGGGCGAACTCGGCGAGCGCGCCGGCCTCGTCCACGCCATCGATCTTGTTGATCACCAGCAGGGTCGGCCGGGCGGCCTTGCGCAGCCAGCGCAGGATGTCGTCGTCCAGCGCCGAGGGACCTTCGCGGCCGTCGACGATGAACAGCACCAGGTCGGCTTCCTCGGCCGCCGCACGGGCCTGGCGCGCGGTCGCGCCGGCCAGGCCCTCTTCCTCGCCGGCGATGCCGCCGGTGTCGACCACGACGAAGGACTGGTCCGCGTCCGGCCGGCATACGCCGTAATGGCGGTCGCGGGTCACGCCCGGCTGGTCGTGGACCAACGCGTCACGACTGCGGGTCAGCGCGTTGAACAGTGTCGATTTACCGACATTGGGACGGCCCACCAGGGCGACGAGCGGAAGCATGGATTGAACCGGAAAGAGGAAGGGGAAAGCGGGAAACAGGCCGGAACAGCGGCTGGACCGGGGGCGGGTCATTCCCGGCCGGGGCGCGCGGAAGCCTGTCAGGCAGGTTCCGCATGATGCCGAGCCGGCCCGGAAAAGGGAACTCGAAAACGGAAAGCGGCCCGGTGCGCACTCGCTCCGGGCCGCTCTGTGCCGCGTCTCAGGCGCTTACTTGAAGCGGAATGCGGTCAGTTCGCCTTCGACGTTCTGGATGACAAGGATGCCATCGGCCACGACCGGCTTGGCCCGGATGGCCTTGCCTCCGGCGCGCGCGCGCGCGGCCTCGTCACCATTGTCCAGCTTCAACCAGTGCACGTAGCCGTCGAAATCGCCCACCACCGCGTAGTCGCCATGGATGGACGGCGCGGTCAGCGAACGCCGCAGCATCTTCGGATTGGACCAGGTGGCGTTGCCGGTGTAGCGATCCAGGCCCCACACGGTGCCGCCCTGGTCGGCGACCACCACGTAGCTGCTGGTCACGCCCATGCCACCCGGGCCACCGTTGTCGCGCTGCCACAGCGGGCGCCCGCTGGGACCTTCGATGGCCACCGTTTCCTTCTTGTAGCTGGTGGCGAACAGGGTCGTGCCGTCCAGCACCGGGGGACCATCGACGTCGGCCATGCGATCCAGTTCGCTGCGACCGTCCGCGCCGCCGACGGTCTGGCTCCAGACCTGGCGGCCGTCGCGCAGCGACAGGGCCGCGACCGTGCCGTCGTCGTTGCCGACGAAAGCGACGCCCGGGCCCAGGGTCACCGGCGCGTTGCCGCGCACGGTCAGGCTGGGCAGTTCGCTGTTCCAGAACCAGCGCCGTTCGCCGCTGGCGGCGTCAAACGCGCTCACCCGGCCGTCGTTGGTCCGCACCAGCACGTATCCCTGGCCGACGGCGGGCGCCGTGATGACCTCGTTGGGAACCTTGGCGCGCCACTTCTCGGTGCCGTTGCTGGCATCCAGGGCAATCACGCGGCCATCCAGCGTGCCGATCACGACCAGGCCGTCACCGGCACCCGGACCACCCGAGAAACGCCATTGAATCTTGCGCTTGGCAGCCTTCTTGGCGAGCTTGGCGGCCTCCTTGCGGGCGCGCTTGGCGGCCTTGGTTTCTTCCTCGCCGGCCGCCGGTTCCTCGGCCACCTGGTCAGGCTGGGCGGCATCGCCGGCGCGGGTCTTCTCGGGCTTGAAGTGCCAGACTTCCTTGCCGGTCTGCAGGTCGAACGCACGCACGCCGCCTTCGACCGCCGCCGCGTACACGCGGCCATCGGCGACCGCCGGCCCCTGCTGGAGACCCAGTCGGCCTTCGCCCTTGCCGGCGTTGGCGCTCCACAGCTTGGCCACTTCGACCGACGGCGTGAAGTCGACCAGTTCGGTCGGCTCGGTCGGCTTCTCGTCCTTCTTGTTGCCGCCGAACCAGCCCTTGACGGTGCTGCAGCCCGACAGGACCAGCGCCAACACGGCCACGGCCAGCAGCCGCTTGCTCATCGCATTCCCTGCCATCACGCGGACTCCCCGCTCTTCGGCGGAACACCGCCCGCATCGGTCAGTTTCAGTTCCACCAGACGCCGCTGCGGCGACGCCACGTCGAGTCCGGTCAGCGCCTTGGTGTACGCATCGCGTGCCTCGGCCAGCTTGCCACCGGCAACCAGCGCGTCACCGCGGATTTCGAGACTGGTCGAATCCTTGGCATCTGCCACCAGCTTGAGCGCCTCATCGTGCTTGCCCGCATCGATCAGCAGGCGCGCCAGGCGCTGCTGGACGATCGCATGCAGGCTGGAGTCCGCCTTGATCGCGCGCAGCGTGGTGATGGCTGCATCGCGCTGTCCGGCGTCCACCTGGGCCTTGGCGAGCTGCAGCGCGGCCAGATCCGCGTAGACACCGCCCTTGCCGCCCAGCGAGGCGACCGCGGCTTCGGCCTTCTTGAGGTCGTTGGCGGCAATGCCGTCCACCGCCTTCTCGTAATTCAGATTGGCCTGCTCGTCCTGCTGCTGGCGGTTCTTCTGCCACCACTGCCAGCCAAAAATCACCGCCAGGCCCAATGCGACGCCGCCAATCAGGCCGGCACCATTGTTCCTGAGCCAATTGCGGACGCGTTCGCCCTGTTCGTGCTCGTCGAGCAGATCATCAATCGCCATGCGTACTCTTGCCCCGTCCGACCGGGGTCTTGATCTTGGTTGGACAAACCCGCGGGCGGGTCAGTCGGCGACCGGCGCGAGGGAACCGTCAGAGGATACCGTAAAGCGCGCAACATTCGCGCGCCGATACGGCGTCAGGTCCACCGTACTACCGGCATGCTGAACCTCGACCGCCGCCGCATTGCCCAGGACGATGCGCCCCACCTGGCCCGCCTGGTAGCTGCGCTGGTCACCGGCCTTGAGCAGCGCCTGTTCGACGCTGCTGCCGTCCGGCGCCACGATCTGGACCCAGCTGTCCCCCTTGAACACCAGACTCAGCGCGGTTTCCGGCGCCCGGCTGATGGGCGGGGTCAACGATGCCACGTAGGGCGTCGCGACCGCGCGCTCGGCTGGCGCATTGGCGGTGCCCGGCGCGGCCGCGGTACCGGTCGGCTTCTCCGGCATCACGTCCAGGGACGCGGTGGTCTGGTTGCCATTGCCCGCCAGGTGCGGACGGGTGGCCATCCAGATCGGCGTCGCGATGACCGCGGTGATCACCACATAGACAGCCCGGCGCTTGGCGCTTTCGAAAATCCGCTGCGCCTTGGGCGTGTAGCTGTGGCTGACCAGTTCGGCCGGCCGCACGGTCTCGAGATCGGCCTGGGCCAGGAAGGGATCGATGTCGACCTTCAGCAGCCGCGCGTAGCTGCGCAGCTGTCCGCGGACGAACACCGGCGCGCCCAGCTGCGACCATTGTTCCCCTTCCAGGGCCTGCAGCACCTTGAGCGGCATTTTCAGCCGGTTCCCCACGTCCTGCAGGCTGAGACCCGCCTTCTCACGCGCGTCCCGCAGGAACGCGCCGCAGCCCTGCAGGTGCTGCGTATCAATCGAGTTGGAACCCGTCATTGTTCTGCCTTTCCCCCAGTTTGAGCGTCTGACGCGTCGGGGAACTCCGCCCGAAGTTGCTGAACATATCGCCCGGCAGCGGCCCTGTCGCCGAGTCTTTCTTCGATTTGTGTTGCAAGTTTTAGCACGTCGGCCGTGGCCGATGCAGCCGCCAGGCGGCGTTCGACGAACGCCCGGGCCTCGAAGTAGCGCCCGGCCCGGTACTCGCTTTCGGCCATGGAGGCCAGCGCGTAGGCATTGCGGGGATCCAGCACCAGCGCCTGGCGCAGGTCGCGCTCGGCCCGCTCGTGCTGGCCGGCCTTGGCCGCGCAGCCCCCTGCATTGGCCAGCGCGGCGGCTGGTGTTTCGTAGTCGGCGTCCTGCAAGGCCCGGTCGAACCACACCAGCGCCTCGGCCGGGAAGCCGTTGCTGCACAGCCAGACGCCATAGTTGTTCTGTTCGGCGCCCCGTCCCGGCGCCAGTTCGGTCGCGCGTTTGTAGTGCTCGCCCGCCTGCTTGGCCTGGCCGCGCTGGTCGGCCAGCAACGCCAGCAGCGTCTGCACGTCCGCCGACTGCGGGGCCACCTTCAGCGCGGTCCGGGCATGCCGCTCGGCCGTCTCCAGGTCACCGGCCTGCAACCGCTGGGTCGCCACGGCCACGGCCTGGTCGGCCTCCATCCTGCGCTTGGTCTCGGGGTTGTCGACGACCCGGTAGGTCGGTGCGACCTGCTCGCCGTCGGTGCGTTCGACCTTGGGTCGGATGAAGGTCAGCCGGCTGCAGCCGGCAGCCACCAGCGTCAGGGTCAACAAGAACAGGAGGCCCCTATGCCGCCGCATCGTCGATGCCCTGTTCCTGCAGCTTGCGGCGGAACTCGGCCTGGCGACGGGTCCGATCCATGACCTGTCCCTTGAGCTGACCGCAGGCCGCGTCGATGTCGTCGCCGCGGGTCCGGCGGACCATGGTCAGCACATGCGCGTCCAGCAACAGTTTCTGGAACGCACGGATGTCTTCCTCCCCCGATCGCTCGTAGCGCGTACCCGGGAACGGATTGAAAGGAATCAGATTGACCTTGCCCGCATCCTTGAGCTGGGTCGCGTTGCTGAACTTGCGCATCAACTGCGCAAGCTGGCGGGCGTGCTCGGGCTGGTCGTTGATGCCCTTCATCAGCGTGTATTCGAACGTCACCGAATCACGCTTCTTGTTCGCCCGCAGGTAACGCGCGCAGGACGCCATCAGTTCTGCGATCGGGTACTTGCGATTGAGCGGCACCAGCTGCTCACGCAATGCGTCGTTGGGCGCGTGCAGCGACACCGCCAGCGAAACATCGGTTTCGGTCGAAAGCCGGTCGATCATCGGCACCAGACCGGACGTCGACAGCGTCACCCGCTTGCTGGCCAGGCCGTAACCCAGATCGTCGCGCATGATGTTCATCGCGCGCACGACGTTGTCGAAGTTGAGCAGCGGCTCGCCCATGCCCATCATCACCACGTTGGTGAGGCGGCGATTCTGCGCCGGCACATTGCCCAGGTGGCGCGCGGTGATCCAGACCTGGCCGATGATCTCGGCGGTGGTCAGGTTGCGGTTGAAGCCCTGGGTCGCGGTGGAGCAGAAGGTGCAGTTGAGGCCACAGCCCACCTGCGAGGACACGCACAGCGTGCCGCGGTTCTTGTCCGGGATATAGACGGTTTCGACGGCATTCTTGCCGTCCACGCCCATGCCCAGCAGCCATTTGTGGGTGCCGTCGGCGGAGGGCTTGTCGAACACCACGCCCGGCACGATGACCTCGGCATGTTCCTGCAGCTTGGCGCGCAGGCCCTTACCGAGATCGGTCATCTGCTCGAAATCGGTGACGTAACGGTGATGAATCCACTTCATCACCTGGTGGGCACGGAACTTCTGTTCGCCGAGCTGCTCGACGAAGAAACGCTCCATGCCCTCCCGATCCAGATCGAGCAGATTCTGCCTCGCGGACAGGCCAGCACCGATCGCCGCGGGTTGCGCATCCGCGGCCAGTTTCAATTCGATCGGCGCTAGCTCGTGACTGCTCATCGCCTGCTTAGCGCGAGAACACTTCGGTGGCGGCGAAGAAGTACGCGATTTCGATGTTCGCGTTCTCGACCGAATCCGAACCGTGCGCCGCGTTGGCGTCGATGGAGTCGGCGAAGTCGGCGCGGATCGTGCCCGGCGCGGCTTCCTTCGGATTGGTGGCACCGAGGATCTCGCGATGCTTGAGCACCGCGTTCTCGCCTTCCAGCACCTGGATGGCGACCGGACCGGAGATCATGAATTCGACCAGCGCGTTGAAGAACGGACGCTCGCGATGCACGGCGTAGAAACCTTCGGCCTCGCGACGCGACAGGTGCTTCATCTTCGCGGCGACGATCTTGAGACCGGCCTTTTCGAAACGGGCATAGATTTCGCCGACGACGTTCTTGGCGACGGCATCGGGCTTGACGATCGACAGGGTGCGCTCCAGCGCCATGGGGATTTCTCCGTTGGGCGGGCCACTTTCGGCCCAAGGTTAACATGAAAAAACCCGCGTCGAAACACGGGCTTAGCCTGAATTGCGTAGCGAGATTCTAACGTATCGTCCGCAATTGCGCACCTGCCCGGAGCCGGATTGCTGCAGGGCAGCATGACAACCATACGTGAGCGGATGGACAATCAAACAAGCGTTTGATTCAGCGGACCTCACGGCCATGGGCAACACCCCCCACTTCTCCACCAAGGAGCGCATCCTCGGCGCCGCCGAGGAACTGTTCGCCCAGTTCGGCTTTGCCGGCACCTCCCTGCGCCAGGTCACCAGCCGGGCCGACGTCAACATCGCGGCGGTCAATTACCACTTCGGCTCCAAGGAAAACCTGGTCAATGAGGTATTCCGCCGCCGGATGGACGAAATGAGCGGCCAGCGGCTGAACCAGCTGCGGACGGCGCTGGAGACCCGCCCCGGCGAACTCGAGCCGATCCTGGCCGCGTTCGTCGAACCCGCCCTGGCCCTGGCCCAGGACCGCCATGGCGGCGGCGCCTTCGTGCGCGTCATCGCCCGCGCCTACGCCGAGAAGAACGACGGCCTGCGCAAGTTCCTGTCCGATCACTACGGCCATGTCCTGCGCGAGTTCGGCAAGGCCATCGCCGGCTGCGTGCCGGGCCTGAGCAAGGAAGAGCTGTACTGGCGCCTGGATTTCCTGTCGGGCGCGCTGACCTATGCGATGGCGGACTTCGGCCTGATCAAGCGTCCCCATGGTGTCACCGAGGCGGTGCACCGTGAACGCGCCGCCCGTGAACTCATCCGTTTCGCCGAGGCCGGCCTGCGCGCCGACCACGTCAAATAACCCCCTGACATCCAAGGATTCCCGAAATGTCCAATCCATTGCTTGTACGCAAGGCGGCCGTGCTGGGTGCCGGCGTGATGGGCGCGCAGATTGCCGCGCACCTGACCAACGCCGGCGTCGACACGGTCCTGTTCGACCTGCCCGCCAAGGAAGGCCATCCCGACGGCATCGTGCTGAAGGCGATCGCCAACCTGGGCAAGCTGAGCCCCGCCCCGCTCGCCAGCAGGTCGTTGGCCGAAGCCATCACCCCGGCCAACTACGACGCCGGGCTGGAGCAGTTGAAGGGCTGCGACCTGATCATCGAGGCCATCGCCGAACGCATGGACTGGAAGCAGGACCTGTACAGGAAGATCGCTCCGTTCGTCGCCGGGCACGCCGTGCTGGCCAGCAATACTTCCGGCCTGGGCATCAACGCGCTGGCCGATGTATTGCCGGAACAGCTGCGCCACCGCTTCTGCGGCGTGCACTTCTTCAATCCACCGCGCTACATGCACCTGGCCGAGCTGATCCCGGCCCGGACTACCGACGCTGCGGTGCTGGAAGGCCTGGAAACCTTCCTCACCACCACCCTGGGCAAGGGCGTGGTCTATGCCAAGGACACGCCGAATTTCATCGGCAACCGCATCGGCGTGTTCTCCATCCTGGCCACCATTCACCACACCCAGCAGTTCGGATTGGGATTCGATGAGGTCGACGGCCTCACCGGCCCGCTGGTCGGCCGTCCCAAGTCGGCGACCTACCGCACTTCCGATGTGGTGGGACTGGACACCATGGCCCACGTCATCAAGACCATGGCCGACACCCTGCCAAACGATCCCTGGCATTCCTATTTCAAGTCGCCGGCCTGGCTGGACGCGCTGATCGCCAAGGGCGCGCTTGGCCAGAAGGCCGGCGCCGGCATCTTCCGCAAGGTCGGCAAGGACATCGTCGTGCTGGACCTGCAGAAACAGGACTACCGACCGGCCGATCGCGCGGCGGCGCCGGAAGTGGTCGAGATCCTCAAGCTGAAGAATCCGGCCGAGAAGTTCGCCCGCCTGCGCGAAAGCCAGCATCCCCAGGCCCAGTTCCTGTGGGCGGTATTCCGCGATCTGTTCCACTACAGCGCGGTCCATCTGGCCGACATCGCCGAAACCGCGCGTGATGTCGATCTCGCCATCCGCTGGGGTTACGGCTGGTCGCTCGGTCCGTTCGAGACCTGGCAGGCCGCCGGCTGGAAGCAGGTCGCGCAGTGGATCGCCGATGACATCGTGGCCGGCAAGAGCATGAGCAGCGCGCCGCTGCCGGACTGGGTGTTCGACGGTCGCGAAGGCGTGCATGCCGCCGACGGCAGTTACAGCCCGGCGCGCAATGCCAAACTGCCCCGCTCCGCCCTGCCGGTCTATCGGCGCCAGCGTTTCCCGGATCCGCTGCTGGGCGAAACCTTCCCGCTGGGCGAGACCCTGTTCGAGAACGACGGCGTGCGCCTGTGGACCGATGGCGACGGCGTGGGCGTGGTCGGCTTCAAGACCAAGATGAACACGGTGTCCGACGCCGTCATGGCGGGCCTGCAGGAATCCGTGGCCATCGCCGAGCGGACGCTCAAGGGCCTGGTGATCTGGCAGCCGAAGGAGCCGTTCTCCGCCGGCGCGGATCTGGCCGGTGCGCTGGGCGCGCTGCAGGCCGGCAAGATCGCCGAGTTCGAGGCGATGGTCGCCACGTTCCAGGCCACCAGCCAGCGCATCAAGTATTCGCTCGTCCCGGTCGTTGCCGCGGTCCGCGGGCTGGCGCTGGGCGGTGGCTGCGAGTTCCAGATGCACAGCGCGCGTACCGTAGCCTCGCTGGAAAGCTACATCGGCCTGGTCGAGGCCGGCGTGGGCCTGCTGCCGGCTGGCGGTGGCCTGAAGGAAATCGCGGTTCGCGCCTCGCAGGCGGCCGGTCCCGGCGGTGACGTGTTCGCCGAACTCAAGCGCACCTTCGAAACCGTGGCGATGGCCAAGGTGTCCACTTCGGCTGTCGAGGCCAAGGAACTGGGCTTGCTGCGCGCCAACGATCAGGTGGTCTTCAATGCCTACGAGCAGTTGCATATCGCCAGGCAGCAGGTCCTGGCGCTGGCCGAGAGCGGGTACCGTCCGCCCCTGCCGGCGCGCCGCATCCAGGTCGCCGGCGATGTCGGCATCGCCACGTTCAAGATGCTGCTCGTCAACATGCTGGAAGGCCGCTTCATCAGCGAGTACGACTACGAGATCGCCACCCGCATCGCCACCGTGCTGTGCGGCGGAGAAGTCGATCGTGGCGCCCTGGTCGACGAGGAATGGCTGCTGGCACTGGAGCGCAAGCATTTCGTCGAGTTGGCCCAGCAGGAGAAAACCCAGGCCCGCATCGCGCACATGCTGAAGACCGGCAAGCCGTTGAGGAACTGAGATTCGTGATTCGGGATTGGGAATTCGCAAAAGCGGTTCCCCTCCCACCTGAAAATTCCATCACCGCCGGGAAGGCAGGAACGGGGTCCATTCCCAGTTCCGCAACCCCGGTTCTCGGAGAAAGCCATGAAACAGATCCAGGACGCCTACATCGTCGCCGCCACCCGCACCCCGGTCGGCAAGGCCCCGAAGGGCGTGTTCCGCAATACCCGTCCCGACGACATGCTGGCGCATGTGCTGAAATCGGTCATCGCGCAGGCGCCGGGCATCGACGTCAATCGCATCGATGACGCCATCATCGGCTGCGCCATGCCGGAAGGCGAGCAAGGCATGAACGTGGCCCGCATCGGCGTGCTGCTGGCCGGCCTGCCCAACACCATCGCCGCCCAGACCATCAACCGCTTCTGTTCCTCCGGCTTGCAGGCGGTCGCCATGGCCGCCGATCAGATCCGCCTGGGCAACGCCGATCTGATGCTGGCCGGCGGCACCGAGTCGATGTCGATGGTGCCGATGATGGGCAACAAGGTCGCGCTGTCGCCATCGGTCTTCAAGGACGACCATGTCGCCATCGCCTATGGCATGGGCATCACCGCGGAGAAGGTTGCCGAGGAGTGGAAGGTCTCGCGCGAAGAACAGGACGCCTTCGCCCTCGCCTCCCACCAGAAGGCGCTCGCGGCCATCGCCGCCGGCGAATTCAAGAGCGAAATCTCACCCTATGAAGTCCTGTCGCATCTTCCGGACCTGGCCGGCAACACCATCCGCCTGAAGAAGCTGCTGGTCGAGAACGACGAGGGCCCGCGCCCGGATACATCGCTGGAAGGCCTGGGCAAGCTTCGCCCCGTATTCCGCAACGGCCAGTTCGGCGGCAGCGTGACCGCGGGCAACTCCTCGCAGATGAGCGACGGCGCGGGCGCGGTGCTGCTCGCTTCCGAGCAGGCGATCAAGGACTACGGGCTGACCCCGCTGGCCCGCTTCGTCAGCTTCTCGGTCGCCGGCGTGCGCCCGGAAGTGATGGGCATCGGCCCCATCGCAGCCATTCCGAAAGCACTGAAGCAGGCGGGCCTGAGCAAGGACCAACTGGACTGGATCGAACTCAACGAAGCGTTCGCCGCGCAGGCCCTGGCGGTGATGCGCGACAGCGATCTGGACCCGTCCAAGGTCAATCCGCTGGGCGGCGCGATCGCGCTGGGCCATCCGCTGGGTGCGACCGGTGCCGTGCGCACGGCCACCATCGTCCATGGCCTGCGTCGCCGCCAGCAGAAGTACGGCATGGTGACGATGTGCATCGGTACCGGCATGGGCGCGGCCGGCATCTTCGAATCGCTCTGACTCCGGCGCGTTGTCGCGAATCGAAAAAGAAAGGCGCCTTCGGGCGCCATTCTTTTCTCCATTGTCAGCTTCCGCGAAGAGTCCGACCCACAACCCGCGTTTCCCTCAGGCCAGGCGGGTGCCGTTGGGGACCGGTCGTTCCAGGGTAGTGATGACCACACCCTGCTCGGTGGGAAAGCCGGTCAGCAGGAATTCGGAGATGAAAGGGCCGACCTGCTTGGGCGGGAAATTGATCACGCCCACGATCTGTCGTCCGACCAGATCCCCGCTCTCATAGAGCGCGCGGATCTGCGCACTGGTCTTGCGCACGCCGTGGACGCCGAAATCCACCCACAACTTCCAGGCGGGCTTGCGCGCCTCCGGGAACGGCTCCACGCGCACGACCGTGCCCGCGCATAGATGCACTTTCTCGAACTCTGCCCAGGTCAGCGTGGCCTCGTCCATCAACCGCCTACTCCAGATCGGTCACGCCGAGCTCACTCAGGGCATCCTGCATCATGCTGCGGGCGGCATCGCTGAGCTTCTCGTGATCCAGCGCATAGCGGATGGTCGCCTCGATCAGGCCGATATGGGTACCGCAGTCGAAACGGGTGCCCTGGAAGCGATAGGCATGGACCGGTTTCCGGGAAAGCAGCGTCGCGATGGCGTCGGTCAGCTGGATTTCGCCGCCGGCACCCGGTGTGGTGCTTTCCAGCAGGTCGAAAATACTGCCATCCAGCACATAGCGCCCCACCACGGCCAGCGTGCTCGGCGCGACTTCCGGCTTCGGCTTCTCGACGATGGCGTTGATCCGGCCGGAGCGGCCGGAGAAGGCGTCCGTCGCAACGATGCCGTAGCTCGCCGTCTGTTCGCGCGCCACATCCTGCACCGCAATCATGCTGGCGCCCGTGGCTTCGGCGGCATCGGCCATCTGCTTCAGCGCACCCGCGCCCCGGTTCCAGATTAGGTCGTCGGGCAGCAGGACCGCGAACGGCTCATTGCCGACAATGGGCTTGGCACACAGGACGGCATGACCCAGTCCCAGCGCCTCGGCCTGGGTGACGAACACCGCACGGACGCCCTCCGGCAGTACATTGCGGACCAGTTCCAGCTGTTCATGCTTGCCTGCCCGCTCCAGCTTCTGCTCGAGCTCGTAGGCCTTGTCGAAATAGTCGGCCACCGCGTGCTTGTAGCGGTTGGTGACAAAGATAAGGGTGTCGCAACCGGCCTCGATGGCTTCATCGACGGCGTACTGGATCAGTGGCCGATCGATGATCGGCAGCATTTCCTTGGGAACGGTCTTGGTGGCGGGCAGGAATCGAGTACCCAGTCCTGCGACGGGGAATACGGCCTTGCGGATGCGTCCGGTCATCGGGTCCTTCGGGCTTCGCGAGCGGGAAAGGTCACGATGGTAGCCGAAGCAGGCTCAAGAGATTGTTCAAGCGGGGAGAACTCGGGCACGGCGATCCGCAGGACTTCCTGCATCTCGTCCACGTCATAGCGACCATGCGCGCTTCGTAGCCGCTGTATCGCCAGTTCGATGAAATCAGCCGATACCGTGCGCGCCTCGGCCTGCATGATCTTGGAGTGCGACGTGGGCCGGTAGGCCTCGTCCGCATGGAACAGGTTCTCATGCAGCTTTTCGCCCGGCCGCAGCCCCGTGTAGACGATGGCGATGTCACGCCCCGGTTGCTTGCCCGCCAGCCGGATCATCTGTTCGGCCAGCAGGCGGATCGGCACGGGCTCGCCCATGTCCAGCGTGTAGATCGAGGCATGGGCCGCACCGGCGGCCGCCTGCAGGATGAGCTGGCTGGCTTCCGGAATCGTCATGAAGTAGCGGGTCACTTCCGGATCGGTCACGGTGACCGGGCCGCCCTTGCGAATCTGTTCACGGAACAGGGGAACCACGCTGCCCGCCGAATCGAGCACATTGCCGAAGCGGACGGTCACGAACCTGGTCCCACCCGCATGACCCTCATCCGACGCCTGGCACACCATTTCGGCGAGGCGCTTGGTCGCACCCAGCACGTTGACCGGGTCCACCGCCTTGTCCGTAGAGATCAACACGAACGTGCCGACGCCCTTCCGGCGACAGGCCTTGGCCACCATTTCCGTGGCCAAGACATTGTTGCCGACCGCTTCGCGCAGATGCTGTTCCAGCAGGGGAACCTGCTTGTAGGCCGCCGCATGGAATACCGCGTCCGGCTCGGCCAGCGCCAACGCATGTTCGATGACCGCGGGATCACCGCAGTTGCCGAGCACGGGCAGGATTTCCAGGTCAGGAAAGGCTCGTTGCAGGTCCGCCTGGATGGTAATCAAGGCGAGTTCGTCGATCTCCAGCAGGGCAATGCGTTGCGCGCCATGACGTGCGCACTGCCGGCACAGCTCGGAACCAATCGACCCACCCGCGCCGGTCACCAGCACGGTCCGGGCTCCCAACCAACCCCGGATCAGCTTCCAGTCCGGCGTCACGGATTTCCGACCCAACAGATCCTCGATGGCGACCTCCTTGAGATCGCCCGGCATCGCATGGCCTTCCAGCACGTTGATCAGGCGCGGCACCATCCGGAACGGCAGGCCGGTGCTTTCGCAGATGGCGACCACGCGCTGCATGCTCGGCGCGTCCAAGGAGGGCATCGCGATGACCAGCATCCGCGCCGCGGTTTCGCGGGCGACGGCGGCGGCTTGATCGAGGCCGCCCAGGACCGGCACGCCCAGCAGCTTGGAGCCGTGCAGCTTGACGGCATCGTCAAGGAAGGCAATCGGGTGATAGACGCCGGTACGGCGCAGTTCGCGCACCAGGGCTTCGCCGGCCCGTCCCGCCCCGAGGATGACCACCCGGGAAGCATTCTCATGGGATCGGCTGGCCTGCAGGTCCTTCCAGGCCCGGTACAGCAGACGCGGCACGCCCAGGAAGGCGACCAGCGCGAAGGGATAGAACGCCAGGACCGCCCGCGGCAGCGAGCCGAAGCGGTTGTAGAAGAACAGACCGATGACGATGGCGAGGAACCCGAGGCCGCTGGCCTTCACGATGTTCCACAGGTCCGGCAGGCTGGCAAACCGCCACAGTCCCCGGTAGAGCCCCATCCACCAGAACACCAGGCCCTGCCCGGCGACCACGATGGCGACCTCGTTGGACCACAGGGGATAGCCGGGGGACTGCGGCAACATGGCGTAGCGCACGAAGTGCAGCAATTGCCAGCACAGCCAGACCATCGACAGGTCATGGGCCGCCACCAGCAGGCGCGGTAGGAACGCCGTTGCCCGGTCCCGCCAAGATTGCATGCAACTCCTCCCTGACCTTTCTATGACAATCCCTTGCGCAACCATCCCCATAGCGCAAGTGCGAATGCGTACCAGACGAGAGTGGCCATCAACCCATATCCGGTCCCGGCATTAGACAGCATCCACATTAACAAGAGCGTAACACCGCTGAACAGGGCATAGAGGGTGGTTACGGCCACGTGACCGTAACGTCGGGCAGCACGCTGGTAGACATGTGTGACGTGTGGCGTCCACCAGCGCTCGCCGCGCAGGATGCGCGTGGCGAGCGTGAAGCCCGCGTCTACGAGGAACGCAGCCGGTGGCAGGAGGAACAGCCAGGGCGCGATTTTCGCGGTGCCGGGTACCAGGGAGAGCAATGCGCCCAGGGCGAAACCCAGCGCGCCGCTGCCGACGTCGCCCAGGAAAATCCGCGCACGCGGAAAGTTGAACGGCAAGAAACCGCAACAGGCCGCGAACAGGGCGGCCGCCAGCCATGACCACGGGCCATTCATGAAGAATGCCCCGGCCACCGCGACCAGCAGGGCCTGGCTCGTCGCCAGCCCGTCGATGCCGTCCATGAAATTCCAGACATTGACCAGGACGAGAATGGCCATGACCGCCAGCCCTGCTTGCCATGCGGGCGCTCCGTGACGATACAGGGCCGCAGCGAAGATCAAGGCGGCGAGCAGGTGAACCAGCAGGCGCCACGATGCCGGCAGTGGCCGATGGTCGTCCCACCAGCCGATGCCGGCGACGAGCAGCAATCCAACGCCGAATGCGGCGAACAAGCCGGCATCGCCGGAGGCCTGGCTCCCCAGAACCACGGCGGCCAGCAGCAGGGCAACCACGATGGCGATGCCACCACCACGAGGGGTGGCGATGGAATGGCTGCGCCGCTCGCCAGGCTGATCGACCAGTTGCCGGTGAATCGCATAACGGCGCGCCGCCCAGGTAGCTGCCGCCGTCACCAGGAAGAGCAGCAACAGCCAGGGGATGAATCCAGGCATCAGACGACGGCGTAGTTCAGCAACGGCTTGATGCTGCCCCATTCCTTGCAGCTGGGACATTGCCAGTGGTGCGTGCGCGCGCCGAAACCGCAGCGGGTGCAGCGGTAACTCGGATTGCGGACCAGCAATTGATCGGTAATGTGCTTGAGGTCGTGCAGGGTCGCGGACGGGTCGGCGCCCTCGGCCAGGGTGAGGTCGATCAGGGCGGCTTCGCCGCGCACCGAGGGCCGATCCTTGAGCTGCCTGGCCAGATAGGCACGCGCGGCCGCCACGCCATCCTGCCCTTCCACCAGCTTGGTGAGAGCCAGGACCGGCGCGATGCCCCGATAGTGCTCGCTCATCTCGGAAAGGAACGCGCGCGCGCCGGACAGATCGCCAACCTTTTCGTAGTTGGCCAACAGCCCTGGCAGCACTTCGGGCAGATAGTCGGGGTCATGCCGCGCGGCCCGTTCGTAGGCACGGATGGCCGCTTCATGGTTGCCGGCGTCCGATTCCAGGCGTCCTTCCAGGATACCCGCGCGCACGCTGCCGGCATCGGCCTGGTAGGCGCGGGCGATTGCCGCGCGGGCCGCGGGAACGTCATTGGCGGTGCGATGGCGCTCGGCAAGCTCGCATTCGAACTGCGCCACCAGCTTGCCCATCGCCTCGCCGGTCACTTCCTCGTAGCGCATGGCGTTGTCGATCGCCTTCTCCCAGTCGCGCTCGGCCTGGTAGATGCCAATCAGGTGCTTGAGCGCCTGCGGCGCGCGCTGATCGATGCGGGCGAGATCGCTGAACACCGTTTCCGCGCGATCCAGCAGGCCGGATCGCATGTAGTCCTCGCCCAGCGCCAGCAGGGCCTGGACCTTCTGCTGGTCGCTCAGGTCAGGACGCTGCACCAGTCCCTGGTGCAGCCGGATGGCGCGATCCACCTCGCCCCGGCGGCGGAACAGATGGCCCAGCGCGACCTGGGTCTCAAAGGTTTCCTTGTCCAGTTCCGCGATGTGCAGGAACAGTTCGATGGCCTTGTCGGGCTGCTCGTTGAGCAGATAGTTCAAGCCACGGAAGTAGGTACTGGACAGGCGGCTGACCTGGGTGTCGCCGTGGCGCTGCCCTCCCCGCCGGCCGATGATCCAGCCGCTCAGCGCGGCCAGCGGCAGGAACAGGAAGAACCAGAACCATTCGTTGAGGAATTCCATCGATCAGGGGCCCGTGCCGGAAGTCGGCGTTACGGAGGGAGCGGGTGCCGGAGCCTTGCTGGCCTTGCGCAGGCGGGCATAGAGCGGCAAGACCATCGTCGCCATGACGATGAGGCCGCCAATCAGCACCCCGAACAGCAGCGAGAGGATGATCGCGACGCCGGACGAGGTCGGGATCTCGGTGAACAACAGCTTCAGGACGATCGGCTGCGTGTTGAGCACGCCGATCACCAGACCGGCGGCGAGAAAAATCAGTGCGACAACCAGGCGGACGGTACTCATCGGGCAACTCCCTGTGCTTGCCAGTCGGCGCTAGCTTAGCCGAGCGGCGGCTCCGCGCGTAACCGGATGCGCTCCGCCCTGGAATACAGCCCCGCAGCCTGTCGGGATGGAACAGATCAGTCCGCGCTTTCTTCCACCGGCGTGACATCGCTGACGCGTTCGCGCAGTTCCTTGCCGGGCTTGAAATGGGGAACATGCTTGGCCGGCAGCGCAACCGAATCGCCGGTCTTGGGATTGCGCCCCATGCGGGGCGGACGGTAGTGCAGCGAGAAACTGCCAAAACCGCGGATTTCGATGCGATCGCCCTGCGCCAGCGCCCCTGCCATCATTTCCAGCAACGCCTTCACGGCCAGATCGACATCTTCGGCCTTCAAGTGCGGCTGGCGGCGGGTCAGGATTTCGATGAGTTCTGATTTGGTCATCGCGCAGGCTGTCGGGCGGGTACGTTCCGTACCGGCCCGGGTCTGAGACCCGGGCCGGCCGGAAGCTTGTGTTGCTTACAACGGACTTGCTTGGCTTACTCGGACTTGTTGCCGTCCAGCTGCGCGCGCAGCAGCGCGCCGAGCTGGGTGGTGCCGCCGGAAGCCGACTGGTATTCCTCCAGCACTTCGCGCATCTCGGCTTCGTCCTTGGCCTTGATCGACAGCTGCAGGGTGCGGCCCTTGCGATCCATGCCGATGAACTTGGCTTCGATCTTGTCGCCCACCTTCAGGTGCTGGCTGGCGTCGTCGATGCGCTCGTTGGCGATGTCGCGTGCCGACACATAGCCCTCGATGCCGTCGGCCAGCTCGATCACGGCGCCCTTGGCGTCGACTTCCTTCACCACGCCTTCGACCTTCGAGCCCTTCGGATGCGCCGCCATGTACTGGCCGAACGGATCCTGCTCCAGCTGCTTCACGCCCAGGCTGATGCGCTCGCGCTCCGGGTCGACGGCCAGCACCACGGCTTCCAGCGTGTCGCCCTTCTTGAAGTTGCGCACGATGTCTTCGCCGGTGGTGTTCCAGCTGATGTCGGACAGGTGGACCAGGCCGTCGATGCCGCCGTCCAGGCCGATGAAGATGCCGAAGTCGGTGATCGACTTGATCTGGCCGGACACCTTGTCGTTCTTCTTGTGGGTGGCGGCGAAGGTTTCCCACGGATTGGCGGCAACCTGCTTCATGCCCAGCGAGATGCGACGACGCTCTTCGTCCACGTCCAGCACCATCACTTCGACTTCGTCGCCGACCTGCACGACCTTGGACGGATTGACGTTCTTGTTGGTCCAGTCCATCTCGGACACGTGCACCAGGCCTTCCACGCCCGGCTCGATCTCGACGAACGCGCCGTAATCGGTGACGTTGGAGACCTTGCCGAACACGCGGCTGTTGGCCGGGTAACGGCGGGCGATGTTGTCCCACGGATCCTCGCCCAGCTGCTTCAGGCCCAGCGAGACGCGGTTGCGCTCACGGTCGTACTTGAGCACGCGGACGTCCAGCTCCTGGCCGACCTCGACCACTTCGGACGGATGACGCACGCGCTTCCACGCCATGTCGGTGATGTGCAGCAGGCCGTCGATGCCGCCCAGGTCGACGAACGCGCCGTAGTCGGTGAGGTTCTTGACCACACCCTTCAGCACCACGCCTTCCTGCAGCTTGTCCATCAGCTGCTCGCGCTCTTCCGAATGCTCGCTCTCGACCACCGCGCGGCGGGAGACGACCACATTGTTGCGCTTGCGATCCAGCTTGATGAGCTTGAACTCCAGCTCCTTGCCTTCCAGGTAGCCCGGGTCGCGGACCGGACGGACGTCGACCAGCGAGCCCGGCAGGAACGCACGGACGTCCTTGATGTCGACGGTGAAACCACCCTTGACCTTGCCGCTGATGCGGCCGGTGATGGTTTCGTTCTTCTCCAGCGCCTGCTCCAGCTCGTCCCACACCATGGCGCGCTTGGCCTTCTCGCGCGACAGGACGGTTTCGCCGAAGCCGTTCTCGATCGAGTCGAGGGCCACCTTCACTTCGTCGCCCACGCCCACGTCGATCTCGCCGGCGTCGTTCCGGAACTGTTCGATCGGCACGATGCCTTCGGACTTCAGGCCGGCGTTGATCACCACCACGTCGTTGCGGACTTCCACGACGACGCCGGTGACGATGGCGCCCGGCTTCAGCTTGGCCAGTTGGGTCTGGCTCTGTTCAAACAGTTCGGCAAATGATTCGGTCATTGTTGATTACTCGGTTGGACACACGGACGGGTGCGCGCCTGGCGGCGTTCCCCCGTCCACCCTTTCGGCACGGATGAAAAGTGCCGTGTGTAGTTGAAGTGGAAAAAACCGTCGCCCCGGTGCGGACACCGGAGAACGGGGCTGTTTCTGCTGGCGGATTCCGCGGCGTGCCGGACCCGTGAGTCGCCGCGATGAATTGCGATCAACGGCTCACGATGGCCAGTACGCGCGCCACGACTTCGTCGATGCCCAGGCCGGTGGTGTCGATGTGGACGGCGTCGTCGGCCGGCCGCAGGGGCGCCACCGTGCGCTGCGCGTCACGGGCGTCGCGGGCGAGAATCTCGCGTAGCAGACCGTCTAAGGTAACCGAAACCCCTTTGTCTTTCAACTGCTTATAGCGCCTTTCCGCCCGTTCCTCGGCGCTGGCGGTCAGGAACACCTTGTAGGGGGCGTCCGGGAAGATCACCGTGCCCATGTCGCGGCCGTCCGCGACCAGTCCGGGAGCCTGCCGGAAGGCCCGCTGGCGTTCCTTCAGCGCCGACCGGACCTCGGGAATGGCAGCGATGGCCGAAGCAAGCGCGCCGGTCGTTTCCAGCCGCAACTCCTCGGTGGCGTCGACGTCGTCAACGATGACCCGCAGCCCCTGCGGGCCGTCCTGGAAGCGTACCCGGGTATCGAAGGTGCAGCGGACCAGCGCCGCAGGGTCGGAAATGTCCAGATCCGCCCAGCTCGCGGCCACCCCGACGGCGCGGTAGAGCGCGCCGGAATCCAGGTAATGCCAGCCCAGGCGGTCGGCGACGATGCGGCTGACCGTGCCCTTGCCGGCGCCGGAAGGGCCATCGATGGTGAGGACGGGAGTGCTCTCGGGCATGGGGAATCCTGTGGTTTTGCGCCTATTATGCCGCCCCGCCCGCGCCCTGCCCCCGCCGGTTTCCCGCCAGCCCAGGCAACCACTTGATACAGCTGGGGAAATGCCTTTAGAATAGCGGGCTTCGTTTCGCCCCATATTCTTTTACGCCGAGGTTTCATCATGAAGGTCCTGTCCTCCCTGAAGTCGGCGAAGACCCGTCACCGCGACTGCAAGGTGGTCCGTCGTCGCGGCAAGGTCTTCGTGATCTGCAAGTCCAATCCGCGTTTCAAGGCGCGCCAGCGCTGAGTTTCCGCGTCGCGGGCAGTGCTTCGGCCTGACCTGCGCGGGACTCCCGGAAAGCCGCCTTCGGGCGGTTTTTTGTTGCACGGCATTTGCTATAAAGGCCGCCTCTTTCCCGGGGAAATCCGCCATGAACCGTCGCGTCCTCGTCGTCCCGATGTCCGTGCTGCTGGGCCTGGCCATCCACGCGTCCGCCGCCGATACGCTGCTCATCGAACGGGTGCAGGAGACCGCCACCCAGGCGGCGCCCGTGCGCGGCTGGACCAGCGCGCAGGTGCAGGCGCGCTTCGGGAGTCCGCAGCAGAAACTGGAACCCCGGGGCGGCCAGAAACGCCAGTGGCCTACCATCCAGCGCTGGGTCTACCCCGCCTTCACCATTTATTTCGAACGCGACCGCGTGATCGACGTGGTCGCCAACCAGGCGGGTCCGGACGAAATCGGACCCAAGCCGCCCATCCGCTGATACCGCTGCCGATTCGTACGATGACCGACGCTTTCCGCTTTCCCGCCGAATGGGAGCCCCAGTCCGCGATCCTGATCGCCTGGCCGCATGCCGATACCGACTGGGCCGAACGCCTGGGCGAGGTCGAGGAAACCTACGTGGCGCTGGTCGCGGCGATCACCCGTTTCCAGGACGTGGTGATCTGCGTCGCCGACGACGACCTGCAGATCTACGCCGAGGCGCGCCTGCGCTCGGCGCGTGTGGACATGGAGCGGGTGCGGTTCGTGCCGGCCGAATACGACGACACCTGGCTGCGCGATTCCGGCCCGATCACCCTGCGCGACGGTGGCCGCTTCAAGCTGCTGGATTTCCGCTTCACCGGTTGGGGCGGCAAGTTCGAGGCCAGCCGCGACGATCGTCTGGTCGGCGAACTGTCCGGCATGAACCTGTTTCACAACTACTTCGTCCAAAGCATTGATTTTGCTTTGGAAGGCGGCGCCATCGAGACCGATGGAGAAGGCACCCTGCTGACCACCTGGCAATGCCTGCACGAGCGTCATCCCCAGGCCAGCCGCGAAGAGCTGACCGCCAGGTTGAGCGGATGGCTGAAGCAGGACCGGGTGCTGTGGCTCGACCACGGTTACCTGGAAGGCGACGACACCGACGCCCACATCGACACCCTCGCCCGCTTCGCGCCGGGCAATGCCATCGTGTTCCAGGCCTGCGACGATCCGGGCGATTCCCACTTCGCGGCCCTGCAGGCGATGGCCGCGGATATCGCCGCCCTGCGCACCCGCGACGGCGAACCCTATCGCGCGTTCCCGCTGCCGTGGGCGCGCCCGGTGCTGGACAACGGCCGCCGGCTCGCCGCGTCCTATGCAAACTACCTGATCCTCAACGGCGCAGTACTGATGCCGGCGTACGGGGATCCGGCCGATGCCAGGGCGGCGGAGGTGCTCGCGGCGGCCTACCCTGATCGGGAGATCGTGCAGGTACCCTGCCGTGCGCTGATCTGGCAGAACGGCAGCCTCCACTGCATCACCATGCAGTTGCCGCAGGGCCTGCTCTCCACAGCCTGACGGCAAACGGCGCAGTGCGTATTGACCGGGGCGGATTCGCAAGAATCCGCCCCGTTTCACATTTCAGGTGGAAAGCGCGCGCACTAGGTCTTTCGTTGGGGCGGCGTTGAACGCTTCGTTTACACACGCGTGACACCGATCACTGATAACGCTCGCTTGCCCAAAGCGAAGGAGTCCACGGTGTACACACGACGCCAGTTCCTTG
Source organism: Pseudoxanthomonas sp. (assembly GCF_051953815.1). Taxonomy (GTDB): domain Bacteria; phylum Pseudomonadota; class Gammaproteobacteria; order Xanthomonadales; family Xanthomonadaceae; genus Pseudoxanthomonas_A. The sequence goes on along the minus strand of NZ_JBQCIJ010000046.1, from coordinate 49,404 downwards.
CTTCCACGGCCGCGGCCGCCGCCGGCATCGGCCTGGCGGCCTGCCGCGATTCCGCCCAGGCCGGCTTGTCGCAGGACGCACCGGAGGCGACGCCCGTCGCCAGCGCGACACCGCCACCGCCCGGTCCCCTCAATACACGTCTGATTCCGCGTACGCAGGAGCGCATTCCCGTCATCGGCATGGGCACCTCCGGCAGTTTTGAAGTGGGTCTTGGCGCCGCCGAACAGGATCCGTTGCGCGAGGTGCTGAAACGCTTCTTCGCCGCCGGCGCCAGCGTCATCGATACCGCGCCCACCTACGGCACCGCGGAAGATGTGCTCGGTCCCTTGCTCGCGGAACAGAACCTGCGCCCGAAAGCCTGGCTGGCCACCAAGCTCTCCGGCGTCATCGGCCGCGAGGAAGGACTGGCCCAGTTCAACGACAGCCTGCGTCGCCTGCGGACCGACAAGGTCGAACTGCTGCAGGTCCACAACCTCGGCGACCTGAAGACCCAGCTGGCGCTGGCGCGCGAACTCAAGCAGCAGGGCAAGGTGCGTCATGTGGGCGTCACCCACTACGTCGAGCGCGCGCAGGACGAACTGGCCGATGTCGTCCAGGCGGAGAAGCCCGATTTCCTGCAGATCAACTACTCGGTTGTCTCCCGGGGCGCGGAGAAGCGGGTGCTGCCGCTGGCGCAGGATCTCGGCGTGGGCGTGATGATCAACCGCGCGTTCGAGGACGGCCGGTTGTTCGCCCAGGTCAAGGACAAGCCGCTGCCCGGCTGGGCGGCCGAACTGGGCATCACCAGTTGGGCGCAGGCGTTCCTGAAGTTCGCGTTGAGCCATCCGGCGGTCACGGTGGTGATCCCCGCCACCGGCAAACCGGATCGGCAAAGCGACAACCTGCGCGCCGGTATCGGCCCGGATCTCGATTCCGCCCAGCGCCAGTCGCTGATCTCCCTGTTCGCATGAGCTCCCGATGAGCGCCACGCCGCCCCGCTCCAACCTGATCGCCCGCCTGTTCAATGTCGAGCCCCGCGAAACCGGCGCGGTCGTCGCGGGGCTGTTGCTGTTCTTCCTGCTGTTCACCGGCTACTTCATGCTGCGCCCGGTGCGCGAGACCATGGGCGTGGCCGGCGGCGTGGACAACCTGCAGTGGCTGTTCACGGGTACGTTCGTCGCCACGCTGGCGGCGATGCCGCTGTTCGGCTGGGTGGCGGCGCGGGTGCGGCGCCGGCATATCCTGCCGTGGACCTTTGGTTTCTTCGCGTTGAACCTGCTGGCGTTCGCGGTCCTGTTCGCCTGGCGACCGGAGAACGTCTGGATCGCCCGCACGTTCTACATCTGGCTGTCGGTGTTCAATCTGCTGACCATTTCGCTGGCCTGGAGCGTGCTGGCGGATCTGTTCGTGGTGGCGCAGGCCAAGCGCCTGTTCGCGCTGATGGCCGGTGGCGCGAGCCTGGGCGGGCTGTGCGGGCCGGTGCTGGGCACGCTGCTGGTGGCGCCGCTGGGACACGCCGGACTCGTGCTGCTGTCGGCCCTGTTCCTGGCCGCCAGCATCGCCGCCGCGATGTGGCTGCAACGCTGGCGCGACGCTCATCCGCTGCCGGAGCGCGATGCGCAGGCGCGTTCGCGCCCGCTCGGTGGCAATCCGTTCACCGGCGCCACGGCGGTGTTCCGTTCGCCCTATCTGCTGGGCATCGCCCTGTTCGTGCTGTTGCTGGCGAGCGTGAGCACCTTCCTGTACTTCGAACAGGCGCGGCTGGTGGCCGAGCACTTCCCGGATCGCACCCGCCAGACCCAGGTGTTCGGCCTGATCGACACCATCGTGCAGACCCTGGCCATCCTCACCCAGATCTTCATCACCGGCCAGATCGCGCGGCGGCTCGGCGTGGGCATCCTGCTGGTGCTGGTGCCGCTGGTCACCGCCGCCGGCTTCCTGTGGCTGGCGCTGGCGCCGACCTTCGCGGTGTTCGCGGTGGTGATGGTGGTGCGCCGCGCGGGCGAATACGCGCTGGTGCGGCCCGGTCGCGAGATGCTCTACACGGTGGTCGGCGCCGAGGACAAGTACAAGGCGAAGAACTTCATCGACACCGTGGTCTATCGCGGCGCCGATGCGCTCAGCGGCTGGGTGAAGCGGATGCTGGATCTGGTCGCCGAGCATCCCGCGCTGGCGATGTTCATCGGCGCCGGCATCGCCCTGGTCTGGGCCGGCAATGGCGCCTGGCTGGGGCGGGCCCAGCGACGTCGCGAGCAGGCCGGCGACTGAGTCCGGCGGCACCGGCCGTTCACCCGCGGTCGGCCCGGGGCCCGGCCATCCGCGTTACCATGCGCGTCCGCTCAGACCCGCCTCCGCCATGACCCGCAAGACCTCCCTGCCCGTCGCCCTGATCCAGGAAAAGAACCACGGCGATGCCGATGCCAACCTGTCGGTGATCGAGGATCGCGTGGCCGAGGCCGCCCGCCGCGGGGCCCGTCTGGTGCTGCTGCAGGAACTGCACAACGGCCCGTACTTCTGTCAGCACGAGTCGGTCGCCGAATTCGACCTGGCCGAACCGATTCCCGGCCCCAGCACCGAGCGCCTGGGCCGCCTGGCGAGGCAGCATGGCGTGGTGCTGGTGAGCTCGCTGTTCGAGCGCCGCGCCACCGGGCTGTACCACAACACCGCCGTGGTCTATGAAAAGGACGGCAGCATCGCCGGCAAGTACCGCAAGATGCACATCCCGGACGATCCAGGGTTCTACGAGAAGTTCTATTTCACCCCCGGCGACATCGGCTTCAAGCCAATCGATACCTCGGTGGGCCGCCTCGGCGTGCTGGTGTGCTGGGATCAGTGGTATCCGGAAGCCGCGCGCCTGATGGCGCTGGCCGGCGCCGAACTGCTGCTGTACCCCACCGCGATCGGCTGGGATCCGGATGACGCGCAGGAGGAGAAGAACCGCCAGCGCGACGCGTGGGTGCTGAGCCATCGCGGTCACGCGGTCGCCAACGGCCTGCCGGTGCTCAGCTGCAATCGCGTCGGCCACGAACCTTCGCCGCTGGGCGCGTCCGGCATCCAGTTCTGGGGCAACAGCCACGTGCTCGGCCCGCAAGGCGAATTCCTCGCCGAGGCCGGTACCGACGCCACCCTCCTCAATGTCGAAGTGGACATGGAGCGCAGCGAACACGTGCGCCGGATCTGGCCGTTCCTGCGCGATCGCCGCATAGACGCCTATGGCGATCTGCTCAAGCGCTACATCGACTGAGGCATCACCGCTTGCCCCTGCTCATCCGCGACGCCACCGAGGCCGACATTCCGGCCATCACCGCGCTCTACGCCGAGGAAGTACGCGAACGCGTGGCGACCTACGAGTACGACGTGCCCGACGAAGCGGAAATGGCGCAGCGCCTGCGTGCCGTGCAGGCGGCGGGCTATCCCTATTTCGTCGCCGAGCGTGACGGGCGCTTCGCCGGTTACGCCTATGCCAGCAGCTACCGCAGCCGCATCGGCTACCGCTGGACCGTGGAGGACACGGTCTACATCGCGCCGGATCACCAGGGCCAGGGCATCGGCAGGGCGTTGCTGCAACGCCTGATTGACGCCTGCGAGGCGAAAGGTTTCCGCCAGATGGTGGCGGTGATCGGCGAACCCGCCAATGGCGCTTCGGTCGCTTTGCACGAAAAACTCGGCTTCCACACCGTCGGCGTTTTCCAGGGCCTGGGCCGCAAGCACGGCCGCTGGCTCGATACCGTGCAGATGCAGCGCGCCCTCGGCGCGGGCGTCGGCACGGCCCCTTCCGATGAATGACACCATGAACGACCCCACGCCCTCTCCCGTTCCGGCCATGCACGATCCGCTGGCCGGCCAGCCGCACCAGATCGTCGAACGCGATGGCGTCCGCTACACCCTGCTGGGCACCGCCCATGTTTCGCGCAGCAGCGTGGACGCGGTGCGGGCCGCGGTCGCCAGTGGCGCCTACGACAGCGTGGCGGTCGAACTCGATGCCGGCCGCCTGCAATCGCTCACCGATCCCGACGCGCTGGCGAAGCTGGACCTCATCAAGGTGCTGCGTGAAGGCAAGACCCACCTGTTCGCCGCCAACCTCGCGCTGGCCGCCTACCAGCGCCGACTCGCCGAGCAGCTGGATGTGGAACCGGGCGCCGAGCTCAAGGCCGGCGCGCTCAATGCGCGCGAACGCGGCCTGCCGGTGCACCTGATCGATCGCGAAGTCGGCCTGACCTTCAAGCGCGCCCTGCAGCGGTTGAGCTGGTGGGGCCGGGCCAAGATCAGCGCCGGCATCCTGGCCGGCATGTTCGCCGACGAGGAAGTGGGCGATGCCGAGATCGAGAAGCTCAAGCAGGGCGACATGCTGGAATCCAGCTTCGGCGAGTTCGCCCAGGACAACCCGGCGCTGTATGAAACCGTGATCGCCGAACGCGATCGCTACATGGCCACCCGCCTGCGCCAGGCCGGCAGCGCGTTGCAGGCGGGCGAACGGCCGCACGAAATGCTGGCGGTGGTCGGCGCCGGCCATCTGCACGGCCTGGCCCGGCATCTGCGCGAGGACCGGGACGAGCCGGCGGCCACCCTGGCCGAGCTCGAACACATTCCCGAGAAGAGCAGCATTCCGTGGTTCACCCTCCTGCTGACGGCGTTCGTGCTCGGCGGTTTCGCCTGGGGTTTCTATCGCGGCGGCGTCGACGTCGGCTCCGATCTCATCGTCCAGTGGGTGCTGGTGACCGGCGTGCTGGGCGCGCTGGGTTGCGCCATCGCCGGCGGACATCCCCTGAGCATCGTGGCCGCGTTCATCGCGTCCCCCCTTACGCCGCTGCACCCGGCATTGGCGTCGGGCACGGTCAGCGCGCTGGTCGAAGCCACCCTGCGCAAGCCCACCTATGCGGACTTCATGGCCCTGCGCGACGACGTGCAGACCCTGCGCGGCTGGTGGCGCAACCGGGTGGCGCGCATCCTGCTCAACTTCTTCCTGACCAGCTTCGGCACCGCCATCGGCGTCTGGACGGGCGGCCTGCGCATGCTGGGCAAGCTGTTCGGCTGAGCTCCTCCTCCGCATGCCCATGCGCGATCCGCTCGCCGTCCTGTGGTCGCAGTTGCAACGCTGGAAAATCGATCCCTCCCTGCGAGTACCCGCGGAATGGCGTCGTCGCGGCGACGTGCTGGATCGCCTGGAAGCGACCGGCTTCCAGGCCGACCCTATGCTCTTCCGGCAGTCGGAAGACCTGCGCGCGGAGCTGGAAGACATCCATGGCGCGTTCTGTGCCTCGCTGCGCGAGGCCATCCGGAGCGGTCGCGGCGCCGACGCCCTTGCCGCCCTGCCAGGTCCGTCCACGGCCGGCGAGGCGCCCCACGGCGATGACTACGATGCGCTGGACACGCTGATCGCTCAAGTGCTGGCCGTGGATGCGCCATCCGCCGACATCGGCGTGCTGCGGCCCGGGATGGTGTTTTATCAACCGACGCCGGCACGGCACCTGTTCGCGTTGCTGCGGCGGCTGGACCTGCGCGAATCCGACGTCCTGATCGATCTCGGCTCCGGGCTGGGCCATCTGCCACTGCTGGCCGCCATCCTCACCCCCGCGACCTGCCTGGGCGTCGAACTGGAGCCCGCGTACGTCGCCAGCGCGCGGCTCAGCGCCGAAGCGTTGGCCCTGGAACGGGTGCGATTCATCGCCGACGACGCACGTGCCGCCGACCTTTCCACCGGTACCGTGTTCTATCTGTATTCCCCTTTCACCGGAGCAATGCTCGCCGACATGCTGGCCATCCTGGCCCGGCATGCCCGAACGCGGCCGCTGCGTGTCGTCACCCTGGGTCCCTGCACCCACCCTGTGGCGGACGTCACCTGGCTGCGCACCGACGAAGCTGTTCGCGGCGACGTCCCCGTGCTGTTTCACAGCCGCTGACGCCCATCCCGCGCCCGATGGCGGTTGCCCGCTCAAATGATAATGACTATCATTTGCATAAATTGTCATAACAGCCGACGGCATGGATGGATTCACCCGCGTTTTCGTCCGCGAGCGCCAGCGCATCGTTCACCTGGTCCGCCGCATCGTCGGCTGTGACTGCACGGCCGAGGACATCGTGCAGGACACCTACCTGCGGCTGAAGGATCGCCAGTTGGGCGAAGCCGATCTGAGCCTGGTGTTCCGCACGGCGCAGAACCTGGCGCTGGATCACCTGCGCGCACGCCGCGTGCGCAGCGAGCACGCGCGGCAGAGCGCCCAAGAGGCGGACGCGGCCTGCACGCCGGAACAGACCGTCGACAGTCGCGCGAGGCTGGAAGGTCTCCTGCGCATCCTGCGCACGCTCCCGCCGCGGACGCAGCGGGTGTTCCTGATGCAACGCATCGACGGCTGCACCTATCCCCAGATCGGCAAGGCGCTGGGCGTATCGACCAGCACCGTCGAAAAAGAGATGATGCTGGCCATGCAGCGATGCCGCGACTTCCTGCACCAACGTGCCCAGGCGGAGTCAACGCCGCTGCCCGGCGAACGTTGCCCCTTGACCTGACCCGCACACAGGCCCCGCTCGCAGGCACCCATGTCGGCACCCCACGAGACCCCATCCCCGCAAGACCAGGCCATCGCCTGGTACGTGCGCCTGCATTCGGGCACGCCGATGGACGACGCCGAGCAGAACCGTTTCCTGGCCTGGCTGGAAACGCCCGCACACCAGATCGCCTGGGAAGAGACCCTGCAATTGTCGGATCAACTGGAACAGCCTGCGCGATGGCTGGCGGATGAATCCGGCCACGTCGCGTCTCGTTCCATGTCCTTTCGACGCAATCCCTGGTGGCTGGCCATTGCGGCCCTGCTGCTGTCGGGCGTGGGCCTGTATTACCTGTTTCGCTGAGCCTGCTTGCCAGGCGATTCCGCTGAGAACGACACGCCCACGCTTGTTGAGTGATTCCCGTTGCCGGCGCGTTGTACGTCCGCACCCCACCCGGGGCGAACGTCACGTCACTCCAGGAATCACATCATGTCTCCCACCCTCGTTCCCACCCTTCCCTTCCGCCATCCGCTGGCGCAAGCCATCGCCCTGGCCTGCGCCCTGCTGCCCGCGCTCGCCGGCGCGCAGGCGGCCTCCGGCGGTCCCACCACGCTGGACGCGGTCGAGGTCCATGGCGAAAAGGAAAACAAGCACTCCTATACCGTCCGCGAAACCGGCAGCGCGACCAAATTGAACCTGTCGCTGCGCGAAACGCCGCAATCGGTCACCGTCATCACCCGCCAGCGCCTGGACGACATGGGGCTCTTCAGCCTGTCGGGCGTGATGCAGCAGGTCACCGGCGTGTTCGTCCAGTACACCGACAGCGAGCGTGTCAGCTACAACTCGCGCGGCTACGCCATCAACAACATCCAGGTCGACGGCATGCTCAACACCGGCGGCTACGTGAAAGCCGACGGCGATTCGGCGGTCTACGAACGCATCGAGGTGGTGCGCGGCGCCACCGGCCTGACCACCGGCGCCGGCGATCCCTCCGGCACCATCAACCTGATACGCAAGCGCCCCACCTCCGAGTTCGCGATGACCACCGCGCTCACCGTGGGCCGCTGGAGCAATCATCGCTTCGAAACCGATATCAGCGGCCCGCTGGGCTGGGGCGGCCGCCTGCGTGGCCGTCTGGTCGCCGCCAAGCAGCAAAGCGACTCCTGGCGCGACTTCTACACCCTGGACAAGGATGTCCTGTACGGCGTCATCGAAGCCGACCTGAGCCCACGCACGCTGCTCACCGCCGGCTACGACTACCAATCGCCGGAAACCCGGGGCGCCACCTGGGGCACGGTGCCCTACTGGATGGCCGATGGGCGGCTGGCGCGGCTGCCACGCAACACCAATTTCTCGGCAAAGTGGAGTTCCTGGCCACGTGAGGACCGGCAGGCGTTCGCCCGCCTGGAGCAGGGCTTCGGCAATGGTTGGCTGGCGCGGTTGGCCTACACCCGCGCCGACAGCGACACCGATGGTTACATGTTCTACGGTGGCAACGGTTTCCCGCGCCCCGACGGTGGCGGCATCACCGTGTGGAACTCGCGCTTCCTCGGCAGCACCCGCAGTGATGCCTGGGAATTCAATGTCGGCGGCCCGTTCCGTTTGTTCGGGCGCGAGCACACACTGCTGGCCGGCTACAGCACACTGACCCAGCGCGAGTACACGCCCTACACCGAGAACGTGCTGCCACCCGGCTACGCCAGTTGGGACGAGTACCTGCGTATTCCCGATTGGCGCAGTTGGGATGGCAACGTGCCCCGGTTCGGCGTCGTGCGTTATGGACACGACGGCTATCGGTCGCGGGTCAAGCAGACCGCCGGCTTCGTCGCGGCGCGCCTGACCTTCACCGATGCGCTCAAGGCCGTCGTCGGCGCGCGTTCCAGCAACTGGGAAACCGCGAACGAGGAGCGCTACAACGCCGCCGGCACTCTGGAAGCGCGTGGCGGCTACCAGGTCGATGACGTGTTCACGCCCTACGCCGGCGTGCTGTACGACTTCAGCGACCGGCTCACGGCGTACGCCAGCTACACCAGCATCTTCAAGCCGCAGGAGTACCGCGACCGCGACAACCGCTACCTGGATCCGATCGAGGGCGGCAGCTACGAGTTGGGTCTGAAGGGCGAATTCTTCGATGGCGGACTCAACGCGAGCGCGGCGGTGTTCCGCAGCGAACAGGACAACCTCGCCGAAATCGATGATTCGGTCCCGCCGATCATCGTCAACGGCTCGCCCACCTATGCCTATAAGTCCACCGGCAAGGGCAACAAGGTGCAGGGCTGGGAACTGGAACTGCAGGGCCAGTTCAACGAGAACTGGAACATCGCCGGCGGCTTCACCCACGCAAAGGCGGAGAACGCGGCCGGCGTGCGCATCAACACCATGCAGCCGGTGGATCTGTTCCGTCTCAACACGTACTACCGCCTGCCCGGCCGCTGGAACCGCCTGAGCATCGGCGGTGGCGTCACCTGGCAGGGCAAGCTCACCGGTACCGGCAACCGCCCCACCGGCGCCTACAACCCGGCCACCGGCACCCCCTTGACCCAACGCGGCGCACCGTTGGAACAACCCGCGTTCCATCTGCTCAACCTGTCGGCCACCTATCGCTTCAGCGACAACATCAGCGCCAGCCTCAACATCAACAACCTGCTGGACAAGGACTATTACAGCCGGATGGGTTTCTACAACGGCGTGCATTGGGGCGAGCCGCGTAACGTCACGCTGAACCTGCGGATCCGGCTCTGATTTCCCGCATACGCCGCACCGGTCCCGACATCCATTGAGGGATGCCGGGGCCTGGATCGTTGTCAGTGGATGGACACCGGCGCCGCGCGCCGGCCGCCGCCAGGGAAGGCGGCACGCGGACAGGTGGCATCAGTGCCCGCCTGTCTCCCGCCCCGGCCTGGACTTGTTCGTGAACGCTCCCTTCCCTCCTTTTCCACCACGCATCGCCGACGTATTCCGGCATCCCCGCGCCGGCATCACCTCGCGCAGCATCGCGGCCATCGTCGGCGGCTATGCCCTGGCCGCCACCACTTCGTCCTTTCTCGCCCTGGCGCTGCCGATGGAGCGCGCGCAGGCCGTGCTGACCGGCATGCTGCTCGCGATCGTCGCATGCGCCTGCGCGGCATTGTGGGCCTTCGCCACACGTTCGGCGCTGCGCGCTTGGCTCGGCATCGCGTTGCCGGCGCTGGCCATGGGAGCGGCTACCGTCTGGCTCGGGCGTCCGGCATGAAGCAGGGATTCCGCCAATCCATGGCCTGGCTGCACACCTGGACCGGGCTGCTGGTGGGCTGGTTCCTGCTGCTGATCTTCATGGCCGGGACCGCCAGTTATTACCGCGAGGAAATCAGCCGCTGGATGCGCCCGGAAGTGCCCACGACCACCGCGCGCGGGGCGGTGGCGGCCGAACGCGCCGTGCAATACCTGCAACGACACGCCGCACACGCCGAAAGCTGGACCGTTACCCTGCCGGACGAACGCAACGGCGCCCTGCGGGTGTTCTGGCGCAATCCGGAATCGGCCTCGCCGCCGCAGGAAGGCACGCGTCGCGGACGTCGCGGTGGCCGCTTCGGCGACGCCACCGTCAATCCCGATACCGGCGAGGCCATCGCCGCGCGCGAAACCCGTGGCGGCGACTTCTTCTACCGCCTGCATTTCGATCTGCACTACCTTCCGGTCGTGTGGGCGCGCTATCTGGTCGGTTTCTGCGCGATGTTCATGCTGGTGGCGATCATCACCGGTGTGATCACCCACAAGAAGATCTTCAAGGACTTCTTCACCTTCCGGCCCGGCAAGGGCCAGCGTTCGTGGCTGGATTTCCACAACGTGAGCGCGGTGATGGCACTGCCCTACCACGCGATGATCACCTATACCGGCATCGTCACCCTGATGTTCATGTACCTGCCCTGGGGTGTGCAGGCGGCCTATCCGGATGACGAAGACGCATTCTTCAGCGCGGCGTTCGCCCAGTTCGGCGAACCACGCGAGGCCACCGGCCAGCCGGCGCGGGGAATCGCCATCGCGCAGTTGCTGGAGACCTCCCGCCTGCATTGGCGGGGAGGCGAGCCCGGCGGTTTCAGCGTGCAGCATCCCGGCGACGCCGGCGCGGTGGTGGATGTTTTCCAGCGGACCGCCAAGCGCCTGTCGATCGACACGCCGTCGCTGCGGTTCGATGGCGTCAGCGGCCATCTGCTTGATGCCAGCCCAGCGCCGGGCGGCGCCACCCGCACCCGTGGGGTGTTGTATGGCCTGCACCTGGCCCGCTTCGCCGATCCGCTGCTGCGCGCGCTGTTTTTCCTGTCCGGGCTGGCCGGCTGCCTGATGGTCGCCAGCGGCGTGATCCTGTGGGCGATCAAAGAGCGTCCCAAGCACCTGAAAGCGGGACGCATCGGCTTCGGCCTGCGCCTGGTGGATGCGCTCAACATCGGCACGGTCGCGGGCCTGCCGATCGCGTTCGCCGCCTATTTCTGGGGCAATCGCCTGCTGCCGCTGACCCTTGTCGAACGCGCCTCCGCCGAGGCGAACGTGTTCTTCATCGCCTGGGCGCTGGCGCTGCTGGCGGCGTTCGCCTGGCCCCGGCGCGCGATGTGGGCGTGGCAGCTCTATCTGGCCGCCTTGCTGTTCCTGCTCCTGCCCCTGCTCAACGCACTGACCACCTCGACGCATCTGGGGGTATCCATCGCGTGTCACGACTGGGTGCTCGCGGGCTTCGACCTGACCATGCTCGCTTTGGGCGCCGGACTGGCGTGTGCGGGTCGCCGCATGCAGCGCTGGCAGCCGCCGGTGAGCGCGGCGACGCGACGACGACAGGCCGCCGGCGCCCCGGACGCGGCAACGACGGAGGCCACCGCATGAGCCTGCCACTGTTCCTGTTGTTGACCACGCTGGCCTATTCCGGCTTCACCGCGTTGTGCTTGTCGATGGAAAAGCATCAGATGGATCTGCATGGCACCGCGCGTGCCGGCGCGGCGCGCATGCGCTGGTGGCGCGGGCTGGGTTGGATTCTGCTGATACTCGCGCTGCTCGTCGCCAGCCAGGCGGAAGGCTGGGCCCGGGGTCCGGTCATCTGGCTGGGCGCGATGACCGCCGCGGGACTGTCGCTCGCGCTCGGCGTGCTGCCTTATCGCCCCCGCTGGCTGACTGGCCTCGGCTGGACCCTGGCAGGCCTCACCACACTCGCGGCACTGCATGCGTGGTTGGCATGAGTCCCTGCCCTTGCCGTTCTTCCCGTTCCGGAGTCCATCGATGAGCCTGCACGCAATCGAGCGCGTCACCCATGTCCATCACTGGAACGACAACCTGTTCTCGTTCCGCACCACCCGCGATCCCGGCCTGCGCTTCGAGAGCGGGCATTTCGTGATGATTGGACTGGAGGTCGAGGGGCGTCCGCTGATGCGCGCCTACAGCATCGCCAGCCCGCACTGGGAAGAACATCTGGAATTCTTCAGCATCAAGGTCCAGGAAGGTCAGTTGACCTCGCGCCTCCAGCATCTGCGGGTGGGCGATCCGGTACTGGTCAGCCGCAAGCCCACCGGGACGCTGGTGCTGCATGACCTGCATCCCGGCAGGCACCTGTATCTGCTGGGCACCGGCACCGGGTTGGCGCCGTTCATGAGCATCATCCAGGACCCGGAAACCTACGAGCGCTACGAGAAAGTCATCGTCGCCCACGGGGTGCGTCATGTCAGCGACCTGGCCTATTCGGCTTTCATCGAGCGGGAACTGCCCGAACATCCGTTCCTAGGCGCGCAGATCCGGCGGAAACTGATCTACCACCCCACCGTGACCCGCGAGGACTTCCGCAACCAGGGCCGGCTCACCGACCGGATCGCCGACGGCCGGCTAGCCGCTTCCAGTGGACTGCCGCCGCCGCATCCGGAGCGCGACCGCTTCATGATCTGCGGCAGTCCGGCGATGCTGGCGGAAATCCGCGCGCTGCTGGATCAGCTGGGTTTCCAGTGTTCGCCGCGCACCGGCCATCCGGGCGATTACGTGTTCGAGCGTGCGTTCGTGGAGAAGTAGCTCCTCTCCGCGCCTCGGCCGACAGAAAAAGAAGGCCGGCTTTCGCCGGCCTTCCTGTCAGGTTAGGTCCGCCGCGCACGCTACTCCGTGTGCAAGGCGGTCAGGCTGGCCGCGGCCGCCGGCGCGTCGCCCTTGCCGCGTGCACGCCGGATCGCGCGCACCGTGCCGTTGCGCAGGTCATCGAGAAGGGCGTAGATGGTTGGCAGGAACAGCAGGCTGACCACCGTGGAGAACGCCAATCCACCGGCGATGGCGCGGGCCATCGGGAAATATGGCGGACCGTCACCGGCCAGCTGCGTGTTGCTGATGGCGATGGGCACCATCGCCAGGATCGCGGTACCCATGGTCATCATGATTGGACGCAACCGCTCGCGGCTGCCTTCCACCAGCGCGTCGGTCCGGGACATGCCACGCCGTCGCAGGTTGTTGATGTGCTCGATCATCACGATGCCATTGTTCACCACCACGCCCATCAGCACCAGGATGCCGATGAAGGCCATGATGTTGAACTCGGTCCCGGTCAGCCAGAACAGCCAGAACACGCCCAGCACCGAGAACAGCACGCCGCTCATGATCGCCGACGGGAACAGCATCGATTCGAACACCGCAGCCATCACCACGTAGATCATGATCAGGGCGATCAGCAGGTTGAACATCATCTGCTGCATGGCTTCCTGATCCTCCTGGAAACCGCCGCCGTCGAAGCTGTAGGTGTAGCCGGCCGGATACGCGAGCGGCTTGAGCGTGTCCTCCATCGCCTTGCGGGCTTCCGGCATCGACACCTTGTCCGCCAGGTTGGCCTGGATGGTCAGGGTGGTCTGCCGGTTGGAACGCTGGACTTCGTTGGCCGAAGGCTTGACGGCCACATCGACCATCGCCAGCAGCGGCACCGTCCGGCCGTCCGGCGCCCGCACCGTGAACGACTCCAGATCCTCGGACCCGTAGTGCTCGGCGCCGGAGAAGCGTACCCACACCGGTACCTCGTTCTCGCCACGGCGGAACTCGCGCAGCGGCGCGCCACGCAGGGCCAGTTCGACGAAGCGGCCCACTTCCTGGGCGCTGAAGCCGAATGCCAGCGCGCGCTCGCGATCCACCCGCACCGCCAGCTCGCTGTTGCGGTCACCGCTGTTCACGCGCACGTCGGTCAGTTCCTTGCGCTTGGCCAGGATCGGCACGACTTCGTTGGCAAGTTCGGTCAGGGTCTGGGTGGAGTCGCCCACCAGTTGCACCGATACGCTCTGCGCCTGCTGGCCGCCCCCGCCACCCGGACCGCCCTGGTCACCGATACCGATGTTGGCGCGCGCCGACTTCGGCAGATCCTTGCGGATGGCGTCAATCAGCCGCTTGCTCTCGGTGATGTCCTTGGTGTCGAGCTTGATGTTGGTGCCGCCCCAGCCCTGCTCACTGAAGAACGAATAGATCTGGGTGATCTTGAAGCGCTTGCGGTTGGCTTCCAGGTAGGCTTCGATCTTGCCGACTTCCTGCGACATCTGCTCCTTGGTGTAGGCGCCTTTCCACTGATAGAAGATCCGGGTTTCGCCGGCGTCCTCGCCACCGAACATGTTGGTCTTCATCTGGGTCATCGGCACCACGCTGGCCGCGATGATCAGCAGAATGCCCAGCACGCTCCAGCCGCGATGGGCCAGGGTCCAGCGCAGCAGGCCGGCATAGCGGCGCTGCATGCGCGGGATCAGGCCATCGGGCTTGCTCACCGCCGGCGGCGTTTTCAGGCGCGCCGAGATCATCGGGATCAGGCTCACCGCCACCAGCCAGGACGCCAGCAGCGACACCGAGATGGTGATGGCGATCTGGGACAGGAAGATGCTCAGCATGTTGCGCTCGCCGAACATCGTCGGCACGAACACGATGCAGTGGCAGAGCGTGCCCGCCGACAGCGCGATGGCGACATGGCGGGTGCCGATGATGGAAGCCAGCACCGGCTGTCCCGGCATCCGTTCGCGTTCCTGGTAGATGCTCTCCACCACCACCACCGCGTTGTCCACGAGCATGCCTACCGCCAGCAGCAGGCCCATCATGCTGAGGATGTTCAGGGTGACGCCGGCGAAGTACATGAAGCCCAGGGTCATCACGAAGCAGATCGGAATCGCCAGGGTCACCATCAGCGTCGACGGCCAGTGGCGCAGGAAGAAGAACAGCACCGCGATCGACAGCACCAGGCCGATGCCGCCGGCCTCGGCCAGGCTGAGCAGCGAGGAGGTGACGTTGTCGCCCTGGTTGTCCATCACCAGCACCTGCACGTCGTTCAACGCCGGGCTCTCGCGGATGGCTTCCACTTCCTTCAGCGCCGCGCTGGAGACTTCCACCAGGTTGGCATTGCGCTCCTTGAAGATGTCCAGGCCCACCGCCGCGCGCCCGTCCAGGCGGCGGCCATAGTCCATTCGCGCGGGCTTCAGCCGGACCTCGGCGATGTCGCCCAGTCGCAGGCCGCTGTTGTTCAGCACCAGCGAACGCAGTTGCTCAAGGTCGGCCAATTCACCCACGGGCTGCACGCGCAGGCGGCGGCCGCCGTCGGTGATCTGCCCCGCCGACACCGAGAAGTTCACCGCCTGCAGGCGCGTGGTCAGCTCGTTGAGGCTGAGGTTGTGCGCCGTCAGCCGATCCGGCTCGATCGCGATCTCCACTTCATTGGCCGGCGCGCCGGAGACCTCGACCCGGGCCACGCCGGGAATGCGTTCCAGCCGGCGCTTGAACTCCCGGTCGATCATGTCGTACGCGCCGGTCAGATCGGTGGCGCTGGCCAGGCGTACCCGCAGGACCGGTTCGTCGGTGGTCGAGAACTTGAAGACGAAGTAGCGCTGCAGATCATCCGGCAGGTCGTCGCGGATGGCGTCGATGCGCTCGCGCGCCTCCGAGGCGGCGATGGCCACGTCGCGGTTCCAGTCCGAGAACTGGATGAAGATGTTGGCTCCGTCCGAACGCGCGGAGCTGTCCATCCGCTTGATGCCGGTCATGGTCGAGAGGGTTTCCTCGACCGGTCGCAGCACCGTGCGCTCGACCTCTTCCGGGGTCGAGCCGGTATACGGCAGCTGCACCATGATGAACGGTGGCGACACGTCCGGGAATGCTTCCAGCGGCAACCGGATCGCCGCGATCATGCCGATCACGAACAACGACACGAAGAACATGACCGTCGTGACGGGCCGCTTGATGCTGAACTCGGCGACGCTCATGCATGCTCCGCGGCGGTCGGGCCACCTTCACCGTCGATGCCTTCGGCCGAGGCGCGGTTGCGGCGGCCGCGCTCCAGGTAGTAGTCATCGGCGCGGCGATCCAGCAGGTTGTAGACCACCGGAATCACCAGCAGGGTCAGCAGCGTCGACACCAGCAGGCCGCCGATCACTGTGATCGCCATCGGCGAACGCACCTCGGCGCCCGGACTGCCGAACAGCGGCGCCACGGCCAGCGGCAGGAAGCCGAACAGGGTGCACAGCGTGGTCATCACGATCGGCCGCAGGCGGGAACGCGCACCCTCGATCAATGCCTCGCGCTTGGCCACGCCGGCCTCGCGCAATTGATTGACCTTGTCGATCAGGATGATCGCGTTCTTCACCACCAGTCCGACCAGCAGGATCAAGCCGATGAACACCACCACCGACACCGGCGAGCGCGTCATCAGCAGCGCCAGCACCGCGCCGACCAGGGCCAGCGGGATGGTGAACAGGATGACGAACGGATGCAGCAGCGATTCGAACTGCGAGGCCATCACCAGGTACACCAGGAACACCGCCAGCGCGAACGCGAACAGCAGCGAGCGCACCGACTCGGCCAGTTCCTCGCCCTGGCCGCCGATGTGCATGCCGATGGCCGCACCCAGCGGCTCCTTAGCCACCATGTCGCGCACCTCGGCGACGGCACCGCCCAGATCGATGTCGCGCAGATTGGCCGACACGACGGCCACGCGGATCTGGTCGGTGCGGTGGATTTCGCTGGGGCCGGTGGTCGAGACCACGTCGGCGACCGCGTCCAGGGTCACCGGCCGGCTGCTGCCCGGGTTGACGATCAGGCGGCGGATGCTCTCCACGCTGGCGCGGTCGGTTTCCTGCGCGCGCACCAGCACGTCGATCTTGCGGTCGCGGAAGCTGTAGCGGGTCGCGACTTCGCCGCGCACCTTCTTCACCACGACGTCGGCGATCTGGCGGGTGGTCAGGCCCAGCGCGCCGGCGCGATCCTGATCGAAACGGATCTGGATTTCCGGGAACCCCTCTTCCACCGTCGACTTGACGTCGGCGTAGTGCGGGTTCTTGCGCAGCATCGCCGCCAGCTTGCGGCCGGCCTGCTCGATCGACGCCAGATCCTGTCCGCGCAGTTCCACTTCCAGCGGGGTGGAGAAACTGAACAGCTCGGGACGCGCGAAGTCCACCTGCACGCCGGCCTTCGAGGCCATGGTCGCGCGCAGGCGCTCGGTTTCCTCGGCCTCGATCTTCTCGCTGCCGCCACCGGCCATCACCACCGTCAGCTTGCCGATGTTCTCGCCGCTCTCGGTCGGGCTGGCGTCCAGGCGGGTGCCGCTGCCACTGACACCGTACAGCGACTGCACGCCGGCGTCCTTGGCGTGTTTTTCCTGCAGTTCGCGGACCAGCGCGTCGGTTTCCTTCAGCGGCGTGCCCGGCGGCAGCTTGACCGTCATCTCGAAGCGGTCCTGCGCCAGCTGCGGTATCAGATCCGCGCCCAGCATCGGCACCGCCAGCAGGGTCACGCCGAATGCCGCGGCGGCGAAGCCCAGCACCAGCCACGGCCGCGCCAGCGAGGCCGGCAACAGGCGCAGGTACGCCCGCTCGGCGCCGTTGTAAGGCTTCATCACCAGCGTGCTGAGCGTGCGCATGATCGGACCGATCACCGCCACCAGCCCGCGCCACGCCTTCACCACGAACCAGGCGATGGCGAAGAACACGCTGCGGAAGACCAGTCCCACCAGATGACCGATGAAGGCGAACGGCCGCTGCCAGCCTGACTTGGGCTGCCAGCGCGGATGCGGCGCTTCCTCCGGGAACGCCAGCGGCGGGCGGCCCTTGAGCGAGCTCAGCATCGGGATCAGGGTCATCGCCACCACCAGCGAGATCGCGATGGCGATCGCCACGGTCAGCGCCTGATCGCGGAACAGCTGTCCGGCGATGCCTTCCACGAACACCAGCGGCAGGAACACCGCCACGGTGGTCAGGGTCGAGGCCACCACCGCCATGCTCACCTCGCGGGTGCCGGCAATCGCGGCCTCCAGGATGCCCAGCCCGCGTTCGCGTGCCTTGGCGATGCTTTCCAGCACGACGATGGAGTCGTCCACCACCAGGCCGGTCGCCAGCGCCAGGCCACCCAGCGACATCACGTTGAGGCTCAGCCCCAGCTGGCCCATGAAGAAGAAGGTGGTGATGATCGACACCGGCAACGACAGGCTGATGACGAACGTGCTCCAGCCATCGCGCAGGAACATGAAGATGATCAGGATCGCCAGGATGCCGCCGATGACCGCATCCTTCTTGACGTCGGCAATGGCTTGCTCGATGAACAGCGACTGGTCCTCGATGGTGGTCAGCTCGACATCCGGCGGAATCTGGCTCTTCAGTTCCTCCAGCTTCTTCTTGACCGCGTCGGCCGTGGACACGGTGTTGGCGTCGCCTTCCTTGTAGATCGCCAGTTCCACCGCTTCCTTGCCGGCCAGGCGGATGATCGCCTCGCGTTCCTTGTAGCCCTGGCGGACCTCCGCGACGTCCTTCAGGCGCACCGCCATGCCGCCGGCGATGGTGCTGGTATCGCCGGAAGACGCGCTCTGCACCGAAGCCGCCGCGGCCATCGCCGCCGCCGAACCGGTGGACGCGGCGATCGCCGCCATCTGCGCGGCCGCCGACTGCGCCGCGCTGTTGCCACCGTTGGTCTGCGCGGTGATCAGCATCTCGCGGATTTCATTGACCGTGGCGAACTGGTTGACCGTCCGCACCAGGTAACGCTGCGAGCCTTCTTCCAGGCGGCCGCCGGAGATGTTGATGTTCTCCTGCTGCAGGCGCTGGATGACGTTGTCGATCGGCAGGTTGAGCTGCGCCAGCTTCTGCTGATCGATGTCGACCTGGATCTCGTCTTCCAGGCCGCCGCCGACCTTGACCGCGGCCACGCCCTCGACGGGCTCCAGTTTCTTTTTCAGATCGTCGTCGGCATAGCGGCGCAGCTCGGTGAGCAGGCGCACCGCGTCGGCGTCGTTGGCCGGCGCGTTCTTGTTGGACAGCGCCAGGCGGACGATCGGCTCGGTCGACGGATTGAAGCGCAGCAGCACCGGAGCCTTGGCCTCCAGCGGCAGCTGCAGCACTTCCATCTTGTCGCGGACTTCCAGGCTGGCCTGGTCCATGTCCGTGCCCCAGGCGAATTCCAGCACCACGTCGCTCTGGCCGGTACGCGAGACCGACTTGAGCTTGCGCAGGTTCTTGACCACGCCCAGCGCTTCCTCGACCGGCTCGGAAATCAGGGTCTCGATTTCCGAAGGCGCCGCGCCGGTGTACTCGGTGCGCACGGTCAGGGTCGGATAACTCAGATCCGGCAGCAGGTTGACCTTCAGGCTGCCCAGGGCGATGACGCCGAACAGCAGCATGGTGACCGTGATCATCGCGATGGTCACCCGGCGGCGGGTGGAGAACTCCACCAGGCCGCCGCCCAGCCGTCCCTGCGGCTGGGAATCGTGGGGATCCGGGTGGCCGCTCATTGCTTGCTACCGGCCTTGGGCGGGTCCTTCGCCGCGACCGTCTTGGGCACCGGATCGCCAATCACCTGCACGCTGCTGCCGTCGCGCAGGGCGACCTTGCCGGCGGTGACCACGCGATCACCCGCCTTCAGCCCTTCGCGGATTTCCAGCCATTCGCCATCGGCGTAACCCACCTTCACCGGCACCCGCGCGGCCTTGCCGTCACGGACCACGAACACCGCCGGGTCGCCGTCGTCCAGCAGCGCGATGCGCGGCACCACCAGCGCGTCGGCGCGCTGGTCGTAATCGATGCGGATGCGGCTGAACATGCCCGGCTGCAGGGTCTTGTCGGCGAACGCGCAGACCACCCGGAAGGTGCCGCTGCCGGCATCCACCACGCTGGCCACGCGATCGACCACGCCTTCGAAGGTCTTGCCCGGCAGCGCGTCGGCCTGCAGCAGGACCGGCAGGCCGGCCTTGAGGGTCGCCAGCTCACGCTCGGGCACGTTGAGCGTGGCTTCGAGCCGCGAGTTGTCGACGATGCGGAAGATCGGCGTGTTGATCTGGACGAAGTTGCCGGTCTTGATCGAGCGCGAAGCAATCATGCCGGAGATCGGCGCCACCACCGTGGTGTAGGAGAGCTCCAGCTTGGTCAGGTTGTACTGCGCGCGCGCGTTCTCCAGATCGAACTTGATCTGGTCGACGTCGTTGGCGCTGATCATCTGCTGATCGACCAGTTGGCGGGCGCGGTGATAGTTGTTCTCCAGCTTGCGCATCTGCGCCTCGGCCTGGGCCACCGCCAGGCGCGCGCGATCCGGATCCAGCCGCACCAGCGCCTGCCCGGCGCTGACCTGCTGGCCTTCCTCGACCATCACCGCCAGCGCCACGCCGGAGGTCTTGGCGACCACCTGCGACTCGGCGCGCGGCTCCAGGGTGGTGGTGCCGGTATAGCTGGCGGCCACCGCGCGGCGGCTGGCCGCCACCGCCTCCACCGGCACCGCATCGGCGGCCTTGGCCTGCTCCCCGTTCTTGGCCTGGGCTTCGGGCGCGGGGCCACCGCCCTTGCAGGCGGACAGGGCCAGCACGCCGCAAAGGAGGGGCAGCATGGCCAGACGCAGGGGGGAGCGGCCGGATTGGGGGTGGGCTCGGGACATGTGGGTGGACCGTGGTGGTGTTGTTTAGGTGTTGTATCAAGGTATATCACCCGTTCAGCCCGATTCATGCGCCGAAGGTCATGGTGACCAGCGTCCGTAATGGCGGCTGTCGGGGCGATGCGCCGCGGTCGAAGTCGGATGAATCACGTGCCGGAAGCCTGCGGCGGGAGCACGACACGGGGATGACCGTTCGGCGGATGGCGGCATTCGTGACGTTAACGTTATACTCCGCGCAGCCAAGCGCTGCGGTTGGACGCGGCGCGCGCAAATGAGAGTCCCGGATTAACGACATGATGCGACCGCTTCCGCTCGCCGCTTGCCTTGCCTTGGCCGCCGCCCTGCCGATGGCTGCCCTGACCGCCCAGACCCCCACCAGTGAAACGGCGCCCGCGCCCGCTCCCACGGCGGCGGCTCCGGCGGCCACTCCCGCCGCTCAGGCGGCCGCGCCGATGACCGGCAACGCCGACAAGGGCCGCACCCTGACCTACACCTGCCAGGGCTGCCACGGCATCACCGGCTACAAGAACGCCTACCCGAACTACCACGTGCCGCGCATCGGCGGCCAGTCGGCGGAATACCTAGTCAATGCGCTGACCGAGTACAAGAAGGGCGCCCGCAAGCACCCGACCATGCAGGCGCAGTCCGAGAGCTTCTCGGATCAGGACATCGCCGACATCGCCGCCTTCCTTTCCACCGTCAAGTAACCGTCATGCCCAACGCCAAGCACGCCCAGCGTCTAGCCATCGCCCTGCTCGCTGCCCTCGCCCTGGTGGCATGTTCCAAGGTGGAAACCAACGAGACCGCCGCCGCCGATCCCGGCCACGCCAGTGGCGAACACGGCTCCAGTTCCTCCGCCGGTCTGCCGGCCGGCCGCATCGCCGCCGGCGAACAGCTGGCCAATGCCAAGGGCAAGGCCACCGGACAGAGCTGCATCGACTGCCATGGCGCCGAAGGCAATGCCCCGATCGACGGCACTTACCCGAAGCTGGGTGGCCAGTACGCCGACTACATAGCACATGCCCTGCAGGCCTATCGCGCCGGCGACCGCCAGCACGCCCTGATGTCGCCCCAGGCCGCCGGCCTGAGCGATCAGGACATCTCGGACCTGGCCGCGTACTTCGGTTCGCGCGAGTCCAAGCTGCGCGATCTGCACGGCGTGCACTGAAGCCGCCTGCCACACGCATCCTCGTCGAAACGGAGCCGCAAGGCTCCGTTTCTTTTTTTGCCGCCAGAACAGAGGCCGGCTAGTCTTTACCGGGATCAAGCGCGGCTCCGTCCTTGGCCTGGCCCCGAGCCGCCACGCACCGCGAAAGATGCCCTCAGGAATCCGTCGGAATGGGCGTGCGCTTGGTCGGAATCTCCGGCGGCGGGCGCGCCGAAGCCGGTTGCTCGTTGAGGTTGGGGTCGAACAGGCCGCAGCCCCCTCCCAATTGCAGCACCGACACCACGCAACGGATCTTCTTGCTGGTGCCGGGAATCGGAATCACCGCCTCGCGGATGTTGCGCCGGACCCATTCGGCGAGCAGGGACTCGTTCGGTACCCAGTACTTGTCGAAACTGGTGGGCTCGTAGTCGTAGGGCGCTCGTTGCAGCCAGGTTCCGGAGCTGTCGATCTTCTCGCGTGTCCATTGATCGTTGCCGCCGCCGGGCGCGCCGCGATCAGCGGTGGCCGGACCGCTGTCGCCGGCACCTGTGGGCACGCGCACGCTGCCGTCGGCGTTGAACAGTCCCGGCTTCTGCCCCGCATTCGCCCCGCTGTCACCGGCCACATTGCGCCGCGACGCCCCCCAATCATCGCCGCGTTGCGGCGTCGCCCAGCCACCGCTGCGATCCGCCTGCGCGGGACCGGAACGCGTCGCGCCCGGCTGTACGCCGGACGTGGACGCGGGCGTCGCCGCCTGCGATCCGGCGCCGCTGTCGCGGGAAACGCTCGGCGCCGGCGTGCTCGCGGACGCCGCGGATCCCGTCGTGGCGGCGGTGCTGCGCGCGGCAATCTCGCGCTCGCGCACACCCGGCGCGGGACGCTGCAGATCGCGGACCGGCGCCACCCGGGTCGGGACCTGCGCCGTGCGTACCTGCGGCAAGGGCGCCGCGACTTCACGTTCCTGGACCTGCGGCACCGGCCGGGTCAACTGCGGAGCCGCGATGCCACGCTGGGTATCCACGCGCGGCACCGTGGGTGTTTCCACCACGGTGACCTCGCGCTGCGGCACGCTCATCTCGCGCGGCGTGATGGTGGGCGCGGTGACCGGATCGCGACGCAGGTTCGGTGCCGGCAGCACGTAGGCGCGAGGCGGCTCCGGTGTCTCGGTCACCTGCACCGGTTGCGGCGGCTGGGGCGCCGGTTCGCTGACTTCACGCTCGCGGACCTGCGGCGTCTCGGTCGCCAGGGTTGGCGAAGGCGGCACGATCTCGGGCATCCGCCGGGGCGTGGGCGCCGTGCTGGCCTCCTGCGATGCGGCTTCCCCTCCCGATGCTGCGGCGGCCGGCGAAGACGTGGCCTGTGGCGCGCCGCCACCGGTTTCCTCCGGTGTGCCGCGCCCCACGAATTCCACCTGCACGCGGCTGCTGTCGCCAGCCTCGGCCGGTTGCGGCGGCAAGCGCACCACCGCCACCCAGACCAGCAGCAACAGGAACAGCAGGTGCATCAGCAGACTGGTGAAGCCCGCCAGCCAGCGGATACCGCGCTCCTCGCGCGGAGGCGGATCCCAATCCTGGTAGAACAGCGAGCGCAGTCCGCGCCAGAAGCCCAACGCCGGCGCGATCGCGCCAGGCGGACGTGGCGGGCGCGCCACCAGATCCGACACGATGGCTTCCGACTTGTCGCGACTTATCATGCCCAGGCGTTCGGGCAACGCGCGCAGCCACAGGCCCCAGCCGTACGGCAGGCCCGTATGGCGCTCGAGCATCGGGGCCGCCTTGCGCGGCAACAGCGCCTGGATGATGAGTTCGGCGGCTCTCGTCACCGGCGCGGGGCTGCGTCAGGCCGCGTTGCCGCGGGGAATATAGGGAGCCGCCCCGGTCTCGTGATCGGTGGCATCACGCACCGCGGTCACGCCGGGCACGCGTCCGGTGAGGGTCTTCTCGATGCCCTGCTTCAGGGTCACGTCGGCCATGCCGCAGCCGTGGCAGCCGCCGCCGAAACGCAGGTACACCACGCCCTCGCCGGTGACCTCTTCCACCGCCACCTTGCCCTTGTGCTGGGCCAGCTGCGGATTGATCTCGTTCTCCACCACCCAGCGCACCCGCTCGACCAGCGAGGCCGAATCGGTCGGCGCCTCGCCCTTGATCTTGGGCGCCTTGATGGTGAGTTGGGTGCTGGCGCCCTGGTAGACGTAGTCGATCTCGGCGCCATCCAGCCAGGCCACGCTGGCCGCGTCCACGTACAGGGTGAATCCGTCGCAATCCACCGCCCATTCGTCGCCGGCCAGATCGCGCGGTTCGGCGAACTCGAGCCGCGCGTCCGCGCGCGGAGTGCCGGCATGCACCGCACTCAAGCGAACGCCGAGCCCGGGCAGCGCCTCGCGCTCGATCAGTTTGCGGAAATGGGTCTGTGCGCTGTCGGAAATCTGGATCATGCGGGGTATTCTAGCGTTCCGGCCGGGGCTTGCCCGTCCGGACCATCGTAACGTGTGCCGGCGTTCAGCGGACCGGCTTTCCGGAGGACCCATGACCGACTTGATCCCCCTCGCCCAGGCCCATTGCGTGCCCCTGCGTGGAGGCGAACACAAGCTGGGCCAGGCCCGCATCGCCGAACTGATGCCGGAGCTGCCCGGCTGGGAACTGGTCGAGGACGGCCATGCGCTGTGCAAGACCTTCGCGTTCGCCAATTACTACGAAACCATGGCGTTCGTGAACGCCCTGGCGTACCTCGCCCATCGCGAGGATCACCATCCCGATTTGGGCGTACATTACAACCGCGCGGTGGTCCGCTATTCGACCCATGACGTCGGCGGACTCAGCGAGAACGACTTCATCTGCGCGGCCAAGGCCGAAGCGCTGGCAACCGGAGGACCGTGATGAAACCCCTTTCCCTGTTGGCGACTTCCGCCCTGCTGACGGCCACGCTGGCGGCCTGCGGCGGATCCGGCGCGCCCGCCGCGCAGGTGCCGCCACCGACCGAACTGGCCGCGGTGGACACGCCGCCGCCGCAATACCCGATCGAACTGGCCTGCGCCGGTGTCGGCGGTGTGTCCACGCTGAAGGTCGTCGTCGGCGTCGAAGGCGTTCCCACCGAAGTGGGCGTGTTCAAGAGCAGCGGTCAACCCGCGCTGGACGAGGCGGCCCAGAAAGCCGTGCACGGTTGGCACTTCAAGGCCGCTACGCGCAACGGCCAACCGGTCGCGCAGACCATCCAGGTGCCGGTGACGTTCACTCCGCCGCAGGAACGCCCGAATCAGTGTTTCGCACTGGATTCGCAACGCCAGGGATGACGACGGGTTGCTGAAGCTGCTGCTCGCGTGGTCGCTGGCGCAAGCCCAGCCCGCCGATGTTCCCTTGCCTCCTCCGCCGGAAGCGCCGGCGGCGGTGATCTACCAGCCGGTCCGGGTCGATGCGCGTGTCGCCAGCGCGGAGTCGGTTCCCGGAGACGCCCGCGCCGCAGACATGCTGATGTCGCTCGTCGACCCACAGACGCTGCGGGTCGCGTTGACCATCCGGCATGGAGAGCGGGAGAGCGTGAACACGGCGGGCATCCGTGCCTGGCGCGCCGGTGACGACCTGCAGATCGTCGTGCCGCTGGTCTCGACCGCAGCCACGCCGTTCGAACCGCGTTGCTGCCCCGCCTATTCCTACGCCGAAATCGAACTCACCCTGCCCGGTGGCCTGCCCCGGCAGGTCACGGTGCGCAGCGAGCGCCCGCAGATGCAGGTCATCGCCGAACAATCCCTCGTGCCGCAGCGCTGAGGCACGGCTCAGCCCAGCCGGTCCAGCACTTCCGCCAGTTCCGGTGCCAGCGGCGCGTTGAGCAGATAAGGTGTCCTGCCGCCGTCCAATGCGAACTCCAGCGAAGCGGCATGCAGGAACAGCCGCTTCAGCCCGACCTGATCGCGCAGACGCTTGTTGACCGCGGGCTCCCCGTACTTGTCGTCGCCCGCCACCGGGTGGCCCAGGTGTTGCGCGTGGACGCGGATCTGATGGGTGCGACCGGTCTCGATGACCACCTCGCAATAGGAATGGCCGCCGCGGCGTTCCAGCACCCGGAAATGACTGAGCGACGCCTTGCCGGCGGGATTGACCTGGACATGGCGTTCGCCGCCCTGGCGCAGGCCGACGTGCAGGGGCGCGTCCACGCTCATCACCCCGTCGGGCATCCGTCCGACCAGCAGGGTCAGGTAGCGCTTCTCGATGCCGCGGCCTTCGTCGCTGTCGTTCTCGCGCATCAGCGCCTGCAGTTCGGAGAGCGCCGAGCGCTTCTTGGCCATGATGAGCAGACCGGAGGTGTCGCGGTCCAGCCGATGCACCAGTTCCAGGGTCTGCCCGGGGCGCAGCGCCCGCATCGTTTCGATGGCGCCATGGCTGATGCCGCTGCCACCGTGGCTGGCCACGCCGGAAGGCTTGTTGATGACCAGCAGGCGCGCGTCCTCGAACACGATCGCCGCTTCCATCCGCTGCAGGAAGCCTGTCGGCGGCGGCATCTTGTCTCCCGTTTCCGTGAGACTGACGGGGGGAATCCGGACTTCATCCCCCGCTTCCAGCTTCCGTTCTGCCTTGGCCCGGCCACCGTTGACCCGGACCTGCCCGCTCCGGACCAGCTTGTAGAC
This sequence comes from Pseudoxanthomonas sp., assembly GCF_051953815.1. Taxonomy (GTDB): domain Bacteria; phylum Pseudomonadota; class Gammaproteobacteria; order Xanthomonadales; family Xanthomonadaceae; genus Pseudoxanthomonas_A. Next base: position 23,320 of record NZ_JBQCIJ010000046.1, on the reverse strand, counting down.
CAGGCTCCGCGGAGCCCCTTTCAGCTGGCCCAGCAGGAAATTGTCCAGCCGCTGCCCGCTCCGATCTTCCGGGACCCTGACCAGGCGGACGGCGGCTTTGGTCCCGGAGGGAGGCGATGAGGCGGGGGGCGGAGCGGTCATGGTCACTATTATTCTGTTACACTCGGCGGGCGAGATAAGGGTTTGATTTCGCAGGGAGTTGTCGGCTTGGAAGCAAGCCGTGGGCCAGAAGCCCGGCTCCTCGCGATTCCGGCAGGTGCGCGGCCACCGCCCCAGGGGCGGCCATGTTAGCGGCTTGCCGGCGAGCCCGGATACCGCCGGACGCGTGACGGCGCCCGTTGCTGAACATGTCCCGCGCGGCGCCACCACTGGTTGGGAAGCTGCCGCCGGCCCGTAACACATAGTAAAAAGCGCTCCCGCGGCGTGCCGTGGTGTCGTAGCGCTGGAAACCCAACCTGCCCCGCTGCGCCTGCGCGAGGGGCGGAGCACCGTTCCAGAGGCGAAACGCCACGGCGTTCCGCGCGGTAGTAGCGCGCGAGGAACGCAAACAATGAAACGCATGTTGATCAATGCGACGCAGGCTGAAGAACTGCGCGTCGCCATCGTGGACGGCCAGACCCTTTACGACATCGATATCGAACAGCCGTCGAAAGAGCAGAAGAAGTCCAACATCTACAAGGGCCGCATCACCCGGCTCGAACCCTCCCTCGAAGCCGCCTTCGTCGACTACGGCGCGGACCGCCATGGCTTCCTGCCGCTGAAGGAAATCTCCCGCGATTACTTCCAGGCGGGCGTCGACCACAACAAGGCCGGCCTGCGCGAACTGCTGCGCGAAGGCCAGGAAGTCGTCGTCCAGGTGGACAAGGACGAGCGCGGCAACAAGGGCGCCGCCCTGACCACGTTCATCTCCCTGGCCGGCCGCTACATGGTGCTGATGCCCAACTCGCCCACCGCCGGTGGCGTGTCCCGCCGCATCGAGGGGGACGACCGTGCCGAGCTGAAGAAGGCGATGGACTCGCTGGCCATCCCCGACGACATGGGCGTGATCATCCGCACCGCCGGCGTCGGTCGCGACGCCGAGGAACTGCAATGGGACCTCGACTATCTGCTGCAGGTCTGGAAGGCCATTGCCGAGGCCGCTCTGACCAAGCCGGCGCCGTTCCTGATCTACCAGGAGTCGCGCCTGATCGTGCGCGCCCTGCGCGACTACCTGCGTGCCGACATCGGCGAAATCCTGGTCGACACCGAGGAGCTGTACGAGACCGCGCATGAGTTCATGCAGCAGGTCATGCCGCAGAGCCTGCGCAAGCTCAAGCACTACAAGGACGACATCCCGCTGTTCAACCGCTTCCAGATCGAGTCCCAGATCGAAGGCGCGTATGAACGCAATGTCCGCCTGCCGTCCGGCGGCTCCATCGTGGTCGATCAGACCGAGGCGCTGACCGCCATCGACGTCAACTCGGCCCGCGCCACCAAGGGCGGCGACATCGAGGAGACCGCGTTCCACACCAATCTGGAGGCGGCCGAGGAAGTGGCCCGCCAGCTGCGCCTGCGCGATCTGGGCGGCCTGGTGGTCATCGACTTCATCGACATGTCCAGCAACAAGCACCAGCGCGAGGTGGAGAACCGCCTGCAGAACGCGCTGAAGTACGACCGCGCCCGCGTGCAGCTGGGCCGCATCTCGCGCTTCGGCCTGATGGAGATGAGCCGCCAGCGCCTGCGCCCGTCGCTGGGTGAGTCCAGCCAGATCGTCTGCCCGCGCTGCGACGGCCATGGCCGCATGCGCAGCGTGGAATCGCTGTCGCTGTCCATCATCCGCGTCGCCGAGGAGCACGCGATGAAGGAGAACACCGGGCAGGTCCTGGTGCAGGCGCCGGTGGAAATCGCCAACTTCCTGCTCAACGAGAAGCGTGGCGCGCTGCGCGAGATCGAGACCCGCCACGACGCGCCGATCATCATCGTCGCCGACGAGGCCCTGCACACCCCGCACTACGAAGTCACCCGCATCCGCGAGAACGAGCTGGGCGAGGAGAGCACCAAGCCGAGCTACCAGCGCGGCACTCCGCGCAAGCTGCCGGTGCACGCGCTGACCAAGGCGCAGCTGAACATCCCGGCCGCACCCGCCGTCACCCACGTCAAGCATTCTCAACCGGCTCCGATCCGCGAGGAACGCGAAGCGCCGGCGCCCGTCGCCGCCGCTCCCGCCCCGGCCCCCGCGCCTGTCGCGGCGCCCGCCTCCGGCGGCCTGTTCGGTTGGCTGAAGCGCCTGGTGGGCGCCGAAAGCGCACCGGCGCCCGCGCCGCAGCCGCGTCAGCAGGACAACAATCGCTCGTCGCGCAACGATCGTAATGACCGCAACGCGCGTCGCGACAACCGCCAGCAGCAGAACCAGGGCGGCCGTGGCGGCAACGGGCAGCAGCGCCGCGACGAAGGCGGCCGTGGCAAGGGCCAGCAGAACGCCGGCGGCCAGAATCCGCAGAACGCGCAGCAGAAGCCGCGCGGCGAACAGTCGCAGAAGCAGGGTCAGCCCCAGCAGCAGAAGCAGAAGCAACCACAGCAACCGCAGAAGCAGCAGGGCCAGCAGCAGACCCAGAAGCCGCGCGGAGAACAGGCACCGCCCGCGCAGAAGCCGCAGGCACCACAAGCCCCGCAGGCGGCTCCGAAACAGGAAGCGGTCGTGCCGGCCAACGTGGCCGTCGCGCCCGCCGAAGTCGATGCGAGCAAGATCGCCCCCGTTGCTGCGGTCGCCGCCGTCGAGGCGCGTCCCGTGCAGCCCCAGACGGTTCCCGTGACCACCGAGGCCGAAGCCGAAGCATCGGCACAGGCGAGCGCGCCGGTCGATGGCGAAGCGATGGCTGGCGATGCCGCGACCGGTGACGGTTCCGGCCGCCGCCGCCGCGGACGTCGTGGTGGCCGTCGTCGTCGTCGTGGCAACGGCGAAGGCGCCGCGCTGACCGACGATCAGGCCGGCGACGATACCTTCGATGGCGGTACCGACGAGCAGGATGTCGTGGCACATCGTTCGCAGCCCGAGTTCGATTTCGACGATGAGGAATCGGCCCCCGCCGCCCCTGCCCCGGCTCGCCCCGCGGACAGCCAGCGTCCGGTCGCCGCCGCTCCGGCCGCACCGGTCGTGGAGCCGCCGGCTCCGGTGGTTGCACCCGTGCAGGAGAAGCCCGCTCCCGTGGCAGCCGTGAGCGACACCCTGCCCGCGGAAGTGGTCGCCGAAGCCAAGGCCGAAGTGGCCGCGGTGGCGGACAACGCCGAAGCCCGCGCCGCCATTGTCGAAACCGTCAAGGCGGAAACCGGAACCGGCAGCGGGATCGTCCAGGCGGTCCAGCAGGAAATCGTGGAAACCACCGTCTCCGCCCTGCCCGCGCAGGACGCGCCGACGGTGCCGATGACGGATGCGGTGGAAGCCCTCGCCAACGCGCAGGAACCGGAACCGACGGCCAGCGAAAGCGTGGAAAGCGCCCCGGTGGTCAAGTCGGCCGCGCCTTCCGCGCCGGCCCGCGGCACCACCGGCTCGCTGTTCTTCGCCCTGGACGCGGACACGCCGCCTTCGGTGACGCGCGGCCTGTTCGAGCCCGTCGCCACGCCGAAGCCGACGACACCGGAGGCTTCCACCGGGCTGGCGCACAACGACGACGACACGCCGGTCGATCCGGATCATCCGGAAAGCGAACGCAGCGCCTGATTCCGGGCCAATGCGTCAAAAAAGGAAACCGGCTGGTGACAGCCGGTTTTTCTTTTGGGTCGATGACAGTCGCGTTGGCGGCGCGCGGACAACCGGCCGGAACGGCTACAGCGCGCGCGCGGGATCCAGCAGGCCGTACTGCGCCGCCAGCCGTGCCAACGCGATGTTGTCGCTGACGCCCGCCTTCTCGAACAGGCGCGTCTTGTGGGTGTTGACGGTCTTGGCGCTCAGGCTCAGACGCTTGGCGATCTCTTCCTGGCGCATGCCCTGGATCAGCAGCATGGCGACCTCCAGCTCACGCGGCGACAGCGCATCAAAGGGAGAACCATCGCCGGACACATTGAGCAGGGCCAGATTCTGGGCCACGCTGCTGCCCAGATAGCGCTTGCCGCGCGCCACGTCGCGCACCGCGCGGATCAGTTCCTGGGCGTCGCCGCCCTTGCCGAGATAACCGGATGCGCCGGCTTCCAGCAGCCGCTTGGGCAACGGGCCGTCTTCCAGCACCGACACGATGATCACCCGGCTGTCCTGGTCCGCGCGCACGATGCGCTCGGTCACCTCCAGGCCGCTGTAGCCGGGCAGATGCAGATCGCACAGCACCACATCCGGCTTGAGCTTGCGGATCTGCGGCAGGGCCTCTTCGCCGCTTTCGGCTTCCCCCACCACTTCCAGGTCGGTTTCCTGCGCGAGGATCATCCGCATGCCGGTACGCACCAGCGCGTGATCGTCGATCAGGAACACTCGAATCGTCATTGCCACATCCCCTTCCGAGCCTTGGCTCGATACCGAGCCTATTCCCGGAACGCGGCCGTCGCAACTCACATTCTAGCCGCTCGTCCGCATGCGACCGATCTCCCACAGGTCATGGTTGGAGCGACTGCGGGCTCGTGCATACTCGGCATCCAACCTGTTTGGGGGAATCTTGAATGACATCGAAAACACCTCTGCGCCCGCTCTGGGCCGGCCTGTTGCTGCTGCTCGCCCTGCCGACCCTTGCCGCCGATGGCGGCGGTGGTGCCGCCACCTGGAAGGAACAGGTCGCGCGCATCAGCGAAGGCGCCGATACCGGCGCGCGCGGGCTTGCCATCACCCGTCGCCTGGATGCGCTGAACGTCCCGTGGCGCGAGGAAGCCTTCGAGCAGAAAGAAAAGCAGGGCCGCAACCTGCTTGCGGATCTGGGAGGAAAGGAAGGTGCTCCGCTGCTGCTGATCGGCGCCCACTATGACCGCGTCGCCGTCGGCCATGGCGCGACCGACAACGCTTCCGGCTCCGCCGCGGTGCTGGAACTGGCCGCGCGCCTCAAGGCGCGTCCGCTGACGAATCACCGGGTGCAGATCGCATTCTGGGATCTGGAAGAAGCCGGCCTGCTGGGTTCGCATGCGTACGTGACCACGCCGGACCGCGAAAAACCCGCGCTGTATGTCAATTTCGATGTGTTCGGCTGGGGCGATACCCTGTGGATGATGTCGCCGCAGGCGGACACGCCGCTGATCGGCGCGCTGCGCAAGGCCAGCGAGACCCGCAAGATTGGATTCCAGCCCGGCGAGCACTATCCGCCGACCGATCATCTCGCCTTCCTCAAGGAGGAATGGCCCGCCGTGTCCTTCTCGCTGGTGGGCGGCACGGAGATTGATCCGATCCTGGCTGTGTTCGCCGGGAAGACGCCCGCGACGCCGCCGAAGGTGATGCAGGTGATCCACAGTCCCCGCGATACGATCGCCGAACTCGACGATGGGCGCGTGGGCGACGCGCTGGATGTCATCGAACAGGGATTGCGCGACTGGGACGCGGCCGCGCACTGACGCGGACACGCGCCGGGGCGATGTGCGAGAACCGCCCCGGCTTTCCGGACGGCGACGGTGTCGGGCTCGCGACTGACCGCCGGGCACCTGCATCGGCAGGCGTTGGGCTCTCTCGTGGTTTCCGGGTCATCAGCCGGTCCGGAAAGCGGGCCGGGATGGTCGGCGCCTGCCACTGCGCAGGTTTATACGCAGCCCGGCGCGAAGGACACGTGTAGAGAACGTTGCCCCAGGCGCATCACCCGTGCACGCCACCACTCATAGCGATGAGCCCGCGGCGCATTGCGTCGTGCGCCAAGGCGCAGGCATCTCTTTTCTTTGCACGGAGATGACATTCCTGTCGCTAGCCTGTGGGGAACCGATGCCGCCTCGCCGCACCATGATGACGCTCGACCTTCCCCACTCGCCCGGTCATGACGGCAGCTTCTTGCTGTCGATCAACGAATCCGCCCCCCTGCATTTTCCGTCCCGGATCTCGGCGCTCGCCTACGCCAGCAAACTCGCCTGGCAACGCGAGCAACTGGGCCTGGACTACGCCATCAATGTGGAAGGCGGCGACGGAAAGTGGCGACTGTTCCGGGGTGTCCGCAGACTGCGGGCCTGACCCGCCTCCGTGGACATCGGATTTTTCCTACATCAGTTCGGGCTATGCACCGACTGACACTCCCGCCTGGCCCCGGCATTCTGGCTCCGTTCCCGGAAGCACGCCCTGCGACGGTCAGGATGACCGCTCTGCAAAGGAGAACGGGCGCCGCCTTGAGCAAGCGGAAGCGGCCCGGGAACCTCCCCCTTCAAGGTCCGGCCTGGATGGTGCCGGACCTTTCTTTTTTTGGGTTTCCGTCTGCGGCCGCCAGGTTGCGAAGATGTCCGAAAACGGTGAGTCCATTGCCCGCGCTCATGGCAACATCGCGCTGATTCCCACTGGACCTCCGCCATGCCCACCATCAGTGAACGTACCGCCCTGTTCCGCCAATTGCATGCCGATGGCCTGCTGCTCCTCGCCAACGCCTGGGATGCCGGCACCGCGCGGCTGATTGAATCCCTGGGCGCGCGCGCCTGCGCCACCACCAGTGCCGGCCTGGCCTGGGCGCAGGGTTACGCCGATGGCGATCACCTGCCCGTATCGCGCCTGTTCGACAGCGTCGCGACCATCGCCCGCGTGCTGCACACGCCGCTGACGATCGATATCGAAGGGGGCTATTCCGATGACCCCGATACCGTCGCCGATACGGTCCTGCGATTGGTTCAACAAGGCGTATCGGGCATCAACCTGGAAGACGGCGGCAGCCATCCCGGTTTGCTGTGCGACAAGATCGCGCGCATCCGCGCACGCTGCCGCGAGGCCGGCGTGGACGTGTTCATCAACGCGCGCACCGATGTCTATCTGCGCCGGCTCGCGCCCGCCGGCGCGGACAGCGTGCGCGAAACGCTGGAGCGAGCCGCGCGCTATCGCCAGGCGGGCGCGGATGGTCTGTTCGTTCCCGGCGCGGTCGAAGAAAACGAGATTGCCGCCATCGCCGATGCCGCGCAGCTGCCGCTCAACCTCCTCTGGCGCGCGGCCCTGCCGGATCGCGCGCGGCTGCTCCGCGTGGGTGTGCGCCGGCTCAGCGCCGGTTCCGCCCTGGCCGAATCGGTGGCCGGGCATCTGCGCGCCCGCACGCAGGCATTCCTGGGCCAAGGCCCGGGCCTGACCGCGGATCCGCAGGCGATGGGTTACGGCGAACTCAACGCGCTGTTCGCTTCCACGTGATCCGGACGCGCCTCGTCGTCGCCCAGGCAATCCACCAGGAAATCGACGGTGGCGCGCACGCCGGGCAACTGTCCCCGCCGGTGCGGCATCACCAGGGTGGTGGTGACCCGGCCGGCGCGCCAGCCCGGCAGCACCCGGCGCAGGCGGCCATCGGCCAGGTCCCGCCGGCACAGTGATTCGGGCAGGCAGGCGATGCCCAGGCCCGCGATCGCCGCGGCACGCAACACCCGCGATTCATTGGCAATCATGCGCGCCGGTGGCGCGACCTGCGCGATGTCGGTCTCCGCGTCTTCCCGGACCAGGTTCCAGCGGCTGACGCCGGCCCCGGTCAACAAGCCGGCATGGTGTTCCAGCGCCGCCGGCGTGGCGGGCGTGTCCGCGCTTTCCAGGTAACCGGGCGAGGCCACCAGCACGATGCTCTCCTGGCGCACCCGCCGCTGCACCAGCTCCGAATCCGGCAAGGGCGTGAAGTGGCTGCGCACCGCGATGTCATAGCCTTCCTGGATGAGGTCGACAAAGCGATCCGTCACATCCAGTTGCACGCGCAGGCGTGGAAACCGCTGCGCGAGCCGCGGCAGGTGGGGTGCCAGTTGTTCCTGCGCCACCGGCACCGAGGCGGTGATGCGCACGACGCCGCTGGGTTCGGCGACCCGCTGGCGCACCACGTCCTGCGCCGCCTCGGCTTCGATGATGGACGCCCGCGCATGTTCGTAGAAATCCCGGCCCACCTCGGTCAGGGTGAAGCTGCGCGAGCTGCGATGAATCAACCGCGCCTGCAGCGCGTCCTCCAGTTCGGCCACCCGTTTGCTCAGGGTCGACTTGGGCAAACCCAGCCGGCGCGAGGCCGGCGCGAAACCGCCGTGCTCCACGGCGGCGACAAGGAAGACGAGGTCGTTGAGGTTGATCACTGAAAGTCCATGTCTGTGGACGATGAGTCGCCATTCTGCCGGCTACACGGACAAAGTCCACGGCCTTACTGTTTTTCAACCGGCCGGGTTCCCTTTCTTTCGACTTCCACAGGACTTTCCAATGAACACCACCACCTTGCTGTACGGCGTCCCTTCCGGCTGTTCCTTCGGCTCGATCGTCGCCCTGGAATGGCTGGGCCTGCCGTACCGGTTGAGCCGCATCGCGATGCCCGAGGACGTGACCAGCGACGATTACCGCCGCCTCAATCCTGTCGCCGAGACCCCGACCCTGATCACGCCGGACGGGGAAGCCATCAGCGAGAGCATGGCCATCCTCAACCACCTCGGCGCCCGCGGCCTGGGCACGGGGCTGGCGTTCGCCCAGGGCACGCGCGATTTCGACCGCCTCAACCAGATGCTGGCCTTCCTCAACACCACCTTCTTCAACGCCTTCAGCCCCCTCTGGCATGCCCTGGAACACGGCAGCGAAGGCACCGAAAAGCGGGTGCTGACCGACTACGGGCGGGGCAAGGTCGAACGCGCGCACGCCGTGCTGGAACGAATGCTGGGTGACCGTCCCTGGCTGCTGGGCGACCAGCGCACGCTGGCGGACGCCTACTTCATCGGCATCGCCCGCTGGACCCGATATCACGACGTCGCCGACCGCCGCGACTATCCCCGCCTGCAACGCCTGTTCGAGCAACTGGAGGCGGATCCGGCGGTGATTTTCGCTCACGCCATCGAAGCCGAACGCCCGGCGGTGTCGGCGGGCGGATTCCTCGGACATGTCTCGCTGCGCGAGGTGCTGGAGCCCTCGCGCGCGGCGGCCTGAGCCGGCGACCGCAAGAACCGGAGAGCCGGAACGGGGCGCCACGAAGACACTGGCGCCCCGTTTCCATCAGGACATTCCATGAAGATTCTGCAAGGCAAGATCGCCATCGTCACCGGCGCCAGTTCCGGCATCGGCCGGGCCAGCGCGCGGCTGTTCGCGCAGGAAGGCGCGCGCATCGTCGCCGTGGCCCGTGGCGAGGAACGACTGCAGGCGCTGGTCGCCGACATCCGGGACGACGGTGGCGAAGCCGTCGCGATCGTCGGCGACGTGCGCGACGAGGAATGCGCGCAGGCGGCGGTGCAGGCCGCCATCGATCATTTCGGCGGCCTGGACATCGCGTTCAACAATGCCGGCACGCTCGGTGAGATGGGTCCCACGCCCGGGTTGTCCGTCGCCGGCTGGCGCGAAACGATGGACATCAATCTGACCAGCGCCTTCCTTGCCGCCAAACATCAACTGCCCGCGATGCGCGCCCGCGGCGGCGGTTCGTTGATTTTCACCTCGACCTTCGTCGGGCATACGGTCGGCCTGCCCGGCGCCGCCGCCTATGCGGCCAGCAAGGCGGGCCTGCTCGGATTGACCCGCGCGCTGGCAGCGGAATTCGGCGCCGAGGGCATCCGGGTCAATGCCCTGCTCCCTGGCGGTACCGACACGCCGATGGCGCGGGCCATGAACGGCACGCCCGACGCCTGGGCCTTCGTCGAGAACCTGCACGCGCTCAAGCGCATCGCCAGCCCGGAAGAACAGGCACGTTCGGCGCTGTATCTGGCGTCGGATGCGTCCTCCTTCACCACCGGCACCGCCCTGCTGGTCGACGGCGGCGTCTCGATCACCCGCATGTAGCACGGGCCGCGCCCCTTCCCTCGCCTCCCCGCGCGCCCCGCGTTAGAGTGGCGGCGGGGATTTCACCGGCCGGCTTGCCGGCCGACACAAGGGGACCATCATGAAGACGATCATCGCCTGCGGCGCAGGTGCGGTGCTGTGCCTGGCTCATGCGGCGGTATCCGCGCAGGACGTGCCACTGACGCAGGAGCAGCAGATCCTGATGCGGGCGACCCAGAACGTCGCCACCCGCACCGAGACCGTCACCCAGATCCTCAACTACTGCACGCGGCAGGACTCCGGCTTCGCCCAATCCGGCCTGGACAGCCTGCGCGCCTGGCGCGCGCGCAACCAGGCCTACGTGGACCTGGGACCGGCACTGCGCGAGGAACTCTACGTACTGGGCTCGCGCCAGTTCGGCATGAGCCGCCAGGAAACCGAGGAAACGCTGATGAGCGCGGTGCAGGAAGTCGCCGGCACCTTCGCCGAGGAAATGGAGAAGGTCGACGACCCCGCCCGCCGCCGCCACGCCTGCGACGCCTATGCGGCGAAGATCCGCGACGGCGAACTGGACATCGGCTTCGAGCGGCCCGAGGTCAAGGCCATGCTCGACGCGCGCCTGGAGCAGGCCCGGAAGCGCTAGCCCGTGCCCCTGTCGGCCGCCTGCGTCGCCAGCCACGCGCCCAGCCTGTCCAACCCGACTTCGGTTCCTTCCCGGCGCTCGCCGTGGTCGGCGTAGCCATCCAGGAACACCACCTGTTCGGTGAACGACATCAGCGTGCCGCCCGCATCCGGCTGGAAAGCCACCGTGACCAGCGACACCGAGATGCGTCGTTCGCCCATCAGCAGGTCGTACGCATAGACGATGCGCCGGTCGGGCACGATGTCGAGGAAATGCGCGCGGAACACGTGCGCCCGGCCATCGCCATCGCGCACCTCGCTGTACTCGCTGCCACCGACGCGGAAATCCAGCGCATAGCCGGCGTTGCGCCAGTCGTCATGGCACGAGAACCATGCCTGCTTGGCGTCGGCCCGCGACCACGCCGAGAACGCCCGCGCCGGCGTCGCCTGCAGTTTGCGTTCGATGCGGAAGCTGGTATGGGCTTCGGATGGGGTGGAACCGGGACTCATGGGTGCTCCTTGAAAGTGGATGTTCAGAGGATGGGGTGTCATGTCGCGCCATCCCGCTCGCTCTCCTCGGTCGCGGCCAGGAACGCGTCCAGGCGATCGAAGCGCCGGCGCCAGGTGCGCTCGCGCTCGGCGGCCCAGGCTTCGACCTGGGCCAGCGCGCCGGGCACCAGTTGGAAGGTGCGCACCCGCCCCCGCTTTTCCGAGTTAACCAGCCCGCCGCGCTCCAGCACCGCCAGGTGCTTCACCACCGACGGCATCGCCAGTTTCAGTGGCCGCGCCAGTTCCGACACCGACGCCGGCCCCTGGCTGAGCTGATCGACCATGCGCCGCCGACTGCTGTCCGACAGCGCATGGAACAGCGCGTCCAGGCGCGCGGCCTGCCGTGAGCCGGGCATGCTCAGCCGGCCTCCGGCGCAAGCAGATGCGCCGGCATCGCATCGCGGTACGGGAACAGATGGAAATACGGCCGCGCCTCCTCGTAGGTTCGCCGTACCGAGGGCCGCGCCATCAAGCGCTCGAAGTAGCGGATCAGATTCCGATGCGACGGGGGGAACGGCCGGACGATGCCGGCATAGAACAGCGCCGGAGCGGCGGCGCAATCCGCAAGCGTGAACCGGTCCGAGACCGCCCACTCCCGTCCTTCCAGGTGCGCTTCGAGCATGCCGTAAGCGGTATCGAGCGTGGCCGCGGCCTCGTTGACGCCCCGCGGGTCACGCTCGTGTTCGCCGCGCAGACGATCAAGGACGAACTTCTGCATCGGCTGCTGCATGTACAGGTCGAAGAAGCGGTCCCACAGGCGGGTTTCCCGTGCGGTGTCCGGATCCGCCGGAACCAGGGCGGCGTTGCCGGGGTGATACCGATCCAGATACTCGATGATGATGCTGGATTCAGGCACCACGACGCCGCGTCCCACGTCGTGCAGCACCGGCATTTTCCCGACCGGCCAGATGTCCAGCAACGGTTCGCGCGACGCGGGATTGCCCGGTTCGACCTGTTCGCCGCGGAACTCGTTTCCCTGCTCGTACAGCGCAATGAGGACCTTGTGGCAGAACGAGGCGAGCGGGTGGTAGTACAGCAACAGATCCATCGATGTCTCCCGGAGCCGGTGGCGAGCTAATAGTTTCACGATTGGATAAGTATTAGATCAGCCGTCCATGGCCTGCAAGTGCCCTCCTTCGGTCCGGTTGGTCATCGTGGCAGTGCCCTTTGTCCCAGCGTCGTTGCCTGGCGAAAGCCCGACGCCGATTGTCGTGCGCATTCCCTGCTTGCCCGGAAGCCCGCCATGCGCTCGCTGTTGAACGGTTACCCCTGGATCCGTCTCGAAACATCCCTCCATCTCATGCGCGTAATCACGGCGGTGCTGTTCATGGCGCATGCCGCGGTCCGCATCACCAACGACACCATTCCCCGCTTCGCCGAATTCATGGAGGGCCAGGGTTTCCCGCATGGCGCGGTCTGGGTCTGGGCGATCACCCTCTACGAGCTCACGGCCGGCACCCTGCTGATACTCAACATGGGTGTGCGCTGGGCGGCTTCGGGTCTGGCGGTGATCGCGGCCGTCGGCATCCTCCTCATCCACTGGAAGAACGGCTGGTTCGTCGGTGAACACGGCGTCGGTGGCAGCGAATACAGCATCGCCCTGCTGGTCATGCTGCTGGTCGTCGCGGCGCACGATGCGCGCCGGCGACTCGCCGGTTCGATGTCCGCGCAACACCCGGCGGATACGGCGCCGCCCGCCTTCGTGCGGCTGACCGGCAACGAGTGAATCCGATCGACTTCGCTAGCCGGGCGTCGGAATGCCGCGCCGGATCAGGCCGTGAATCTGATCGCGGTAGTTGCGGCCGCTGACCAGTCGCCGGCCCGTGTGCAGATCCAGCCGATAGCGGCCCGAACCCATCGGCATGATTTCGCGAATCGCGCCGGCGCGGACGATGGTCGAACGATGCACGCGCAGGAATGCCGTGGTGTCCAGTTCCGCCTCGAAGGACGCCAGGGTGCGCCGCAATGTGTAGCGCCCCTGCTGGCAGTCGATGTCCAGGTAATTGCCCTGCGCCTCGACGACATTGATCTGGCTTTCCGGCACCAGCTGCACGCGCTGCCCGACCTGGAGGGGTATCCGACGAACACCATCGTCGGTCGCCGCGCCCTGCAATCCCTGCAGCGTCAGCCGCTCGCGAAGGCGTTCGACGGTCTGTTGCAGGCGCTCGGCGGACAACGGTTTCAGAAGGTAGTCCACCGCGCGCGCGTCGAAGGCCCGCGCACCGTGTTCGTGATAGGCGGTGACGAACACCACCAGCGGCGCCGGGCCACGCCATTGCGCGAGCGCGGAAAATCCGTCACCGCCCGGCATCTCGATATCCAGGAACAACACGTCGATGGCGGAATCACGGGCCGCGCCCAGCAGTTCCACCACGTCCACGCATTCGGCCACCACGGTGATGCTGGTTCCGGCCACCTTTTCCAACAGCCGGCGCAGACGGGCGCGTGACAACGGTTCATCGTCCACGATGGCGGCTTTCAGGCTCACGCCACGCGCTCCAGTGGCGATGCCCCGGCTTTCTCCATCGCGACCGACATGGGAACCTCCAGCTCCACCACGTAGCGGTCCGGCGCGGCATCCGGCTGCGACAGCCGCGCGCGCGCGCCGTACAGCAGTTGCAGCCGCCCGGACACGCTGCGCAGTCCAACGCCGTGGCCGGCGACGGTGGCCGCCCCGGGTTCGATGCTGTTTTCCACCGCCAGCCGGAGCAGGCCGTCGGTCACTTCGGCCCGGATCAGCAGCCAACCCGGTGACCGGCGGCGCGCGATGCCGTGGACGATGGCGTTTTCCACCAACGGCTGCAGGATCAGCACCGGCACCCGCACATCCAGGCAGTCCGGGTCGATCTGCCGGCGCACCTGCAGGCGGCTGGTCAGGCGGATCTTCTCGATCATCAGGTAGTGATCGACCACCGCGAGTTCATCGCGCAGCGGTCGTTCCTGCACTTCGTCCTGCTTCAATCCGTCGCGCAGCAGCGCCGACAGCGAAACCAGCATGCGGTCCGCCAGATCCCGATCCACATGCACCATCTCCGCCACCGAGTTCAGCGCGTTGAACAGGAAGTGCGGGTTGACCTGGGCGCGCAGCGCTTCAAGCCGGGTCGAAACCAGACTCTTCTCGATGTCGGCGATGCGCTTCTCGCGCTCGCGCGCGCGCTCGTAATAGACGAAGGCGTGCGCGACGCCAATCACGGTCCATGCCGTCATCAGATTGTTGCGGACGCTGGTGATCAGCACCTCGCCGAAGCCGGGCAGTTCGTCGTACCACTCGAACACCGGATCGGTGACGTACACATAGGCCGCCTTGAGGATGATGATCGCCGCCACGCCCAGCGACTGCACCGCCAGCGCGCGCAGCACGGCGCCCCGCTCGACCGGAAAGCGCCGCACCAGCCACAGGATGCCCAGGCTGAAGGGCACCCAGGTCATCCAGCCGCCGAAGCTGAAGTGCAGCGCGCGCGACCACGCGATGGGTTTGCCGTCGGTGTCGCCCATCGCCACGACCTGGCTGGCGAACATCACCGAGTAGGCGGTCCACCACAGCAGGACCATCCAGACGATCAGGGGAATCTTGAGAGGGCGCTTGTCCACGGGCGCCACCCTACCGCCCAACCGCTCCGCCGTACAGGCGTTCCGGCGCCTTTTTCGCGATGCGCCGGAGGCGCGTGGCGTTCATCACGCCGCCGGTGCCGTTCGTCACAGCCCGATGGCGGCCCGCGGTCGGGACCAAGAAAGATGGCCGCGCTCCCCGCCGGGCGGACAGCGCCAGGAAGCCACCGCTTCCCTGCGCGGACGACGGCTTCCCACACGAGAGGATCCCATGGCGCACCGCGTTCTTTCCCTGCTTCCGCTGACCCTGGCCGGGGTGGCATCCGTCGCCTGGGCCGGCGAATGCGAAAACAATTTCAGCAAGTCCGGCAGCGTGTTCTCCGGCGCCGATTTCTCCAGCAAGGTGACCGTGCCCGACCTGTCGGTGGCCGATGCCATGGGTCAGCTGCGCGGCATCATGATCGCGGAGAAGATGGACGTCATCACCGAGGATGCCGCCACCGGCACCATGTTGGTGGAGCAACGCTCGACCAACTTCGTCCGCGCCGTGCCCACGTTGATCAACGTCAGCCAGGAAGGCGCCGCCGCGGTAGTGGAAATGACGGTCAAGACCGAGAAGGGCCAGTTCGCCAAGGCCGACGCGATGCGCCCCTACATGTGCCAGCTGATGGCCAAGATCAAGAGCGGCAAGGAAGGAAAGCTGGCCGGCGCGCAGGGCGCGCGGACCCAAAACGTGGCCGACACCACCTTCAAGGATGTCTATGTGTTCTCCCGCGAGATCGCCCGCGAGGCCAAGGGCAATGCGCTGGCGGTGAATGCTCGCCACAAGGGGCGCAAGTACAGCCTGAAGGGACGGGTGGACTACATCCAGGAAGATGGCGCGGAGTACAACGTTTCTTTCGACATTCCCGACGAAAGCGACGTGCTGATCAAGGTGCCCGGCGACGACCAGCCGCGCGTCGGCGTGGCCTGCCTGTTCAACTCCAATCAACTAGCCAACGTGCTGACCTTCCGCAAGGGCGACTATGCGACCTTCACCGGCAGCTTCCACCGCTACGACGACTTCAAGCGCATGCTGTGGCTGGAGAACTGCGTGCAGACGAAGAAGAAGAAATGATCGCCCACCAGCGCCGGCCGTCTGTCGGCGCCCGCCCTCCAAACTTGCCGTTCCGGATACAAGAACGCCCCCGAGCAGGGGGCGTTTCCGTTTGGATTGGCGGAGAGAGTGGGATTCGAACCCACGGAAGGTTTGACCCTTCGCCGGTTTTCAAGACCGGTGCCTTAAACCGCTCGGCCATCTCTCCGTTGCATTTTCAACACCACGCCGGCGCTGCGCGCCGGTTCGCCGGTTTGACCATCGACCTTGGGGTCGATGTTCGCTGCGGCCTTCGGCCTCCACAGTCAGGACCGGTGCCTTAAACCGCTCGGCCATCTCCGTTGCATTTTCAACACTACGCCGATGCTGCGCGTCGGTTCGCCGGTCGCGGCGACCGGCGCGCATTTTCGCATGAAGCCGCGTCGCGTGCTTACGAGGCTTTCTTGACCTTGGCGGCCTTGGCGTTGTCCAGGGCCAGTTCCAGGGCTTTTTCCGCGGCTTCGGAACACTTGCCGCCGCAGTCCAGGCGCGAGGCCTCGATCTGCTGCGGCAGGTGTTCGGCGAGGAAGTCGATGAACACCCGCACCGCCGGCAGCAGGCCGCGGCGCGAGGCGAACACGGCGTGGCAGATGCCCTGGGGCAGCGACCATTCCGGCAGCACCACTTCCAGTTCGCCCTTGCGCACGGCTTCGGCGCAGACGGTTTCCGGCAGCAGGGTGATGCCATAGCCGTCCTTCGCCATCGCCTGCAGCAGCGGGAAGTCGAAGCCGGCCAGGCGCGGCTGCAGTTCGACCCGGCGCACTTCGCCGTCGGGACCGTGCAGTTCCCAGCGCTGGCGCGCCTCGTCCTCGCTGATGCTCAGGGTGACGTGCTGGGCCAGATCTTCGGGCGCCTGCGGACGGCCGGCGCGGTTGAGGTACTTGGGACTGGCGACCAGCAGTTCCTGGATCTGACCGAAGCTGCGCATCACCAGGCTGCCGTCGTCATCCAGCTTGGCGCGCACGCGCAGCGCGACGTCATAGCCTTCGTTGATGATGTCGACGCGGCGGTTGTTGACGTGCAGTTGCAGGCGCACCTTCGGGTACTTGTCGAGGAACTTGGGCAGGATCTTCGGCAACTGCATCTGCGCCACCGCCACCGGCACGCTGACGCGCACCACGCCGCGCGGTTCCGCACTCAGGCGATCAACCACCTCGCGCGCGGCCTGGGCCTCGGCCAGCATCGTCTGCGCGTGGCGGTGCACGCTCATGCCGACATCGGTGACGGCGAAGCGGCGGGTGGAACGCTGCAACAGGCGCACGCCCAGGTCCGTTTCCAGCTGGCTGATGCGGCGACTGAGGCGCGACTTGGGGATGCCCAGCGCGCGTTCGGCCGCGGCGAAGCCGCCGTGGTCGACCACCATGGCGAAGTAGTACAGGTCGTTGAGGTCGTGCTGCATGACTATAGTTCCATTATCAGAACAATCAGTGGTATTAGACCAGCTTTATCCTATTTCAGCAACAACCCAAGATGGCACCCAACGCGGCAAGGCCGCATTCGCCGGACAAAGCCATCATGAAACTATTGCACATCGACAGCAGCGCGCTGGCCAACAACTCGGTCACCCGCCAGCTCACCGCCGCCATCGTAGCCCGTTGGCAGGACCAGGTGCCTGGTCTGAAGGTCACCTACCGGGATCTGGACGCCCAGCCCCTGCCCCATCTGACCGGACCGGTGCTGGCCAAGGTCGATCCGGCCGTGGCCGAAGCCTCCGAGGAAACCCTGCGCCAGTTCCTGGACGCGGACGTGGTGGTGATTGGCGCGCCGATGTACAACTTCGGCATTCCCTCCACCCTGAAGGCCTGGATTGATCGGGTCGCGGTGGCCGGGCGCACCTTCCGCTATACGGAGAAGGGTCCGGAAGGCCTGGCCGGCAACAAGAAGGTGATCATCGCCAGCGGCCGCGGCGGCATCCACAGCGGCGCCGCCAGCGATTTCCAGGAGCCCTACCTCAAGTTCGTGCTGGGTTTCCTGGGCATCACCGACGTGGAGTTCGTCCGCGCCGAGGGCGTGAATTACTCGCCGCAGCACCGCGCCGACGCGATGGCCAGCGCGCTGGCCTCGATTCCGCTTCCGCAGCGGCTGGCGGCCTGATTGCCGGCGCTTCTCCCTCCCTGTTCCTTCCTCAGCTGTCCTCTCCTTGTCGGGCCCGCATCAGCGGGCCCTTTTTCTTTGTCATCGATTCCGGATGGCGTGCAGGACCGAATCGCGCCGTCGTCGCGCCGCCGCTATGCTTCGGCACCCGACCGGATGCTTCCGATGCCCGCCCAGAAGTCCTCCGCGCGCGCCGCGGCCCCGCGTTCCCGCAAGGCCCAGGCCGCGCTCATCGAAAACGTGGACGTCTCACAGGCATTGGCCCTGCTGCAACAGGCGGCCAGCGCGGCCCATCGCGCCGGCCTGGCCCGCTTCGGCATTCCCGACACGCACGCACTCGGCGTGCCGATGGCGACGATCCAGGCCATCGGCAAGCGGATTGGCCGCCAGCACGCGCTGGCGCCGGAACTGTGGGACAGCGGCGTCTATGAGGCGCGGCTGCTGGTGGCGTTCGTCGCGGATCCGGCCCGCCTGAGCGGCGCGCAGATGGACCGCTGGTGCCGGGATTTCGACAACTGGGCGGTCTGCGACACGCTCTGCTTCCATCTGTTCGACCGCACTCCGCATGCCTGGGCCAAGGTGCAGCCGTGGAGCCGGCGGCGCGGTGAATTCGAGAAGCGCGCCGCTTTCGCCCTGCTCGCCGGCCTGGCGGTGCACGACAAGCAGGCGCCGGACGAACCGTTCGCCGAAGGGCTGCGCCTGGTCGAAGCAGCCGCCGCGGATCCGCGCAACTTCGTCAAGAAGGCCGTCAGCTGGGCGCTGCGCGCCATCGGCCAGCGCCGGGCCGGGCTGCATGCGCCCGCCATCGCGCTGGCACGCCGGCTGGCGGCGTCGGAGGATGCCGCCGAGCGCTGGGTGGGCAAGGATGCGCTGCGCGACCTGACCCGTCCGCAGGTTTTGCAGCGGGTGGCGCGGCGCTGAGGGAAGAGCAAATCCCCTCGGTCCCCTTCTTCGAAGGGGGAGGCAGCGAAGCGGGCTTCCGCCTAGCCGGCCAGGCGGATCAGGCGATGCGGTCGGCGCCGCCCATGTAGGGACGCAGCACTTCGGGCACCGTGATCGAACCGTCGGCGTTCTGGTAGTTCTCCATCACCGCGATCAGCGCGCGGCCCACCGCGGTGCCGGAACCGTTGAGGGTATGCACCGGCTCGGGCTTGCCGGTCGCCGGATTGCGCCAGCGCGCCTGCATGCGACGGGCCTGGAAATCCTCGCAGTTGGAACACGAGGAAATCTCGCGGTAGGTCTGCTGCGACGGCAGCCAGACTTCCAGATCGTAGGTCTTGGTCGCGGAAAAGCCCATGTCGCCCGAGCACAGCAGCACGCGGCGGTACGGCAGGCCCAGCTTCTCCAGCACCACTTCTGCGCTGCGGGTCATGCGCTCGTGCTCGTCGTAGCTTTCCGACGGGCGCGCGATCGAAACCAGTTCGACCTTCTCGAACTGGTGCTGGCGGATGAAGCCGCGCACGTCGCGGCCGCTGCTGCCGGCTTCGGAGCGGAAGCACAACGAATGCGCGGTCATGCGCAGCGGCAGGCGGGCGTCGTCGACGATCTCGTCGCGGACGATGTTGGTCAGCGAGATCTCCGAGGTGGAGATGAGGTAACGCTTGTGCTCGCCCAGCTGGGTGCTGAACATGTCCTCTTCGAACTTGGGCAGCTGGCCGGTGCCGTACAGGCTCTCGGCGTTGACGATCAGCGGCACGTTGGTTTCCTCGTAGCCGTGTTCGCCGGTGTGCAGATCCAGCATGAACTGCGCCAGCGCGCGGTGCAGGCGGGCCAGCTGGCCGCGCAGCACGGTGAAGCGGGCGCCGGAAATCTTGGCGGCGGTGTCGCCATCCAGCCAGCCGTGGCGGGCGCCGAGTTCGACGTGATCCTTGACCGGGAAATCGAACGCGGGCGGGGTGCCCCAGCGATGCTGTTCGACGTTCTGGCTCTCGTCGCTGCCGTTCGGGACGCTGGCGTGCGGCAGGTTGGGAATGCCGAGCGCGATCGCTTCGATTTCGCCGCGGATTTCCTCCAGCTTCGCTTCCGACGCCTTCAGCTCGTCACCGAAGCCGGCCACCTCGGCCATCAGCGCGGCCACGTCCTCGCCCTTGGCCTTGGCCTGGCCGATCGCCTTGGAACGGGTGTTGCGCAGGTTCTGCAATTCCTCGGTGCGCTTCTGGATCTGCTTGCGCGCCGATTCCAGATCGGCCAGCCGGGACACGTCCAGGTCGAAGCCCCGGCTGTCCTTCAGGCGTTGGGCGAGTTCGGCGGTCTGGGTGCGGAGCAGTGCGGGATCGAGCATGGGAATCGGAGCGAAGGTTCGACAGGACGCCGATTATCGCCTTTTATGCGTCGTCATGCCTCGCAGCGTTCACCCCGGGCGTGGCAGAATCGGCGCAGCCACCACGGTGCCTTCCATGTCCGCTTCCCGCGAATCCCCGGATTCCGAACTCGTGTTCCGCCTGCCCCGCCGCACCCTGCGCATCGCCGCCATCGCCTTCGGCGCCGGCCTGTTGCTGTTCGTGATCGTCTGGCTGGCCGGTCGTGGCGACGACGGTTTCTACCAGCCCGAGGCCACGGCCGAGGGCAGCAAGCCGGTGCTGGAGGCATTGCCCGAACCCCTGCCCGCGCGCGGTGGCGCCAGCGGCCTGGAGGAACCCCGCCAGGAAGGCAACGAGCGCCCGCAGTTGGTCGAACAGGCGCCGATGCCCGCGCCGATCGAGGAAACCCCGGCGCCGGCCGCCCCCGCCACTCCGGACGCGCCCACGGCCCAGGCCACCGGCGTGACCCTGGCGCCCGGCGACCAGCCGGTGCCGATCGCGGGGCAGACACCGCCGCCCGACTACCCCGCCGCCGCCCTGCGCCGCGGCGATGCCGGCACGGTGATGGTGCGGGTCGAAGTCGGCGCCGATGGCGTGCCCACCGATGTATCCGTCGAGACCCGCAGCGGTTCGCGCGATCTGGATCGCGCCGCGCTCGACGCGGTGCGCCGCTGGCGCTTCAATCCGGCCCAGCGCGATGGCCAGCCGGTCTCGTCCAGCGTGGTGGTTCCGATCGACTTCAATCTGCAGCAGTAGTCCGCAGCTGGCGTGCAGCTGAACCGGCGACGCGCCAGCTGAATCGCAACTTTCGCGGTTCGCGCGCCTTTACGGCCAGCTCACGCGATGCCAACAAACCTCCATGCAAGACTCGATGCCAACGCAGCAACGCGTGGACGAGGAGGTTTTTCCATGGCGCATACCCATCCCCAGCCCGAGTGGAGTCCCGCCGACACGGCCGATGCATCGCCGCCGCGGGAGAAGAACGCATCCCTGCTCCTGCTCTGGTTGATTGCCCTCATCGCGGTCGTCGCGGCGGGCCTGGCCTGGTACAAGCAACGCCAGCCGTCGCCGCTTTCCCTTGAGAACACGGCGCCGCCGGTGACCACACCAGCCCTCACCGCGCCTGACGAGCGCGCGCCCGCCATCGCCTCGCGCACCGAAAAACCGCGTGCCGATGCCCGCCGCTCGACCACCGCTTCGGCGGAACGGGCGGCGCGTTCGCAGGCGCCGCGCCTGTTGGCGGGCAATCCTTCGCCGCAGTATCCGGCCTCCGCGTTACGCGCCGGTATCGGTGGCACGGTCATGGTGCGCGCGGAACTCGACGCCAGCGGCCAACCGGTCGATGTCGACGTGATCCGCCGCAGCGGCAATCGCGATCTGGACCGCGCCGCCGTGCAGGCCGTGCGCAAGTGGCGCTTCGAGCCGGCCATGCGCAACGGCAAGGGCGTTGCCAGCACGGTGCAGGTGCCGGTGGATTTCAAGCCCATCTGATGGCGGAATCGAATCCGCGAATGAAAAAGGGGAGCCGGCAACGGCTTCCCTTTTTTCTGGCTGACGGTGCAGGAGCGACCTGAGTCGCGCCCCGGTTTCCCGTTCCTGACCCGGTAATCCCCGCATCTGATCGAATACGGCCGCGACTGACGTCGCTCCTGCCGGGAAATTTTTTCCGACGTCAGGCGGGTCGCAGGGCGAAGCCGGCGCCGGTCGCCAGCGTGTCGAAGCCGGGGAACGAGGTCGCCACGTTGGCGATGTCGCCCACCTGCACCTCGCCCCGGCTGCGCTGGCCGGCGACGGCGAACGACATGGCGATGCGGTGGTCGCCGTGGCTGTCGATGCGACCACTGCCCAGCGCGCCGGGATGGATGGTGCCGCCGTCCGGCGTTTCATTGACCTGCAACCCGAGGGTACGCAGGCCGGCGGCCATGGTGGCGAGCCGATCGGATTCCTTCACCCGCAGCTCCGCCGCGCCGCGGACCACGGTCGGACCTTCCGCGCAGGCGGCGGCCACGAACAGCGCCGGGAACTCGTCGATCATGTCCGGCACCAGCGCCTCCGGCACTTCGATGCCGCGCAGTGGCGCATGCCGCACCACCAGATCCGCCACCGGCTCGCCGCCCTGCTCCGCCCGGTTTTCCTCGCGGATGTCGGCACCCATCAGGCGCAGCGCGGTCAACAGGCCGGTGCGGCGCGGATTCAGGCCGACCGCGCGCAGGCGCAGTTCCGAGCCGGGCACGATGCTGGCGGCGACCAGGAAGAACGCCGAGGAGGAGAAGTCCGCCGGGACCACGACATCGGTCGCGCGCAGGCGCTGGCCGCCGCGCAGGCGCGCATGGCCCGGCGAGAATTCGATGTCCGCGCCGAATGCGGCCAGCATGCGCTCGGTGTAGTCGCGGGTCGGATGCGGCTCGTGCACGATGGTTTCGCCCTGCGCGTACAGACCCGCCAGCAGCACCGCCGACTTCACTTGCGCGCTGGCCACTTCCAGGGTGTAGTCGATGCCGCGCAGCGGCTGGCCGCCGTGGATGCGCAGCGGCGGCAGGCCGCCCTCTTCCGTATCGATGCGCGCGCCCATCCGCGCCAATGGCCCGGTGATGCGGCGCATCGGCCGGCGCGACAGCGATTCGTCGCCGATCAGCACGCTGTCGAACGGCTGCGCGGCCAGCAGGCCGGCCAGCAGGCGCATGCCGGTGCCGGCATTACCGCAGTCCAGCGCGCCCTCCGCGGCCTTCAGGCCATCGACGCCCACGCCGTGCACGACGCGGCGCGAGGGCGACGGGGTTTCGATACGCACGCCGAGCCGCGAGAAGATCACGGCGGTGGCGCGGGTGTCCTCGCCTTCCAGAAAGCCGTCGATCGTCGAGGTGCCATCGGCCAGCGCAGCGAACATCACCGCGCGGTGCGACACCGACTTGTCGCCGGGGATGTCCAGGGTGCCGTGCAGCGGTTGGCCGGCGGAAGCGATCCAGTCTTGTTTCATGAGTGTGGGGATTCGGGATTCGGAAGTGGAGATTCGGTACGACGGGCGGGCTGGGTCGTGATCGATGGTGTGGCGAATCACGAATCCCTACGCCCGAATCCCGGCCTTCAGGGCACCGCAACCGGGTACGACCCCAGCACCTTGATCTGCGCCGAATGCTGCTTCAGTTCGGCCAGCGCCTGCTTCATCGCCTCGTCGTCGATGTGGCCGGCCAGGTCGATGAAGAAGCCGTACTCCCACTTGGCGTGGTGCGAGGGCCGCGATTCGATCCGGTTCATGCTGATGCC
>NZ_JBQCIJ010000045.1:0-9039 GCF_051953815.1 Pseudoxanthomonas sp. | reverse complement strand
TCCACCATCAGCGTGCCGGCCACCGGGAAGCTCAGGGTGGGGGCGTGGAAGCCGAAGTCGATCAGGCGCTTGGCCACGTCCTCGGCGCTGATGCCGGTCGCGTCCTTGAGCGGGCGCAGGTCGAGGATGCACTCGTGCGCCACCAGGCCGTTGCGGCCGGTGTAGAGCGTCTCGTAATGGGAGCCAAGCCGCTTGGCGATGTAGTTGGCGTTGAGCAACGCGACCTGGGTCGCACGGCGCAGGCCTTCGTTGCCCATCATGGTGATGTACATCCAGCTGATCGGGAGGATCGAGGCCGAGCCGAAGCTGGCCGCCGACACCATGCCCACCGGCGTGTCCTCGCCGAGCTTGCGCGGCAGGAACTGAGCGAGGTGCGACTTGACCGCGCACGGGCCCACGCCCGGGCCGCCACCACCGTGCGGGATGCAGAAGGTCTTGTGCAGGTTGAGGTGCGAGACGTCCGAACCCCACTTGCCCGGCTTGGCCACGCCGACCAGCGCGTTCATGTTGGCGCCGTCGGTGTACACCTGGCCGCCGTGCTGGTGGATGATGTTGCAGATCTCCACCACGTCCTCTTCGAACACGCCGTGGGTGGAGGGGTAGGTCATCATGATCGCGGCCAGGCGATCGCTGTATTTCTCGGCGGCGCGGCGGATGTCCTCGACATCGACGTTGCCGTTGCTGTCGCACTTGGTCACCACCACCTGCATGCCGCACATCTGCGCGCTGGCCGGGTTGGTGCCGTGCGCGGATTCGGGGATCAGGCAGATGTCGCGCTTGGCCTCGCCGCGCGAGCGGTGATAGGCGCGGATGGCCAGCAGGCCGGCGTACTCGCCCTGCGCGCCGGAATTGGGCTGCAAGCTGACCGAGTCATAGCCGGTGCATTCGACCAGCATGGCTTCCAGGCCATCGATCAGTTCCTTGTAGCCCTGCGCCTGCTCGGCGGGCGCCAGCGGATGCAGGTTGCCGAATTCCGGCCAGGTCACCGGGATCATCTCGGCGGTGGCGTTGAGCTTCATGGTGCAGCTGCCCAGCGGGATCATGGTGCGATCCATCGCCAGATCCTTGTCGGCGAGCGCGCGCATGTAGCGCAGCAGTTCGTGCTCGCTGTGGTGGGTGTTGAACACCGGGTGGGTCATGAACTTGCTGGTGCGGCGCAGGCCTTCCGGAATCAGCGACGGCGCGGTGGCGTCCAGCGCGTCGATGCTGGGCAAGGAGGCGCCGGGTTGGGCGAACACGCCCCACAGCGCTTCCACGTCGGCGCGGGTGGTGGTTTCGTCCAGCGAGATGCACAGCGAGCCGTTGCCGCGCACGCGCAGGTTGATGCGGGCCTGTTTGGCGCGGGCCAGGATCGCCTGGGCGGCGTCGCCGGGGTCGATGCACAGGGTGTCGAACGCGCTGGGGTGCACCGAGGCGTGACCCAGCGTGCGCAGGCCTTCGGCCAGGATGGCGGTCAGGCGGGCCACGCGGCTGGCGATGCGGGTCAGGCCTTCCGGACCGTGGTAGACCGCGTACATCGAGGCCATCACCGCCAGCAGCACCTGCGCGGTGCAGATGTTGGAGGTGGCCTTCTCGCGGCGGATGTGCTGCTCGCGGGTCTGCAGGGTCAGGCGGTAGGCGGGATTGCCGTCGGCGTCCACCGACACGCCGATCAGGCGGCCGGGCATGGAGCGCTTGTAGGCGTCGCGGCAGGCCATGAAGGCCGCGTGCGGGCCGCCGAAGCCGAACGGCACGCCGAAGCGCTGGGTGTTGCCGACCACGATGTCGGCGCCCATTTCGCCCGGGGTCTTGAGCAGGGTCAGCGCCAGCAGATCGGTGGCCATGACGAACAGCGCCTGGTGGCCGTGGATGATCTCCGCGTCGCGGTCCCATTCCTCCAGCCAGCCGCTGGAGGCCGGGTACTGCACCAGCACGCCGAAGTAATCGCCGGCGGCCAGCTTTTCATGGAACGCCTCGGTCGAACGCACGATCTCGACGGTCAGGCCGAGCGGTTCGGCGCGGGTCTGCAGCACTTCAATCGTCTGCGGATGGGTGTCGCCGGCGACCAGGAACACGTTGGACTTGGATTTGGCCGACCGCTTGGCCAGGGTCATCGCCTCGGCGGCGGCGGTGGCTTCGTCCAGCAGCGAGGCGCTGGCGATTTCCATGCCGGTCAGGTCGGTGATCATGGTCTGGAAGTTGATCAGCGCTTCCATGCGGCCCTGCGAGATTTCCGCTTGGTACGGGGTGTAGGCGGTGTACCAGGCCGGGTTCTCCAGGATGTTGCGCAGGATCACCTTGGGGGTGTGGGTGCCGTAGTAGCCCTGGCCGATGAAGCTCCTGAACACCTGGTTCTTGTCGGCGACGGCGCGGATCTTGGCCAGCGCTTCCTCTTCGGTCATCGCGGCGGGCAGGGCCAGCGGCGCGGCGGACTTGATGTTGGCCGGGACGATGGCGTCGGTCATCGCCTCCAGCGAGTCGTGGCCGACCACGCGCAGCATGTGCGCGATTTCGGCATCGTTGGGACCGATGTGGCGGGCGATGAAAGCGTCGTGGTGCTCGAGATCGCGAAGCGAGGACGGAGTCTGGGACATGGGCAGGGGCATCCGGAAAAGGCATGAAGCCGGGCGTGCGAAGTGCGCACGTGGGTGCCCCTCTGTCCTTTTGCCTGAGAGTTTGGAAGCGCCGCGGACGAGGTCGCGGTGGTGCTTCGTGCCCCTTCGGCGCCGGCGCGTGGCCGATCTCTCCAGAGTGTTTGCAGCGAGGGTGGTATCGGGCCTGAGCGATTACGGGCGTTTGCGCCTTCGGCAGCGGGTTTCCCCGCTTCTCCCACCTGGGTCTTGCGGCGCGGATTATAGCCTGCGGCCGCCCGCATCGTCCCGGTTGGCCTTACCATGTCCGGCTCCCCGCGCCGGCTTCCCTGTTCATGAATGCGCCCCCCTTCCGATTGCTGCGCCTGGACCACGTGGTCCTGCGTGTCCGCGACCTGGCGGCCATGCGCGCCTTCTATTGCGGGGTGCTGGGCTGCGCCGTGGAGCGGGACCGGCCGGAGCTGGGCCTGCTGCAACTGCGGGCCGGGGAGTCGCTGATCGACCTGGTCCCGGTGGACGGCAAGCTGGGCCGGCTGGGCGGGGCCGCGCCGGGCGCCGGCGGCCGCAATGTCGATCATCTGTGCCTGCGGGTGGAACCCTTCGAGCGCGAGGCGCTGGCGGCCTACCTGCAGGCGGCCGGGGCGAACCTGGGTGAGTTCGGCGAGCGCTATGGCGCCGACGGCATGGGGCCGTCCCAGTACCTGCAGGATCCGGAAGGCAACACGGTCGAGCTGAAGGGGCCGCCGACCTCGCCACCGGTGGATCCGTCCGCCGCCGCCGGGGGCGCGCCATGACCGGCGTCCGCAAGCTGCCGTCCAACCGCCGCCTGGCCCTGTTGCTGGGCGGGCTGGCGATGTTCGGCCCGTTCTCCATCGACACCATCTTCCCCGCGTTCAATGCGATGGGTTCGCAGCTGGGCGTGGACAAGCTGGCGATGCAGCAGGTGATCAGCGTGTACCTGCTGACCTATGCGCTGATGAGCCTGGTGCATGGTCCGCTGTCGGACGCGTTCGGCCGGCGCAAGGTGATCCTGGGCGGCCTGTTCGTGTTCCTGCTGGCCTCGATCGGCTGCGCGCTGTCGCAGGACATGGCCACGCTGCTGCTGTTCCGCGCGTTGCAGGGATTCTCCGCGGGCGTGGGCTTCATCGTCGGCCGCGCGGTGATCCGCGACGTGCTGCACGGCGACGACGCGCAGCGGCTGATGAGCCAGGTGTCGATGATCTTCGGCATCGCCCCGGCGATCGCGCCGATCATCGGCGGCTGGATCCTGGGCTGGAGCGCGTGGCCGGTGATCTTCTGGTTCCTGGCCGGCTTCTCGCTGCTGTTGCTGCTGACGGTGGGCGTATGGCTGCCGGAGACGCATCCGCCGGAAGTGCGGGTGAAGGTCTCGCCGAAGCACCTGCTGCGCGACTACTTCGCCATCGCCCTGAATCCGCGATTCCAGCGGCTGGCGCTGGCCGGCTCGCTGAGTTTCGGCGGCATCTTCCTGTACATCGCCTCGGCGCCCATTTTCGTGATGGATCGGCTGGGCCTGAACGAGCAGCAGTTCGCCTGGCTGTTCCTGCCCACCATCGGCGGCATGACCCTGGGCGCGTTCGTGTCCGGGCGCGCGGCCGGACGCATCAGCGGCACCCGGTTGACCCGCATCGGCTTCGCCTGCATGGGCGTGTCGACGATTGCCAACATCGCCTACAACGCGTGGGCCGGCGACGCCATCGGCATTCCGTGGGCGGTGTTGCCGATGTGCCTGTCGGCGTTCGGCGTGGCGCTGATCTTCCCGATCCTTACCCTGGCCATCCTCGACATGTATCCGCGCCAGCGTGGCGCGGCCTCGTCGCTGCAGGCCTTCAGCAACCTGCTGATCAACACCATCATCGCCGGCGTGATCTCGGCGCTGCTGAGCCGTCACGGCCTGTGGCTGGCGCTGGGCGCGGGCGTGCTCACGCTGGGCGGCTGGGCGATGTGGCGTTGGGAAGCCCATGTGAGCAAGCGCGCCGAGAGTTGTCCCAAGGAACCGGCCGCGCTGGAACCCACCGATCAGATCTGAGCTTTCAGACAAAGGAACTCCCATGTCCACGAATTCCAAGGCCCGCCGCGACGCCAGGAAGCGCAAGGTGATCAAGGCGCGCAACCTGGCCCGCGCCAACGCCCCGGCGATCGAGCCGCATGCCGAGCTGCGCAATCCGCAGGGCGACCTGCTGGCCGGCGTCGTGCGCCAGGCCGGCGTGTGGGTGCTGGGCATGGACGGCCGCATCGCCGGCAGTTCCGACAGCGCCGCCGAAGTGCTGGCGATGATCAAGCGCGCCGCCGCGCTGCACGAGGCCAACGGCCAGCCGGTGCGGCTGGTCTATTCGGACGAACTGCGCGATACCGCCGTCATCGAGGCCGCCGCGCAGGGCCTGAGCCTGGAAGATTTCGAGAAGAAGCTGGAAGCGGACATGCGCGCCGGCGCCGGAGAGACCGAAGCCGAACCGGACGTGGCGCCTACCCAGCATTGAGTGATTTCCCCGCAGGAGCGACGTGAGTCGCGACCGAGGTGATCGGGATTCTTCGTCGCGACTGACCTCGCTCCTACGGAGGCACGGGTCGCGTTCCATCGTCTCCGTATGGGAGCGACGTCAGTCGCGAACGGGACGAACGGGATGCTTCATCGCGACTGACCCCGCTTCCACAGCACACGTGGTGCGGCGAGCGCGGCCAACAGCAGCAGCGCCGGCACGCCGATCCATCGCGCCTCCGACCACAGCACCTCGACGCCGCGCGCGCTGAAGAAGCGGTGCGCGAAGGGCGAAACTTCGATCACCTGCCAAGGTGCGAAGAAGCGCTGATCCGACCACGGCCACAGCAGGGCCACGCCCAGGCCGCCGTTGGTCAGCATGTCCAGCAGGGGGTGCGACAACACCGCCAGGCCGACGAACAGGAAGGTCGTCCACGCTTTCGCGCGCAGCAGGCGGTGGCACAAGGCCGCCCCGGCGCCGAGCGCCAGCGCGAAGACGAGGGAATGGCTGGCGCCGCGATGGCCCAGCGCATCGGCGTAGGCGATGCCGAGTTTGAACGCGACCACATCCGCGTCCGGCAGCATCGCCGCCAGCGCGCCCGCCACCAGCAGCCGCGGCGGAATCCGCCGGCGACCCAGTCCAAGCCCGACGGCGAGAGGAACCAGTGCGTGGGCGAAGACGGTGGGCATTGCGGGCACTCCGGCGGAACGGGAGCGCCACCTTCGCGCGACTGTTTGAAGGGAGCGTGAAGCCACCGGCATTCCTGCCGGCGGCCGAGTCATCACGCTAGAACGCAGGCATCGGATGTCATGCGCGCGACGGGCGCCGTCGCCACGCGTCCTGCGCACATCGTGGGCCGGCGCGCGATCCCGCGAACTGCCGGGATGCGGAGCGCATCCGCTCCGATCAGGGAGTGCCGTATCGACGGTACGCGGCGCGGCGCTTCAGCACGGTGCGGGTCTTGACCTGCGGCACCGCCGGCGTGCCGTTGGCGGAAACCGGATTGGCCTGGCCCGGAATCAGCGGCTGCGCGCCATTCATCAGGATCGGCGTGGTGGGCGCCAGCCATTGCTGGATATGCGGATACGCCACGTCGAAGCGCGAATACCAGTCGCGGTTCTGGGTGTTGGAAATCGAGCCGCTGTTCGCGCAGGAGGCGTCGCCACCGTGCAGGCCGCCGCGCAACTTGTATCCATCGGCGTGCAGGGTGAACAGGCCCGAGCCGCTGCTGCCGCCCTGGGTGCTGCCACTCAGCCAGGCCACCGCGTTGTGGGTGGGATCATTGCTCACCAGTTGCTGCCCGCTGGACACCTTCTTCGCGTCGCCCGCCGGATGGTGGATGCCGATGATCGCGCTCGACGCCGGCAGCGCGGCGGCGTCCCAGCCGCTGAACTCGGCGCCGGCCGGAGCCGGCTCGGCGAGCCGCAGCAACAGCGCGTCGGTCTCGCTGCTGGAATAGAGGTAGGTGGCGCCGCGGGTCAGCTGGGTGACCGTCTGCGAGACGCCGCTGTTGCAGCTGGTGGCCTCGTAGCGCCAGAAAGTATTGAGGGTGGACGCGACGCCCTGGTCGCTGATGCAGTGGTGCGCGGAATAGAAGTAGGGCGTCTGCGTGCCGGTGGCGGTGTCGTTGAGCAGGGTGCCGGTGCAGATGAAGCCACCGGTCTGGCCGTTCTCGTCCTTGCTGATGAACAGCATGTGCGCGACCGCGTTCTTCGCGCGGACGAAGCGATCGCCCAGTTCGGCGACGCGGCAGGCGGTGTCGATGTTGCAGCTTTCGGATTCGCCGATCTTTTCCAGGATCTTGAAATCGCTGCGACTGTTGGCCAGCAGGTGCGTCAGCTGCGGTGCGTTGAGGCGCGCCATCGCGACGCTGACGTGGGCGGGGCGGTAGATCTCGATCAGCTGGGTCTGGCCATCGGTGCCCGGCGTCCAGTAGATCCCCTGCGCATCGACCTGGCGCTGCGCCTCGCGCGCGCTGATCACCGCGACGACCTTGCCCGGCTGGTCCGAACCGGCGAAGCGCAGCTCCACATCCGGGTGCAGGGAGGAGACCTGCAGCCCGACGCGCAGCGCCAGCGCATCGGGCGAGGTGATGTCCATGCGCGCCGCCGCCGCGCCGCCGCCCAGCGCGCGCCAGCTCAGCGCGGGTTGGGCGAGGGTGGTGACGCCGTCGGCGCTCAGGCGACGTCCCATGCCGACCTGCACGGGCTTCATCTGTCGCGTGGCGTTGCGCTTCTGCAGTTCGAACAGGCGCTGCACGGGCATTTCGCGATAGCGCACGCGGGCACTCTGCAACGCGGTGAAATCGGGCGTGCGCCAGTGCGCGGCCGGCGCGGCCGGCGTGCGACTGGTCTCGCCGGAGACGCTCTGGGCCCAGGCCGGCGACAGCGCGACCACGCAGGCCAGCGCCAACAATCCCCCACACAGATGCATCCGCTTGCCCATCGTGCCTTCCCCCGTTTCGTCCATGGTCGGGTAATGGTATCAGCGTTGTGCCGGGCGACACCCGTGGCGCCGACAACCGGAGCGCCATGACGGACAAGGCCGGCTTGCGCCGGCCTTGCCGTGTTTCCCTGGCGGGGATTTCAGCCCTGCTTCTTCGCCGGTTCCTTCGCCGGCGCCGCGGGCGCGGCCGCGGTGGTGGCGGCCGGCGGTGCCTGCCAACCGCAGGTCTGGCCTTCGTTCTGCTGCTTCAGCCATTCCTGCAACGGCGCGAAGTATTCCAGCACAGCGCTGGCATCCATCTTCTCGGTGCCGCTCAGTTCCTTCAGCGTGGCCTGCCACGGCTGGCTCGCGCCCTTCTCCAGCATCGCCCAGAAGCGCTGGCCGGCGACCTTGTTGCCATAGAAGCTGCAGTTGTACAGCGGGCCCTTGTAGCCGGCGGCGTCGCACAGGCCCTTGTAGAACTGGAACTGCAGCACATGCGAGAGGAAGTAGCGCGTGTACGGCGTGTTGCCCGGCACGTGGTACTTCGCGCCCGGATCGAAGAAGTCCTCGCCACGCGCGGTGGCCGGTGCCACGCCCTGGTACTTGGCCTTCAGCTCCCACCAGGCCTTGTTGTAGTCGGCCGGCTTGATCGAGCCGTCGAACACGCCCCAGCGCCAGCGATCGATCATCAGGCCGAACGGCATGAACGACACCTTCGCCAGCGCCATGCGCATCTGCGCATTGATCAGGGCTTCGTTGCTCTGCTGCTGTTCGCCGACCATGCCGATCGACTTCAGGTAGTCCGGCGTCATCGCCAGCACCATTGTGTCGCCGATGGCCTCGTGGAAGCCATCGTGTGCGCCGGTCTGGAACAGCGGCGGCAGCTTGTTGTAGGCCAGGTAGTAATAGACGTGGCCCAGCTCGTGGTAGATGGTGGTGAAATCTTCTTCGTTGGGCTTGATGCACATCTTGGTGCGCACGTCGCCGCTCATGTTCATGTCCCACGCGCTGGCGTGGCAGACCACGTCGCGGTCCATCGGCTTGATGAACTGGGTCTTGGTCCAGTAGCTCTCGGGCAGCTTGGGCATGCCCAGGCTGGTGTAGAAGTCCTGGGCGCGCTCGGTCATCTGCTTGGCGACCTGCAGCTGCGCTTCGCGCTCGGCCTGGAACAGCTTGTCCGTGCCCGGGCCCGGACCTGCCTTGGCCAGCGCCGCCTGGTAGTCGGCCTGGTACTGCTTCTCCAGCGCGCCGGTGATGTCCAGGCTGCCGGCGCCCTTGTACGGCTCCAGCATGTCCCATAGGTTGCCCCAGTCCTGCTGCCACATGTTGCCCATCAGGTGCGCAGGCAGCAGGCCGTTGACCTGGCCTTTTTCAACCCCGTAGGTGGCCTGCAGCTTGGTGCGGGTGTAGCAGTGCAGCTGCTCGTACAGCGGCTTGACCTGGCCCCACAGGCGGTCGGTCTCGGCGGCGAACTGCGCCGGCGGCATGTCGTACCCCGCCCGCCACGCCTCGCCGGCGTCGGCGAAGCCCATTTCCTTGGCGCC